>JAXLWI010000033.1:0-44937 GCA_046328575.1 Anaerolineae bacterium
TCACCGATTCGACGAAAGTGATTCTGGTCAACGCGGCTGGCTTGGAAGTTGGCATCCTGGCCGACGATGTGAAAGGCGCGACCAGCCTGCCATTGTCCGAAATCAAAGCGGCATTGGCCGCTCAAGCCGCCACGAAAGATGAGTACGTTCAAGGCGTTACCAAGGACATGCTCATCATCCTGAATCTGGAAGCGCTCCTGAAAGACGAACGCATCATCGTGCATCAAGAAGTAGGTTAATGAGGGCGCGAGTTGCATCGCAACGTCTAATAGCTAATGTGATCTAATCGCACTATCGGGCTGTCGAACTATAGGACCAACGTCATGGCTTTTACCTTTTTCTTTCGCGATCAACAAACGCTTGACCTGCTGGCCGAGCACGCCCTGCCAGTGCTGTCGCAGAATCGCTACATTCGTATTTGGGACGCGGGCTGTGCCATGGGACCAGAACCTTATTCGCTAGCGATGATCTTTCGCGAACACATGGGCAAGTTCTTATTCCGCAACTTACGCATCTCAGCCACGGACATCGACGAAAGCGACTTCGGCACCATCATCGGCCGCGGCGTCTATCCCGAAGAACAACTCAAACGCATCCCCGCTGAGATTTTTCACCGCTATTTTGAACCGGATACCGAGCCGGGGTGTTTCCGGCTCATTGAAGAGATCCGCATGTCCGTACAGTTTCAGCGTCACGATCTGCTCTCACTGCAACCGGTGCGCACTGACTTCGGTCTGATCGTGTGCAAGAACGTGCTGCTGCACTTCACACCCGAACAGCGTATCGACGTGATCAAGATGTTTCATAGCGCTCTGATTGACAACGGGTTCTTCGTCACCGAGCAGACCCAGAAGATCCCCGCCGAATGCGACGGCTTATTCCGGCAAGTCACTCAAGCGGCACAAATTTTTCAGAAAATCTCAAGCAACAACTAGACCGACGCTTCGGCCGATTAACGCTCACTATGCGCATCAGCAATCTGACGACTCCCAAGAGCATGGTGTACTCCAGCAACGTGTATCTAGTGCTGGGCAACTGGAGTGCGCTCGATGATGTCAACACCCTGATCGACGTGGGCAACGATCCGGCGATCTTCGATCGGATCGCCACTGCGCCCACTGGGGTCGGCAAACAACCGATCGAGCAGGTGATCTTCACGCACAGCCACTTCGATCATACGGCGCTGCTGCCGAAAATCCGCGAACGCTATAACCCGATCGTATATGCTCACTCGCCGTTCGCCGGCGCCGATGCGCTCTTGACCGATGGGCAGCGTCTGCACTGCGGCGACCGTGTCTTTGAAGTGATCTATACCCCGGGTCACAGTGACGATTCGGTCTGTTTGTATTGCCAGACGGACGGCGTCTTGTTTGTTGGCGACACGCCCGTCATCATTCGTTCGACTGACAACACGTATGAGGATCGATTCGTTAACGCCCTCGAGCGCTTGTGCCGCCTCAACGTGCGCACCATTTACTTCGGTCACGGCGATCCACTCACTTCCGGCGTAGCGGATGTGCTGCAAACCTCGCTTCACAACGTTCACGTTGCTCAGGCTAGAGCCGCCGCTGAAGCTGCCTAGCCAGTCCACTGTCTGTTTGTTGCAATTGTGCCTGCTTGGCGAACGGTTGGTTGCAATTTCTTCTTAACTCAATCGAAACCCGCGCCGTTTCAGTTTAGGATTACTATCGAGCCGTAACAAAGTGTAAACAGAACCGGCGGCAAGTCGCGTGCTGCGCTGCTCCAAGCGTGCGACCATTATCGGGTAAGAGAGGGACAGCCATGAATCTGTTTGTCAATCGTCGCATCAGTTTCAAGCTCGTTGGCAGCTTCATCATCGTCGCGCTGCTGTTAGCCGCGGTCACGGTAGTGAGTTCGCTGAACATGCGTACCCTCAGTATCGATCTAGCTGACATGTACCAGAAACACACTTTACCTGCTGCTCAACTTAGCCAGATCAGCACCTATCTTTATCGGCTACGCGGCGACTTGCATCAGTATCTAGCCATACCGATCCCCAGTGAAACCGATGTCGCCAGCGAGGACGGTACTGGTTGTGTCGCGTGCCATTCAACGACTGTGGTCAATCAACAGCTCACAGTGACGCAACAAGCTGTCGATGAGGATCTGAAGGCCATCACGGCCAGCATCACCGAGCTGCGCTCCTCCGATCTTTCGGCTGCCCAGCACGACGAATTAGTCGTGTTGGACAAAGCGTGGATCGCTTATCAACAGCGCGCGCTGGACATCATCAGACAAGCTCAAATCGGTAAGACTCAGGCCGCACTTCATAGTCTGGTCGGCGGCGAAGCACTCAAAAGCCAGACTGCCGTCGAACAGTCGGCGGCCCGACTTGTCCAGCTCAACGAACAGCGGGCCAGCGAATCGCAACGGAATGGTCAAACTGTCTATACCACCTCCACCACTGCGACCACCACGACCGGCCTCATTGGGATTGCGTTAGCGCTCATCATGGGCGTTGCCCTCTCACTGCACATTACGCGTCCGCTGAGCCGCACCGTGCACACGATCAAAGAGATGGGCCGAGGTCACTTGGGCCAGCGGCTCAATCTCAAACGCCAAGATGAAATCGGCGTGCTGGCCGGTACGATGGATCAGTTTGCCGATGATCTGCAAACGCTGCTCAACGGTAATCTGCAGAAACTGGCCGACGGTGATCTGGCGATCGAGGTAAAGTTTGCCGACGAAGGCGATGAGATTGCGGCGGCCGAACAAAAGATCGTCGAAGCGCTGCGCGGGCTATTAGCCGAGACCGATCATTTGACGCAAGCCGCCGTGGCTGGCAATCTGGCGGCACGCGGCCATCCCGATCGGTTCCGAGGCGGTTACCGTGCAATCGTGCAGGGCATCAACGATACGCTCGACGCGGTGGTTGGGCCGCTCAACGTCGCTGCCGAATACGTCGAGCGCATCGCCAAAGGTGATATTCCGACCAAGATCACCGGTACTTATCGCGGCGACTTCAACGAGATCAAAAACAACCTCAACACCTGCATCGATGCCGTCAACGCGCTGATCACCGATACCCGGCAGTTGCACCTGGCCGCCATCAACGGCCGACTCAGCATCCGCGCCGATGCCAGTCAACATCAGGGCGACTTCCGCAAGATCGTGCAAGGCGTCAACGACACATTGGATGCAGTGATCGGTCCGCTCAACGTAGCCGCCGAGTATGTCGACCGCATCGCTAAAGGCGACATTCCGGCCAAGATTACGGACACCTATCACGGCGACTTCAACGCCATCAAGAACAACCTCAATCAGTGCATCGACGCAATCAACCTGTTGGTCGTCGATGTGAACCGCTTGAGCACGGCGGCACTGGATGGGCAATTGTCAACCCGCGCTGATGCCAGTCAACATCAAGGTGACTTCCGCAAGATCGTGCAGGGCGTCAACGACACGCTTGAGACCGTGATCGGGCCGCTCAATCTGGCGGCAGCCGCGTTGATGGACTTTGCCAATGGACGCTCCCCCGCGCCAGTCACCGCCGATTATCGTGGTGATTTTGATCACATCAAGCGCAGCATCAACAGCGTCGTGGAAGTCGTTTCCATGCGCAGCCGTGATATTGAATTATTGCTTGACGCGGCCATCGCCGGGCAGCTGACTGTGCGCGCCGATGTGAGCAAGTACAGTGGCTACAACGGCAAGATGATTGGTGGGATCAACCGTCTGCTCGACGCCGTCGTAACGCCGCTGCGCACGTCGGCCGATTATGTGACCCGCATCAGCCGGGGCGAGATTCCGCCCAAGATTACGGCCGATTTTCAGGGTGAATTCAATGAGATCAAGTTGAGTCTGAATCGCTGCATCGATGCCGTCAATGCCTTGATTGGGGATGCGAACGCGCTGAGCCAGGCCGCCGTTGACGGTCACTTGTCGGTGCGCGCCGATGCGAGCAAACATCAAGGCGACTTCCGCAAGATCGTGCAGGGCGTCAACGACACGCTTGACGCCGTCATCAGCCCGCTCAACGTCGCCGCCGAATATGTCGATCGCATTTCCAAAGGCGACATTCCGACCAAAATCACCACGGCCTATCGCGGCGACTTCAACGAATTGGCCAACAACCTGAACACGTGCATCGACGCGATCAATGCATTGGTAACCGATACGCACTGGCTTAGCCAGGCCGCTACGGCGCAACGGTTTGACACGCGTGCCGATGCGGGCAAACATCAAGGCGAATTCCGCACCATTGTCGCGGGCGTCAATGGCACGCTGGATACGATCGTCGCTAAGGTCTTCTGGTACGAGCAGTTGCTCGACGCGATCCCCTTCCCGATCTCGGTGACGGATCTGGATATGAATTGGACGTTTATCAATCGCCCCGTGGAGAAGATGTTGAACGTCCGCCGTCAAGATGTGCTGGGGAAGGCGTGCGAGAACTGGAACGCTGAAATTTGCCGCACTGCGAATTGCGGTGTGCAGAGCTTGCGGGCTGGTCGACTGCAGACCCGCTTCAAGCAGTTGGGCAAAGACTTCCAGGTTGATTCGGCTTACATTGTCGATCAACAAGGGCAGCGCGTCGGCCACATCGAAGTAGTGCAGGATGTAACGACGCTGACCAAAGTGACGGCATATCAGGCTACCGAGGTTGATCGGGTGGCGAACAGTTTGAGACAACTGGCCAACGGTGACGTAGATTTTGTCGTCGCGACAGCCGACGCCGATGAGTACACGCGTGCTACGCGCGATTCCTTCTTGCACATCGACGAGAGTCTGGAGCAATTGAAGGCTGCAGTCGCCACGCAAAAACAATCGGAGGCGGCCCTGACCCGCGAGCGCTTACTCATGCGCACCTTGATCGACAACTTGCCCGACAAAGTGTTCATCAAAGATGCGGACAGTCGCTTCCTCGTGCACAACATCGCGCATGCGCAGTTGATGGGCGCGCGTGACACGTCACAGATGATGGGCAAGAATGACTTTGACATCTTCCCGCGCGAACTGGCATCCAAGTATTTTGCGGACGAACAAGCGCTGATCAAATCGGGACGCCCGTTGTTGAATAGCGAAGAGACCACCGTCGATACAACGGGCGCGCAACGCTGGTTGTTGACTACCAAAGTGCCGATTATGGATGAGCACGGCAAGCCGATCGCGCTGGTAGGCGTCAGTCGCGACATCACCGAGACCAAACAGATCGAAGAAGCGATGCTGGCCGATGCGCGCATGCTGAGTCAGGCCGCGGTGGAGGGTCGCTTGTCGGTGCGCGCTGATGTGAACCGGCACCAGGGCAAGTATCGCGATGTCATCCAAGGCTTCAACGATACGCTCGATGCCGTAATCGGCCCGTTGAATGTCGCCGCCCATTACGTTGCTCAGATCAGCAAAGGTGAGATTCCGCCCAAGATCACCGACAACTACAATGGCGACTTCAATGCGATCAAGAACAACCTGAATCAGTGCATCGACGCCGTGAATGCATTGGTCGCTGACGCCAACCGCTTGAGCGCGGCGGCGATCGAGGGTCAACTTGCTACCCGTGCCGATGCGACCAGGCATCAGGGTGACTTCCGCAAGATCGTGGAGGGTGTCAATGCCACCCTCGATTCCGTCATCGCCCCCATCAACGACACTAAGCAGTTGTTAGGCCAAGTCGCGCGCGGCGATCTCACCGTGAGCATGAACGGTCACTACAAAGGCGACTTTGCTTTGCTCAAACAAAGCATCGAGACGATGTTGGGTGGCCTCAAGAACATGGCCGGTCAAACCCAGCAGAGCGCCGTCAACATGACCGCGGCTTCGTCGCAAATTCTAAGTTCATCCACACAGATGGCCTCCACCACCCGCGAGCAAGCCAGTGCCGTCAATCAAGTGACAGCCACGGTGCAAGAGATCAAAGCCAGCGCCGAGCAAGTCGCGCAGCGCGCGCAGGCCGTAGCCGAGAGCGCAAGTCATGCCGCCGCAACGGCTCAACGCGGAACGCAGGCTTCTAAAGCGTCGCTGAGCGGTATGGAGGACATTCGCGCCAAGGTCGAAGCTATCGCCGACAACATCCTGGCGCTGAGCGAGCAGACCCAGCAGATCGGCGACATCATCGACACCGTCACCGACATCGCCGGGCAATCCAACATCCTCGCCCTCAACGCCGCCATCGAAGCCGCGCAAGCGGGCGAAGCCGGTCGAGGGTTCCGCGTCGTCGCCGACGAAGTCCGCTCGTTAGCCGAGCAGTCTCGCCAGGCCGCCGCGCAGGTCAAGGTCATTCTGGGCGACATCCAGAAAGCCACCAACCTCGCTGTCATGGCTACCGAGCAAGGTACCAAGGGCGTCAACGCCGGCATCGAGCAGGTCAGCCGCACCGCCAACACCATTCAGGAACTGGCCCGTGCCGTGGATACGTCTGCCCAAGCCGCTCAGCAGATCGTGGCCGGGGTCGAGCAGCAAACGATCGGGTTGGACCAGATCGCGATCGGGATGTCCGACATCAATCAGGCGGCTCAACAAACCGCTTCCGGCGCGCAACAATCGCAACGTGCCGCCCAGGACCTGACCGACCTCGCCACTCAACTCAAGGGCGTCGTCGCGCAATATCGCATGTAACTTCACCGCATTGCTTTACCGCTACACAACCCGCCTTGTTGACGTCGATCGGCGTTTTTTGCCGCGGGGTCGGCATCCAACTGCAATGTGCTCTTAACTCAATCGGAACTCGCTGAGCGAGGTAGTTGCGTTACTATGATTTCAAGTGAAAGCCAACACAAACGTCCTAATCTTCAATCTGATCAATTGAGTTGAATGAGCAAGGAGCAGCCATGGCAAGTCTTTCGGTCTCTTCTACGCAGTCGACGGCCCAGCGGGTGCGCTGGAATCAGTCTCTGATGTTCAGACTAGTGATGTTGTTCATGTTAGTGTCGTTATGCCGCTCACCATCGTCTGTGTGGTGGCTTACACCCAAAGCCAGCAGGCGATTCACGAGCTCATCACCACCGACCTGCTCCGCAGTGTGAAGACCGAGGGCAAAGCGCTCGAACAATGGATCGCCGAGCGTGTCGACGATATGGTCACGACCGCTGGCACGGCGCGCGTCCGCACGATGGATCCCGCCAAAGCGGGTGAAGCCATTAAGCAGTACTTCGATCAATGGAAGATCTACGATACGATGTTCCTGGCCACGCCCGATGGTCAGTCCGTGTATGTGACCAGTGGCAGCGCCCTCAGTTTGGGCGATCGCGAGTATTTCCAGCGTGCCGTAAATGGCGAAGCGGTTTTTGCCGATCCCGTCATCTCGCGGGCTACCGGCAAACTCACGTTTGTCGCAGCCGCGCCCGTCATTGTCGATAACAAAGTCGTCGGTGTGGTCGGTGGCACACTAACCTCAGATCTGTTGACTGAGCGATTGGTGGCAGATCGCCTAGGCGAAACCGGCGAAATATATTTGGTGAATCAAGACGGCTATTTCATCACGCCCTCGCGCTTTACTGAAACTCTGAAACAAGCGGGCCTCATCAAAGAACGGGCTGAACTTGAACTGAAGATTGATACTGTCGCATCACGGGCTGTATTAGCCGGCCAGACGGGCGAAAGCGAGTATCCTGATTATCGTGGTACACAGGTATTGGGCGCTTATTATCCAATTACTGGTCACACGTGGGGGCTAATTAACGAACTGGATGACCGTGAAGCCTTTGCCGATGTGACTCACCTCCAGACCGTCATGCTGGTTGTGGCCGCAATCGCCGCGCTTATCATTGCCGGTGTCGCCACATTGCTGGCGAGAAGTTTGACACAGCCGCTGCAACAAACCGTTAGCTTGATTGGCGAATTGCGCCTGGGTCACCTGAAAACCCGTTTGCAGATGAAGCGCCAGGATGAGATTGGGGTACTTGCCAACACGATGGATCAGTTCGCCGATGATCTGCAATCGAATGTGGTAGGTGTCATGCAAAAGATTGCGGCGGGCGACTTGAGCACGGATGTCGCCGCGAAAGATGCGCAGGATGAGATCACCCCAGCCTTGATGAAGACGACCGAGTCGCTGCGCGGTCTAGTGGCCGAAGCCAAGCTGCTGACCAAGGCTGCGGTTGAAGGGCGGTTGGCGACCCGCGGCAACGCCGATAAGTTCGGTGGCGCCTATCGGGACATTGTGCAGGGCGTCAACGACACGCTCGACGCTGTCATCGGCCCGCTGAACGTCGCGGCTGAGTACGTCGATCGCATCGCCAAGGGTGATATTCCCGCCAAGATCACCGACACCTATCACGGCGACTTCAACGAGATCAAGAACAACTTGAATCAATGCATCGACGCCGTGAATGCGTTGATCGTCGATGCCAACAAGTTGAGTCAGGCCGCCGTCGACGGCAAGTTAGCGACCCGCGCCGATGCCTCCAAACATCAGGGTGACTTCCGCAAGATCGTGCAGGGCGTCAACGACACGCTCGATGCCGTCATCGGGCCACTGAACGTCGCGGCCGAATATGTCGATCGGATTGCCAAAGGTGATATCCCGGCCAAGATTACGGACACCTATCACGGCGACTTCAACGAAATCAAGAACAACCTCAATCAATGCATCGACGCGTCAACGCTATGATTGCCGATGCCAACAAGTTGAGTCAGGCCGCCGTCGACGGCAAGTTAGCGACCCGCGCCGATGCCAGCAAACATCAGGGTGACTTCCGCAAGATCGTGCAGGGCGTCAACGACACGCTCGATGCCGTCATCGGCCCGCTGAACGTCGCCGCCGAGTACGTCGATCGCATCGCCAAGGGTGATATTCCCGCCAAGATCACCGACACCTATCACGGCGACTTCAACGAGATCAAGAACAACCTCAATCAATGTATTGACGCGGTCAACGCGCTCGTTGCCGACGCGAATCTGTTGAGCAAGGCTGCCGTCGACGGGCGTCTCGCCACACGCGCGGATGCTAGCAAGCATCAGGGCGACTTCCGCAAGATCGTGCAAGGCGTCAACGATACGCTCGACGCTGTCATTGGCCCGCTGAACGTCGCGGCCGAATATGTCGATCGGATTGCCAAAGGTGATATCCCGGCCAAGATTACGGACACCTATCACGGCGACTTCAATGAAATCAAGAACAACCTCAATCAGTGCATCGACGCGGTCAACGCTATGATCGCTGATGCCAACAAGTTGAGTCAGGCGGCCGTTGAAGGTAAATTGGCCACGCGCGCGGATGCGAGCAAACATCAGGGCGACTTCCGCAAGATCGTGCAGGGCGTCAACGACACGCTCGATGCCGTCATCGGGCCGTTGAACGTCGCCGCCGACTGCGTCGATAAGATCAGCAAGGGTAACATCCCGCCCAAGATCACCGACAACTACAACGGCGATTTCAATACTATTAAAAACAACCTCAATCAGTGCATCGACGCGGTGAATGCGCTCGTCGCCGATGCCAATAAGTTAAACGACGCGGCGCAGGCAGGTCGGCTGGCGGTACGTGCGAACTCGGACAAACATCAAGGTGACTTCCGCAAGATCGTGCAGGGCGTCAATGACACGCTCGACGCCGTCATTGGCCCACTCAACGTCGCCGCCGACTACGTCGATAAGATCAGCAAGGGCAATATTCCGGCTAAAATCGTCGATAACTACAACGGCGATTTCAATACCATTAAGAACAACTTGAATCAGTGCATCGACGCGGTCAACGCGCTCGTCGCCGACGCGAATCTGTTGAGCAAGGCCGCTGTCGAGGGCAAACTCGCCACTCGGGCTGAGGCCACCAAACATCAGGGGGACTATCGCAAGATCGTGCAGGGCGTCAACGATACGCTCGATGCCGTCATTGGCCCGCTGAACGTCGCCGCCGAGTATGTCGATCGGATTGCCAAGGGCGATATTCCCGCCAAGATCACCGATAAGTACAACGGTGACTTCAACCGAATACAAAGGCCAGTACAACATCATCAAGGCCAACCTCAACAACATGGTTCAAATGATGAACGAGTTGCTGGCTGAAGCCGATAAGATCGACGCGGTCAACGCGCTCGTTGCCGACGCGAATCTGTTGAGCAAGGCTGCCGTCGAGGGCAAACTCGCCACTCGGGCTGATGCCAACAAGCATCAGGGGGACTTCCGCAAGATCGTGCAGGGCGTCAACGATACGCTCGATGCTGTCATTGGCCCGCTCAACGTCGCGGCTGAGTACGTCGATCGCATCAGCAAGGGTAACATTCCGGCGAAGATCGTCGACAACTACAACGGCGATTTCAATACCATCAAGAACAACTTGAATCAGTGCATCGACGCGGTCAACGCGCTCGTTGCCGACGCGAACCTGTTGAGCAAGGCCGCCGTTGAAGGCAAGTTGGCCACCCGCGCCGATGCCAATAAGCATCAGGGAGACTATCGCAAGATCGTGCAGGGTGTCAACGATACGCTCGATGCCGTCATTGGCCCGTTGAACGTCGCCGCCGAGTACGTCGCCCAGATCGCCGTCGGGAGTATTCCGGTCAAGATCACGGCCAACTACAATGGCGACTTCAATGCGATCAAAAGCAACCTGAATCAATGCATCGACGCCGTGAATGCATTGGTGGCTGATGCCAACCGATTGAGCGCGGCCGCACTCGAAGGCCAACTGGCGACCCGCGCCGAGGCGGCCAAGCATGGCGGCGACTTCCGCAAGATCGTGGAAGGCGTCAACGCCACCCTCGATTCCGTCATCGCCCCCATCGACGACACCAAACAACTGTTGGCGCAGGTGGCCCGCGGCGATCTGGCTGTCAGCATGAACGGCCACTATAAAGGTGACTTTGCTTTGCTCAAACAAAGCATCGAGACGATGTTGGGCGGCCTCAAGAACATGGCCGGTCAAACCCAGCAGAGCGCCGTCAACATGACCTCCGCATCTGCTCAGATCCTAGCCTCGTCTACGCAGATGGCCTCCACCACCCGCGAGCAGGCCAGCGCCGTCAACCAGATCACCAGCACTGTCCAAGAGATCAAAGCCAGCGCCGAGCAAGTCGCCCAACGCGCGCAGGCCGTGGCCGAAGGCGCTGCCCGCGCGGCCGAGACCGCTCAACGCGGCGCCGAAGCGTCGAACTCGTCTCTCAATGGCATGGAGGACATTCGCGCCAAGGTCGAAGCCATCGCCGAGAACATTCTGGCGCTGAGCGAACAGACCCAGCAGATCGGCGACATCATCGACACCGTCACCGACATCGCCGGACAATCCAACATCCTCGCGCTCAACGCCGCCATCGAAGCCGCCCAGGCCGGCGAAGCCGGCAAGGGCTTCCGCGTCGTCGCCGACGAAGTCCGCTCGTTAGCCGAGCAGTCTCGCCAGGCCGCCGCGCAGGTCAAGGTCATTCTGGGCGACATCCAGAAAGCCACCAACCTCGCCGTCATGGCTACCGAGCAAGGTACCAAGGGCGTCAACGCCGGCATCGAGCAGGTCAGCCGCACCGCCAACACCATTCAGGAACTGGCCCGTGCTGTGGATACGTCTGCCCAAGCCGCCCAGCAGATCGTGGCCGGGGTCGAGCAGCAAACGATCGGGTTGGATCAGATCGCGATCGGGATGTCCGACATCAATCAGGCCGCCCAACAAACTGCTTCCGGCGCGCAGCAATCGCAACGTGCCGCCCAGGACCTGACCGACCTCGCCACTCAACTCAAGGGCGTCGTCGCGCAATATCGCATGTAACTTCACCGCATTGCTGTACCGCTACACAACCCGCCTTGTTGACCCGGGCGGGTTGTGTACTTGGGCCAATACTTCAGTCTTTTCCACATTGACCTGTCTCTGCAATATATTCGTAACCTATCGGAAACCGCACGCGACGGGCTGGCATGCTATTCTGTGACCATTGTTACTATCAAAATCAATGGTTCCGCTGCCCGCTTGTAAGCAGGTTAACAACCCGATCTGAATCCGTTCGGAGAGACAGGCCATGATTAACTTGAAGAATCTCAAGGTCCGCTCGAAACTTCTGATGCTCGTTGCTCTCAGCGTGCTGGGGCTGAGCGTGTTTGGAGTCTACGCCTACACCAGCATGAGCACGGTCGAAGTAAACGGCCCGATTTACACCCGCATCGTGCAAGGCAAAGATGTGGTAGCCGACATCTTGCCGCCACCCGAATACATTATCGAGTCGTATTTGAACGCGCTGCAATTGATCAACGCAGTGGAAGCTAAGGCTGACCAGTCGACCGTTAATCAACTCATCGAGCAGGCCAAAACTTTGCGCACCGCTTACGAAGAGCGCCATGCTTACTGGGCCAAGGCATTGTCCGATGGCACGCTTAAGCAAACGCTGGTAACTTCTTCGTACGAGCCGGCCATGGCATTTTTCAACGCGCGTGATGTAGATTTCCTGCCGGCGATCCAGGCGGGCGATCTCGATAAAGCGAAGACGATCGTCCGGACCGAATTGCAACCCAAGTATGAAGAGCACCGAGCTGTCATTGATAAAGTGGTCACCCTGGCGAATGAACTTAACGCGCAAGAAGAACGAGACGCCGCCCAGATCATTTCACAAACGACTACCCTACTCATCGCCATTGGTGTCATTGTCGGCATCCTGAGTGCCACTCTGGGAATTGTGATCAGCAACGGGCTGAGTCGTCCGTTAACGCGCACCGTTGAGATGATTCAAGAGATGGGCAAAGGCCACCTCGGCCTGCGCCTGAAGATGGATCGCAAAGATGAAATCGGCGTGATGGCCACGACGCTCGATCAATTCGCCGACGACTTGCAGACCAACGTCATCGGGACTATGCAGAAGATCGCGGCTGGTGACTTGAGCGCTAACGTCGCACCCAAAGACGCGCAGGATGAGATCAGCCCTGTCTTGATGAAGACCACCGATTCGCTACGCGGCCTGGTTGCCGAAGCGAACCTGCTCACCAAAGCCGCGGTAGATGGTCGCTTGGCGACCCGCGGTAACGTCGATCGGTTTGGCGGCGCTTATCGGGACATCGTGCGCGGCGTCAACGATACGCTCGATGCCGTTATTGGCCCGTTGAATGTGGCCGCCGAGTACGTCGACCGCATCAGCAAGGGCGACATCCCCGCCAAGATTGTAGATAAATACAACGGCGACTTCAACGAGATCAAGAATAATCTGAATACTCTGATCGATACCGTGCACATGCGGAATGACGACATCAATATGTTGATCAATGCCACCCTCGAAGGTCGGCTGGCAGTCCGCGCCGATGCCACTAAATACATCGGCGAAAACGGCAAGATGATCAAGGGCATTAACGCCATGCTCGACGCCGTGATTGGTCCGCTCAATGTCGCCGCCGACTACGTCAAGCAGATCGCGCAGGGCGACATGCCACCGCTCATTACGAGTGAGTATAAGGGCGACTTCAATCAATTGAAGAATAATCTCAACCTCTGCATCGAGGCCGTCATCAAGCCACTGCGCATCGCCTCCGACTACGTCGCCCGCATCAGCCGCGGCGATCTACCGCAGCCCATCGTCGAACAGTTCAACGGCAAGTTCAACGGCTTGCGCGATAACTTGAATGCCTGTCTTCAAGAACTAGCGGGGCTAGTCGCCGATATCTCCGGGCTGTCACAGGCTGCGCTGCAAGGTCAACTCACCAAGCGCGCTGATGCCGCTAAACATCAGGGCGACTTCCGCAAGATCGTTGAAGGCGTCAATGCCACGCTTGATGCCGTCATTGCCCCCATCGACGAGACCAGCCGGCTCCTCGCGCAAGTTTCTCACGGTGATCTAAGTGTCCGCCCCACCGGTCACTACGGCGGCGACTTCGCCCTGCTCCAGAACAGTCTCACAACCATGTTGAACGGTCTGACCGGCCTGGCCACGCAGACCCAATCGGGCAGCGCCACCATCAACTCCGCCGCCGCCCAGATTCTGGCTGCGTCCACCGAACAGGCTTCGTCAACGCGCGAGCAAGCCAGCGCGGTCAATCAGATTACCGCCACCGTGCAGGAGATCAAGGCCGCCGCTGAACAAGTCGTGCATCATGCTCAGAAGGTTGCGCAGGATTCCGATCAGGCGGCCCACGCCGCGCAGAAGGGAGTTGATGCCGCTAGCGCGTCATTGTCGGGCATGCACGACATCAAAGAGCGCGTGGAAGCCATCGCGCAGAACATCCTGGCGTTGTCCATGCAGGCGCAGCAAATTGGTGACATCATCGATAGCGTGAGCGACATCGCGGGACAATCCAACATTCTGGCGTTGAACGCCGCGATCGAAGCCGCACAGGCCGGTGAAGCGGGCCGCAGTTTCCGCGTCGTGGCCGACGAGGTGCGCTCACTGGCCGCCCAATCTCGGCAGGCCGCCGCGCAAGTCCGCGTCATCCTGGGCGATATTCAGAAGGCCACCAACCTCGCCGTGATGGCCACTGAGCAAGGCACTAAGGGTGTGACCGACGGCATCGAGATGGTCAGTCGCACGGCCCAGACGATCAACGAACTAGCCGATCTAGTCCGCACCACATCGATGGCTACCCAGCAGATCGTGGCCAGTGTTGATCAGCAAACGATCGGCCTGGATCAGATCGCGATCGGGATGGCCGACATCAATCAGGCGTCGCAACAAACCGCTGCTGGTGCTCAGCAATCTCAACGCGCGGCTCAGGACTTAAGCGACGTGGCGAGTCAATTCAAGGGCATCATCGCACAATATCGAATCTAAATGCTGTTCGAGGTAACCGATGAGCACAAAAATACCTATCTTGGTAGTTGAAGACGATACTCATTTGCTAACGTTGCTCAAGACGAGTTTGACGATTAAGCTAAACGAGTTCGAAGTTGCCACGGCCTTGGAAGGCGAGACGGCCCTTTTGCTCGCCCGCCAGTTGCGGCCCGCACTTATCCTGTTGGATATTCTACTGCCAGGTGCAATTGATGGCCTTGAGATTTGCCGTCGCGTACGGGCCGATCCGTCACTGCACCATACCCGCATCGTGATCATGTCCGCCTTAAGCGATCCGGTGACGCGCGACAACGCAGCACAGGCGGGTGCAGTGGACTATTGGGTCAAACCCATACGGGCCAGCGGCCTCGCCGAACGAGTGCAAGCTGTGCTCAATCTCAAACCCGCCAAAACCGGACCACTCTCGATGGCCACCCTAATCGCTAAGGGTTCAGAAGCAGCTGGGGCCATAGGTTCGCAGGCAGCCTCAGCTGTCGATTTGGACCAGTATCTGCAAGCGATGCGGAGCACGCTGTCACAATTGGAACCGGGTGATTGGCAGGAAATTCAAGCCATCGCCGAAATACGATTAGCTCATCGCAAGCAAGAAAAAGCAAACAAGTAATTCACCGCCGATCAAGTTTGGCGCAACCCACCGTATTCGATTGATCCTTCGCGCCCCAACGTCCGAGCCGATCCGCTTGCCCGTCAAGACGGCCGGTTCGAACGATTATACGCGCATGACGCCACCACCAATTTGCCGACACCGGCTGCAATACACTCGTAACTGAACCGGAATTCGCCCTGCCAGATGCACATGATATGCTCAGCGTCAGGCTCATTCTGTGTCGCCACGCGCGACCCTCTTATCCGGGAGAATCTGCATGAAAGTCTTGAATAATCTAAAGATCGGCCCCAAACTCATTGGCGGCTTTTTGTTTGTCGCCATGATTATTGTGGTAGGCACGGTGGTGGCCTACTTTTCGATGAACGCCTTGCAGGAACAAACGTCGCATATGTACCACAACAATCTGGTACCAAACGACAACCTCGGGAACATCGACGCTTTGATGTACAAGATGCGCGGCGATGTCTACAAATTTGTGCTCGTGCCCGAGGAGCAAGCCGCCCTCGAAGTTCAAATTGCCGCCAATATTGAGGCAATCAATCAGGATATCGCCGCCTATCGGGCCGGAGACTTGTCCCCGGCCGCCGCAGGCGAACTCTCCAAATTAGAGACAGCCTGGGCGACTTATCAACCAGCCGTGGCTGAAATCATCCGTCAAACGAAAGCGGGCAATCTGCAGGCGGCCACCGATCTGCTCAAGAGCAGCGCGGCGGCCTCGATCGCGCGCACCACCATATCCACGGCGACTGACCGACTCATGACGCTCAGCATGGAGCAAGCCAAAGGGCTGGATGATCATGCCGATCAAGAGTTCGCGCAAGCCAGTACGACCTTGATTGTACTATCGGCCATCGGATTGGTATTGGCGGTGGCGTTGGGCGTCACCATCACTCGGAGCATTACGGGACCGTTGATCAAGACCGTCCAGACCCTTCAGGAGATGCGCTTAGGCCACTTGAATCAACGCCTCAAGATGAATCGTCAGGACGAGATTGGCAGCATGGCCATGGCGATGGATCAATTCGCCGATGATCTTCAGACCAACGTCATCGACTGTATGCGTAAGATCGCGGCCGGTGACCTCAGTGTGGAGATCACGCTCAAAGATGCGCAGGACGAGATCAGCCCAGCGCTCAAGCAGACCATCGAGGCCCTGCGCGGTCTGGTCGCCGAACTCAAGCTGCTGACCACAGCCGCCATCGATGGTCGCCTGGCGACACGCGGCCACGCCGACAAATTCCAGGGCGGTTATCGGGACATCGTACAGGGCGTGAATGATACGCTCGACGCCGTGATCGGTCCGCTGAACGTCGCTGCGGAGTATGTCGATCGCATCGCCAAGGGCGACACGCCCGCCAAGATTACGGACAAGTACAACGGCGATTTCAATGAGATCAAGAATAACCTCAATCAATGCATCGAGGCCATTACGATCCTGGTAGAAGAGACCGGCACGGTGATCAATGCCGCGCGCGAAGGACATTTGGCGAAGCGCGCCAATGCCGATCGGACGCAGGGGGTCTACCGCAAGATCCTGCGCGGGCTGAATGAAACGCTCGACGCAGTGGTTGGCCCACTCAACGTCGCCGCAGAATATGTCGAGCAGATGTCGCAAGGCGACGTGCCGCCCAAGATTACCGAGACCTATCACGGTGACTTCAACGAAATCAAAAATAATCTAAACATGATGATTGAAGCCACTGCGCAAATGTCGGTGACAGCCAAACAGATCGCGGCGGGCGATTTAACCGTCAGAGTTGTGGCACGCTCCGATAACGACGTTTTAGCTTATAGCATGATTCAGGCCGTTAACACCTTACAAGAACTGGTCACCGAGCTCAACAGCCTGACCCGAGCGGCCGCCGAGGGTCGCTTGAACGTGCGCGGCAACGTGAGTAAGTTCCACGGTGGGTATCAGGACATCGTGTCTGGTGTCAATGCCACGCTGGATGCTGTCATCACGCCGATTCGCGAAACCAACCAGGTTTTGGCGCAAGTCGCCCACGGCGATCTGACCGTCCAAACTAATGGTCAATATCGGGGGGATTTTGTTCAACTGAAGCACAGCCTTGAGGCCATGCTGAGCGGCTTGAAAGACATGGCCACACAGACCCATCAAGGGACGACGACGCTCAGCGCAGCCGCGACGCAGATTCTGGCGACTTCAACGGAACAAGCCACGACTACGCGCGAGCAGGCCAGCGCCGTCAACCAAATCACGGCCACCGTTCAAGAGATCAAGGCCTCGGCCGAACAGGTGGCTCAACACGCGCAGACGGTAGCCGAGTCGTCCACGCGCGCGGCGCAAGCTGCCCAAAAAGGCGTCGATGCGGCCAGTGCCTCGCTATCTGGCATGCACGACATCAAAGAGCGCGTGGAAGTCATCGCGCAGAACATTTTGGCTTTGTCCACACAGGCGCAGCAGATCGGCGACATCATCGATAGCGTGAGCGACATCGCGGGACAGTCCAACATTCTCGCACTCAACGCCGCCATCGAAGCCGCGCAGGCCGGTGAAGCGGGCCGCAGTTTCCGCGTCGTAGCCGATGAGGTGCGCTCGCTGGCCGCCCAATCCCGGCAAGCCGCCGCACAGGTTCGCGTCATCCTGGGCGATATTCAGAAGGCCACCAACCTCGCCGTCATGGCGACCGAGCAAGGCACCAAGGGCGTCACCACTGGCATGGAAATGGTCAGCCGCACCGCTCAGACAATCAACGAACTAGCCGATCTGGTGCGGGCGTCGTCACTGGCCACCCAGCAGATCGTGGCCAGTGTGGACCAACAAACGATCGGCCTGGATCAGATCGCCATCGGCATGGCCGACATCAATCAGGCGGCACAGCAAACCGCCGCCGGTGCCCAGCAATCCCAAAAAGCGGCCCAGGATATGACCAATCTGGCCGCGCAGTTGAAAGGGGTCACGGCCCAATATCGCATGTAGGCTAGTTACACGGCCGACGGATTGCAATGTCTCGTTAACTCAGTTGGAATCCGTCGTGACCTTGTTTTGCGCTACTATGAAACTGGATTAAGACAAAGCTGACTATTCTCACTCGCACGCCAAAGGATGCGTTCATGACCGACAAAATCAAGTTGCTTGTCGTCGAAGACGATCAGTACCTATTAACACTCTTTCGCTTTGCCTTGCAGACGCGCGGCACTGATTTCGAGATCGTGACCGCGGCCGATAGTGATAGTGCCCTGGCGGCCGCCCATGCCGTCAAGCCCGATTTGATTCTATTGGATATCCTGCTGCCCGGCGACGTGGACGGCATCGAGATTTGCCGCCAAATCCGCTCGGATCCAACGATGAAAGGCACTGGCATCGTCATGGTCACCGCGCTTGACGATGAAGTGACGCGTCAGCGAGCCATTGAAGCCGGCGCGGCCGACTATTGGACCAAGCCCATCAATACGCGCGGTTTGGTCGATCGGGTCCGGGCCGTGCTCAGTTTGAAACGCCCAGCGCCCACACGCGCGACGATCACACCCGAAGCAGAACCGCGGCCGCAGCCAACCCGATCGGTTTCGGCGGCGACCCCAGCGTCTACGCCCAAAAGCGATTCCCCTGCACTGGATAAAGCCATCAGTTCCATCCGAACAGCCTTAGCAGGTCTCGATCCAAATGATTGGGCGGATATTCAAGCGCTCGCCGAAGCGCGGCTCGCGCACAAGAAAAAATCGACGTAGCAAGCGCGGAGTAAAGTTTACGGATCAGCGCTTCCAGCCAGTCTCCAACTTTCTAACGGAGTAGTGCCATGTTTGAACTCGATGACGACATCATGCGGCAATTGCGGGCGACCTTCAAGATTGAAGCCGCCGAACACATTCAAGCGATGAATCGCGTCCTACTCGCGTTGGAAGAGAATCCCGACAGCGATGATCGTCAGCCGTTGCTGGAAGAGATCTTCCGCGAAGCCCACAGTTTGAAAGGTGCCGCAGGCGCAGCCGACTTTGGCGAAGTCGAAAAGACGGCGCACAAATTAGAGAGCGTCTTCGGCGTGCTGAAGTCGGGCAAGATCAAGCTGACTCGCGATCTGTGCGACGTGCTTTACGAAGGCATCGACGCGGCCGGACTCATCGTCGATGCGGCATTGGAAGAGCGCCCCCACGGCCTCGATCTGCCCGATCTGCACACTCGGCTCGCCGCGGCTGAACAAGGTCAGGCAATTCCTCGACGCAAACCGACGACACCCGAAGCCACCACTTCTCAAGTACCAGCCGTCACTGTCGAAACTCCAACAGTTGAACTACCGACTGCCCCAGCAGCCGTCGAAGCCCCAGTCGTCAAGGCAGAAACCAAAGTCGAAGTTAAGCCTGAAGCCAAACCCGAAGCGAAGGCTGAGGCTAAGCCAGAAGCGAAACCTGACGCCAAAGCTAAATCGGGCAAAGGCGATGGGCGCAAATCTGGCTCCGTCATCGAAGACACGATCCGCGTGGCCACCAACAAGATCGATTCGTTGATGACACAGGCGGGCGAACTGCTCGTAGCCGGTCTCAAGATCGATCAACGGTTGACGGACGTGGACGCCATCGGTCACGCGATTGAAGATTGGAATCGTGAATGGCTGAAGATGCGGGCCACCAACAGCAACCTGCTGCACGACACCGAAGTGGAAGCGCTGCGGCCACTGATGAAAGTGTTGGATCTCAGCCAGGAAAAGTTGCGACAACTCTCGGCGCAAGTGAGCGATCTGCGGCGCGGCTTCTCACGCGATGCCTTACATCTCTCGCGCGTCACTAACGATCTGGGCGAAGGTGTGATGAAGGTCCGCATGCTGCCGGTATCCACGGTCTTCGATGCCTTCCCGCGCATGGTGCGCGACATCGCCCGCGACAATGGCAAAGAGATCGAACTGAAGATGGAAGGTCAAGAGACGGAACTCGATCGCAAGGTACTGGAAGAGATCAAAGATCCGTTGATGCACCTCTTGCGCAACGCGGTCGATCACGGCATTGAGAAGCCTGAAGAACGCGAGAAAACCGGCAAGTCCCGCATCGGCACCATTACGCTGAAAGCTTTTCAAAAAGGCAACAACATCGTCATCGAAGTGGCCGACGACGGCGGCGGGATCAATCGGAACAAAGTCAAACAATCGGCGTTGAAGAACGGCCTGATCACGACCGATGAAATGGAAACGCTGAACGATGATGAAGCGCTCCGCTTGATCTTCGCGCCGGGCCTCTCCACCCGATCGATCATCACCGACATTTCCGGCCGCGGCGTAGGCATGGATGTCGTCCGCAAGAATGTGGAAGCGCTGCAAGGCCAGGTCGATGTCGAATCAACGCTGGGCGTGGGCACGACCATGACGCTGACGCTGCCGTTGACGTTGGCCACCACGCAAGAGTTGCTGGTCCAAGTCGGCGATCAAACGTACGGCATCCCCATCTCCGCAGTCGAACGCATCATTCGCATCACGGCTAAGGACATTTCAACCGTCAGCGGGCGGCAAGCGATTGTCGTCGATAACGAACCCGTGTCGATGGTGAAGTTAGTGACGGTGTTGGAACTCCCGCAAGCCGAGCAGACCACCTCGCCCGACGAGAAACTGCCCGTCGTCATCCTCGGCTCGGCCAAGCGCCGCATTGCCTTCTTAGTGGACGCGGTCGTCGGCCAGCAAGAAACCGTCGTCAAGAGTCTGGGCCGTCAACTGTCACGTGTGCGCAACGTCGCGGGCGCGACGATTCTGGGCACGGGGCAAGTCATCATGACACTGAACCCCGCCGACCTGATGAAATCGGCGCGCGGCATTGAAGGGCGCACGGCAGCGGCGCAGCGCGGCAAGACGCAAACTGGCAAAGAGGCCAAGCGCCCCACAGTGCTGGTGGTGGACGATTCGTTGAGCACGCGCACGCTGGAAAAGAACATTTTGGAAACGGCCGGTTACAAAGTGCAATTGGCCACCGATGGGATGGAAGCGGTCAGCATGCTCAACTCCAATGCCATGGTGGACTTGATTGTGTCCGATGTGCTGATGCCGCGCATGGATGGCTTCCAGCTGACACAGGCCGTTAAGGGCGATACGAAACTGCGCAAAATTCCCGTGATTTTGGTCACGTCGCTGGATTCGCGAACTGACAAAGAGCACGGCATCGAAGTGGGCGCGGACGCCTATCTGGTCAAGAGCAACTTCGATCAAGCCAACTTGTTGGACACCATCGCGCAGTTGATCTGAAGTAGGCAGTTTAGTAACTTGGTAGACTAGTAACGCAGGGAACACGTGAATTGGTTGTTTCGCAAAGCGATCGAGGGTCGAAGGCACAGACCAATTTACGCATCGACGAATCTACCACTTACCCACAGGAGCGACCTGTGATTCGAGTGTTGGTTGTAGATGATTCAGCCGTTTTGAGACAAAGCACCAAATTCATTCTGGAGAGCGATCCGGAATTGAAGGTAATCGGCGAAGCGGGCAACGGGATGGAAGCCGTGGAACTCGTCAATCGGCTAAGGCCCGACGTGATCACCATGGACATCCGCATGCCCAAGATGGACGGGCTGGAAGCGATCCGTCAGATTATGGCCGCGCGACCAGCGCCCATCGTCGTCGTTACCAGTCTCGATCCCGATCGGGATATGGGGCTATCGAGTCAAGCGACGAAACTGGGCGCGGTCTCAGTGCTGCGTCGCCCAGAGAGCGTCACTTCGCCGACTTACCGGACTTTTGCAGCAAGCCTGATCGATCAGGTCAAAGTGATGAGCGGTGTGCGAGTCGTCCATCGGCCGTTGGAAACCCGCACGCCGATCGCTTCGCCACCCGCCCCAACGATCACGGCGACGCGCCCGACGGCTAAGACTGAACTGGTGGCGATCGGTTCATCGACCGGCGGACCGGCCGCCCTGCACAAAGTGCTGACTGGTTTGCCGGCCAGCTTCCCCGTACCGATCGTGATCGTGCAGCACATTTCGTTTGGGTTCGTCAGCGGCCTGGCCGACTGGCTGAACGATGCATGTCAGATTCAAGTGAAGGTGGGCGAACAAGGCGAGCGCTTAAAGCCCGGCGTTGCTTACATCGCGCCCGACGATCATCATTTGCAAGTCGATCGCTTTGGCAAGATAAACCTGAGCAAGAGCGATCCGGTCGGCGGATTCCGGCCATCAGTAACGCCGCTATTTCAATCCGTCGCGTATGCCTATGGTCCGGCAGCGTTGGGCGTCATTCTGACCGGCATGGGGTCAGATGGCGCGGCAGGCATGCAGCAAATGCGCCAATCTGGTTCGACTACGCTGGCGCAAGACGAAGCCAGTTGTGTGGTGTTTGGTATGCCCAAAGAAGCCATTGCCTTGGGCGCGGTGCAACACGTCATCCCGCTCGACAAGATGGCGCCGATGATTCAAAGCTTGTTGGTGACTGCTTAGTTTAGGGTCGAGCGATTTAAGTCGGCCACAAGGAGCCAAGCCGTGATACGAGTGTTAGTTATTGACGATTCTGCTACTGCTCGCGAAGCGATTACGATGATGCTCAACAGCTCACCGGATATTCAGGTAGTGGGGGAAGCCACGAACGGCGCCGAAGGTGTGGAACTGGCGGCGCAGCTGCGGCCCGATGTGATCACCATGGACATCAACATGCCGCGCATGAATGGTCACGAGGCCACCCGCCGCATCATGGCTGAGATGCCCACGCCCATCGTCGTAGTCAGCACAATCTCGCGCCAGGAAATGATCCGGCAAGGATTGGACATTCTGCTGGTCGGCGCATTGGAGATCGTGCAGAAGCCCAGCGCGTTGAGTGTGAAAGGGTTCGAGGCGATTCAGGCTGAACTGGTGACGAAAGTTCGACAAGTGGCTCAGATCAAATTTCCGCCTGCGGCCAGCAATTAAGGCGGTTGCTCAACAGTCGTAGCACACGCCGCATCACCGTTCGATGTTGTTGTCCAGTCATTATTTTGATGTCATTCTTTTTTGCGAGGCGGACTTATGTCCAAGCAAATTCTTATCATAGACGATAGCCGTACTGAAGCACTCAAAGCGCGCTTGCTGTTGGAGCGTGAAGGGTATCAAGTCAGCGTAGCCGCCGATGGCCGCGAGGGCCTGTTCAAAGCCGCGCAGGACAAACCGGATCTGATCCTGCTCGATACCGTCATGCCGAGCATGAACGGCTTCGAAGCATGCGGCAAATTGAAGATCGATCCGCAGACCGTTCACATCCCGATCGTGTTGATGCCTACCGCCGACGAAGCGGCCGAGATGCCATCGGGCGCGGGTCTGGCCAGCTTCTTGATCAAGCCGTATGATCCACGCGCGCTAGTGAGCAAAGTTAAAGAAGTCGCCAACGGGCACACGTCAACCAGCGGCTCGGATCAAGCCGAAGTGCTACGCTATCAAGCCGAACTGGCGCAGCTGCGCAATCAATTGGCTCACGCGCAGAAAGCGCGCAGCGATTTCCTGGCGAACATGAGCCATGAGCTGCGCACGCCGCTGCACGAAATCATCGGTATGACCGATCTGCTGGTCAACACCGATCTGACCAACGAGCAGCAAGGTTATTTGAACACGACTAAAAGTTCCTCCAACGCCCTGCTCAGTTTGATCAGCGACGTGATCGAGTTTTCAGAACTCGAAGCGGGTCAGTTGGAACTGCATCCCAAGGACTTTGATCTGGCGGAGCCATTCCAGCGGGTGGCCGAGATCATGGCGACGCGCGCCAACGAGAAGGGCTTGAAGTTCAGCACCGGCTTCGCGCCGCAAGTGCCGCATACGCTGATCGGCGATTCGAACCGACTGCGGCAAATTCTGGACAACCTCATTGGCAACGCCATCAAGTTCACCGAACGCGGCGAGATCACCGTTCGGGTTGAGGTGGACAATCGGGTAGGCGACGAAGTGCAGCTGCACTTCAGCGTCAAAGACACCGGTATCGGCATCCCGCCCGATCGGCTGGAGACGATCTTCGAGCCGTTCCAGCAAGCGGATAATTCGGCGACGCGGCGTTACGGCGGGCTGGGGATGGGCCTGGCGATGGCGAAGCAATTCGTGACGTTGATGCAAGGCCGCATCTGGGCAGAGAGTGTAATGGGGCAAGGCAGCACCTTCCACTTCGCGCTCAAGTTGATGACGGCGAAACAAGCCGCGCCGGTGGCCGCAGCCGCGCCGAGCAATTGGCCGCGCCCGCTCAGCATTTTGGTGGCGGAGGATAGCCCCACGAATCAGATGATCGCCAAGTCCAGTTTGAAGAAAGCCGGTCATTCGGTGACGCTGGCAGTCAACGGTCTGGAAGCCTTAAAGGCCTTTGAGCAGGCTCACGCCAAGAGTGCGCCGTTCGATCTGATCCTGATGGATGTGTCGATGCCGGAGATGGACGGTCTGGAAGCCACGCGCGCCATTCGCGAAAAGGAACAGACGCTGAACAGCCACATCATCATCGTGGCGATGACGGCCTTTGCGACAAAAGAGTATCATGACAAGTGTTTTGCCTCCGGCATGGATGGCTACGTGACCAAGCCAGTGCGCATCGACGAGTTGAATAAAGCGCTTGAACCGTTGATGGCGGACACGGGTACTCAAGCCTCCAGCGCGGCCAGCCCAAAAGCAGTATCCGCTGATGAACCAGCAGCGGTTAATCTGAAAGAGGCTTTGGAAACGGTGGGGGACGATGTGGACATTCTACGCGACGCAGTCGCGTTGTCGCTGGAAGAAGTGCCGAGTGAACTCGACGCGCTACGTCAGGCTGTGCGCGGGAGCGATTCCAAAGAGGTCGAAGCCAAGGCGCATCGCTTGAAGGGCGTCATGGGGACGTTGGGCGGCCTGCTAGCGCGTGACGCCGGACAGCAGCTCGAAACGATGGGCGAGCAAGGCAATTTGACGGGCGCACCTGAATCGTTGAAGGCGTTTGAAACCGAGATCGCCCGCGTTGTAGCCTTCTATCAAAATCCACGCTGGGAGCAGTTGGCTCAAGCGGCGGTGGGAGGTGCGTAATGGCCAACGCTAGAGTTCTGTGTGTAGACGACGATCTGCCGCAGTTGACCATTATTTCGGCCGTGCTCAAGAAAGAAGGCTACATTGTCGAGACGGCCCGCAACGGCGTGGAAGGCTTGCGCAAAGCGCGCGAGTGGAAACCCGACATGATCATCATGGACGTGATGATGCCCGAACTCGATGGGTTCAGCGCGACCAAACGGCTGAAGGCCGATCCGGACACGGCTCACATCGGCGTGCTGATGCTAACGGCCAAGGGCGGCATCGATGAGGACGTGAAAGAGGCCTATAAGTTCGCCAATCGCGTACAAGATCGCTTGAAGGGTTTCGATTCAGGCGCAGTGGAGTTTTTGACCAAGCCGGTGAAAGCCAAAGAATTGTTGCTGCGCGTCAAGGCCGTGTTGTGGGCGATCGGGTTTGGGTTCACCGCGCGTGAGGACTGAGGCTGTCTAAAGTTGATCGTTCATAGTCAGCCGCCGTCGGAGGGGATTCTCCGGCGGCGGTTGTTTATTCACACGCCGCGTTGATTCACGCTCAAGGCGGACGAAAGTCTGCCGGTTTTCAACCGCCAGACAGTCTTGGACTCCCCCCCGCCCGCAAATGTCAAAATTTCGCCTGATCCCTGCAATACTCTCTTAACCCACCTGAAACCCCCGCCCCCCTATGTCTATGTTACTGTATGAGCGGTAAAGAGAGGCAAAGTAGGGCACATGCCCTACTCACCGCCTGGCTTTGAACTATGCACGACGTATTGTGAATTGACCTTCCATGCCACAAAAACAAAAGAAACTCCTTATCATTGAAAGCGACCTGCAACTCATCGAGTTGATGCGCTACCCGCTCGAAGAAGAGGGCTACGCCGTCATCGTCGCCACTGACGGCCCCGACGGACAGAAGAAGGCCCGCCGCGAGCAGCCCGATCTGGTGATGGTCGATTTCAAGCTGCCCAACGCCAAGGGCAACGATGTCGCCAAGAAGATCCGCAAGGATCCTTCCACCGAAGCGATCCGCATCCTGATGATCGCCGACGAGAGCCAGTTGGAGAATCTGGAAATCGGCCCTGGCTCCAGTGTCGACGACTTCCTGATCAAGCCCTTTGGCCCGGTGGAGTTGATCACCAAGCTCAAGCCGCTGCTGGTCAGCGAGGATGACAAATCCACCCGACTGATCTCCACGGGTAACTACGACCTCGACAACAAGATGGGCGGCGGCGTGCCCTTCGGCTCGCTGACGCTGATCGAGGGCGATTCAGGCGCCGGCAAATCGGTGTTGTCGCAGCAGATGATGCACGGTTCGTTGGTTGAGGGCTACAAGTTGTCGCTGTTCTCCAGCGAAAACAGCGTCAAGAGCCTGGTCAAGCAAATGCGCAGTCTTAACCTCGACGTCCTCGATTACATGCTGCTCGATAAGCTGCGCGTGTTCCCCATCGAGACGTCGCGCTTAGGCAAGGACGCGCCGCCCATGCTGTTGAACGCCATGAAGAACGAGAAGGGCCGCGACATGATCTTCGTCGATTCGCTCACCTCGTCGATTCCGGCGTCATCCGACAAAGAAGTACTGGGCTTCTTTGAAGACAGCAAGCGGTTGTGTGGTGCTGGCACGACCGTCATCGTCATCATTCACTCGCACGGTCTGACGCGCGAACTGCTGACGCGTATCCGCTCGCTGTGTGACGCGCACTTACAGCTGCGCACGGAAGAAGCGGGCAACAAATTGGTCAAGACGCTGGAAGTGACCAAAGTGCGCGGAGCCGAGCAAACCACTGGTAATATCGTCAGCTTTGAAGTGGAACCGGGCTGGGGCATCCGCGTCATCCCGTTGAACAAGGCGAAAGGATAACCTCCTCCCTCCCCTGTCTTGACGGGGGAGGGTCGGGGTGGGGGTTACATGCCACGCATCGATCTGCCGTTCACCGCCGATTACAGCCAGCGCGGTTGCGACCACGGTCCGCAGTGCCGCCTGCGCTCGATCCTGCCCAAGCAGCTGCTTGAGGCCGCGATGAACTCGCCGATGCTGGCCGACTATCTGCATACGCTGCCCTTCGATGAGATCGGCGTGCCCGATTATTATTCCAAACTCTCGCGCGATATGCTCGACATGGAAGAGCGCAACTTGATCTATCCCACGGCTGAGGGCGGCCTGTTCATTCACATCTATCCCGATCCCAAAGGCGCGCGCGATCGCTACATCCCGATCGAGCCGCATCTCACCGTCGATCTGGATGCCATCATTCCACAGGTGGAAGTGAAACTGTTGGACTGGGTAGAAACGATCGGGGCGGCCGAGACCAAAGAAGAGAAAGAAGCCGCGCTGTTGAAGGCCATCGATGCGAGTATCAGCCTCAACGGCACGCCGAACAGAGTTAAAGTCACGCCGCGCGAACTGGAAGCGCTGAAGTACATTTTGCTGCGCGACAAAGTCGGCTTCGCCCTGCTCGCGCCGATGCTGCTGGACAAGTACATTGAAGACATCAGCTGCTCCGGCATCGGCCACATCTTCATCGAGCATAAGATTTTCAAGAGCGTCGAAGCGGCCATCACCTTCGACACCGAAGACGATCTCGATCAATTCGTGATCTGGATGGGCGAATGGATCAAGCGGCCGGTGACGGTCCGCAACCCGATCGTGGATGCCTCCTTACCGGACGGCTCCCGTATCAACATCGTGTACGGCACCGACGTCAGCAAGCGCGGCAGCAACTTTACCATCCGTAAATTCTCCGGCATACCCACCAGCGTGCTCGAACTGATCGAATACGGCACGATGGATTATATGATGGCCTCCTATCTGTCGTTTGTGCTGGAAGAAGGCTTGAACATGTTCGTCGCAGGCGCCACGGCGTCCGGCAAGACCACGACGATGAACGCCATCACGACCTTCATCCGCCCTGACAAAAAGATCGTCAGCATCGAGGACACGCCGGAACTGATCGTGCCGCATCCCAACTGGATTCGCGAAACGACGCGCGGTTCGGCCAAAGACAACACCGGCGCTGAAGTGGGCATGTTCGATCTGCTGAAAGCAGCGCTGCGGCAACGCCCCGACCGTATCATCGTGGGCGAGATCCGCGGTGAAGAAGGGGCAATCGCCTTTCAGGCCATGCAGACTGGTCACGGTGTGATGAGCACTTTCCACGCCTCCAACGTCGAGAAGTTGATTCAGCGTCTCACCGGTAACCCGATCAACATTCCCAAGACCTATGTGGATAGTTTGGACATCGTGCTGATTCAGTCCGCCGTCCGTATCGCGGGCAAAGGCATGGCTCGCCGTATCATGAGCATCAACGAGATCGTCGGTTACGATCCGGTCAGTGAAAGTTTCTCGTTTATAGAAACGTTCCGGTGGAATCCGGCCACCGACACGTTTGAGTTTCCGGGTTTTATGAACAGCTTCGTGTTGGAAGAAAAAATCGCGCTTAGGCGCGGCATTCCGCCCTTCAAGAAGAAAGTCATCTACACCGAACTGAAGCGGCGGGCCAAAATCTTGCAGAGGCTCCATGTCGATCGAAAGCTCAAAAACTTCTACGATGTCTTCGCCGTCCTCGCCGAAGCGCAACGTCAAGGACTACTTTGAAGAAATCAGCAGTTTCGATCTCTTCTTTCAGTTGACGTACATGTCGGCGACGTCGGCGGCGGGTGTTTCGCGCAGCCGCGTGTTCGAGTTGGCGCGTCAACTGGCCTGCCCTACCGCCAAGTTTTTCAAAAGCATCCACGAAGTGGCGGAAAACTTGCGCTACAACTATCCCGACGCGGTGCGGTTAGTCGGCGAGAAGACCAAGGCCAACGAGACCAAAACGTTCCTGCTGCGCCTGTCGGATGCGTTACGCTCCGGCGAGCCGTTGGCCGCCTTCCTGCGCCGCGAAGCTGGTGTGCAGGGCGATCACTACGAGAACGACTATATGCGGCGGCTGGAAAGTCTGAAGAAGTGGAACGATGGCTACGTGGCCATGACCATTTCGGCCGCGCTGATTGTCATCATCAACATGGTCTCGTCGATGATCTACGATCTAGGCACCGTGGCGATGTTGATGATGGTCATGATCGCCATCGCCGCCAGTTTTGGCGTAGCGTGGATTCTGTTCCGCTCCGGCCCGCAGGAAACCATCAGTGTGCCGCTGAAAAATGGCTCCAAGTTGCAGCGCCGGGCGCGCAAACTGTT
This sequence comes from Anaerolineae bacterium, assembly GCA_046328575.1. Lineage (GTDB taxonomy): Bacteria > Chloroflexota > Anaerolineae > Fen-1058 > Fen-1058 > JAGOBP01. The sequence goes on from JAXLWI010000033.1 coordinate 29,330, forward strand.
CCTGAGCCTCGCACCGACCAGTATTGTGGCGATGCTCCTGTTGGGCGTGCTGGGCGTGCCGACGGGACTGGTGTTGATCATCGGCGCCGCGGTGTTGTTACCGATTGGCATCACGGCCAACAAGTTCGACAACCTGACGCGCAAGAAAGACGAAGAGATCGCCGCGTTCTTCCGATCGGTGGGCGGCACGGCGACGTCGCGCGGCACGACACTGAAGGAAGCCATCGCTTCGATCAAGTTGGATTCGTTCCCAGTGCTGCAAGACGACATCCGCATGCTGGACTTGCGCTTGAAGTCATACGGCAAGCCGCTGTTGTGCTGGCAGACGTTCGGCATAGAAACGGGCAGTTTGTTGGCGAAGCAATCGGTGGGCGTGTTCTACGAAGCCGTCAATCTGGGCGGCGATCCGGAAACGGCTGGTAACGTGACCAGCGACTTCGCGATGAAGACCGCCATGCTGCGCACGCAGCGTCAGGGCGTCGGCGCAACCTTTGCGTGGCTGACCATGGTCATGCACGGCGTGATGGGCGCGTTGATGGTCTTCCTGCTGACCGTGCTGGAGCAGTTCGGCGTGCGCATGCAGGAAGCGATGGCGACCATGAATAGCGGCGCTGACGCTGAGGCGTCGTTGGGATTGGGCAATATGTTTTCGTTCAGCACACCGCAGATCAGTTTTCTGACCACCGTCACGATCGGCATGCTCTTCATTTTGTCGGTGATCAATGCGTTCGCGATCACAGCCAGTGAAGGGTCGCATCTGATCAAGATCAACTATTACCTATCGATCATGTTGATGATGGGCGGCGTGGCCTTTATCTTTGTGCCGCCGCTCGTCCGCAGTTTGATTTAATTCACAGTCTTTGGATCGCCTATGTCACCGACACCGGGTCGTTCACCCTTAAAACCAGACGAACTCGCCGCGATTTTCAACGTGGACGATGATCCCCTGCGCGAATTAGAAGCGCTGGAAACGTCGTCGCGAAAAGGCCGATCGCGCCGCCCGACTCGACGGGTCAGCTTGACCGATCGGGTTGGCCGCATCCCCAAGTGGGCGTATCTCATCGCGGGCGTGTTGATTGGTTGGATCGTCATCGGTTGGTGGTTGTGGCCGGTGCGTTGGACGAACTCTGATCCGTGGGAGATGAGCGCGAAGAATCAAAAGACCTTTGTGCAGCTGGTGGCCGATCGGTATTGGTACGACCGCGATCTCACTCAAGCCGAAAACGCGTTGAACGGTTGGGATCGCGCGGAAGTCAATTCGCTGCTCGTCGCGCTGCAAGCCGAAACGATTGACGCTACCGCGCGCGAACACTTGGATGCGCTGACGCAGGCGTTGAGTCTGCCCGGCGGCCAGCAGTCGCTGCTGGCATCGATCTTCAGTCAGGAAGGCATCATCTTTGCGCTGGCCATCGCCGTCCTGCCGATGTTCATCGCTATTGGGTTGGTGGTAGCCACGCGGCTCAGTGCGCGGTCGGTATCTGCCACGGGCGAGGCAGCTGGTGAAGATCAAGAAGCCGATTTGGAAGAGCTGCTGGCCGATGTGCAACTGGATGAAGGCATGATCGGCGGCGGGCCGGGACCAGAAGGCGCAGTTGCCGGGGCCGAGCCCGGCCAGGAAAACAAGCCAGACGAGAAACAGCCCGGCCAGGAAGAGGAAGAGAAGGAAGAAGAAGAGGAAGACGAAGAGACCATTGATGCCAACAACCCGCTGGGTGATCTGGCTAGCCTGTTCGCCGAAGAAGACACATCGCTGGCTTCGCTGGAAGCGTTGTGCAAGGGTATGCCGGAACTCGCCATCGACGACATGCTGAACACGGCGCGCAACATCCTGCGCCGCTTCAAAGAAGAACGCCGCAAGAACTGATACGCATAAATCGCTCGCAACCTGCGGCCTCGCGGTCGCGGAGCGGGGAAATCGGGATCGAGATAAGCATGTTGATTTTTTTAAGCACGCTAGCCGGCTTCCTGACGGGCAGCCTCATTAACTGGGCCGCCGATTATGTGCCGCGCTTTGCAATCGATAAGTCACTGGTGCCGCCGAACTTGCAACCGCGGTTGACCCTCGCGGTCGCGCGGCCAACCCGATCGAACCCGTTGGCCCTCGCGGTCGAGGTGCTGACCGCGCTGCTGTTCGCCTATGCGGCGCTACGGTTTGGCATGACGTGGCCGGGCGTGTGGCTGGCGTTAATCGGCGCGGTGTTGATCTTAGTCGCCGTCACCGATCTGAAATATCGGTTGGTGCTCAATGCTGTCATCTATCCAGCCGCCGTGACCGTCGTGCTCTGGCAGTTATTCATCGCGCAGGCTAATGTCGCCTGGGTGCTGATCGGCGCAGCATTTGGACTAGCGATCTTCTGGTTGGCGGCGTGGCTGCGCCCCGGCGATCTGGGCGGCGGCGATGTGAAATTGGCCGCGTTGATCGGTTTACTCTTTGGGTTCCCGCATGTGTTATGGGCGTTACTGATCGGCGTGGTGGCGGGCGGCGTCGCGGTGGGCTGGCTCGTCGTCGCACGGCGTTGGCAGGCCAAAGCGCAGATTCCGTATGCGCCCTTCCTGTGCCTCGGAGCGTTGATCGCCCTGCTCTACAATCCCTTCGCCACGTTGTTTCCACTGTAAGTGACGATTCCAACGTGCTATAATGCCCGCATCATACGCGGAGCAGAACTCATGTCATCGTCTCGTCAAGCGCGTCCGCCTCGCCGCGCACCGCTGATCTGGGTGGCGGCGATGTTGGTCTTAGGCGTCGCCGCTGTTGCCATCTTCAACACCACGCGCGGTGCTACGCGCGAATTCGATACCGTCGCGATCGAGCAACCGGCTTCGCCCGGTATTGCGCCATGGTCAGGCCGGGAGCGCGTCAACATTCTGCTGCTCGGCATCGACGAGCGTGAACAACAAAGTGGTCCGTGGCGCACGGACACCATGTTGGTGTTGAGCGTTGAGCCGGTCTCGCGCACCGTCACATTGCTGTCGATTCCGCGCGATGTGTGGGTCACGATTCCGGGACTCAATCGCGAGGCCAAGATCAACACCGCGCATTTTTACGGCGATGCCGAAGGTTATCCGGGGGGCGGCCCGGCGCTAGCAATGGCGACGGTCGAAGCGGTGCTGGATCTGCCGATTCAATACTACGTTCGCTTGAACTTCGGCGGCTTTGAACGTGTGATCGATCTGATCGGCGGCATCGACGTGGACGTGCCCGAAACGATCGACGATCCGCTCTATCCCGATTCCGGTTACGGCTACGAACCGCTCTACATCCCGGCGGGCCGTCAGCACATGGACGGTCGCCTCGCGTTGAAGTATGCGCGCACCCGGCACAGCGCGCTAGGCGACTTCGAGCGAATGGGGCGGCAGCAACAAGTGATCATGGCGGTACGCGATAAGGTGCTGCAGGCGAACTTGCTGCCGCAGTTGTTAGCGCAAGCAGGTCCGCTGTTTCAAACGCTGGGCGATTCGATCAAGACCAATCTCACATCCGAACAGTTGATGCAACTCGTTCAGTTGGGATCAGCGATCGGGTCTGATCACATCTATCGGCTCACTGTCGCGCCCGATATGACGCTGGCGCTGCACGTCGATTCGAATCCGCCGCAGGATGCGTTGGTACTCAAGCCCGCAGCGATTCGGCAATTGCGCGCGGAGTTGCTGCAACCCGATCTGATCGCAGCGGCGACCCAGATTAGTCCGCTGCCGACGTTGATCGCCGCACCCGATGGCAAACGGCAGTACGTGGTGCAGCCCGGCGATACATTGTTCTCGTTGGCTGCGCAGTTTGGCGTGACCTTGGAAGCGTTGATGGCGGCGAATGATCTAACCAGCCCGGATATTTATGCCGGACAAGAATTGACCGTGCCGACACCGTAAGAAACAATCTGTAAAATTGTCTCTGATTTGGCTTTGTGGTAGCATAACTCGCAATGGGATCACCTGCCGGTAAGACCAATCCGCCTTCGGCTCCCAAGCCGACCACCACGGCCAGCACGTCGACGCGCCCCGTGCGATCGTTGCCGCGCATCGGCCGCGGCACGCTGATCCTGTGGCTGATGGTGTTTGGGCTGGCGTTCCTGTTCGTGCCGCTGATCCTCATCGGCAACGCCATCCGCACCGACACCCAGCGCATCAATTCGGATTTCGACACCGTCAACAAGCAGTTGAGCGTCGTGCCCACGCCCAATCCGCAGATGCTGCAGATCAACGCGCAGTTGTCGGACGTGGTCTCACAGACGACGCAGATCAGCGCCATTGCGCCGCAGATCGGCAGTGCGCGCCCCAACTGGCCGAGTTTGATGGCGGCCCTCGGCAATTACGATCCCAGCCTCGTGGAGATCGATACGCTGAACAGTGCCGACAACCGACTCACGATTGGCGGGCACGCGGCCAGCGAATCGGACGTCATCAACTATGCGCGCGGGCTGGAGCAGTCCAATCAATTCAATCGCGTGATCGTGCAATCGATTCGCGTACAGCCAACGCCCGTCATCACGCGCACGGCCACCCCGACCGTCACCGCCACACTGACCGGCGCCGGTACGATCTCGGCCACACTGACGCCGTCGCCGACGCCCGATCTGCGCGACGAGTTTGAACCAGACAACACCGTGGCGCAGGCCAAGCCCATCAGCATTGGTCAGCCGCAGTTGCACAACTTCTTTCCCAGCCTCGATGTGGACACCGAGACGTTCATCGCGAAGAGCGGCCGCTACTATCGGATTAGCACCACCGATCTGGCGGCGGGCGTTGATACATTCTTGTCGGTTAGCGTCGGCGATGTAGCTTACAACAACGATGATGCTAAGCCAGGCACACTCGCGTCTGAAGTCACGTTCCAAAACACCGGAGCCGACGTAAACGTGATCGTGCGCGTGACCAATCGGGGGCAATTCGGTCCGGCGATGCGCTATCAATTGGTAGTGGAAGAAGTCGTCCCGACGCCGACGCCGACACCGGGGCCAACCCCAACACCGACGGCGACAGCCACGCCACCGCCCGATCAGCGCGATGCCTACGAACCTGATGATACAACGCCCAAACCGATCTTGATCGCGCAGCCGCAGGTACACAACTTTTATCCGGACGGCGATGTCGATCAGGTGAATTGGCTGGCGAAGACAGGGCGTTTCTATCGCATCTACACCACCGACCTCGCGGCGGGCGTCGATACTTTCCTCACGGTCAACGTCGGCAGCAACGTCTACACCAACGACGATGCCAAAGCGGGCACGCTCGCCTCCGAAGTGACGTTCCAGGTCACCGACGCCGACGTGATCGCTGTGGCACGGATCACCAATCGGGGCCAATACGGGCCGACGAAGACTTATCAACTGGTGATGGAAGAGTATGTGCCAACGGCCACGCCGCCGCTCGGTCCATCGCCAACGCCGACCGCCACTCCGACCGTGCCGCCCGATCTGCGCGATGTCTACGAACCCGACGACGTGACGCCTACGCCGATCGCGATCAATCAGACTCAGCAGCACAACTTCTATCCCAACGGCGATGTCGATCAGATCGTCTTCAACGCCAAGCAGAATCGATCGTATGTGATCTACACGTCCGATCTGGCGCTCGGCGTCGATACGGCGATTACGACAACGCTGAATGGCGAGTTTATAGATTTCAAAGACGATTATTCCTCAACACCCGGCAATTATGCTACGGCCATCTGTTTCACGGCCAAAGCCGACGGCCCAGCCGTTTCGAAGATCGTGAATCAGCAGTTGGTCTATGGGCCGACCGCCGTTTACAGCGTCACCGTCAACGAAGTATCGTCGTTGCCCGATCCGTGCGCGCCACCTGCCCCGTTCCAGATCATTCATTCGCCGTCGTCGTCAATTGGCGGCGGATCGAGCCTCAGCGCCGGAGCCGCACCGCTCTCAGCGCTCCGGTGGTTGCCCCCGATCGCGCCACTCGCCGATCGGTTTGTCCTGCAACCGCCGCCTACGCCCGAATTCTGGCCGGTGGAGTTCGTCATCATCGTCGAACTGAAGGTGGCGTCGCCATGAAATTGCCCGGTAATCTGCGCGAAACGCTGAGCAAGAATCTGGCGACGGTGCTGGCCGTGTTCCTCATCGTGGTGATGGCGTTGGGGTTGCTGCTGGTCATCACTACGTCGATCATGCCAGCCGTGAAAAGCAATAATAGCGCCGCCGCCGATCTGCAAGCGGCGCGGGATCAACTCGCCAAGACGCAAGGCGTGCAGGGTGAATCACCTGAGTCGCTGCAAAAGAAACTCGTCGCCGCGCAAGCCACGCTCAGCGATTCGCTGAAGATTTTCCTGCCCGATTATCAAGCTAGTCAGATCGTCGATGCGCTGTATCAGAAGGCGTCGAACAGCGGCGTCGCCATCATCGACTTTCAAACACAAGTCACGCCCGCACAAGGCCCTAAGCCACTTTACACCGTCACTGACGCAAAGTTGAAGGTGCAGGGTATCTCGTACGATCTGGTGCGGTATGTCAGCGCCCTCAACGAATTAGGCGTGAAGGGGCTGGCGCTGAACACCGTCAACATCACCACTGGGCAGACCTTTGCCAGCCTCGCACTCGATTTGACACTGTACACTTCGCCGTACGCGCCGCTTCAGACGATACCAGACAGCGTGGGCATTCCGCTCCCGCCGACGAGTCAACCAGCGACGATTGCACCTCAGACGACGACGCCAACTCCGCTGCCGCCGAACGTGACGCCGACGCCCGATCCGGTGGCGCTGCTTACGGCCTCGCTCGATAGTTACTGGGCGGCCAAGAACTGGCCGGAAGCCATCCGCGCGATTGAGCAATTGCTGATCCTGCAACCTAACAATCTCGATTGGCTCAACAAGCTGTACAGCGCGCACGTCAATCTGGGCTTCTTCTTGCAAGGCGTAGGCGATACCACTGGTGCGCGGCAGGAATTCCTGAAGGCGTTGACGGTCAAACCTGACGGCGGCGAAGCGATTGTGGCGCTGCGCGGCCTCGGCGTGATCATCACGCCCGCCACGCCGACACCGTCCGGTCCGCGCCTCTACGTCGTGCAACCTGGCGATACGTTATTCGCCATTGCCGAGCGCTTCAACGTGCAACTACCCGCACTGATGCAAGCCAACAACCTCACTAGCTTCGGCGTCATTGTCGGACAACAGTTGATCATTCCGTAAGAAGTCTTGGTCGACTTAAGTCAGGCTGTCATGCTGAGCACGCGCCAACGGTGCCAAGCGAAGCATCTCTATCCGGCAAGCATCTAGCGCTAGTTATGGCCGAGATTCTTCACTCGCTACGCACGTTCAGAATGACACTGGTTTGGGAATTCATGTAGGACAGTGCTAGAAGGCCAGCGTACAAAAACACCTCGGGCGCTGAGACTAAACCCTCTCTCAGCGCCCGATCCTCAATCACGCAGCCTACAACACATCTTACTCGTTACTTGTTACTCGTCATTCATCGCGTCTCCGTCACCTTCGTCAACCCTACCGGCTGATCGACGTTGAGGCCTTTCGCCGCAGCCAGATGCATCGCAAACAACTGACCGGGCAAAATCGCCACCAGCGGCGACAGCCACTCCGGCACACCGTAGGGCAGCGGCAGCGGCGTCTGCGCCTGTGTCAGTAGATCATCGTCGTCGGTGATGGCGATCAACTCCGCACCGCGTCGTTTGGCCTCAGCAGAAAAGGTGCGCAGATCGTTCAACGTGCGGCCGCTAGGTGACACCACGATTAACGGAAATCCCGACTCGATCACGGAGATCGGTCCGTGCAGGAAATCGGCTGAGGAGTACGGTTCGGTGACGACGCGGGTCAGTTCTTTAACCTTCAACGCCACTTCAAACGCCGTCGCGTAGTTGAAGCCACGTCCGATGACGGCACTGCGCCCCACGTACCGATAGCGCTCGATGCGGCCCACACTCTGCTCCAGCCCGTCGAGCGTCATCTGCATCAACTCCGGCACGCCCATCAACGCCGTGCGTCGATCGGTGTCGCCGCTCAACGCCGTCGAGAGCAAGGCTAATGCGGCGAGTGATGTCGTGTAGGTCTTAGTGGCGGCCACCGCTTTCTCTTCGCCGCAACCCAACGGCAGCATCCATTCGGCGGCGCGGGCCAGCGGCGAATCGGGCACATTGGTGATCGCTAGGGTCGGTCGGCCTTGCACGCGAGCCGTCTCAAGCACACTGACGATATCGGGCGAACGACCCGATTGCGAGATACCGATCACTAATGCACCCGTCATCTGCGGCGGCGCTTCGTACAGCGTAAACAGCGACGGCGTTGCCAGCGCGACCTGCAAGTGATTGAACGCGCCAAACACATACTGCGCGTAACGGGCCGCGTTATCCGAAGTTCCGCGCGCCGCGATCAGCACATACTGGACATCGCGCTGCCCGATCGCCGCCACCAGCCGATCGGCCGTGCCACTCTCCGATTCCAAAAAGCGCTGCACCGCTGACGGCTGTTCGTTGATCTCACTCTGCAAAATGGATGTCACGCTAGCCTCCTGTGCCTTTCAGAACGATGATTGACAACGCCCAAATCGGGTGTATACTGCAACTGGTTATAACCTATTATAACATGTCATACTCAGCCGGGAGCCGCCATGCTGGGCAAACACAATCCTCTCCCATTGTATCAGCAGCTCAAGGCCGTCCTCGACGATCATATAACTAGTGGCGAATGGCTGCCCGGCACGCAGCTGCCCTCAGAACGTGAATTGTGCGAACAGTTCACCATCAGTCGGATCACCGTGCGGCAGGCGATTGCCGAACTCGTCGTTGAAGGGCGGTTGACCCGCACACAGGGGCGCGGCACATTTGTAGCTTATCCACGCATCGAACAGCGTTTGACCAGTTTAACTAGCTTCACCCAGGATATGCAGGCGCGCGGCAAACGGCCCAGCGCCCAAGTCTTGCAACTCGAAACGATGTCGGCCCTGCCTAATATCAGCCGCGCCCTGCAGATCAAGTCCGGCGAATGCGTGGTGCTCTTGAAGCGTCTGCGCCTGGCCGATGGCGAAGCCGTCGCTGTCGAGACGGCCTATCTGCCGGACGCGGTCTGCCATGATCTGATCAACGAGAAGCTCGACGGGCGTTCGCTGTATGACATCCTGCGCAAAACCTACAACATCCAGCCCGCCCGGGCCGAACAGCAGCTGGCCGCGATCGAATGTCCTGCGGCCGAAGCCAAGTTGCTGGGCGTGCGTAAAGGCACGCCCGTTCTGCACATTCATCGCACCACCTACGGACGCGATGGTCGCCCGTTTGAAACGGTTGAGTCGATCTATCGCGGCGACAAGTATGTGTTTCAGGCTGAACTGCACGCCGATTAATCGGCGGCGCAAGAAGGAATGAACTTGAGCACGATCGGCAGCGGCCTCAACGACTACTTCGCTCACATCGCGGTGCTGCAGCAGCGCGTACTGGATAGTCAGCGCGCGCAATTGCAGCAGGTTGCAGCCGCGATGACCGAGGCGGTGTTGAATGATCGGCGCATTTTCACGTTCGGTACAGGCCACTCGCATTTGTTGGCGGAAGAAGGACATTTTCGCGCGGGCGGACTGGCCAACGTCGTGCCGATGTTATCGTCAGGTTTGATGCTGCACGAAGGCACGCTGCTGAGCAGCCAACTGGAGCGCACACCCGGCCTGGCCCGATTGATTCTCGAGCGTTATCGGCCCACAGCCGGTGAGATGCTGTTTGTCTTCTCCAACAGCGGCGTGAATCAGTTGCCCGTCGAGATGGCCCAGCTCGCCAAAGAACGGGGCTTGATCACAGTGGCGGTGTGTTCGCAGGCTTATGCCCAAATCGCGCCATTGTCGAAGCTAGGCCAGCGTTTGCTGGATGTAACCGATTATGCGATCGATAACGGCGGCCAACCCGGCGATAGTTTGATCGCCCTCGACGGTTCGCCGTGGCGAGTCGGACCGAGTTCGACCGTGATCGGCGCGTTGATCTGGAACGCGCTAATCACCGAGGTCGCTTATCACCTCACGCTGCAAAATGTCGAAGTACCCGTGTATGCCAGTTCCAATTTACCGGGCGCGGCCGAGCACAATGAAGCGTTGATCGCCAAGTGGCGGCCGCGCAATCCGCATATTTAATTTCCAAGGCGTAGGGGCAGACCTATGTGTCTGCCTAGGGCGAGCACACAGATTCGCCCCTACGAATGACCATGCAACCCATGTTAGACCTAGCCATCGGCGTTGATTTGGGCGCGACGAAGATCGCGACGGTGTTGATCGATCGAGACGGCCACAGTCTTGATGCGCAGACCGATGCGACAAACGCGGCCGACGGCCCGTCGGCAGTACTCGATCGGATCGCGGCGCAAATCAATACCCTGCTCCAACACGCCCCGCGTCCCGTAACTGGCGTTGGTCTTGGCTCGCCGGGGCAAGTCGATCCGATCAGCGGCGCGGTGCGCGATGCAGTGAATTTAGGCTGGCGCGAAGTTCACCTCGCGGCGGAACTGCGCCGACGTCTCACCGTGGGTGTGCCGATCTGGCTGCAAAAGGACACCAATGCGGGTGTGATTGGCGAGCAGATGTTGGGTGCAGGCCGCAACTGCAACGACTTTGTGTATTTGACGATCGGCTCGGGTTTGGGTGCAGGCGTGATCGTGAATGGGGCGCTGGTCAATGGCGCAACCAACAGTGCATCCGAGTTGGGTCACTTGTCGCTCGATCCCGTCAACGGCTATGTGTGCACGTGCGGCCTCAAGGGCTGTGCGGAAACAGTCGTGTCAGGGCGCGGACTCATCGCGGTGATGCGCGAGGTGCTGGCCAGCGGCGCGTATCGATCGGGCCTGAAAGATCAATCGGCTTTGACGACGACCGAAATCTTGGACGCTGCTCGATCGAATGACGCAGCCGCACGTGCCGCGATCGATCGCGTCGCAAATTGGCTCGGTCAAGTGATGGCGGTCTGTGTCGGCGTGTTGAATCCCGAACGTTTTGTGTTAGGCGGTGGATTGGGTCAAGCCGCTTTTGATCTCTTGGTGCCGGGCGCCAAACGCGAGTTGGAGCAGCGCGTGTTGGCGAAAGGCGTGCAACAGTTGTCGATCGTGCGTTCACAGTTGGCATCGAGTGCCGTCGGCGCCGCGTGTCTGGTGTGGAGTTCGCAGACGCCGACCCGATCTGAACCATGAAGGAGGCCTATGCATTGAACTTGGAATTACCGGAATTAGCGCCGTTTCAAACCCACACACTTTTTAGGAGAGAGAACGATGCGTAAGTTTGCTTTAGTCAGCCTGCTGTTGGTCATCACCATTGTCGTGGGCGCGTGCGCGCCCGCCGCTGCTCCTGCGCAGCCCGCGCAACCGGCGCAGCCCGCGCAGCCGGCTCAACCCGCGCAGCCCGCGGGCGAGAAGGTCACCCTCACCATCGAGAGCTGGCGCAACGACGACCTGAAGATCTGGTCGGACAAGATCATTCCGGCGTTTGAAGCGAAGTACCCCAACATTCACGTCGTGTTCCAGCCGATGGCGCCGACCGAATACAATGCGGCCTTGAACAGCAAGTTGGAAGGTGGCAGCGCCGGTGATTTGATCACGTGCCGTCCGTTCGACAATTCGCTGGGCTTGTTCCAGAAGGGCTATCTGGCTTCGCTGAACGATCTGAAGGGTATGTCCAACTTCAGTGATGTGGCGAAGAGCGCGTGGATTACGGACGATGGCAAGGATGTGTTCTGCGTGCCGATGGCGTCGGTGATTCATGGTTTCATTTACAACAAGGATGCCTTCGACAAGTTGGGTCTGCAAGTGCCGACGACCAAGGACGAGTTCATGAAGGTGCTGGATGCGATCAAGAAGGACGGCACCTGGACGCCGTTGGCGATGGGCACGGCCGATCAGTGGGAGGCCGCGACGATGGGCTTCCAGAACATCGGCCCCAACAACTGGAAGGGTGAAGAAGGCCGCCAGGCGCTGCTCAAGGGCACGGCCAAGTACACCGATGCGCCATACGTTCAGACGTGGAAGGAACTGGCGGCGTGGGCGCCGTACATGCCCACCGGTTTTGAAGCGGTGAAGTATCCCGACTCGCAGAGCTTGTTCACGTTGGGCAAAGCCGCAATTTATCCCGCCGGTTCGTGGGAAATCTCGCTGTTCAATGAGCAGGCCAAGTTCAAGATGGGCGCGTTCCTGCCGCCCGTCGACAAAGCCGGCGACACTTGCTACATCAGCGATCACACCGACATCGCCATCGGCATGAACGCCAAGACCAAGCACGCCGCTGAAGCCAAGACCTTCCTCGAATGGGTGGCGACGCCGGAATTCGCCGAGTTGTACAGCAATGCCCTGCCCGGCTTCTTCTCGCTCCAGAACGCGAAGATCAACTTGACCGATCCGTTGGCGAAGGAGTTCATCAGCTGGCGCGATAAGTGCAAGTCGACGATCCGCAACTCGTATCAGATTCTGTCGCGCGGCACGCCGAATCTGGAGAACGAACTGTGGGCTGTCAGCGCGAACGTCATCAACGGCAAGCAGACACCTGAACAAGCCGCCAAGCAAATTCAAGACGGTCTCGATAAGTGGTACAAGCCCGCCAAGTAGTGGTAAACTGTAACGCATAAGGTAATCGGGGCGAAGCATTCGACCTAGTTGGATGCTTCGCCCTCTACCACACAAGGGAGGCCGCTCGATCATGTCTGTGACCGCCACCGCACCTCGCAAACGCCCGATCCGCACGCACATTTTTGTATTCCTCGCACCCGCCGTGATCGTGTATACGTTGTTCATGGTGATCCCCCTCATCGATTCGCTGCGGCTGAGTTTCTTCACGACTAACGTCAACAATCAAGAAGTTTTCAATGGCGTCCAAAACTATCAGACGCTGCTGACCGATCCGCAGTATGCGCCGGCCTTCTTCAATGCGCTGGGCAACAACCTCAAGTTCTTCATCATTCACATGCTGGTCCAGAACCCGATCGGTTTGTTTCTGGCCGGATTGCTCGCTGTGGGCGGTCGCGCGCGGTCGATCTATCGCACGTTGATCTTTATGCCCACGGTCTTATCCGTCGTCATCATCGGTTTCATCTGGCAGTTGATCCTCAACCCGTTGTGGGGCGTGACCGAAGGGGCGCTGAAAGCGATCGGGTTGAAGCAGCTCTATCAACCGTGGCTGGGCCTGGAACCCACCGCGCTTACGACATTGTCGCTCATTTCAGTGTGGCAGTTCGTTGGCATTCCAATGATGCTGTTTTACACCGCGTTGATCGGTATCCCCGAAGAGTTGATTGAAGCGGCCCGCGTCGACGGCGCGAATGCCTGGCATGTGTTCTGGCGCATCAAATTCCCGCTGATTCTGCCCACCGTCGGCATCGTCACCATTCTCACCTTTGTCGGCAACTTCAACGCCTTCGACTTAATTTATAGCGTGAAGGGGGCGCTGGCCGGACCAAACTTCGCGTCCGACATCATGGGCACATTGTTCTATCGAACTTTCTTCGGCTTCCAGTTGCAGCTGGGCAATCCGTCGATGGGCGCGACTGTAGCGACGATGATGTTTGTGATCATCCTGACCGGCGTGCTGATCTATATGTTCGCGTGGCAGCGCCGCGTGACCACGTACGAACTGTGAGGGCGACGATGGCGACTACCACCCATTCCGATCGATCTTCCGGACTTCGGCGGCGATTAGACACTATCGGACCGCACATCGCGCTGCTGATTTATACGGCGATCGCGCTGTATCCCATCATCATGATTGTGATGAATTCATTCAAGAGCCGCGCGGGGATTTTCGGCGCGCCCTATCAGCCGCCCACCGCCGAGACGTTCAGCACCATCGGCTACGATACAGTTTTCTCGCGCTCCAGTTTCGGTAACTACTTTCTCAATAGTTTCGTCGTGACGGCGACATCGCTGCTGTTGATCTTGCTCATCGGCGCGATGGCGGCCTTTGCGTTGTCGGAATATCAATTCAAAGGCAACGCGTTGATCGGCCTATATTTGTCGATCGGGATCATGATCCCAATCCGCTTAGGCACGGTCGGTATTTTGCGGTTGATGGTGTCGCTCGGTTTGGTGAACACGTTGTTCGCGCTGATCCTCGTCTACATCGCGCAAGGTTTGCCGCTGACGATCTTCATTCTGACGCAGTTCATGAAACAAGTACCGAGCGAGTTGAAAGACGCGGCCCGCATCGACGGCGCGAACGAGTATCGCGTCTTCCTGTTGACGCTGCCGATGGTGCGCCCCGCCCTTGGCGCAATCGGCGTCTTCACGATGATCCCGATCTGGAACGATCTGTGGTTCCCGTTGATCCTCGCGCCCGGCGACAAGACCGCGACGATTACGCTGGGCGTGCAGCAATTCCTGGGTCAATTCGTTAGCGATTGGAATGCCGTGCTATCGTCGCTGACGCTGGCGATGGTGCCGATCTTGATCTTGTACGTCATCTTCTCGCGCCAACTGATTCGCGGCATCACGTCGGGCGCGATCAAATAATCGGGTTTAAAGGAGAACCAATGAGTTTTGAATTATTGAGGGAACGGCGTGTCGATGAGATCAATTCGAACGTCAAACTTTATCGGCATCGCGAGACTGGCGCGCAACTCTTGTCGATCAGCAACGCCGACGAAAACAAGTGCTTCGGCATCACCTTCCGCACGCCGCCCGCCAAGTCGAACGGCATTGCACACATTCTGGAACATTCAGTGTTGTGCGGCTCGCGCAAGTATCCGGCCAAAGAGCCCTTCATCGAATTGGCGAAGAGTTCGCTGAATACGTTCCTCAATGCCTTCACCTATCCCGATAAAACGTGCTATCCCATCGCGAGTCAAAACCTCAAAGATTTCTACAACCTGATCGACGTGTATCTCGACGCGGTCTTTTATCCGCTGATCAGCGAGCACACCTTTCAGCAAGAAGGCTGGCACTACGAACTCGATCGGCCCGACGATCCATTGACGTTCAAGGGTGTAGTCTTCAACGAGATGAAGGGCGCGTACTCGTCGCCGGATGATCAACTCAATCGCAAATCGCAACAGGTGTTGTTCCCCGATACGCCGTATGGCTTGGATTCGGGCGGCGATCCGGCTGTGATTCCCGATTTGACTTACGAGACCTTCAAGGCCTTTCACGCCGCTTACTATCATCCATCCAATTCGTACATCTACTTTTACGGCGACGATCCCGAAGAGGAACGGCTGCGTTACATGGAGACGTGGCTGGCCGAGTTCAAACGCGCGGAAGTTCAATCACAGTTGCCATTGCAAGCGTCGTTCACACAACCGATTAGTCTAACCGTGCCCTACGATTCCGGCGACAACACCGACGCGAAAGCGCACCTCACCGTCAACTGGCTGCTGCCGGAAGGCACAGACATCGAAGTGAATTTGAGCCTATCGCTGTTGTCGCATATTCTGTTGGCGACGCCAGCTTCGCCATTGAAGAAAGCGCTGATCGATTCCGGACTCGGCGAAGATGTCGTCGGCGGCTTCGAAGATCACTTGCGGCAAACGACTTTTTCCGCGGGCCTCAAAGGCATTCAACACGATCGGACGCCGCAGGTTGAAGCGTTGATCCTCGATACGCTGACGCGATTGGCCAAAGACGGCCTCGATTCGGCTACGATCGCGGCCAGCCTGAATACCATCGAGTTTCGACTGCGCGAACTCAACACAGGCAGTTTCCCGCGCGG
>JAXLWI010000034.1:0-44315 GCA_046328575.1 Anaerolineae bacterium
GAGCAAATAGATTGAAAAGTGAAATTCCATGGCGAGTCCTTACGTATAAACAACCTGCCAATGAAAGAGTCCGTTACTTTCAAATACACCAAAGGCATTGCATCAGCGACAGGTGCAGCTCGCGCCGATCAGTCGCCCGCGATCTTATTCAGCGCGGTCATGACCACAAATCGGATGTGATTGAGATCGACCGGTTTTTCCAACACGACCTGGTCCGGCTCGAATCCGACGGTTTCAGATAGCGCCGCACGGCCATGCGCCGTCAACACAATGATTTGCGTAGCCGGATACTTATCGCGCACTCGCGCCGCTAACGCCAAGCCATCCATGTCGGGCATCCGGTAATCTGTAATCATTAGATCGAACGGCTGCCGATCGAACATCGCCAGCGCTTGCGTGCCACCGTAGGCGACAGCCAGTTCGCACTGCGGCAGCCTGGCCAACCCCGATTTCAAGATCGACGCCTGGCTAACTTCATCGTCGACCAGCAGAATACGGCGCAATTGTTGGTGGCGCGCACCAACAGCTGCGCCGGTCGATTGGCATTCCAGACGATGCTTGTGTAAAACCGCGTCTATGACTGAACGAATCTCCACATCGTCAAATGGTTTACGGATGCAGCGATATGCCCCGATCGTGCCGGTAAACGATTGAGCGGATGCATCCGTATGGGCGGCAATAAACACAATCGGGATGTGATAGCTGGCGCGGATACTGGCGGCAGCCGCAACTCCATCCATTGGCCCTTTGAGACCAATGTCCATCAAGACCAGATCGGGCTGAGTGCGACGCGCCAGCTCAAACGCCTCAGTCGCCGTAACGGCCACACCGCCCACCTGATAGCCGAGGTTGACTACGCGCGCTTTGAGATCCCAAGCGACACTATTTTGATCTTCGACGATAAGGACTTGGACGTTTGACATGATCTGGCGGCAACGCTTACGCAAACGGCAAACGCAGGCTCAATTGAGTATGCTTGTCAGGATAGTGGCTGATCTCAAATCGCCCGCCGTGCGCTTCAACGATGGTCTTGGCAATCAACAGGCCCAAGCCACTGGCCCCGTATCCAACACGCTGGGCCGTCTCGGTTCGATCGGAGGTGCGAAAGAGGGCCGCCATCTCAGTCGGCGACGGAGCGCGGCCGCTGTAATTCACGTGTAATACGGCCATGCGCCGTTCACTCCGCAGTTGAACATCAAGGCAGCTGCTCGGCACGGCCTGCCGCATAGCATAACTTAGCACATCGTAGATCACACGCTGCAAGCGCGAGGCATCGGCATTTATTTCGAGCGGGCTATCGTGCAGACTAAAGTCGATTCCGATCCGATGCAAGTCGAGCAACGCGCTTAGCATACTGATGGACGTACGAACCAGTTCGCTGAAGTCACAGTCGGCGCGATTGAGGTGCAGCTGGCCCTCTTCAATCCGATCGAAATCGAAGACCCCTGCCAGTAAGTTGTTGACTTTGTCAATCTGCGCGCGAATGATACTGATGTGTTTGGACTGTTCGTCCGTCAGATTTGCTGGTCGCTCAAGCAGCAGGTTGGCGTACACCTGAACTACTGCCAGCGGCGTCTGCAAGTCTTGCGCAACGATGGACAGCACGGCGGTCTTGAAGCGATTCAAACGCTGTAACTCGTCATTCAGATTGGCGAAGCGTTCTTGCAACAACTTCAGTTCGTTGCGGTCTTGTAACAGACGCTGTTCAAGCTGGCTGTTGGGTGTAGTGTCTTCCACCATCAAGAGCAAACCGCGCGCTAGCTGGCTCTCATCGAAGGCCGTCACTCGAAACGTCAGGAAAGCCGTCGAGCCGTCAGGCAACGTCCGATTCACTCGTCGTAATACGTAGGGTGGCGCTTCGCCGCGCACGATGGCGGCCAATGAATTGCTGGTCCCGACAAACTCAGGGAACAGATCGGGCAGCACCTGCCCCTCTGGCGCTAAATCAGGTCGAACCGTCAAACTGCGCAGGTTGTCTGAAGCACGCTTAACTTGGAGATCGGCATCCACCAGGGCAAAGGCGATGTGGTGTGTTTGATTGAGCAGCTGACTGATGCGCGCCGTCAGTAAAATATCCTCGGAGTTGAGAGGCGATAGAATCATGCGGAATATTCCAGTTGTTCGGCCAGCATCGCGAACATGGCCTCGACGTTTTCGCCCGTCTTAGCGCTGGTCAACAGGCAGGGCAATGCGCCAGCCAAACGACCGGCAGCGACCAAATCGTTGTACGTGATCTGCTGTTGATCACTTAGATCGGCCTTATTACCGACCAGCACTATGAAGGCGTGCGGATTCGTAGCCTGAACCCGCCCAATATACTGTTCCAGCACACGCAGCGTATCCGGTCGAGTTAAATCGCAGACGATGAAAGCCCCCGCCAGCCCCGTCAGGTAATGCGTTTCTGTCTTCATAAACTCATCTTGGCCGGCCAAATCCCAGATGTAAAATTCGAGCCGGCCATACGGTCGAAGCAGCGTCCGTTGGGAGATTTTCACACCGAGCGTGCTGAGGTAGCGATCGTCATAGGCCCCTTCGACATAGCGTCGCACCAAGCTGGTCTTACCCACCCCAAAGGCGCCCAACAGACAGATTTTCTTTTGAATGGTTGGCATCCCAGTTTCTCTTACTCGTAACCGGAGACTCTCCGGTCGATATGTACGCACATCCGCAGAACCTTTGACCCACTATTAGAATAGCCCAAATCTCTTGACCCCAACACAAAAGAACCATAAACGTTGCATAAACGTTCCGTGGAGACTGCAGGCAGCCGATGGCGACATTGGAGGAGTCAGTCATGTAGGCGAATTCGCAGCTGGCCAAACAAAAACGACGAATGTCGTAGTGCAACATTCGTCGGGAATCGCCCGTAGCCCGATCGGCTTGGCTGGTCGATCGGGGTTGACGTTCAGGTCCGGTTATCGTTCACACATCCACAGCGTAGCCGATGCCGCGTACAGTCCGAATGACACTACGCGGACCGGCAGCTTGAATCTTTCGCCGAATATGGTGCATGTGGGCGCGGATCGTTTCGGTGGCCTCACGCGGAT
Source organism: Anaerolineae bacterium (assembly GCA_046328575.1). GTDB lineage: Bacteria > Chloroflexota > Anaerolineae > Fen-1058 > Fen-1058 > JAGOBP01. The sequence continues at coordinate 3,048 of JAXLWI010000034.1, forward strand.
CAGTGACATAACCTTGCACTTCGCGGATCAGTTCCTGAGCCGAAATCACCCGCGGCGCTTCGTTGACCAGATAGGCCAGCAGGTCAAACTCGGTCGGGCTCAGTTCCAATAATACGCCGTCCAGCGTCACAATATGCCGAATGGGATCGACGATCAGCCCGTTGCACTGCAGAAAGCGCTCGTGCTCAAACGTGTCGGCGGCGGAACGGCTCGGCTCAACTTTCTTCGGCGCGGCGCTGTCTCCAGCCTGATTAAGTCTTAGCAGTTCCTGGCGTTTGATCAACCCGGTGCGGATGCTTTCACGCAGCTCGATCGTTCGGCATGGCTTAAAGAGATAATCGTGCGCGCCGTGACGCAGCGCCTCAACCGCCGATTCCAGTGACGCGTACGCGGTCAAGATGATGACGCTGGTCGCCGGCCAGTGCTGCCGCAGTTCGGCCAGTACTTCCAACCCGCTGAGCCCCTTCATCTTCAGATCGAGCAGGACCAAGTCAAACTCTTGCTGAGCTAGCCGCTCCAGAGCTGCTTCGCCGCTGGTAACGATGGTCGCCGCGTAGCCTTCGCGCACTAGAAACCGCTCTAGGAAATAGCGGATGCCTTCTTCGTCATCGACGACCAAAATGGACGGCACTGTCTGGTCTGCATTCACTGCTCCCCTCCCGCATGAGTCACATTGACCGGTAGAAGAATCGAAAAAGTGGTACCTGTGCCGACTTCACTCATCACGCTGATGTCGCCGCCCAACGATCGAACCAGATCATAACTGATCGATAGACCGAGACCTGAACCGGTGTCTTTAGTCGTGAAGAACGGTTCGAAGATCCGGGCCGCAATTTCCGGCGGCATACCGGGGCCGGTATCCGAAAGGTCGATCTGCACCATCGGCTGTGCAGACGCCGCCGATGCTGGCTTCAGGGTAGTGCTTACGCGCAGCTGCCCGCCATGTGGCATCGCATCAATCGCATTCAACACCAGATTCAACACAATCTGTCTCAGTTGATCGGTATTGGTCAGCGTCACCAGCGGCTGATCCGCAAAATAATTCCGCAAGACTGCAATCTGACTGTGTTGCAGTTGCTTCGCGGCCAGCGCCAGCACCGCATCGATAACCTCAGTCACATCGACGATTTGCCGTGCGGCTCGCGTCGGCCGGTAAAAATCGCGCAGCCGCTGCACAATGCCCGCAATGCGCTGCACTTCCGTCGAAGCCACCGCCAGGTCTTGCAGCAGATGATCCGCGGCGGTGCCGCTCAACTGCGGCGACTCATCTTCCAGACCTTCACGGATGAGGGTCAGACAACCTTGAATGGCCTGCAAGGGATTGTTGATTTCGTGCGAGATTGAAGCCAACAATCGCCCCAGCGCCGACATCTTCTCTGCTTGGATCAACCGCGCTTGGGCGTCCTGCAAGTGTTGATACTGTTCCTGCTGCCGCTCGTACAATTGCGCGTTTTCCAGGGCAATGGCCGCCTGCACCGCAAACAACTCGATTAGCCTAACATCGTGTTCATCAAACTGCGGTTTGTGCTCGTCGCCGGCGATGAGGAGCGCGCCCAACGGCGAGTAACGGCCAATGAGTGGCACTGCGACCAATACTTGAACAAAGTTGCCGATCATGTAGGCCAGCGTGCCGCGTTCTTCCCAGGCTTGGTAGTCTTTTAGGATCAGCGTGCGGCGCTGCCGAAAAGCCTGGCTGACTGCGTCATTACCGAGACGGCGCACCGCATCGCTTGGTTGTTCCAACGCCCCCTGCTCTCGATCGCGCACAAGTTTCAACGCCAGCACATCACGCTCAGGCTCGTACAACGCCACAGCGGCCGTTCGGGCCGTCAACAGGTTCAGCACCTGTTGCAGCATGCCGTGCATCACCTCCACCGTGCTTAACTCGGGTGTCAAGTGCAGCGCCGAGGCATACAGGGCGGCCTGTTCGTCGGCAAAGCGACGCAGCGCGCGCTCCGCTTGCTTGTGCACCGTGATGTCGCGCACAATGGACAGGATAGCCGATTGCCCGCCGTATTCGATCAAGCGGCTGTTAACCTCCACCGAAATTCGTGTCCCGTCGCGGTGCCGATGGGTGGACTCAAAGCGCAGTTCACCGGCCTGTTGAACACGCGCCAGCCGTTCCGGGATATAGTTAGCTTGATCGGGTGTGTTTAAGTCGTTAAGGGTCAACTGCTGCAGTTCGACGAACGTATAGCCATATAACTGGCAGGCCGTGTAGTTGCCTTCGACGATTTGACCGGTGAGAGTGAAGATGAAGATCGCATCACCGGCACTTTCAAACAAAGTGCGATACTGCTGTTCCGAGCGGCGCAACAATTCCTCGATGCGTTGGCGCTGACGAATGTCGTCTTGTAAAGCGGCATTGACCGTTTCCAATTGTTGAGTGCGATCGAGCACGCGCTCTTCCAACTCGACATTCCACCGGCGCACTTGCTGCTCAATTTGTTTGCGCGCGGTGATGTCCTGGTGATACCACAAACGGCCATAGCCTTGCTCATCAATGACGATCGGAATGAAGTCACGCAGATAAGTGCGATCGCCGCGCATAGCAACCTCTTCATTCCGATAGGGTTGCCCGGTGGCAAGTAATTCTTGAATCCGCGCCAGCGCGGCCGGTGGATCAGCGTAGGCCCGATTGATCTTCTTGAGCATCTCGGCTGCCGATAAGCCCAGCAAATCCTCCGGTCGTTCGTTTAGGTCAAACATGTCACAAAAAGCTTGATTGGCGAACTCCACGCGGTTCTGGCCGTCCATGACCAGAATGCCGCCATATAAACTGGACAGGATAATTTGAAAACGCTGAAACGCGGTACGCAACGCTTGCTCAGCCCGCTTGCGGTCAGTGATGTCGATCAGGATGGCACCGCTCAATCGGCCGCGGGCAGTCTCGATCGGGAAGTAAGTCGATCGGACCATGCGCGTTTCGCCGTGTGGCCGAAGAATCGGAAACTCAGACGGCTCTGGGAAAAGAGCGGTCGGATCGGTCATCAAAGTCTGCGCGATGGCCTTGAAGCGAACCAGCGCTTCAGGCGTACGCCGATCGGGCGTTACAAACCGCTGATTGACGTCCAACAAGGTCATCCCCAGCCATTCTTCACGCTTGACACCGGTTAAGCGTTCCAGCGCCGCGTTAGTCGCCACACAGATGCCCCGCTCATCAAACAACACCAGCGCTTCACCTGCTTGTTCGATGACGCTGCGGAACTTATCTTCACTGGCTTGCAGGTCGGCCTCGGCTTGCTTTCGCGCCGTGACATCCATCACTACAACGAACGCCGCGATCTGTTGACCGCGCGAATTGAAAATCGGTACGGCACTTGTTAGATCAAACCGGAGCGTGCCATCTTTACGGCGAACCGCGCCTTCCACGTTGTAGCTGGCGATGCCGTGCAGGGCCAGCCAGGGCGGCGACTGATCGTCGGGCAAGACATTGCCCTGGGCATCCAGATTCGTCCATGACCGCTCCAGGCGTGCTAGCGGCCAGCCAACCCAGCCGGGCTCAGCCGACACGCCTAAGAACTCGCGCATGGCTGGATTTACGATGTGTTGCACACCATCGGGCGCGCTAAGCAACGCCATCGGAACTGGCGACTGGTTAATGGCCGCTTCCAGCATGGCGGTCGTGTCCGCCAATCGCTGTTCGATCTGCTTGCGCTCCGTGACATCGTGACCCACCGACTGAAACTCGACGAGTAGACCGGCGGCATCATACACGGCCCGATCGGTCCGCCGGTGCCAACGGATCTCACCGCTTGGCAAGATTACGCGATGCTCATACGTGACCGTCGGGTGAGCCGGTGTCAGCGCAGCGAATTGAACCGCTACCAAAGCTCGATCTTCTTGGGGAATCAGCGGCAGAAGGCTCTGTCCAATGAGCTCAGCGCGTGACTTGCCGAACGTTCGGCAACAGGCCTCATTGACAAACGTCAAAGTGCCATCCGGCCGATACCGGCAAATCAACTCAGTTTGATCTTCCACCGCTACGGGTAGTTGCGCTTCGCTGGCGCGCAAGGCCGCTTCGATTGACGGCTGACTTGCGCAGGCTTGAAGTTGAGCTTCCAACTCCGCCACACGCTGCCGTAAGGCCGCGTTCTCTTCCAGCAACTGCGCTTGGGCGTGACGAACGTTCGACATGGCAGTCTCTCGATTAAGCATGAGCGGCACGATGAGCCCGCACCGCAGGTCAGGCAATTGTAGTTGAGACCGTATTGCAGGGCAAATGTCCGCTGAAATAAGATAAAACGATCGGCTGTGCGTAAGCCGATCGTTTTGTGGTCATCAAGCGGTGATTACGAACTACCTCAACCGTTCTTGCGTTGGAACTCGCGCATGAACTCGGCTAGCACTTGCGCCGATTCGATCGGCAGCGCGTTGTACGTCGAAGCGCGCATACCGCCAACTGAACGATGGCCCTTGAGGCCGATCATGTTCAACTTCTTGGCTTCCTTCGCAAACAAATCTTCCAGTTCTTCGCTGGGTAAACGGAACGTGATGTTCATCTTGGAGCGAGCTTCGGGCACGGCGTGGCCTTTGTAGAAGCCGCCGCTGGCATCGATGGCGTTGTACACAATCGCTGCTTTCTCTTCGTTGCGGCGCTGCACCTCAGTCAGGCCGCCCAGACCCAACGCCCATTTGAAGACCAGGCCCACCATGTAAATGGCGAAGCACGGCGGCGTGTTGTGCATCGAGCCGCCCGCTACTTGCGCTTTGTAGTCCAGCATCACGGGCAGATTTTCGGGCACGCGCTCCAACAAGTCTTCACGGATGATGGTGACAACAACGCCCGCCGGGCCGGCATTCTTCTGCGCGCCCGCGTAGATCAACCCGTACTTGGACACATCGATCGGGCGGCTGATGAAGTCCGAGGAAGTGTCGACGATCAATGGCACGCCCGCGGGTGGCACTGGCTCAGCACCGAACTCAACGCCGTGAATAGTTTCGTTGGATGTGAAATAAAGATACGCAGCTTGCGGATCGAGATTCAGTTCCGATTGCGCGGGAACTTGCTTGAAGTTTTGGCTTTCACCGCTGTAGGCAAGCTTGGTGGTGCCGAGCTTCTTCGCTTCTTTCACCGCGGCCTTGCTCCACGCGCCGGTCACGATGTAGTCGGCGGCCGCGCCGGGCGCGCGCAGGTTCATCGGGATCATCGAGAATTGCAGTGTCGCGCCGCCTTGCAAGAACAACACTTTGTAGTTGGCGGGAATTCCCATCAACGTGCGCAGGTCTTGCTCCGCTTCACCAATCACCGCTTCAAATTCTTTGGAGCGATGGCTGATTTCCATCACCGACATGCCGGTGCCTTTGAAATCCAGCAATTCGCGTTGGGCCTGCTCCAACACCGGCAGCGGCAGAATCGACGGGCCAGCGTTGAAGTTGTGGGCGCGTTTGAGTGTGTCAGACATGGTCTTCTCCTATTGAGTTGGATGTAGGGAAAACACAGCCAGCGTTAGATTTTTCTAAAGTCTGCTGTGTTCATTTCTACGTGTCTATTATAGCGGCCAGTGGTCGCTTCCACAAAGTACATTCGACATGTTTATCACTTGATGGCTATCCGTTGACAATGCGGAAAGCGCTGGCTAGAATGCAAGTGGAGTCTGATCGTATAATTCCGATCGAGATTGGCCGCTTGGCCGCGGCCAGCTTACGCACCCACTCGCCATTTTATACCCAATAGGAGAAAAACATAATGAAGGTCCTAGTTTGCGACAAGACGGAAAAAGAGTGCATCGAACAGATGCGCAGCGCCGGTTTGACGGTCGATACCAATTTTGAGATCACGCCCGAACAGTTGATGACGGTCCTGCCCAATTACGATGCGGTGGTCGTGCGCTCACGCACCAAGGTGCGCCAACCATTGATCGATGCCTGCCCCAATTTGAAATTGATCGTGCGCGGCGGTGTGGGCCTCGACACGATCGATGTAGAGTACGCGCGCAGCAAAGGCATCACGGTCAAGAATACGCCGCTTGCGTCGTCGGCGTCGGTCGCGGAACTCGCGATCGGTTATCTGTTCATGCTCGCGCGTTCTTTGTACAAAGCTAGCGCTTCGATGAAGGCCGAGAAGTGGGACAAGAAATCATTCGAAGGGGATGAGATCGGCGGCAAGACACTGGGCGTGATCGGGCTGGGCAACATCGGCTCGGAAACCGCCAAGCGCGCGCTGCAATTAGGCATGAAAGTCATCGCCTACGATCCTACGGCCAAAGGTATGTTTGGTGTACCGTTCGTTTCGCTCGACGAACTACTGGCGCAGTCCGATTACATTACGCTGCATTTGCCCAAGACACAGCAATCGGCCAACATGCTTAGCACCGAGCAGTTTGCCAAGATGAAGACCGGCGTGCGCATCATCAACTGCGCGCGCGGCGGCATCATCGACGAAGCCGCGTTATATGATGCGTTAGTCAGCGGCAAGGTCGCTGGCGCAGCGTTGGATGTGTTCGCGGAAGAACCGCCCACTGATTGGAAGTTGCTCAAACTTGACAACGTCATTGCTTCGCCACACATCGGCGCGACAACCAAAGAAGCGCAGACCCGCGTCGGCGCGGAAGTGGCGCAGATCGTGATCCAGTTTGCCAAGAGTGCAGTCGAGATGGTGGCAGCCTGAAGCATGAAGACCTATCCTGATCTCGGTATTCTCATCCCTGAAGTTTATTTGCCCAAGCCCGGTGTCGATCTCAATAAGTGGGCGACGATCGCCGTCGATCAGTTCACGTCGGAGCCGGAATACTGGCAGCAAGTGGAAGACATCGTCGGCGATGCGCCGTCCACCTTCCGCATCACCCTGCCCGAAATCTATCTCGAAAAGCCGGGCGAAGCCGAGCGCATTCAGCGCATTCAAGCCACCATGCGGCAATATCTGGATGCCGGATTGCTGCAGCCCCGCGCAGGCTTGATCTATGTCGAACGCACCGCGCACGGCAAGACGCGTAAGGGCTTGATGCTGGCGCTCGATCTGGAGCACTACGACTTTGCCAAAGGTTCCACCAGTTTAGTCCGCGCGACAGAAGGCACCATCATCGAGCGGCTGCCGCCGCGCATGAAGATTCGCGAAGGCGCGGCGTTGGAACTGCCGCACATTCTGGTGCTCATCGACGATCCGCAGCGAACCGTCATCGAACCGCTCAGCGCGGCCAAGTCGCGGCTGGAGAAACTCTACGACTTCGATCTGATGCTGGGCAGTGGTCACTTGACCGGCTATGCGGTAAACGATCCCGCGCTTGAAGACGCGGTGATTGCCGCACTGCGCGGCCTAGCTCAACCCGATGTATTCGCGGCGAAGTATGGCCTCACATCCGATCGGCCGGTGCTGCTCTTCGCGATGGGTGACGGTAATCACTCGTTGGCCACAGCCAAAGCGATCTGGGACAAGATCAAAGCGTCGGTCGGCATGGATCATCCCGCCCGCTACGCGCTCGTCGAGATCGAGAACGTCCACGACGAAGGCCTAGAATTCGAGCCGATTCATCGTGTGCTGTTCGGCGTGAAGCGTGACCTGCTGGCTGATCTGCGCGCGGCTTTCGGCGATAACGTCGCATATACTTCGATGAACAACGCCGATGCGATGGTTCAGCGCGTGGACGCAGGTGCTACAGGTAAGCACCTCATCGGCCTCGTCACACCCGATCGGGGCTGCGGCGTGATCGAGATCGCCCATCCATCAGCGAACCTGCCTGTCGGCACGCTGCAACCTATCCTCGACGCGTTCCTCAAGTCGGGCGGCGCGGACAAGATCGACTATGTGCACGGCCAGGATGTGACAGTGCGTCTGGGCAGTCAGCCGGGCAATCTGGGGTTGTACTTACCTGGCATGCACAAGAGCGACCTATTCAAAACCGTCATCCTCGACGGCGCACTGCCGCGCAAGACCTTCTCGATGGGCGAGGCCAGCGAGAAACGCTTCTACATGGAAGCGCGCCAGATTGCGTGATAAGGTTGTTGCACGATAATAAACACACCCCGAAGAATGCCTTTCGGGGTGTGTGCGTTTTCTGATTAGCCTCGCCAATGGCCGATGTACGCGAGGGTGCGAACGATAGGCGTCAAACGCAAGAGTATTTTTCGAAATCAGCGGCGATCAGTGTTAATCAGCGTCCTATCACCCCACGCCTGCTACCAGTGCGCGGACGCCGCCGGAATCGATCGGACGGAATTGATACGCGCCAGTGTTGGCGGCGATTAGCACCGTATCAAATAACTTCAACGTCGCATGCTCGTCACCCGCGATCACTTCGCCCTGCCCCTCAATCACCGTCAGCGCGTTAAAGGATTCGCCACGCGTATCAAGTGACAGTGCCGCATGTTGAGCCGCTAACACATCCAGCGTGAAGTACGGACAAGCGATCAGCCGTTGTCGATCGTGATCGGCGAGATCGGGCTTGGGCTGCATCTGACCGGTCGCGTGGGCATCCGTCACCGCTACGGATTGCTCCAGATGCAAGGCGCGGCCCGCGCTGGCCGGGCGATTCCAATCGAAGATGCGGTAAGTAATGTTGGACGTCTGCTGCACTTCATAAATCAACAGCCCCGGCCCCAGCGCGTGCAGCGTACCGGCGGGCATGAACACCGTGTCACCCGCGTGCGCGGCGTGCGATTGCACATGATCGAGGATGGTGCCTGCGCGGATGGCTTGCGCGAGGGTGTCGGGGGATGTGCCCGATTGGACTCCGGCGATCAATGTCGCGCCGTCAGCGGCATCGAGGACGTGCCACGCCTCGGTCTTACCAAAGTGACGGGGGCCCTCCAATTCGACGGCCTGTGCATCGTTGGGATGAACTTGAATCGACAGCCACGCATTGCAATCGAGGATCTTGATCAGCAACGGAAAACGTCGATCCGTTTTCGAGACAACTGTACGGCCCAACAGATCTGCGCCGAGCGTTTCGGCGGCTTCGCTCAAGGTACGGCCTGCAAGCGGGCCGTTGGCAATCCGATTACCCTCATACACGATCCAGGCCTCAGCCGTTAACGTGCCCGGTCGCAAACGTTGCCCGCCCCACACATAGTCACGATATTCAGGAATAAGTTGCAAGAGTTGGGTCATAGTCCGCCCCGATCTTGAAGTGCTTCATTCTACCTCAGGCCGCGTAACTGTGACAACAAAACAGCCCCGGTGATGTGCCGGGGCTGTTTAGAGGATCGCGGTTGATTTATCGAATAGCCTGCTCGGTAGCCTTGTCGAAGAAGTGGACCTTGTCCAGGTTCGCCACCACCCGCACCGTGTTGCCCACCTTCGCCTTCGTCCGCGGATCCACCCGCGCCACGTACGAGTGCCCGCCCGTCAACAGATACAGGAACACCTCGTTGCCCATCAACTCCGTCACTTCCACCTTCGCATCCAGGCTGCCCGGATGAATGTTCGGCGCCACATACTCCGCGTCGTAGATGTCCTCCGGCCGCACCCCCATCGTCACCTTCTGCCCCAGGTACGCCTTCATGCCCTTCGCCCGATCCGCCGGAATCGTCAACTGGAAGCCTTCGCCCTCCACCTGCCGTTCTCCGCGCTGCCCTTCACACTCACCTCGAAGAAGTTCATGCTCGGGCTGCCGATGAAGCCTGCCACAAACACGTTGTTCGGATAGTCGTACAACGTCTGCGGCGTGTCTACCTGCTGCAGCAAACCATCCTTCATCACCGCGATGCGCGTGCCCATCGTCATCGCTTCCGTCTGGTCGTGCGTCACGTAGATGAAGGTCGTGGCCAACTGCTGATGCAACTTGCTGATCTCAGCCCGCGTCTGCACGCGCAACTTCGCGTCCAGGTTGGACAGCGGTTCGTCGAACAGGAAGACCTTCGGCTCGCGCACGATGGCGCGCCCCACCGCCACACGCTGCCGTTGGCCGCCGGAGAGTTGGCGCGGCTTGCGGGGCAGCAACTGTTCGATGCCCAGCGTCTGCGCCGCTTTCTTCACCCGCGCGTCGATCTCGGCCTTGGGCATCTTGCGCAACTTCAGCGCGAACGCCATGTTGTCGTACACGCTCATGTGCGGGTACAACGCGTACGATTGGAACACCATCGCGATGTCGCGGTCTTTCGGCGCCACGTCGTTCACCGGCCGGTCGCCGATGTAGATCGTGCCTTCGCTGATGTCTTCCAACCCGGCCAGCATCCGCAGGCTGGTGGATTTGCCGCAGCCCGACGGCCCGACGAACACCAGAAATTCTTTGTCGGGAATCTGCAGGTTCAGGTTGTTGACGGCTGTGACGTTGCCGTACCGCTTCACTACATTCTCAAACGTGACTGATGCCATGGGTGTTACGCCTCCATCAAATAGATTGGGATAGTAGAGTTAAGGCCTCAAGGTGAGGCAGAGTAGCTGATACGGCTCAAGGGTCAACTCGTGATCGAGTTCAACCGGCGCGCTGGTCAACAGATCGAGACACGGTTGAGTGAAGCCGTGCTGCCGAATGTGATAGGCCGCGATCGGCTGTGGCTGTTCCGAGAAGTTGGCGATGACGACCATCCGCTCGCTGCCTGCAGCGCGCACAAAGCCAAAGAGCCGATCGTTGCCGGTGTCGATGACGGTCATGTCGCCGTCGCTCACCGCTGCACTATGTTGGCGGACCACGATCAGATGGCGCAAGCGCTGATACAGGCGGCCTTCTACTGTAGTTGAATCGGTCCGTCGGGCCACGCGGGTCCAATCGGTGTAGGGCCGATGCACCCAGCGGCTGTCTTCGGCCTTGGCCGGATCAAAGCGATACGCGTAATCGTTTGGCGTACCAATTTCGTCGCCGAGATAAATCAATGGCACGCCGCCGATCATCAGGATGATGCCGTGAATCAATAACACGCGGCGCAACGCCAACTCGACTTCAACATCCGTCTCTTCGGTCAGTGCTTTTTCCAATCCTGCCAAAGACGCACACGTGCCCGAGATGCGGCAATCGCCGGTCTTGGGGTTTTCCTGAAACGGCAAGCCGCGCGCAAAACTACCCGGAAAACGCGCCGTGTAAAACGCATTCAAAAATTGGCGATGATCGTAACCGTTGATGTTTAACTGCGCGGCATCTTCATCCGAGAACGTCCAGCCGATGTCGTCATGAACGCGCACGTAATTGACCCACGCGCAGCCCGCCGAAATCTTAAAGCGTCGCCGCATCGAATACGCCAGCAGCCGCGCATCACGCGTCGCCAGTGAGTTCCACAACAGCGCCATCAACAGCGGATTGTAAGACAACTGACATTCATCAGGCCGGATGTATTTCACCACGTCGTCGGGATGCACAATCGCTTCCGACTTGAACAACATCGCGGGCGCCGCGATGCGGGCCACCGCGTTGAAAGCCTGAATCAACCAGTGTGCTTCCGGCAGGTTCTCACAACTCGTACCAAGTTCTTTCCAGATGAAAGCCACCGCATCGAGCCGCAGCACTTCCACACCGACGTTGGCCAAGTGCAGCATCTCTTCGGCCATCGCGTTGAACACAGCTTGATTTGAATAGTTTAAGTCCCACTGATACGTGTGAAATGTCGTCCACACCCAGCGCTGCATGTCGGGAAAATACGAGAACGCGCCGGGATGCTCATCGGGGAAGATTTCGCGCAGCGTCCGTTCATACGCATCCGGCTGTGTGCGATCGGGATACATGCGATAGAAGTCCTGGTATTCTCGATCGCCCGCTCGCGCCTTCAAGGCCCAGGCGTGTTCATGCGACGTGTGATTGAAGACGAAGTCCAGCGCCAGGCTCATGCCCGATCGGCGCAGTTCGCTGGCGAGATCGGTGAGTTGATCGAGCGTGCCCAACTTTGGATCGACCTCACGATAACTACTGACCGCGTAACCGCCGTCGTTGTTGCCATCCGGGCAGCGGAACAGCGGCATCAAATGCAGATACGTCAGGCCGAGTTCTTTGAAGTACGGAATCTTCGCTCGGACGCCGTTGAGATCGCCCGCAAACAGATCGACGTAGCACACGCCGCCCAACATGCGATTCGACTGGAACCAGTGCGGCTGCTCTTCGCGCTCCACATCGAGCGCTTTCAATTCATCCGAGCGCGCCAGCCACAACCGCGCGGCTACGTTCAGCAAATCTTCGAGGTAATAGAAGAAATCGTAGTTGTGGCCGTAGACGCGATACAACAGTTGAAACAATCGCGGGAAATGCGCATCAAGCCGCTGCGCGAACGTGCGCCATTGCTTGGCCGTCGCCTGCGCTTTGAAGCGCTTCGCCAGGCGCGGCAGCAACCGATCGAGTGTGCGGCGGCTGTGCGTTTCGAACCAGGTAATATCAGGCAGGGTGGATTCACTCATGATTGCGTACTCAAAAAGGTGTCGACTTGCGCCGAAGTAGGCAGGGCCGGAATTGCGCCGCGCTGCGTGGTCGTCAACGCGCCGACGGCATTCGCTCGGCGACAAATGCGACGCAAGTCGGTTTCATTAGTCAAGGCCGTTGGTTGTTGGATGAGGCCGCTCAACAAACCGGCGACAAAGCCATCGCCTGCGCCGGTCGTATCGACGGCAGTGACAGCAAAGCCAGCGACTTCGCCTTTGAAGTGCGGCGTGTAGTAGCGGCAGCCGTGTTTGCCCAGCGTGACCACCAACAGTTTGAGATCGGAATGCCACAATTGTTCAACGGCGGCATCGAGATCGGTTTGGCCGGTCAGGAACGTCATCTCATCTTCGCTGGCTTTGATGATGTTCGCTTGCCGCCAGCCCGTCAGCAAGCCGTCGCGAGCCGCTTCGGCGTTGGGCCATAAATTCAGCCGCAAGTTGGGATCGTACGAGATGGTCAGGCCAGCCGATCGGGCGGTGCTGACCGCCAGGCGCGAAGCGGTGCGTGAGGGTTCGGTGATCAAACTGATCGATCCGTAGTGAAACACCTTACCGCCGCGCACATAATCGGTATCCACTTCGGCGGGCGCGTACATCAACAGCATGTCTTTGTCGAGGTGACGATAGAAGACAAACTCGCGTTCGCCATCGGCGCGCAGTGAGACAAAGGCCAGCGTTGTGCGGGCATCGCTGGCAAAGCGCAGCGCCTGCGTATCGACGTTGGCCTCTTGCAGCGTTCGTTCCAGGAAGTGACCAAAGGCATCGTCGCCGACTTTGCCCATGAAACCGGCGCTGACGCCCAAACGGGCGACGCCCACGGCGACGTTCGCCGTCGCGCCGCCGGGTGCTTTGATGAAGGCTGGTGCATCCATCAACGATACGCCGTTCACTGTCGGCACAAAATCGATCAACATTTCACCAAAGGTAATAATATCTGGCATGCTTGAACCTCAGTGGCTTTGAGCCGCACAATGGACAAAGCCAAGCTGGAATCTATCGATTAGTTCTTCTGGGTATCGAACAGCATATCGGTGACGCTTAACTCGGCCAAGCTGGCGGCCCGCAGCGCAACTGGCTGCTGCGTGTGAGCGGCACTGCCGACAGCCAGGACGCGCATACCCGCCGCCAAACCGGCTTCGACACCGGCCTCAGCATCCTCCACGACGAGACAATTTTCCGGCGCGATGCCCAAACGATGAGCGGCCAGTACGAACACTTCCGGATCCGGTTTGCTTTGAGAAATATCATTGCCATCCACTACAGCGTCAAAAACGCCGATCAAGCCTACCCGATTCATGATCGTCTGGGCGTTCTTGCTGGAAGAACCGATCGCAATTTTCACCTGCCGACTTTTAAGCGCGTTTAAGATCGGCCTGACGTTCGGCAGCAGATCGGCGGGCGTCAACCGCGTAATCAACTGTAGATAATAGTCATTCTTCCGCGCCGCCAGTTCTCGCTTTTGAGCTTCGGAATAAATCGTCGACGACTTACGCAGGATGATCTCCAGGCTGTCCAGCCGACTCACCCCGCGTAACTGCTCGTTGATCGTTCGATCGAACGGCACACCCAATTCATCGGCCAAGCGCTGCCAGGCTTGATAGTGCGCCTCATCCGTTGAGATGATGACGCCGTCCAGATCAAAAATAACGGCTAAGATCTCTTGTCCCATGTGACTTGCCCCGTTTTAGTTAGCCGCTAACGGCCGCGGTTCACCGTTGTGCAGAATCGTGATCGGTTCGCCGTTGAGCAATCGATACGTCGTACCTGCTGTATGAACAGCCACTTCAATCAATCGGCCTTGATAAGTCACTTTGAACGTGTAATTCGTCCACTGCGCGGGCAGGTAAGGCTTGAAACTCAATGTATCGCCATGAACGCGCATGCCCGCAAAGCCATTCACCACGCACATCCAAGTGCCAGCCATGTTGGCGGCATGGATGCCGTCTTTCGTGTTACCGTGGCAATCATCCAGATCCATCCGAGCCGTGCTCAGGAAATACCGATACGCTTTATCGTGGTAGCCCAACTCGGCGGCCATGATGCTGAACACCGCCGTGGACAGCGACGAATCGTGAGTGGTGAGTGGCTCGTAGAAATCGAAGTTCTTTTTCTTTTCTTCCAGCGTGAATAGATGTCCAAGCAGGAACAGTGCCAATACCACATCGGCCTGCTTACACACTTGATGGCGATAGATCACCAGTGGATGAAAGTGCAAAAGCAGCGGATACTGATCGGCCGGGACGTTCTTGAAATCCCACGGTGCTTTGTTCAAGAACTCATCGTCTTGTGGAAAGATACCGCGTTCGGGATCGGTAGGCAGGTAAACCCGATCGGCCGCCGTCTTCCAAAAATCGATTTCAGCAGCGGTGAGTTGAATCTTCTCACAAAGGTGTTGATATTCAGTCGGTGCCACAGACTCCATCCACCGGGCGGTGTCATAGGCGTATTCCAGGTTCGCCTTAGCCATCAAGTTGGTGTAATAATTGTTATCCACCACGGCGTTGTACTCGTCTGGGCCAGTGACACAATTGAAGCAGAAAGCATTGCCTTTGGCCGGGATAAACTCGCCCAGATCAGCCCAGAGTCGCGCGGTTTCAAACAAAATTTCCGCACCATGCGCCAGCCTGAACTCGGCGTCTTGAGTCGCTTCCACATACTTCTGAACGGCAAATGCGATGTCAGCGTTGATATGATATTGGGCCGTGCCCGCTGGATAATAGGCCGAACACTCCTCGCCGTCGATCGTGCGCCACGGAAACAAGGCGCCTTTGGGATGCGACATCTGCCGGGCACGCTCGCGCGCTTTGTCGAGCATGCGATAGCGCACTTCCAAAAGTTTCCGGCTGATTTCGGGCTGTGAATAGAGGAAGAACGGAAAGATATAAGTTTCTGTATCCCAGAAATAATGACCTTCATAGCCTTCACCGGTCAGACCTTTGGCCCCAATGCCGGTTAATCCGTCCCGACCAACCGATTGAAGGAGATGGAACAGATTTACCCGCAAGCCCTGCTGAATCGCCGGATCGCCGTTGATCTCGACATCGGCTTTAGACCAAAACTCAGTTAAGAATTCACTTTGTTGCTGCGCCAAGGCTTCAAAACCGGCTGACATGCTTTCCGCCAAGATCGACTTGACCTTGTCTGCCAGATCATCTTCGGCCACATCACGGGCGGTGAGATAAGCGATGAACTTATCGAGGACGATCGGTTGGCCGACCACCGCGTCAATGTCATATTCAGTTCTGACGTAAGCATCGTCGGCACTACAAGTGACGCGAACGGCGTTGGTCGTGCGCAGCCGATTGTTCATCGCGCAGGCCAACGTCATCTGTGAATTCCGAGTTTGTTGAACTAACAGGCCAAATTCGTCTTCCGCCTGCCGAGCCTTGACATCCAGCACTCGCCCGTGCAAGCCCGACCCCACCCGTGGATCGTTACTCGCCGCCAGGTTACGCACATCGCCATCCAACGCCGAGACCAGGCGAATTTTCCCACCACCATCCAGCGGGGTGATAGCAAATCGAATGGCGGCTATGTGTTTGTTGCTGAACGAGACTAGTCGACTAATCTCAATGCGGAATCGCTTCCCGCTGCGAGACCGCCAAATAAGCTGTCGCTGAAGAATCCCGGTTCTTAAGTCGAAGGTGCGTTTGTAATCGGCAATGGTCTCTGGCAACATCTTAAATTCTTCATCTTCAAAGAAGAACCGAATGATCTTGCCATTTGTGACGTTCAGCATCGTCTGGCTGTGTTCCGCATAGCCGTACGCCACTTCTGGATAATGAATGGTTTCACTCTCGAAAAACGCGTTAAGATAATTCCCTTCTACACTGGTATTCGCCGGTCCCGCATACCCTTCCTCGAAGTTGCCGCGCATACCAAAGTAGCCGTTGCCTTGTGCGAACAGCGTTTCGCTTCGGAGGTTGTTGGCCGGATCGAATTGCTCCTCGGTTAGAACCCAGTCCTGATAGGGATAGATAGGTTTGCCCAGTCGTTCAATGTGGCCCATAATCTTTTCGCTCTACACACTACGCAGTACGACTCCGTACTTAGTTGAAGCCGATCACATCCAAAGCAGACTTCACCAATCAACAGCGAACGGTCGCGATTTTCCGGTCAGGGTCTCGCACTTGCGATCAATATGGACACAATGGAGCCATTTCTCAGTCCAATGAAATGGCTCCATTGTTCACACAACCCTCACCCCATCAAAGAGTTATTCGCTCTGATGATGCTCTTAGCCCTTGACCGAACCCGCCAGCAGACCGCGCACGAAGAAGCGCTGCAGGCCCAGGAATACCGCCAACGGCAGGATCATCGTGAGGAACGCGCCCGCTGTCAACAAGTGCCAGTCTTGCCCGCGCGAACCGACGATCTCGGCCAGGCGCTGCGTAACCAACTGATTGGTCGGCGACGCCCCGATGAAAATCAACGCGACCAGGTAGTCGTTCCACACCCACAGGAACTGGAAGATCGCGAAGGAGGCCAGCGCCGGCACGGCTAGCGGCAGGATCAACTTAGTGAAGATGGTGAAGTGCGACGCGCCGTCGATGAAGGCCGATTCCAGCAGATCGCGCGGCAGTTCGCTGATGTAGTTGTACAGTAGATACGTCGCCAGCGGCAAACCAAAGCCCGTATGGGCGAGCCACACAGCCAGGAACGTACCGTTGATCTTCATAGCGACATCGTCGCGCAGCAACGGGACTAGCGCAATCTGCAGCGGCACAACCAATAGCGCCACAACCAGCGCGAACAACATCTTGCGCGCCGGGAAGCGCATCCACGCAAAACCGTAGGCCGCAAAAGCCGCTAAAGCGATCGGGAGGACGGTGGACGGCACCGCCACCGCGATGCTATTGAGGAACGCGCGGCCCATGTTATCGCCCAACTTCGTTTCGGTCGTACCATCCTTCAAGACTGCCGTGTAATTACCCGTCGAGGCGACCTGCTTGTAGTTCTCAAGCGTGAAGGTGGTGTTGGCTGTCCACGTGTATTGTTGAACTTCCAGATAGCCGATGCGACGATTGCCGATCCACTGATAGCGTTTGCCGTCTTTCTCGATGCCTTTGGTGAATTCCTCAAAGGTGGCCGTAACGCCCTCGAACGTCATCGGCTTGGTCCGATCGACCTCCGGTCCCGGCTTGATCTGGGAGACTTCGACCCAGTCTTGATGCGGAAAGACCGTCCACCACCCCGACGTGTTGATGTCGATGCGATCGCGGAAGGACGACACGAGCAGGCCAAAGGTGGGAATGGTCCAGAACAGACAGATCATGGCCAGACCGAAGTTGACCAGGAAACTACCCAGAAACTTGCGACGTGGTTTAGAAGCAGCGGTTGTGGCAGCCATTAGAACACCTCCCGCTGCGCGAATTGGCGCAGGTTATAGGCCATCACCGGAATAACGGCGATGAACAGGATCGTGGCAATGGTGGAGCCATAGCCGTTGTTGTTGTAGGTGAAGTACTGCCGATAGAACTCGGTCGCGATCACGCTGGTGCCGTACTGCCCGCCCGTCATCACGATGACCACGTCGAAGATCTTCAAGGTGAAGATCACGATCGTGGTGGACACCGTAATGATCGTGCCCTTGATCATCGGGACCATGATGCGAAAGAAGATCTGAATCTCGTTCGCGCCATCCACCCGCGCGGCTTCCAGCACCTCGCTGGGAATGCCCTTAATCGCCGCCGAGAATAGCACCATCGAATAACCGGTCTGCAGCCAGATCACGATGATGATCAGGAAGAAGTTATTCCACGGCTGGAAGAAGGCTGTCCACGCTTCCGGCTTTCCGCCCAGTGACACCACGATCGAGTTGAGCAGACCGATCTGCGGTGCATCGACCGGCTTCACCGCGTAGACGAAGTTCCAGATCACGCCTGCGCCAACGAACGAGATCGCCATCGGCAGGAAGATCAGCGCTTTAGCCAGCGTTTCAAAGCGGCTCCGATCGGACAACACCGCGACCAACAAGCCCAGCGACACGGTGAACGCCGTGCCAAAGACCATCCACAGCAAGTTATTGCGGAACACGGTTAGCATGTTGGGATCGCTAAACACGCCCAGGTAGTTTTGCAACCCAACGAAATTGATGCTGTTAGCGTCCTGTAAACTCAGCAGGATCGTGCGGATTGTGGGCAGCGCCAATGCCCAGATCAACATGACCATCGCCGGGCCGACGAAGATCAGCGGTTGTAGGCGCTGCGTCCACTTGACGGGCAATTGCTCAATAAAGAAATTAGCGGTGGTGAAGAGCAGCACCATGCCGCCCACGCCCCAAATAATGGCCAATGCCACGGTGACCAGTTGGGGTGTCGTATCGGCGGCGGTGGTTTGCAAGTCACGCAGATAGACAAAGCCAAATGCCAGCACGGCGATCGATACCGCTAACGGTATCAATGCCACCAAAGCTTTTGCCAAACTGCTGCCAGCGGCAGTCTGGCCCGGTGGGAGGTTTCGGGCAGTGGCTGTAGTCATGTATGTCGATCCTTTCATCAGAGTGTGGCTGACGGGGGCGGATTTCAAACTGACACTGCTTACTGCTAACCGATGGAGTTTCTAGCCGTTAATAATTAACCTTGCTGAACAATCTGTGGTGAGCGTACTCTGTTCGCACAAAATGTGCAAGTGCCTTCTAACTCGATAAATTTGGGTCGGCCCGCCAGCGGCGAGCCGACCCATAAACCTACATGAAGCTTACTTCGGCCAAGAGGCGTCGATGTTCTTGAGGGCGGTGTCGAGGTCTTCGGCACCGGCCACGAAGTTAGTCATTTCCTTCCAGAACGAGCCCGCGCCTACCGCACCCGGCATCAGGTCCGACGCGTCAAAGCGCACGGTGTTCGCATTCACGATCGCCGCACCCACCACACGCTCGATGTCCGAACCATACCACGCCAGGTCTACGTCCTTCTGCGGTGCAATCGCTCCACCCAGCTGCATCCAGCCCTTCAAATGCTCGCCCTTGGTGAAGTATTCCATCACCGCCATCACTTCCGGTCGGTCGTTCGAGGCCGCCCAGATGTCGCCACCCACTTCCACCGGCGACCCATACTTCGGATCGATCGGCGGGAAGTAGAACGCGCCATAGTCCACACCCGCCTTCAACCCCTGCGGGAAGAAACTCGTGATGAAGTTGCCGTTCACGTTCATGAAGCACTTCGGCCCCTTCGCGTCAAACATCGGCAGCGTCGAGTCACCGAACGACGTCTTCACAATGCTGGCTCGACCACCATACACGTACTTGTCTTGCCAGATGTCCGCCATGATCTTCGCCGCGTTCGTCACTTCCGGCGACGAGAACTTCAACTTGCCCGCCACCCACGCGTCGTAGTTCTCCGGCGTGGTCGTGCGCAGCATGATGTTCTCCATCCAGTCCGTCGCCACCCAACCCGTCGCCGCGCCAGACTCGATGCCAATGCACCACGGCGTCGTGCCATCCGACACCATCTGATCCATCAACGCTTTCAATTCTTCGAACGTCGTCGGCACCTTATACCCGGCCTCATCCCACGCCTTCTTGGGATAGTACACAAAGCCTTTGCCGTTCACGCGTTCCCACACACCCGCCATGATCTTGCCACTCGCCCCATCCATCGTGGCTTGATCCAGCCAGTACTGGTTGTAGTTCGCCTTCAGCGCGTCCATGTTCAGGTACTTGCTCAGGTCCACTACCTTGCCTTGCTTCGCAAACGACGCCAGCAACCCCGGCTGCGGAAAGTCGATCACGTCCGGCGCGTTCCCCGCATCAATCGCCGCTTTGATCGACGCTTCGAATTCCTTCGAGCCTTGATACTGAATGTCAATGCCCGTCTTGTCTTCGAAGTCCTTCATCGTCGCTTCAAACTTCTGCGCGTCCGCATCCACAAACGGCCCCGTCGCCGTCACCTTCGTCCCCTTGAACTCCCCCGCCAACGCCCGCTCGAGGAAACTACCGGTGCCAGCCGCGGGCTTCGCGGGTTCTGCAGCTTTGGTCGGCTCGGCCGCAGCTTGAGTCGGAGCCGCGGCTTGCGTGGGCTGCGCCGCTGGCGCAGGCGCCTGCGTCGGCGTGGCAGCGGGACCACACGCCGTCAACACAATCGCCGCCAAGACCAACAAATTCAATGCAATGCGAATGGGTTTCATCATTCTCCTCCAGAGAATATGTGATAGGTTGGATTCAATCGTTTGCTTAACAACGTTTGCTTGAGGGTGTTCACAGATCCGATCGTTTTTTCGGCACCTCCTTAAGAATTGCTCAGCGTGGCGAAGCGGTTGTACCACGTACTACCAACTCGGCAGGCATGACTTCACACATCGGCTTCGCTTTGGGATTTGCCAGTACAGCTAACAATAGCTCGACGCCGCGTCGGCCAGAATCAAACAACTGCTGGCGCATCGTCGTCAAGCCCAGATATTCAGCCACCTCGATGTCGTCGTAACCTACCACCGATAAATCTTCTGGGACGCGCAGCCCCTGCTCACGCGCCGCTTCCATCACCCCCAACGCCTGCGTATCGCTGGCCGCAAAAATGGCTGTAGGCCGATCGGGCTGAGTTAACATCCGCGCCGCCAGCTGCCGCGCCTCGACGCGCCCGTGCGGGACTTGGCCGTGATAATCGGGCCGCGGCGATATGCCAGCCGCTTCCAGTGCCTGACAGTGGCCCAGATAACGATCGCGGCTCGACGTGAAATTAAAGGGGTTATCCACGACATCGCCAATGAAACCGATCCGGCGATGTCCCAAGTTCAACAGATGCTGGGTCGCGGTGCAGCCGCCAGCCACGTCATCTGTAACCACACGATTGAGCGAGGCCAACGAGCGGTGATGGGCATCGATGAGCACCACGGGGACGCCTGCCTTTTTGAGAGGCGCCACATCACCATCGCGCGGTGCGAGCGAGACGATGATGACACCATCCACCCGCTCGCGGCGCGGCACATTGCGAAAGAACGCGTCGCGTTGTTCGGGCGTCTCGACGTTGTATAGGATCAGGTCGTATTCGGTTTCGATCAGGGTGTGCTCGATGCCGCGCAGGCGTTCCACTTCGGCCGGGCGGGTGAAGAACGGGACGATGACGGCAATGCTGAGGGTCTTGCCAAGTGACAAGCGGCGCGCGTTGGGGCTGGGGACGTAGTTGAGTTTCTCGATCGTCGTCAACACGCGCTGACGCGTTTCAGCGCTGACCAACGGGCTGTTGTTCAGCACCCGCGAGACGGTACCTAAACCCACTCCAGCTGTTCGTGCCACATCGCGAATTGTCGCCGACATGTTTACACTCACTCAGCCCGTTTATGTGGAACCGGTTCCATATTATCGCATTTAGGCCAGCCTGTCAATAGGCAAAATCCGAAAGTGCCCAAGTCTAGCCAGTCAGGCTGTTGAATCATGGATGTTAAGCCGATTGGGGGTGCACGCTGCACGACGCCCGTACGATGAGTTCCGTTTCAAGCAAGACCGATCGCTGCGGGACACCCGCACCTTCAATCAACCGAATCAACATCTCGCCGGCTCCCCACCCAATGCCATAGGCAGGCAGGCGCACGGTCGTCAAAGGCGGATCGATGAGTTCAGCAAACGGCACATCGTCAAACCCCACAATGGCGAGATCCGTTGGTACCCGCAGGCCGTGCTGCCGAACAACACTCAGTGCGCCCAACGCTACAGTGTCAGAGGCGACAAATACCGCCGTTGGCCGCGGTTGAAGTTGTAGCAACCGTTCCATCGCAATCGCGCCGCTGTGTGGGGTGAAATCACCGCACTCAATTAGCGTCGAATCGTAAGCAAGGCCATGCGCCTCAAGGGCCTTCCGGTAGCCCGCCAACCGATCAGCACTGGCGGTATAGGCTAGGCTAGCGTTGGTAATGAGGCCAATGCGACGATGTCCCAACTCGAGCAAATGCCGGGTGGCCAGCGCCGCGCCGCCTACATTATCGACATCGACGAAAGGCAAATCGGTATTGGGCAGTTGACCCATCAAAACGACCGGCCAGCCTTCAGCGTGAAAGCGCAACAGATCTTGATCGTCAAAGCGTGGGCCGGATAAGACGATGCCATCGACGTGACGCTCGCGAATCAGGCGAGTGTAACTGCCAGTGACAGCCTCCGGCGGGACGGGTTCAATCAGAACGTGATAGCCTTCTTTAGCCGCCGCCTGACTCAAGCCGTTGAGCACTTGCGGCAAAAACTGATCCGAGAAGACTTGATCGGAACTTTGGCGCAAGACAAACCCGATCGTGTGAGTGCGCCCGGTGACCATCCGCCGCGCTGAGGCGTCAGGATGATAGTCGAGTTGACGAGCAGCCTCGAGGACGCGCTGGCGGGTTTCCTCGCCGATGCGCATACCGGGGACGTTGTTTAACACAAAGGATACAGTCGTCCGAGAGACTCCTGCAAGGTGGGCAACGTCTGTGGCGGTCGCGCGCCGAACCATAGCACCCCTCAAAAACCCTTTGGTAACACGTGTTACCTTTATACCCCAAAATACCCGTGCGTGTCAAGCACGAATTATTAAAAAACGATCTACAGTCCGGAGTTAAGAGGTTGAGACGCGAAAACAATCGGGAAAGGTCACCGCCCGATCGGTTTGGCTACCGATCGAGCGGTGGAAAAGACAACGGGAGTCAATTAATCGACGTCTTATACGTCGTCTGATTGGGAATCGACTTGCGGGAGTGTAACAACGAAGGTTGTGCCTGAGCCCTGGCCGGTGCGACTGGTCACATCGATGGTACCGCCGTGTAGATCGACCGCCCGCTTGATGATCGACATGCCCAGACCCGTACCGGGAATAGACCCGACGTTGGAAGCGCGATGGAAAGTATCGAATAGGTGGGGCAGATCCTCGTCGGGAATGCCGATGCCGGAATCTAGCACCACCAGTTTAAGCGTGTGATCCGTCTGGCTTAAGTCCACCTCAATCGTGGTGC
Source organism: Anaerolineae bacterium (assembly GCA_046328575.1). Taxonomy (GTDB): domain Bacteria; phylum Chloroflexota; class Anaerolineae; order Fen-1058; family Fen-1058; genus JAGOBP01. The sequence continues at coordinate 26,233 of JAXLWI010000034.1, forward strand.
CGGGTGGCGAGTACTTGATCGCGTTCGAGAGCAGATTGCCCAGGATGTGCCGGAACAGCTTCTCGTCGACCATGAATTGGCGGCCATGGAGACTGCTGTGAAAACGAACCTGATGCTGCATACCGATCCCGCTTTGATAGTCGCGGATCAGATCGCCGCAGAACTTCTCGATGTCGACAGGCGCCGGATTGAAATCCATGCGTCCAGCATCCGCGCGGCCCACGACTAAGACATCGTTGACCAGTTCCACCATATGCTTAACGGCCGTTTGAATTCGATGCAGATAATCCAGCCGTTTGGTTTCCGGCCAGCGATGGCTGTAGTGTTCCAGCAGTTCCGCGGCCGACAGAATGGTCGTCATCGGCGTGCGGAACTCATGCGAAGCGATGGTAATAAAGCGCGATTTCAGGTCGCTAAGTTCACGCTCCTGATCGAGGGCGCGGCGCATATCTTCTTCGGCACGCCGTCGCGCCGTCACGTCACGCGCATACAAGGCCACCCGCGATACATGCCCCGCCGCATCGAGAATCGGGTAGATGGCGTTCTCATAGTAGCGCCCAGCTCGCTCATCCTCGTAGCGCACCGGCTGGCTGGTACTCAAAATCAGCTCGATGCTCTGCGCATGGGCGGCCGCGATTTCAGGTTCCAACAAATCGTAGATACGCTGGCCGACCAACTGCGCCGGCAACCGATTCAAGCGGCGCGCGCCAATTTCGTTGGCCGCTAAAATATAGCCATCGACGTTCAGCAGGTAGGAAGCATCGGGCGCGGTATCGAGCAGCGCGCGCGCCGTCGCTTCGCTGGCTTGCAGCGCCGCGGTGCGTTCGGCCACGCGTTCTTCCAGCTCGGCCGCGTGTGCTTGTGATTGTTGATACAGGCGGGCATTGTCCAGCGCAATGGCCACCAGGTCGGCCAGCGCATTCAGGAAACTCATGTCGACATTGCGGAAGGCACCGACAATCGGGCTTTGCAAGTCGAGGTTGCCCAGTACGTGATCACCGCGCACGATGGGGATGACCAATTCCGATCGGGTGGTGGCGACCAACGGGAAGTAATCGGGATCTTCGTGCACATCGTCCACTCGCACAATCGTGCGGCTGGCAAAGGCCCGACCGTTGATACCGCTCTCGACGGATAATGTCCGGACGTGGGCTTTATCCACCAATTCGGGCGAATAGCCGCGCAGCGATAGACGCTCAAAGATCCCCAGTTCAGGGCGAGCAATGATGGCTGAGCCATGCGTCGCCTGCGCAATGCGCATCGCTTCGTCCGTCAAACGATCGAGGATCACGCTGGGATCGAGCGTGGAATTGATCGTTTGGCCGATGCGAAAGAGCGTCTCAAGCCGCTGCCGGTCTTGGCGCTCAGCGGCCAGCAACCGGGCGTTGTCGATCACCACTGATGTCTGCGCGGCCACCGCCTCAAGCAGTTGTACATCGTCCTCGGTAAAGGAGCCGGACGACTTATTGATCTGCTGGATCACACCGATAACGGAGTTGTGAGCGATCATCGGCACGCACACCAGATTTCGGGTGACAAAGCCGGACTGGGAATCGACCGCCGCATAAAATCGGGGATCCGTGAACGGATCGGAGACGATGACCGATTCGCTGTGCGTGGCCGCCCAGCCCGCCACCCCCTGCCCCTGAGCCAGCCTCAAACCGATGACCTCGCGGCTGGCGACGCCGACCGCCTGCCGATAGACCAATTCGCCACTGCCATGCTCGATCAGCGCGACTGAACAAGCCTCGGCCCCAATCGCTTGCCGGGTATACTCCAGCAAGATCAACAACATCGGATCCAATTCAAGCGTCGACGTGATCGCTTGACCGATCTCGTTGAGCAGGCTCAACCGATGAGCCAGGTTTTCCAAATCGCCTTGAGCACTCTCACGGGCAGTGATATCGCGCGTCACACTGATAACGGAGGAGGGTTCACCGCTGGTGTTGACAACCGCCGAAGTGGTTAACTCCGCCAGGAAACGCGTCCCATCACGTCGCAACAAGGTACAGCGGGTTTCTTCGACCCGATTGTAGTCGATGGTCCAGCGGACAGCTGCTTGTACCGCCACACGATCTTCAGGCGCGATAAGGTCAAATACTTTTCGCCCTAACATGTCGGAGACGGACAGAAAACCGTGCAAACGAGCGGTTCGGCTATTGGCAAAGGTGATTCGCCCCAATAGATCAGTGACGGTAATCGCGTCCGGCGATGCCTCGACCAACGCGCGGAAGCGTTGTTCGCTTTGTCGCAGTACGTCTTCGGCCGCATGCTGAGAAGTCACATCTTTAGTAATAGAGAACAGCAAGGGCCGCCCATCCAATTCGATAGGCACGATATCAGCCTCAACCAGACGCACTTCACCCGAGGCCAGATGATGCGGCAACAGGACGACGGTCCGTGGTTCGCGGCTGGCCTTGGCCATACGCTCAGCGACCTCATCCGCGGAAAGCCAGTTCAAGGCCTGCATCGGCAGGCCGCGCAGCTCAGACAACGCGTAGCCGTAGAATTGTGCGGCGGCGGGATTGGCATCGACGATTGTGCTGGTAAGCGGATCGACGATGAGCATCGCCAGCGGATGGTGTTCAAACGCGATCGAGAAGGCGCGCGGTCCGAAGGGCCAGGCGGTTTTATCGGAAGAAAGTGAGTCCGACGCAGATTCGTTTAGCATGCTTAAAGTGGGGCTGTTATACCACACTTTGGGTCATTTAGAAACGATCAGATATCCATGTACTTCGCGCTTGAACTTAGCCCAAGCGTACCGTATAATCAAGGCCAGTCATTGAAAGGTTAACGCGCGTGACCACTCTGGAGTGTTCCGTTATGGCCCACAGCCCCACCACTGCCGACGATCTGCGCGTGGTGCTGGCTCGCTTTGAAGCCGAGCACAACGTCACGGTGAAAGTGCGTGTGTTCCCGTGGGAAACGGGCTGGGTAGAGACGATGAAGTTTGCGCTGTACGGCCATGGCCCAGACGTGTCCGAGATCGGGTCGACGTGGGTGGGCACGTTGGCCGCCACCAATGCCATTCGCCCGTTTGGCATTCGCGAGATTGCCGCCAGCGGCGGCCGCTATGCTTACCTGCATCCGTCGTGGCAAAGCGGTTATTTGCCCGGCAAGCTGGAAATGTGGGCCATGCCGTGGTTGAGCAATGCGCGGTTTGTCTTCTATCGCCGCGATGTATTGAAGCAAGCCAACCTCGATGAATCTTCGGCCTTTCGCGCGCCGCAGCAATTCGCGCAAACGCTGGCGCAGTTACAACAGGCGGGTGTTAAGGTGCCGCTGGTCATTCCCACTTGCAACACCTTGAACTCACTGCACACAGCGGCGATGTGGGTGTGGGGCGCTGGTGGCAACTTCGTCGATCTCGAAAGCAAACACACGTTATTCAATCGCCCGGAAGCCCGATCGGGCCTGCGCGCCTACTTCGATCTTCATCGCTATCTCGCGCCTCCGGCGCAAGCATTGGACACTGAGCAATCCGACGCGCTGTTTTTGCGGGGCGAGGCGGCCGTCACCATCAGCGATCCGGGCTTATTAAACACCCTGGTGCACGCGCCAACCGACGCACACATTTCACAGATCGCTACGGCCCTGCCTCCGGGCGTGCCGTTTGTTGGCGGCAGCAATCTCGTCGTGTGGCGGCATAGCCGCAATGCTAAGCTGGCCGTAGAATTGATTCGGTTTCTGACAGCGCAGCCGCAGCAAATCGCCTACAGTCCGCGAGCTCGCAGTTTGCCGGTGCGGCTGGATGCGCTGAGTGGTCGGCCCTTTGCTACAGAGACCCTGTATAAACCCGCTGCCGAAGCATTGAAACTCGGTCGATCTTATCCGACCAGCCGCTTGTGGGGACTTCTAGAAGAGAAGATAATTGGAGAACTAAATCAGATTTGGGGCGAGCTCCGCGCCAATCCTGCGCTCGATCTGGATCGCGCCCTCGACGATCACTTGCTGCCATTGGCCTCTCGCCTTGATATGATCTTGGCGTCAGACACCCACAAATGAGCAGAAAAAACCTCCGAAGAATGGGCTTCTCCGGAGGTTTTAATTCACGCTACTTTCTCTTAGTGGCGGGTTTCTTCGCTACCGGTTTCTTAGCCACAGGTTTTTTGGCAGCTGGTTTCGTGGTTGCGGGCTTCTTGGCGGCAGGCTTCTTCGCCGCTGGTTTCTTGGCCGCGGTCTTCTTCGCAGCAGGCTTCTTCGCCGTCGGCTTCTTAGCTGCGGGCTTCTTCGTCGCAGGTTTCTTCGCCACAGCCTTCTTCGTCGCCGAGGGTTTCTTGGCTACCACGGGCGTTTCAACCACAGGTGCGAGCAACCCTTGCGGCGTTTCAGTTTCTAGCAACAGCGCAGGTTGAGGTGGCGCCAACAATTCGGGCGCGGCCTGCAGAGCGGCAACGGGCACGCGCATCACCCACTGGCAGCGCGGGCAAGACTCGACGTGATGCGTGGCATTGGCGCGGGCCGCCTCAGCCACAGCCGCGGCTTCGGCCTCAGCCGTCATGGGGGCGCTCCAACCGCAATTCGGGCAATGCAGTTCGTACATCGATATCCTCCTCACAGCAAATAGTCTGCGCGGTATTCTACTCGCTCATCTTCAAAATGCAAGCCTCAACCGAGCCGGTTGTCCAAACAAAAAGGCCGCGCGTGAGGCGCAGCCTTTTAATACACACCGATCAGTCTGCTATTTCTTCGCGGGTTTCTTGGCCGCCGGCTTCTTGGCAGCTGGCTTCTTAGCGGCCGGTTTCTTAGCAGCCGGCTTCTTAGCGGCCGGTTTCTTAGCAACGGGTTTCTTGGCCGCCGCTTTCTTGACCAGAGCCTTCTTCGCCGGGGTCTTCTTGGCGGGGGCTTTCTTCTTGGGCGCGGCCTTCTTCTTAGGAGCGGGCGCAGCTTCGGCGACTGGCGCCTCGACCGCTGGCGCTTCGGCGACCGGCACAGGCTCAGCCTGTGGCGTCGGGGCTTCATCCGTGTGATGCATGGTAAATCCTCCTCAAGAATTGGATTGTCAAGACATGCGTCGGGCGCATGGACTTGCCGCTGGGCCAGCAACAGATCAACACGACAATTTAAGGAGCACTTATAACTTGTGATGCATTGTATAACAAGCCTGATCAAGAATCAAGAGCTAAACGCACTTTTTTAGAATTGATCGGACAAGTTGTGGCGGGATCATGATCGATCTGGCTTTGAAGCGATGACAATCCCAATCAAGATCACGCCCGCACCCAAGAGGGTGAGCGGCGGCGGCAATTCATGCAGCAGCACAAACGCGAGGATCGACGTGCCGATCGGTTCAGCCAGAGAGATCACGCCGACGTAGGTGGCGGGCAAGAAGCGCAGCGCATAGTTGTATGACGAGTGACCCAGCAGCTGCGGGAACACCGCCATCAAGATCAACCACACCAACCCGATCGGTTGATAGGCCACCCCGGCGGCATCCGCCGTGAATGTAGCGCCCGACGCCAGACCCAGCGCGATCAGCGCCACGGCGGCGCTGCCATAGACGATGAAGATGTAGGCGATCAGTGACATGTGATGGCGCAGCTGCCGTCCGATGAGCAGATAGCCCGCCACAAACCACGCGCCCGCCAACGCGAGGAAATCGCCCCAAAGCTGCGTGCCTGCGAGTCCAAAACCGGCGCTGTCTGACAAGCCGACGATGATGCCGCCCGCCACCGCCACGATGAGGCCAATGATGATCGGCCGCGAAAGACGCTCGCGCAAGAACAGCCATGAAGCCAGCGCGACCCAGATCGGGCCAGTGGTGACCAACACTACCGACGACGTGACGGTGGTGTAGTCCAACGATGAGACCCATGTGGCAAAGTGAAACGCCAGGAATGTGCCGGACGCAAGCGCGGCCAACCAATCGCGGCGCGTCAGGCGCTTCAACTCGGCGCGGTGGCGGCGAAGAACGATCGGGCTGAGGATCAACGTGGCAATGCTTAAGCGATAGGCGGCCACCATCAATGCGGGTACGCCTGCTTGCCGCGCGAAACGGATCAAGATCGACGCGGTAGAGACTGCAAATATTCCGATCAATAACACGAGTAATAAACGTGATCGTTGGGCCATGTGAATCGATCGGAACAGCAAAAATCACGCCCCGATCGGCTTCCTCTCTTGACAATGGTTTTGATCAATACTACAATCCAATCAGAAGTTTAGCATTCCAAGACTTCTCAATCAACCCTCACGACCTTAGCCAAGGAAATAAAGGAGAACAAGTAGAATGGCTCACGAATTACCTGCCTTGCCGTACGCGCACGATGCGCTGGAACCCTCGATTGACACGCAAACGATGCAGATTCACCACGGCAAACATCATGCCGCGTACGTGACGAACCTGAACAAAGCGCTGGAGAGCGCGCCCGACTTGCAATCTTTGTCGGTGGAAGACCTGTTAAAGAATATCGCCAAAGTGCCGGACGGCATTCGCCAGGCCGTGATCAACAACGGTGGTGGACATTACAATCACACGCTGTTTTGGGGCATCATGGGGCCGAACGCTGGCGGCGCGCCGAGTGGTGAGCTGGGCAACGCCATTGCGTCGGCGTTTGGCAGCTTTGACGGCCTGAAGGAAAAGCTCAACAATGCGGGCATGACACGCTTCGGCTCTGGCTGGGCGTGGCTGGTCTTTAACAAGGATGGCAAGCTGGAGGTGCTGAGCACCGCCAATCAGGACAGCCCGGTGATGAATGGCCAGAAGGTCATTCTGGGTGTGGATGTGTGGGAGCACGCCTACTATCTGAAGTATCAGAACCGCCGCGCTGATTACTTGAACGCGTGGTGGAACGTGGTCAACTGGGGCGCGGTGGCCGATCGGTTTGCCAAATTGAAGTAGCCTCCGTCACAGCGCGCGGCATCCGGGGGGCGCGGCGACGGTTAATAGTGACTCTGCCGATCAAGTTCGGCTAATCCTAAATCCCTTTTGGAGAGACGACAATGACCCACGTAATTACTGCTATTTGTCTGCGCGATACTGCCTGCGTAGACGTCTGCCCGGTGGAGTGCATTATTCCCGGCAAGCCCGAGTCAGAATGGCCGTGGCTGTACATCGATCCAGACACTTGCATCGACTGCGGTGCATGCGTGCCGGAGTGCCCGTACGAAGCCATCTTCCCCGAAGATGAAGTGCCAACCGCCTACACGATGAAGGCTGGCCAGTACATCGCCGATACCAAAGCCAACCTGCCCGACGGTGAGCCGTTGGACGGCGAGGTGAGCGGGCATCACGCCACGGTCGAGAATGCCAAGGCCCCCGGTGCGGGTTTCGTCATCGATTTGACGCCCGCGATCGAACTGAACAAGGCGTTCTACAAGGAAGGCCCCGGCTACAGCGCCAAGGGCTAATTCAACCCTAAGTCACACTAGAGGCAATCGAGATTCGTCTCGGTTGCCTCTTTTATTTGGGGCACAGATGGCGCAGCTAACACTGATCGGATAGGATTATCGATGAAATCCGCGGTTTCTTTGGGGAGGGTGAATGACTGAGCAATATCGCATTGAAAAGGATTCGCTGGGTGAAGTGCGCGTGCCGAGCGAGGCGTACTTCGGCGCGCAGACACAGCGCGCCATCAACAACTTTGCCATCAGCGGACTGCGACCATGGCGGGCGTTCATTTGGAGTATGGCCACGATCAAACGGGCAGCGGCCGAGGTCAATCGGGATTTGGGGCTACTGGACGGCGGCATCGCCAGCGCCATTATCCGCGCCGCACAAGAAGTCATCGACGGTCAGTGGGACGAGCAGTTCCGCGTCGATCCGTTTCAAGCGGGCGCGGGGACCAGCCACAACATGAACACCAACGAAGTGATCGCCAATCGCGCCATCGAGTTGCTGGGCGGCCAGCGTGGCAACTACAAACTGATCAGCCCTAACGATCACGTCAACATGGCGCAGTCCACTAACGATACGATTCCGACGGCGATTCGGCTGGGTGTGTTGTGGCGGCTCGATGAGTTACTCGGCACACTCGATCGGCTGGCGGCGGCCCTGGAGGCCAAGTCTGTTGAGTTTGACAGTGTGGTGAAATCGGGGCGCACGCACTTACAGGATGCCGTGCCCGTGCGCTTAGGGCAAGAGTTCGGCGCATACGCCAAGGCGGTACGGCGCGATCGCGAGAAGATCGCGCTAGCCGCCGATGGTCTGCGGCGGCTCGGCATCGGCGGAACGGCGACCGGCACAGGCCTCAACGCGCATCCCGAATATCACGCGCGCATGATCAAGAAGTTGAGTGAACTCACCGGGCTGAAGTTGTACGAATCCGACAATCTATTCGAATCGATGCAGGCGCACTCGGATGCGGTGTTCTTTTCGGGCGCGATTCGGACGTTGGCGCAGGACTTGATCCGCATCGCCAATGACTTCCGCTTGTTGTCCTCTGGTCCGGCCACTGGCCTCGATGAGATCCGCCTGCCCGCCGTGCAGCCGGGCTCATCGATCATGCCGGGCAAGGTCAATCCGGTGCTGGCGGAAATGCTGAACATGGCGATGTTCCACGTGCTAGGCAACGACCTCACTGTGACGCTGGCGGCGCAGGCCGGTCAACTGGAACTCAACGTGATGATGCCCATCATCGCCCACGATCTGTTCGAGATGATGCAGGTTGTCATCGGATCGGTGGCGGCCTTTACGGATTACTGTGTGATCGGGTTGAAGGCGAATCCTGAAAAGGCGACGGGCTGGCTCGCCAAGAATGCAATCCTGGTGACGGCACTCAATCCATTGATCGGCTACGCCAAAGGCGCAGAGATCGCCAAGGCGGCGATGGCGCGCAATGTCACCATCCGCGAGGTGTGCGCGGAGAAGATCGCGGCGGGCGAGTTGGTCAATAAGGACAACGGACAAGCCGTGAAGATCGAGGACATCGACGTGATTTTAGGTGATGTCCGTTCACTGACTGAAGGCGGCATCCACGGCTCGGGCGGCGGTGGTGGTTAAACGTATGGGGCGAATCGACATATTCGTGCAACATCGAAAGGGGCAGACCTGCAGGTCTGCCCCTACGCTTTTGGTTCGACAACCGTGAATCGACAGTGAGGATCGCCTTTGGCAATACAGTGGGTTTCCTGCACTTGATAGATCTGCCCAGTGGCCCAGCGGACGCCTTCAGTAATAGAGCCAACGTACAGATGACAGACCGGCTTGTCGCTGTGTCGTCCGTAACACAATGAGCAGACCTGCGCCACATATGCGAAGCCCTCTTCGGTCTCTTCCACATCGACCTGTAACTGCGGATTGGCTTTCTTGACTGCGCCCGCCATGCGACCGAGCACAAATCGCACACGCGCTTTGTGGGCCAACATCTTCAGCGCCACGCCGGCTAATCCGAAGATGGCCGACTGTTCGCGGATGGCATACTCGAATGAGGCTTTGCCAATCCGCTGCAAAATGCCACGCCCGCCGCGCCCGTAGAACTCCTCGATCGCCTGGTTGAGCCGAGCGTAATCGGCGGCATTGATCGCAGGATCCAGATCATCGGGCGGCAGGTGATCAATGTATTGCTCCAAATGTGAGGTGCGCAGCACCGCGTGCAGCCCCTTGGCCCCCATCACCTCCTCGATCGCCACCAACGCCTGTCGCATCAACGCGTTAACCAGCACCAGATCGGTTACTTCGGTCATGTGCCACCTCGTCAGATCAGATTAGCCGGACGATGGTCGAATTGAGTATTGTGCCTTCATAATAGAATCAGCCTTAAGGTAAGTCAAGTAGCAATCGTGACAATTGACGAGGGTAACAGATTGCTCATGGCCCGCGTCCCCGCGGGCGTCGCGCAAGGTCTACCAACCGACTGCGAGGACGCGGTCGGAGAGCACAATAAAGACCTGAAGGTAAGTCAAGTAGCAATCGTGACAATTGACAAAATCAGTGCTATCCTCTGGTGTATCAAGCATGGATAGCAACAAATGGAGGCTGATCGATCATGGTGCGATTAGTTCCGATGACAGCGACCGAGTTTCAGACGTATCTGGCGCGCGCGATCGATGACTACGCTCAGGAACATGTTCAGGCAGGCAACTGGCTGCCCGAGGAAGCCCATCAGAAATCTGAGCAGGAATTCAAGCAGTTGCTGCCCGACGGCCCGGCCTCTAAAGATCAGCACCTCTTTTCGATCGAGGAGGGGTCATCAGGAACGAAAATCGGCATGTTGTGGTTCGCCGTCAATCGACGCGGATCACATCTGACCGCTTTTATCTACGACTTCATCATCGATGAGGCCTATCGCGGCCAAGGCTACGGTCGTCAGACGTTGACGGCGCTCGATGCCCAGGCCGCCTCGATGGGCATCGAGACGATTTCGTTGCATGCCTTTGCGCACAACCCCACTGCCATCGCGCTCTATCAAAAGATGGGCTATGCCATCACCGACGTTCATATGTCCAAGAAGCTCACCCCCTAATCGCAGGCAGCATCGATCGGGGCTGACAGTATAATCGACACATGAAACACCGCGGGTTGAGAATCGCCGTCGCCCTGCTCTGCGCGTTCAGCATCGCCACTCCGATCGGCCGGGCGGAACCGCGCGGCGATTCCTTCATCTATCTGCCCATCATCTTGACCCCAAAACAAAATCCGCTGCACACCGGCATCGCCACCTACTACTACGCCGATGGCTCGGGGAACTGCGGCTTCGATCCATCACCCAACGATTTGATGGTGGCGGCGATGAACGCGGTGGAGTACAACAACGCGGCGTATTGCGGCGCGTATGTGCAGGTCACGGGCAAAAAAGGCACGATCATCGTTCGGATTGTGGATCAATGCCCCGAATGTCTAGCTGGCCACCTCGACTTGAGTTTGCAGGCCTTTGCATTAATCGACGATGTGCCTTTGGGCCGCGTGCCGATCACGTGGCGGGTGGTGAGTCCCGACATCTCCGGCCCGATCGCCTATCACTTCAAAGACGGCAGCAATCAGTGGTGGACAGCCGTGCAGATTCGCAACCACCGCAACCCGATCGCGAAGTTCGAGTATTGGAATGGCACCGTGTGGATCACAGTGCCGCGCGTCGATTACAATTTCTTCGTCCAAACTAACCCCGGTATGGGCGTGGGGCCGTACCAGTTTCGCGTGACGGATTGGTACAGCAACACTCTCACCGATAGCGGTATCCCGTTTATTGAGAACGGCACGGTGAATGGCACGGGGCAGTTCCCGCCGGGGCCGTAAGCTGGAGGTGCTCAATGACGCAGCGGTTACCCAGTGCGCTCATCGTCTTTATGATCGGCGTAAGTGTGGCGGCTTGCAATGCTCAGACTATCCCCTTGCCTCCGACTGTCCCTGAACCAACGTTAGCATCAACACCGACACCACCAGCACCGCGCAAACTGCGCCCGACCCCAATCCCTACCTTGACCACCGCCCAGTCATTGATACCAACCGACTCCGTGCACCGTTTGCCCGGACGACTGATCTTCTCTGTCGTCACGCAGCCCATAAGTAATTTTCCTATTACGATAGAAACCTATCTGGTCGAACGCGGTCAAGTGCCGCAGAGTCCGCTGGTCGACGCGGGCTATACCAATCTCTCGCCTGATGGACAATGGTTGGTCTATAAGCGTTTTGATGATCGCGGCCAGATTCACGCCTGGGCAGCGCAAATCAACTGCCCGCTGACACCGGGCGCGTGTCGATTGAGTGAGCCACTCGATCTGGGCCTGTATGCCGCCGAGGTCGCGTGGTCACCCGATAGTATTCACCTCGCTTATACGACTGCCGGCTACAGCGGCAAAGAGTGGCGCAGCGGGCAGTTATTTGTGGCGAATGTCATCTCCAGGACCATCACCACCGTACTCGATAAAGGTGCGGGCAATCCGACGTTCAGTCCCAACGGTCAGTGGGTGTTGATGCAAGCAGGTTATACAGGCTATTATCCAGCCGTGTTAGCGATCGCGGCGATCGATGGCCGCCGCTATCAATCGTTCACCGATTCGCTCCTTAACTGGCCAGCCCGCTGGCGGCCTAACGGCGACTTAGAGATCAGTATGCCGAATAGGCCAGAGGGCAATGGCCCGCAGGTATTGGTGTCGGCCGACGGCATTAGCACCACTCAAGGCGTGTATCCACAAGCACCACATCAATTCTTGTATTCGCCCGATGGGCAGAGGTTGATCTATCGGGCGCAGGACAACATCGGCTGGCTGCACCTGGCCAACGCCGATGGCTCACAGGCTCGCCCGATCCAGAGCGATCAACATTGGCGCGCGATTGCGTGGTCACCCGATAGCCAACACCTCATCATCGGTCACTTTACGAGCAAAGGTCTGACCAAGACTCGGCTGGTTCAATTCGATCAAGGCGAGGAAACGACCCTGCCAGCCGAACAGCACTTCATCGCCTGGATCGATGGCGAGAGTTATCTGGCCTCTGGACCGACACAACAGGCCGCGTCGCCCGATGGGCAAACGTGGCCTCATCGGACACCGCTGTTGCGCGTATGGCTGGATGGGCACAATGAGTTGCTGATAACGATCGCCGGGTTGGCAGATCAAGTTGTATATTGGAATGGGCCATAGGCGAGCAGCAGGCGTGGCTTCACCATCGTCGACAATGATACCGTAGATGGAGCAGGGCAGTTTTCGTCGGGGCCGTAAATTTCATCGTCACCAATAGGCAATCGGGATATAATCAACTTCAACGATTATCTGGAGGTAACCCATGCAACACTACTTTCTCTTCTACGACACCGCACCCGACTACCTCGAACGACGCGGCCAATATCGTAACGCCCATTTGAAGTTGGCATGGGCAGCGCACGAACGCGGCGAGTTGATCCTCGGCGGTGCGCTGGGCGATCCCATCGACGGCGCGATCTTGCTCTTTCAAGGCGATTCGCCCGAAGTCGCCGCTAAGTTTGCGCGGGTCGATCCGTACGTGCTGAACGGCCTCATTGTGCGCTGGCACGTGCGCCCGTGGCTGACCGTCGTGGGCGATCTAGCCAGTTCGCCCATACGCGTAGACGGTTGATCGACCTACAAAAATCCGCGCAATGTGGTATAGTTTCGCGACGCACATCCTCATAGGAGAGCCCGCCCTTATCATGCGCATCGCGATTATCACCGAAGGCTACTATCCAGAGCTGTCGGGGGTAACGGTCAGCCTGCATCACCGCTTGCGCTGGCTTAGTCGCTGGGGCCACACGGTCCGCGTCTATGCGCCCGATTACAGCCCGCTGGCCGAAATGTATCCGCACTATCGGCAGCATTTGGGCGAGGTGCTGCCCGGTGTGACGATTGTGCCGTTTCCCAGCGTGCCCTACTACGTGAACTACACGCGTGATCCCAAGCCCTTCTCGTTCTCACACGTGGAAGCCGATCTACGCACCTTCAAGCCCGACGTGATTCATGCGGAGTGTCCGGAGCGCTTATTTATGGGCTGGTTCGCACGCCCCGGCATCAAACTGGCCCGCCGGATGAAAATTCCAGCGACGGCAATCTATCACACCAACTATCTGGCCTACATCGAAGACTATAAGAAGAATGTCGCGTGGTTGCGCATTCCGGGCATTCAGGCCGCGCTGTTGAAAATGATCGTCACGGTGTATAACAGTTATCATCTGACGCTGGTGCCCTCACACATCACCAGCGATTTTCTCAAGCGCAACGGTGTGCGCAACACCCACGTCGGCGCGTTCAACGGCGTCGATACCAATCTCTTCCAACCCGACGGCACGCATCCCCTGCCCGCATATGAGGCGCTGGGCGATCGGATCAAGCTGTTACACGTCGGCCGACTAACGCCCGATAAAAACATCGATCTCTTGCTGGCCGCGTTCGATCGGGTCCGTTCACAAACCGATCGGTGTGGTTTCATCCTCATCGGCGGCGGGCCGGAAGAAGAGCGCGTGCGCGCGTGGACCAACTCGCCGGACGCGTTGTATCTGGGTCGCCTATCGCACGAAGTTTTGCCCCCGTATTACGGCGCGGCGGATCTATTTGTGACCGCCAGTTTGAAGGAAAATCAGCCCCTATCGCTGTGGGAGGCGATGGCCTGCGGCTTGCCCGTCATCGGTCCGGCGGCGGGCGGCCTGCCGGAGATGATCCAACCGGATCGGAACGGCGCGCTGGCGCGACCGAATGATCCCGACTCGCTGGCCGAGCAGATTCTACGTGTCGTTAACGATCCTGACCTGCACCGCCGCATGGGGCAACAAGCCAGTCAACTGGCCGCGCAGCGCAGTTGGGAAGCTTGCACCCAGCGGATGTTAACCATTTGGGAGGAGTGCGTTACCAAACGCCTTTAAGCCGCAGTACGACAATCCGAGCGCTACAAGGGAGGTAGCCATGGCCGAATCAAAAACTAAAGCGACCGACTCGAGTGTTGAAGCATTTCTCAATGCCATCCCCGACGAACAGAAACGCGCCGATTCCATCGCCCTCGTGAAGTTGATCAAACAGGTCACGCGCCTGGAACCGACGATGTGGGGGAGCAACATCGTGGGTTTTGGCAGCTATCACTACAAGTATGCCAGCGGCCGCGAAGGCGACTCGATGCTGGTGGGTTTCTCACCGCGTAAGCAGAACCTCACGTTGTATCTCATGCTGGGCGTGGCCGATTACGGCGACTTGCTCAAGAAACTGGGCAAGTACAAAACCGGCAAGGGCTGCCTCTACATCAACCAATTGTCCGATGTCAATGTGCCAACGCTGAAAGAGTTGATCAAACAGTCGGCGAAGAATCTAAAGGCCTTGCATCCATAGCCCGCTCGGTCAGGCGCATGCCTACACCACCATCGCCCAAAGACATCTCAGATTCGGTGGCCCGATCGTTCTTCGGCGTTGAAGCCGATCGGGCTTCACGGTCGCGTGCTGCCGGACAAATGCTGCTCAGTGCGCTGTTCTCGGCGATCTTGACCCCAGCCTTGTTTCTCTTACGCTTCGGCGAAGTCGGGCCGCTGGGCTGGGGCACGACGGTGTTCTTTGTGCTGTATTGCGTCCTCGCCGCCATCGGCTTGTACTTTGGGCCGCGCACCGAATATCACACGCGTGTTCCCTTGCGCGGTGACTGGCTCGATAAGGTCGGCGCGTTCTGGCTGATGGCATGCGTATTCGGGCCGTTCTTTGGCTGGATCGTCGCGTCAGTGTTCACGCTTACGCCAGAATCGTGGCGCGTTATCTACGGTGTGCGCGTCTTTTTGGCAATTGGTCTGCCTTTGATCACGGCTTTGCCCCTGACGCGATATGCGCGCGGCAAAGCAGCCTTGATCGCGCTGCCGTTGCTGATCGGCATCACGTCGCTGGCGATGTGGACGGCGGTAGATGCGGGCCGCGATTTGCTCACCGGGCCGATCGAGCGGCGGACGACCGACGGTACTGAGTTGTATCTGTCGCATACAAATCAAAGTTTGGGAATAGAGCCATAACCCGTATGAACGATCGCGGCGCGCAGATCTACCCGATCGTGTTTACCCTCAGCCTGCTGGCGGCGATGATCGCCGCCACGCTGAGCCAGCGCATCTACATCGATCGAGTACAGTCGCCTGCCTGTTATGCGTACGCTCAGCATAAAGCGCTGCCCAACCTGGCCGACCTTCAGTTTGTAGATGTCGTCATCGCGACCGGACGCTTTCACGGCCACGAGTGCCGCTTCATCAATCAGCGCTCTGGCCTGCCCGTCAGCCTTGCCTTTGACGCCGCAGATGTGCCTTATGGCATTGATACATTCCAAGCCCTCAGCATGGTTGTGCCCTTCTTGATTGTCGGCGTCACTGGCATATTTACGGCCGAGCGCCTGCGTCACCGTTGACCTCAAGCCCAATAAACCGAATAAAAAGATGAGGTACAATAGGCTTATCCAACCGCAGATTCGCCCAGCCAGCGGATCTGCCGGAAATTCCTCGCAGGAGACAACGTCATGCCGTACATGCCGACGAATCATAGCGACGTCCCGATTCGCCTGTTCAAGTCCGATTTTCTGGAGTTCTTCACTCACATTCACCCCGCGGTGGTGCTGATTATCTGGCTGCCGATCGCGCTGTGGCATCTTTCCCGCCCGATCGTTTTTGCGAGCCTCAACGCGGCCCAGATCGTGTTAGCCTTCGCGATCGGGCTAATCGTCTGGTCGTTTGCCGAGTACACCATCCACCGCTTCGTCTTTCACTTCGAGCCGAAGCAAAACCATCCGGTTGTTGAGCGCATGATCTTCCTGTTCCACGGCATCCATCACGTTCAGCCGCAGATCAAGACCCGCCTGGTCATGCCGCCCATCGTCACGATTCCGTTGGCGCTGGTGTTCTATCAGTTGTACTCGATCGTCGTAGGAAATTGGCTTGGCGCACCGCAGTGGGTGGATGCGTTGTTCGCCGGCTTCATCGTGGGTTACGTCTGCTACGATATGATCCACTACGCCACCCATCACCTGCCGATGCGGTGGGGCGTGCTCAAAGCGTTGAAGCGCTATCACATGCTGCACCACTACAAGACGCCCAATGAACGCTTCGGTGTCAGCTCGCCATCGTGGGATGTGGTCTTCGGCACGCTACCCGATGATACGCCCAAGACTCGGCCCGAGCCGGCCGCATAACACGTGAGTCCGTAGGGGCAAGACCGGTTCGAGGTCGCCCCTACGGTTTTTTACGCCCGCCGCCCATTCATCATCGCTGCCTGCAGCGTGGCATGCGCCTCGCGTTCGAGGTCGTGAATCTTCAGCACGTGGTCGCGCAGACCTGCGCGCAGCGCGCCGACCTCATCCGGCGACAGCGGGAAGTGCGTATCCATCTGCTTGCGAATGACATTGAGTTGCTGAGTGATCTGTTGCCGCTCCGCCAGCGACTCGCCGCCCTGCTCTCTAAACAGGGTGCGGCGCTTCAGCATCAACTCACGCGCTGCTTTGAACGGCGCAACGTCATCCGGCAACAGCGCCAGCGTCAACGCCTGCCACGCCTTACCGCTGACTCGAAATAGTTTCGCTGCAGACTTCAAATCGGGCTTGTTCAAAATAGCGCTCGCTTCGTCGAGGAAATCCGCGTACACGTCGCGCTCGGCTTGTCCGTTGCCGGGACACAAGCCAACACGCTCAAACGTCGAGGTCAGCCCGGCGTATAGCTTGCCCCCTGCCGGAAATTCCCGCTCCCAACTGTACTTCAACGTTGGTTTGGTCAACGCCTCGGCCCAGCGCTGAAACGCTGCAAAACCAAAACTGTTCTTGGCACTGGCCACTGGCGCTTCGACGTAACGCTTCAGGCAATCCCAAACTCCTTGCTGCACGGCGACGGGCAGCTTGTCGAGGTTGGGCGGATCGATCGTGAGCAGTTTGAATCGATCCTTCTTCACGCGCGATCGGGCTTTGGCTAGCTCGTCGGGTGTGACCGTCAACGCCACCTGCGCCCGATCGGCGATCAATACCCGATCGACTTCGTAGCCGTAGATCACAATTGGATTCGCCCCCCACATCCCTTGATCGAAAGCGAGGCCGTTGTAAGGCAACAGGAAAATATCAGGCCAAGTGATGACGGGCTCACCGCTGTCCAGCGCCTCGATCAGGTTCTGCTCGCCCTTCGCCGCGTTGGTGGTCTGCATCAAGTGCTGCACGGTGCCCAGGCGCACCAGCAGCGTCTCCAGCGGATCGAAAGTATTGCGCGTAAGGATGGCGATATGCGGATCGTAACCGGCGTAAGCGAAGTTGAAGTAGCCCATAAGCAGGCCGCCGCTGATGCCCATCAGTAACGCTTCGCTGAGCGGCTGACCGGTGTGCGGCGCTTTGACGCCGCGATAGGCGAGGATGTTATGAACGCTGCCCGTTTCCCAATGGCGGCCACCAAAGTGGCGATACTTCGATAGGGTTGGCATGGCTGTCTCCTCGTGGTTGGCGTGCGATCATTGTAACCTAACTTTCTAGCGCTCCACGAAAACAGCGACCTAGGCGGCTAGCTCGTGGCTAGGGATTCGCTGCGTCGCGACCAAGTCGCCAGCGACGCGGCCACGATGATGATCGACAGCCCGATTCCGAGCGTGGCCGACGACTGATAGCCTACACTTGCCATCAACTCGCCGCTGCTCAAACTGCCGATGGCCGACGCGACACTCACCACCAGATCAGCCGCGCCCTGAATCCGTGCCCGTTCGCTAACGCGCAATCGATC
>JAXLWI010000035.1:0-43886 GCA_046328575.1 Anaerolineae bacterium
AAACATATGAAGGTCGCGCCTCGCTCCGCGCCTGGCTGTACAAGATCGCCACGCACGCGTGCTTCGACGCGATCGATCGGCGGCCGCACCGCCGCATCTTGCCGATGGCGAAGCCAGCATCGATTGATCCGCATCAGCCCCCCGCTCCGCCGCTCACCGAACCGATCTGGCTGGAGCCTTATCCCGATGATTTGATCGCCGAACCAGAGACCGGCCCGGAAGCGCGGTATGCGGCGCATGAAAGCGTGACGCTGGCCTTCATCGCTGCATTACAAGGACTGCCCGCGCGTCAACGGGCGGTGTTGATTCTATGTGATGTGCTGGACTGGCGCACACGCGAAGTCGCCGCATTGCTGGATATGACAGTCGCGGCTGTGAACAGCGCCTTGCATCGCGCCCGGGTGACGATGCTGAGCACCTATCACCCACGCGGTCGTGACACGGTCCGAGCGGCTGGCGATGCCACGCTGCGTCCTCTGCTGGAGCGTTACGTGCATGCCTGGGAATCGGGTGACATTGGCGAGCTCATCGCGTTGCTCAAAGATGATGCCACCTTCAGTATGCCGCCGATCCCGACGTGGTTTCACGGTCGAGCCACTATTGAAGCGGCTCTGCAGCCGGCCATCTTCAACGACAATTCACGCGGACGATGGCGGCTGCAAGCCGTTCGCGCCAATCGACAACCCGGTTATGCCCTTTATCAACGCTCGGATGCAGGCGGCTATGATCTCTTCGGCTTGCAGATCTTAACGATCGACGGCGACCAAATCTCGGATGTCATCACGTTTATGGATTCGAGCTCTTTCGCGCGTTTCGACGTTCCGCCGCATCTCGCCTAACCGACCGCATAACCGTTTCGTTGTGGCATGTCGCACACGCTATCGCCATTTCGGCCAACACCTGTTTGTCATGCCCCTGCGGTTATCTAGTCACCAGCAGATTGATCGATAGCCGGCGTGCTTATCATCTCACTGGCTTGTTCATTGGTGTTGTCTGTTGAGTGATTGGCCTCTGGAAACCGCGGAGCCATTGGCCCAAATAGTTGGAAGTAGAATCGTGTATGATGGCGCAAGAACCGTTGGGATATTGGATAAAACTATCGGAAGCAATACAGTATAGGAAGGTGCCGAAACACTATCATCAATTTCTATCTCGGCTGCGCGGTCGTGACGAATCTGTAACACCGCTGTTTGGCTATCATATACCCAGCCTTCCTTATCCAGATCGGACCGTTCGGCTAAGACGACACCGCCCGCTCTGACCGTTCTAGGCACAAAGCCCAGCTTCAAGGTTTCAATCGATTTGGGAGCGTAGGTTGAATATATTACCTGTGTCGTTGTATAGATAATGCTTTTGACCACGGACGAAGAGCTCAACAAATGGTTCTGCCCACTCGGCGCCAATTCGGGTGTAGCCGCCATGGCTCTCAAGTAGTGCCGCACATAGTCGCCGTAGCCGTCGGTCAACCACGTGTCGCTCGTGGGATATTTATTCCTGCCATTTTCGTCCACCATATACGTTGCCCAATTCAATTGCCTTATCGCCCCGTCTTTGCGCGAATCGTCGCCGGTTTTTTGAGCGTAAATTAGCTCCACTGATCCGTGGCGGGCAGTGTGACTGTTGCCCGGATTCATGTATTGAGTCTGCTCATCAATTGGCAGAACACCATAATCGCTCCACGTCACTCCGTTCCACGTATCGTCGCCAAATGTTGCGATCGTCCAGTCCAGGATATTCCTAGCCAGCGCAAGTCCGTTAGCATCCCAATCGGGATGTTCCAAGATATACCAAGCCATAGTATCTGCATTGATCTCAGTGTCCGACCAAACGCCAATATCTTCAAAAAACGGCCCCCATTTATTATTCATGATGGGATAAGTTTTCAGCCAATTGCTAACCGTACTTCTCGCGTTATTGTAGGCCGTGATATTGCCTTGATTAATCTCGATCAAGTTATCCCAAAGCCGTAATGCGCCAGTCCAATTTGACGTGTAACTATCGGCAATTTCGCCTGTATTGACGTTTACCCGAAACGGCAACGGTGAATTATCGCCATCGCCCGGCACGACATGACTCGACAAAGTGTCGGCAATGTTTATCGCCGCTATCAAATATCGAGAGTTTCCCGTAATCTTATAAAGCGTAACCAGTTCTGCGCCGAATGAGCCGGCTTTATCGGGTTGCGTAAAGCCTTCTCCCCGTTCCAAATCTCGGCTAAAAAAGCCCGGCCCGACCGACAAATCGCCTTCGCCATTGTACGGAAAGGGCAAGTTCGGCCACAGCGCGTCCGAGGCAGACAATCCATAATCGAGATAGAAATCCGCAATCTGAATCATATTATCGAGAACGGCCTGATCACCCGTATATTGATAGTAAAGATGCCACGAGGAAAGGGCCATCGCCAGTTGATCTCCCCCAATACCATCATTCGCTTCGGCGATACGATGCTGTAAATAGTGCTTCACGCCATTTGTCCCCACTGGCAGATTCACCCAATAGTTGAAGATCAGATTCAGGATACGATCATATGATTCGCCTAAATTAGTCGGTGAATACCACGGCAAAATGAGCCCATTTTGATCAGTTTCGATCTCGTGAAAGACCAAGATTGGTGCTCTTGGGGCAGCCGTCACAGCCCCCATTGGTCTGGACAGACTGGTTATGCACAGGGCAAGTATTATTCCGACGAGTAGACTTATCTGTACGCCTGACAGCCGTATTTTCATCGCGAGACTCCTGGACAAAACAGACATGAGTTGTTGGAACGAATATTGTTGGTTAGAAATGGTATGCAGATTTTCAAAAAATGCTAGTCAGAGTTTCGTACAAATCTGCGCCTGAGCCAATAAGTATTTCACCGCAATCTACAACTGGACTGCCAACATGCGCAGAACAAACAAATTCCCTTCGAGTCGAGTATAATGCGCCCATGCCCTTCATCTACCTCAGCACCGGTTGGCTGATTGGTATTTGGCTCGCTTCGGCCTTCAAACTGCCGATCGAATTTCTGCTCCTCAGCGGCCTCAGCGCGTTCATCGGCATCTTCTTCTGGCGTGACACCCGCCGCGCCAAACTGATCTGGTTGAGTGTGCTGTTTGCCGCGATTGGCGGCGCGCGCTATTTGATCTCACTGCCGCATTTCGATAACACGTCTTTGTCCACTTACAACGGCGTTGGCGAAGTCACCGTCGAAGGCGTGCTCGTCGCCGAACCCGATGTGCGCGATACCTACATCAACCTGCGCGTCAACGCCGATCGGATTACGCTGCCCGATCGGAACACGTATTCGATCAACGGTTTGCTCCTCACGCGACCGTCACGTCCAAACGAATTTCGCTACGGCGACCGCGTGCGCGTCACTGGCGAACTGATCGCCCCACCAGAATTCGCCACCTTCGATTACAAGGACTACCTCGCACGGCAAGGCATTTATGCGATGATCGATCGGCCGCGCCTCAGCGTCCTCGCGCATGATCAAGGTAGCCCCATCTTGGCCGCGATCTTTGCATTTCGTGCCCGCGCCCGCGACGTCATCGCACAGATTTTGCCGGAACCATCGGCGTCGCTATTGACGGGCATCTTGCTCGGCGACGACAGTGGTCTGCCGTCCGCGGTGCAAGATGAGTTTCGCGCCACGGGCACGACGCACATCATCGCGATTTCAGGTTACAACATCACAATTTTGATCGGCATCCTGTCGGCAATCACGATCGGCTTTGTCGGGCGACGGCGCGCCTTCTATATCATGTTGATTGGCCTCAGCGCCTACGCCGTGATGGTGGGTGGTTCGGCCTCAGTCGTGCGCGCGACGATCATGGGCTTGCTGATGCTGTGGGCCGATCATCTAGGGCGGCAGTACGCCGCGCCGAATGCGCTGTTCGCGTCTGGCCTCATCATGACTGCCATCGATCCCAACACACTCTTCGACGTCGGCTTTCAACTCAGTTTTGTGGCCACGCTGGGTCTGATGATCTACGCGCGGCCGTTTGCCAAGGTCACTGAGAAATTGCTGACGCGACTATTCAGCAACACGCTGGCGCGACAAATCGTGGGGGTAGTCAACGACGCGGTGCTCGTCACGCTTGCTGCACAAGTTGCCACGCTGCCCCTCTTGATGGCGTATTTTCGCCAACTCTCGCTCGTCGCGTTGATCACCAATCCGCTGGTTCTACCCGCGCAAACCGGCGTCATGGTGTTCGGTCTCGTCGCGTTAGGCGCAGGTCTGATCCTGATCCCGCTCGGGCAGGTGCTGGCCTGGCTGGCGTGGATCTTTCTCGCGTGGACACTCAACGTCATTCATCTCTTTGCGTCGATTCCCAATGCGGCCATTCCTTTGGATTACATTTCGCCGATCTGGATTGCGGCATACTACGGGATACTACTTGGCGTGACGTGGTATCTCAAACGCCCGATCGATCAGCGGCCCACAAAAATTCGACAGCTGCTCACGAAGCGCAACTTGCTCGTTAGCGGCGGGCTCGCCGCAGTGCTGATCGGTGTGGCGGTGTCGTGGCAACCCGATCGACAGCTGCACGTGATCGCGCTGGATGTTGAGAATCATCCTGTACTTGTGCAAACCGCTGAAGGCCGCATCATCCTCATTGGCGGGTCAAACAGCCCATCGGGTTTGCTGGCCGCGGTCGGCGGACAACTGCCGTTCTGGAAACGGGAGATCGATCTGTTGATTGTGCCGCGCGCTGATGCGGCTGAATTGAATGGGTTGCTCGGTATCCTCGATCGATATCGCGTTAAACAAGTGGTAGCCGTTGAGGTGCCGACCACCAATCGGGCCGGAAATGAATGGCGCACGGCTTTGCTGAAAGCGAATCTGCAACCGATCGATCTGCAAGCCCTGAATGTTGAACCTGGCTGTGATATCACGTTTGATCAAACCAGTGTCGTGATTAACTCATCGCTGGCAATCGGGTCAAGCGAACTGGCCGACATCAACGTGATCGCCGCACCCATCGATCGGCTTCCGCAACGACCTCAAGTCATCTTGAGTTGGACGGCCTACTCAACCGATCCGCGTGTCATCAATCTGACCGAGCATGGCACGCTGAGTTTGACCCCGACCACCGATAGTTGGACGATCGGCTTTAGCCGCTAATTTGACACGTCTCCAAACGTAGTTTATAATCGCGATAATATTTGTTATTTTTAACAAAATATCAAATCGCAAGGAGGCGATCATGAGGAAGTTAGCTTGGCTGGTGTTGATTGGCGTAATGGTGGTAACGGCTTGTGCTCCAGCGGCGGCGCCTGGACCCAAGATCACGGTCGAAGCTGTGTGGGGGCGTTCCTCACCCAAGGTTGCTGGTGCGGGGGCGTTCTATCTGAACATCAAGAACACCGGCAGCGAGGCTGATAAGCTGGTCGGCGCCAAGTCGGATGCGTGCGGCACGGTGGAACTGCACGAGACAGTTGACAAGGGTGGTGGTATGATGGAGATGCAGCCCATCGCCGGCCAAACCATTGAGATTAAAGCAGGCACCACCGTGGAGTTGAAGCCCGGCGGCATGCATGTCATGTGTATGATGAAGAAAGCTGACTTTAAAGCCGGCGACAAGTATTCCATCACGCTGGTCTTTGAAAAGTCAGGTGAGATCAAGGTCGACGCCGACATCAAGGATACGGCGATGTAGAGGAGCGCTATGCCCACTTCCAAAGCTCTGTCTGCCATTGAACGTCAAAACCACATCGTCGAGATGTTGGCCGAGAGTGGCTCGGCTCAAGTCGATGATTTGGTGAAAGCGCTGCACGTGTCCAAGATGACCGTGCACCGTGATCTCGATGCGTTGGAGGCAGAGGGGCGGTTGCGGAAGGTGCATGGTGGCGCGGCGCTAACGGAGACCCGAAAAACAGATGAATGCTGTTTCTGTCACGGGACCATCCCGCCCGACTCGCGCAGCAAGGTCACACTTCACATGGCGGATGGCACGCAACAACATGCTTGCTGTCCGCACTGTGGCTTGTTGTCACTGCCACGGCTCGGCGCAGCTGTTTCGTCTGTGCTGGTGACTGATTTTCTGTATGGACGCGTGGTCAACGCCCGGTTGGCGGCATACCTCGTTAATCCAGCGCTCGACATCTGCTGTGCGCCGACGACGTTAGCCTTTCAAGCACGTGCCGATGCCGAGCGTTTTCAGCAGGGCTTCGGCGGACAGGTGCTCAGTTTGACCGAGGCTCAAACCGCACTTAAGAACGCGATGGCGCTGTCATCGACGAGCGCTGACTAGCTGCTGAACAACCAGATGCGCTGCCTTTAATCATCAAGGCAGCGCAATTTTTTTAGCAAGCGCGTCCGGTCTGAATTAGGTATCAATTCGCCAAAGCTGCGCTAAACGTGTTATGATTGAGCATCGCTTCTAGCCAAAGCGGTGTCGTTGATGTGCCACGCTGGACTATCTCACATATCATCCATGAACGGGACTTTGCAAGCTGGCCGAACCAA
The DNA here is from genome assembly GCA_046328575.1 of Anaerolineae bacterium. GTDB lineage: Bacteria > Chloroflexota > Anaerolineae > Fen-1058 > Fen-1058 > JAGOBP01. Next base: position 6,455 of record JAXLWI010000035.1, read on the forward strand.
CCGCCAGCTTAGCCGCATGACCTTGAATCTGTTGATTGGTGCCTGGCTGATACTGGTGCAGCCGGGCATGAGCTATTATTGGTTGATCAGCCCTCACGTCCACGCTGAGATCGATGCGGAACTATACGGCCAGTCGCCAACGGGCGAGACACTGCCTGGACACACACCGCACCTGCCGCATCAACACCCAATTAGCCCCGGCATGACCGCGCCCGAATCGACCATTTCGAATCCCGTCGATCTGGGCGTTCGCGCGTCAATTTGGTCGGCTGCACAACAACTGGCTCTGCTCAATCGCGTATTTGAGATCAGCGAGGCAGTGGAGTCCCTAGTGATAGAACCACCCCGTCAACCGCCACGCGCTACGCTATAAAACAACGGCGTTTGTCTTAGCCGCAGTAGTTGTTTGACAGACCACGGACTTGATCGCTTGGACCTTAAACCGTCGAATTTAGCGTTCCAAGCCGTGTGGGATGCTGCACTGAAGCCTGACACAAGCAGTGCGCGCAAACTGGAAGACAGCCTATGTTGATTTCAACGCTCTTGGCACCGAGTCTTCACGGCACGATCGGCGTGCAGGACGAAATAGCTTTGCTCGTATCGCCACTCATCGTGCTACTCACGATCGTGATGCTGAGACTCTGGCGAGCACGCAATCGCGTCCAAGCGGATCGTGGGCGGACTCGCGTCAAGCGACCGGCCTACCGCCGAGGGCCAAGGTCGTTACACAAAGGATAATCTCATGTTTAAACACCGTATTCGAAAATATCAATTCGCCGCCGTCGCCGCTGTAATGGCGGCCGTAATGTTAGTCGGCACGGCGCTGGCTCATGAACGTATCGTCAAAGGTGACTATGCATTTGTGTTGGGCTGGGTCGACGAACCGCCGATCGTCGGTCTGAAAAACGCGGCGCTGATTGAGCTGTCCACCGCCAGCGACGATAAGCCCGTCGAAGGCGCGGAGGCAACCTTAACAGCTCAAATCGAGTTCGGCGGCAAAACCAAAGAACTGGTATTGCGTCCGCTGGAGGAAACCCCAGGTTCATACGCCGCCGACTTTATTCCCACTCGACGCGGCACTTACACCTTGAAGATCGGCGGCACCCTCAACGGCCAACCGATCGATGTGAGCGGCGAGATCGAAGAAGTCGGCAGCGCCGACAGTCTGGCCTTCCCCGAACCGTTGGGCGGCGATCTGCAGAAAGCAATCGACGATGTGCGCGGCGAGGTGAATAGCGCGCGCACGTTCGGCGTTGCAGGAGCAGCCCTCGGCACGATCGGGTTGGTGTTGGCCGGCGTGGCCCTCGGCCGCAAACGAGCTTGACTTAGCGACGAATGACGATCGGCGGGCGGCGATTTGGCCTTCGTCAGTCATCGTCAATCGTTTTTCAATAGGGAGAAGACTCATGTTTCGCACAGCAATTAGTTGGTTGATCGCCGCGCTTGTCCTGGCGGTGGGCGTGCCGCAGGTGTGGGCTGATGGCACTCCGACGCCTGAAGCCGATCACATGCACATGGACGGCACGCCAGAGGCCGATCACGACCACGAGCACGGTGATCGCATCGACGCCAATGGCGCGGCCATCAAAATAATCTCACCCACTGATGGCACGCAACTGATTGAAAATTCGGTAATCGTTAAAGTTGAGACCACCAACTGGACGTTGGGTGAGGGCAAACATTTTCATCTGTACGTCAACGGTCAGGAACAAGGCATGTCGCAAGGCACCAGCAATTCACTGATGGCGCGCGATCTGAAAACGGGTGATAATGTCCTAGAGGTCGTCTTGTCGAACGACATGCATCAGGAACTCAACGCGTCCCACCTGATCACCGTCAAAGTCGCTGCTGAAGGGCACGCGGCCTCAACGCCGGCCGATTCGTCAAACAGCGCGCTCGCACTCATCGCGGGTGTGGCGGCGATCGTCGTCGTGCTCGGCGGTGGAGCGGTGCTCCTGACGCGCAAGAAGTAGATAATGAGACAGAGCGAGGGCGAGACGCAGCGCCAGAGTGCCATCGGCTCACAGACTCGCCCTCCTCGGTCGCTTCATCACTCATTCGATATGCCGCGCTTATTACGAATTTCATTGTTTCTGACGCTGGTGTTGGCCTTGCTGGTCGCTGGTGTCGCGTCCGCGCACGCCGATCTGGTGAAGTCGAATCCCGCCGCCAATTCCACACTCGACACCGCGCCGTCAACCATCACGCTTGATTTCAGCGAAGCGATCGAGCTGTCGTTCTCGAAGATCACGGTGCTCTTCGAAGATGGCAGCGCCGCAGATAATGGCGACAGCGCTGTCTCTCCGACCGATCCGAAACAGTTGAGCATCTCTCTGAAAGAAGCGCGTCAAGGCACTTACGTTGTGTCGTGGCGTGTGCTCAGCGCCGTCGATGGTCACATCACGTCGGGCGCGTTTGTGTTCTCCGTCGGCAAGCCGATCAACCAAGCGGTGGGCAGCGAGCAAACGGGCGGAGCGGTCACGTCCCCGATCGATATGCTCGCCCGCGCGTTGACGTTTATCGGCCAGGCATTGATCGCGGGTCTGGTCGCGTTTCGTTGGTTGATCTGGCGGCCCGCACTGCAAGCCGCCGATCTGGACGACCGAGCAGACGATCGGGCAGTGATGCGCAATCGGCGCGTGCTGATCATCGCGTTGGGGCTGGCCGGACTTGGCGCGATCATCACGTTGATCTCGCAATCAGCCTTGAACGATTCGACCATCTTTGCGTGGTTAGGCACGCGCGTCGGGCGCGTATGGATCGGTCGCGCCGCAACGTTAATCGCGATCGGCGTGCTGACTGAAGACTTCGCGGCAGCTGGACGCGGCAAATTGCTGCCCAACCTCGCCGTGATCTGGTTAAGCGCGCAACTGTTGTTCCTCACGTCGTTGACCAGTCACAGCGCCGCCGTCACTGAACCACCGCTTATTCCGTTTGTCACGGACTTCATTCACCTGATCAGCACGTCGATCTGGGTCGGTGGACTGGCGCAGTTGGCGTTCGTCGTGCCGTTCGTGGCCAAGTCATTGGGCGATGAAGATCGCGCGTGGTTGTGGCTGAAGAGCGTGATCCACTTTTCGACGGTGGCGGCCCTCGCACTGGGCGCAGTGCTGATCACGGGCACCTACTTATCGCTGCTGCACGTCGGCGATTGGGCCGCATTGATCAGCACCGCGTATGGTCAAGCCTTGTTGATCAAACTGGCGCTGGCGGGTGTCGCGATGTTGATCGGCGCGTACAATCTGATCGTGACCAAGCCCCAACTCGATCGCGCAATCGATCAACCCGATCAAGCCCCGCGCGTTCAGACGCGCTTCCGGCGCGTCGTCGCCGCCGAGGCGATCACTGCCGTGTTGGTGTTAGCCGCGGCCGGAATACTAACCAACCTGCCGCGCTCAAAAGACCCGCAGCCGATCGCCGCGGCGGGCGCGTTGGATCTAACGACACGCGCCGACACCGTCGATGCGGCGTTGACGATCGATCCGGCACGGTCGGGCTTATCGAATTTCAGCCTGAAATTCAGCGCCAACGGCCAGTCGATCACGGACGCACAGAGCGTATCATTGCGCTTCACGTATCTAGGCCGCAGCCTGGGCACCACCAAAGCCGATGCAACTCCTACCGAAGATGGTGCGTTTGTGGCCAGCGGACCGTATCTGTCACTGCCCGGTGAATGGCAGATCGAAGCGGCGATGCGGCGGCCTAACGCCTTCGATGTGTTCGCGGCCTATCGCGTCAAGGTCAACCTCGACGGTCGCGTGACCACGGCCGATCAATTGACGTTCTTCGACGAGTTGGTGCGCTGGTTGTCAATCTATGGCTTGCCGTTCGGCGGCGGCGTGGCGATCGTGATGGGGCTGATCTGGCTTGTGATCGGGTGGAAGGCGGCGCGCAATACCGTGACGCAGATCGTGCTGCTCATCCCGACCGTGCTGGCCGTGCCGATCGGCGTGTGGTCGATCGTGACGTTTACGCGCGAAGCGACGCCGGGCCTGGCGTTGACGAATCCGTTCTTGCCTGACGATGCGTCGTTGGCCGCCGGCAAAACGTTGTTTGAAGCGAACTGTGCGATCTGTCACGGCCTGCAAGGTCGCGGCAACGGGCTAAACGCAGCAACGTTAAGCATTAAGCCGCCCGACTTCGGCAACGGCCACCTCGATATTCACACTGACGGCGATGTGTTCTACTGGATTCAAAACGGTCCGTCGAACAATTCACCGATGCCGGCATTCAAGGGCAAACTCAGCGATGACGACATCTGGAATTTGGTAAATTACGTGCGGCGCTTGCGGAATGAGGCGACATCGCAAGTCGGAGCCGATCTGAGTTCGACTCCGGCCACAACTTTGCCATCTGTGCTGCAACCCTACACGCCACCAAGTTTTATCACGAACGAGCATGGGATCAGCGCGACGGAGGCGATCACGCCGACGGGCGACGCCGAAGCGTTAAGGCTGTTGGCTCAATCGGATGCAGCGATGAACGCGTTGACGTCACTCTCGGAAGATCAGGTGGTGAGTGATACGCTAGGCCATCAACTGACCGTCCACTTCGATTACGCCGCGCCCGATCGGCTGCAGTACCAGATCGCGAACGGCGCCACATCGATTCAGATCGGCGAAGATGATTATCAGCAAGGGCCGACTGGCACGTGGATTAAGAATGCGCGCGGCACAGCGTTTCAGTGGCCGAATTTCTTTTATGCCAAAGTCGCGACCGATGCGAAGATTGAGCGTGAGGGTGCGGGATCAACGATCGTGTTTTTCCGCTACAACGCCGTTGATTTTCGCGTGGAGATCGATCTAGCAACCAATCGCATGGTGCGCTACAGTCTCGCTGGAACAGACACGCACGTAACAGGCACCTACAGCGCATTCAACAGCGCGCCGAAGATTGAGCTGCCTGTGAAGTGATCCGCGAATCGATACGAATTGGGCGGGGCGAGTCACGACTGTTGTTCGCTTATCGCCTCGCTCACCAACCTCGTGAATACAGACGTAAAGCTAGACTACATCTGAAATCTAGGCTCATACCGGCCGCCCGTCAGCGCTACAACCCTCTGCCAAACGTGTTCGAGATCACTGACTGCCTTCGTCAACTCCGACACCGTGCTGCCCGGACTAGCCAGAATCCGATTGATCTCCTGAACGTAGCCGGCTGGCAGAACAGAGAACTGGGCGATCGTGTCCATAACCTGCTTATCGCGTATGAAGTAGCGCTCGTTCAAGGCGAAGAGTGCCTGCGTGAGATTAGCGGTCACGCGGGTCAGACAACCGACGGTGTTGTAGACATCCCCGCGCGCCGCAAAACCACGTGCATGCAGCAGCGTAAATTCCGCCGCCCACAACGAATCGGCGATGACAGTCTGCTTGAGTTTGGGCGGATAGACCTCAACCCGGCGTTTGAGGTCGGCGATGAGCCCATCGGGATCATAGAGCGGAACGCACACTTGCGTTTCAGCCAAATAGATCACACTGTAGAAGCCATGCGTGGGCTGCTGATCATAGTCGTGACGCGCGATGCCCTGCTCCGCTTCAGCGATGGTGCGTTGGACGTGCTCCACGTTGCGATAGAGGAAATCGACCTTGCCGGGCGCGGTGTGAATCCACGCGCCGCCATTGACCCACGCACCCCAGCCGTAGAAATCCGTCACGGTCGGTGCGCCCTGAATTGAAACTCCGCCTGCAATGCGGCGGATGTCGTCGATGGAGAACGGCGCGGCTTCGAAGTAATACAGGCCAATGTCCAGATCGGAGGCGGCGTGCGCCGTGCCGCTGGCATATGAGCCGCCTAAGACGATGGCTGCCATACCGTTAACTTCGCGGAGTTGATCGACCAGTTGTAGAAGCAGGGCGCGTTTTTGTTCGGGGATGTGAGATAGAGTGTCAATCATGTGACGATCCTGTGTGGTCAGTGGTTTTACTGAGACCGCTCAGAGTATAGCCCTGCCCCCATCGCACGTCAAAAACACCAACCGGCGAAGTGAGCGCCTCAGATCGAGAGGGCTACTTCGCCGGTTGGTGTTTCACTCGTCACTCGTTAGTCGTCACTTGTGCGTGCTTCTGACACTCTGCTCGCCATTCTTCGCCTCAGTAGTGATGGGCAAACTTCGCCATCCACCCACCTGTGGCTTCATGGCTGGAGGCGTGCTGCTAAAGTGCAGCGAATCCAGGAACACGTTGCTATTCAGGGAGGCATTATTCGTAAGCCGGAGATGTAGGGTGATGGTTTGCCCCGCATAGGCGCTGAAGTCGGGCACAAAACTAAACTCAACCCAGTTCGCGCCAGTGTTGAATGCATTACAGACCACGATGCCGTCCACCTGCGTATTGTCGATGCGCAGGGTGAACGTATCAGACGGCGTGACCTGACTGCAATTCGTCTCGTCGCTGCCGATCTGATAGCGGAAGTACAGATAGAACGGCCCGGTGCCGTTAGGCACAGTAATCTGTTGTGACAGGTCGCTGACTTCGTTATCGGCGCCGCCCAGCCAGGCTAACCAAGTGCCCGAGTAGGCCGCCGGCGCGCCGCCAGTCGAACCCAGATAAAGCAGCGACTCGGGGCCAGGGAAGTTGGTCGAGGATTCCGTCCACGCTACGTGACCCAGATCGAAATCCGCGTTTTGCAGCGTGGGTAAAGTCGCAGGCGCAGTGTAGTTGTTGACGACCAGCGGCAAATACACAAATCTCTGCGCCACAAAGGCATACTCGTAAATGCCGCGCCCGTGCGTGGCGGCTCGCAGCACCCGATTGGCCTGCTGGAACACCAGATCGAACACTGGCACGCGCGGCAGACCCGAGTTGAAGGGCGCCCAGTTCGCGCCGCCATCCGTCGATTGGTACACGCCGATATCTGTACCTGCAAACAGCACGTTGCTATCCGCCGGATCAATCGCGAAGGCGTTAACGGGCACACTCGGCATACCGTTGCCGCTGGCCGTCCAGGTAGGCGTGGCTGCGTTCAGGTTGGTGGTCTTCCACACGCCTTGCCCGGCGGGCGCATAATAGGCAAAGGTCACATACGCAGTGTTCACATTGTTCGGATCGATCACGGCGCGGCCCACAAAACGGCGGGTGGCGCTGCCCGGATTCGTCGGGAACGAGGCGCTGGTCACATCCGTCAGGGGATTGCCGCCCGTCATGGTGCGATAGATTTTGCCGTCGCGTGTGCCTACGATGCGCACGTTATCATCTTGCGGCGAAATCCCGATTGTAGTGACAGGCACACCGTTGGCGAACTGCTGGCTGACCGCCGTCATCGTATCGCCGCGATTCGTCGAGCGGTACAGCCGATCGGTGGCGTAGTAAACCGTATTGGGATTGCCCGGCCCCAGCGCCATCGGCGCGTAGAACAGCACCGCACTATCGAACAAGCCGATGCCGTTATTCGCCGCGACGGCGACGTTGCCACACCCGATCGTGCCGTCGACATACCCCGCGCCCCGGAATGCCCAATTGGAAATGCTGCCGTTATCGGACGCGCAGCCAGTGGTGATGACGCGCGCAAAGCCCAGCAAGCCGCCCGCTTGATTGAAGTAAGTGTGATACATCGTAACGTTGGTGGTGTCAGTCGCATTCTGATCAATCAGTGCATAACCACCATCGCCGAAGTCGGCACGGAACCAGGAACCGTCGGCTTTCTTCCACTGCGTGCCGTTGTCCTGCGTGCCGCCGATCAGGAAGTTGCGATCCGTCGGGTGCACGGCCACACTCTGGAACTGCGTCGCGCTAAAACTGCCGTTGTTCTTGCTGACCCACGTCGCGCCGCTGTCGCTCGATCGCCAGATGCCGCCGTCGTTGCCCGCATACACAATCGTCGAATTCGACGGCGCGACGGCCAGCGCGTGCATATCGGCGTGCAGGCCGGTCTCGCTCCGCACGAACGACGTGCCGTTGGTGCTGCGCACGTACACGCTGCCGTTGGTGCCATTGGCCGAGCCGCCCAGATAGATCAAATTGGCGTTGGCCGGATCCATCGCCACGGCGATGTCATACCAGCATTGGCCGCTGCAGAAGCCCGCGCCCGGCGCGCCCAAAGCGCTGATCGCTGTGGGCCACGTCACGCCGCCGTCCGTCGATTTGCGCAAGATGCCCGCCGAACCTTCTTCGGTCGCGGCCACCACGTTGACAGTCGAACCGACTTTGTTAATCGCTAGTTCGCCGCGCGCAAAGCCCAGGCTGGTCGCCTGCGTCCGGCTGAAGGTGGGCGTAGCCGCCAGCGCATTAGCCGTGCGCCACACACCGCCATCATTAGCCGCGGTGCTGCCCATCACCCAAGCCAGGATCACGTTTGGATTGCCCGGTTCCATCGCCAGATCGCTGATCTCGCGATTGCCGCTGGTGTCCGGCGCGACGCTGCCCGCCGTCGTCACGGTGATCTTGGTAAAGTCGATTGCGCCGACCGCCGTGGCATTGGTGGAGCGATACAGTCCCACCAGTGATTGCTGCGGAACGGTATTGAACGGCGGATACGAACAGCCGATGCCGGCCTGCGCGCTGGTAGTCGATACAAAGATATTCGCCGCATTAGTCGGGTTCACCAGAATCTCGCTGATGGCGACGGCGTTGAAGGCGCGCGTGCCTGCAATGCCCGTCGTCACCAGTGGATTGATCGGACCGGTGAGTGTCGCCGTGGTGCTGGCGTTATCGATACGATACACGCCCACGCCGATATACGAATCGCACGACTGGCCGGACTCGCCCGTGCCCACATACACGATGTCGGGATTGGACGGCGCAATCGCAATCGCGCCGATCGATAACGAATCGGCCGCATCCATCAACGGCGTCCACGTCGTGCCGCCATCCAGCGTGCGATACAAGCCGCCGTTAGCCGTACCCACATACACGATATTGGGATTGGTGGGATGCACGGCGATGGCGATGGTGCGGCCACTCACCGGATCAGTTCGATTGCTGGTCTGCCCGTTGGGGATCGGTGCAGGCCCGATCGGGTTCCATTGACTTGCGGTCGCTGCTTGCGGTTGCTGCGCCGCTTGCTGCGCCGCGATTTGTTGATCCATGATGCGCAATGCCAACCCGCGCGGTTCGTCGAGCGAACCGTACGGTAAACCGCGCCGCTCGGCAAAATATTCGCCACGTAGTTTCAAATACTGCTGCTCGTCGATGCGGCCCGCCATAAAGGTCGGCCGATCGGCCTCGACTTCTGGCTCGTTGGCTTCGGCCCGCGGCTGTTGTGCCACAGACGACGTGGGATCATGCGTGGTCAGACTCCACATCAACAGCGCGACGAGGCCGACGATCAAACCACCTGTGATGAGGCGACTTGCGATAGACTTCCATGAACGTGACGTCATTGTGCCCTCCCTAGGCGTGCCATGGTGACGTGAAAGATGAGCGATCTTCAGTTGTCAGGTGGAACGGTTCAGAATGAGGAACCAATCGAGAAAAACGCACACCCCGCTCGATCAGTGGACCTGATTCTACGAGCAGGGGTAATGGTTGTCAACCACCTTACACCAGATTCATACCTTAGTCGCATCGATCTCGCCGGTGCGGGGCGCGCTACGCAATCCACTCACTGAGTGAGGCGGGACCCTATGGTATAATCCGCTCCGTCGCTTAAGCAGTTCGCCTCTGTCTCCAATCCCGGCCTGGCACACCACCGACATCGAGGACGTGGCAGTGATTGTTTCGCTCCTGGCCCAATACGCCAATTGGCTGTTGCTCGTCATCGGCCTGATCGCCGCCTATGCCCTAATTCGCATGAGCCGCGCCGCTTTGCGTTCACGCCGTGCCGCTTATTACGGCTTGCGCCAGGAAGCGACACAGCAGATGCGACGGTGGGGACTGATTATGGCCGGGCTGATCGCCGTGTTGATCATCGCCGCGATTGGACTAAAAAACCTGCCACAGCCGACATCTGTAGCCGTTGTACACACACCCACTGCGCTGCCGATAGTCTCGACACCGACGCCGACGCAACCCGCCACGGCCACGCGACCTGCGCCCACGGCGACGGTCTCAGCCACGCCGACACCCGCTCCAACTAGCACCGCGACACCAACGCTCACACCGACAGTTCCGGCCGATGTGCCGACCTTATTACTCACGCCGTTGCCAGCGGCGGTGCCGCCTGCGCCCAACGCCAAGTTGACCTTGACGGCCTTTGCGTCTGTGCTTGATAACACCGGCAATCCGGTCGATACGGGCATCGTATTTCCGCAAGGGACGCGCAGCGTGCGCGTTTTCTTCCGCGCCGCGAATGTAGATAACAACGTCACTTGGGCTGTGTTGTGCTACAAGGGGAAACAACTAGTGGATAGTTTCGTCGGTCCGTGGAAGTGGGGACCGCGTCCACAAAGCGCCCGCGCGTTCTGCGCGCTTGACGGCTCACTCGGCCTGTATCGCATCGTCGGCTATCTGGGCGTCGTCAAACAATTCGAGGCGGGCTTCAACATTATCGTACCGCCCACGCCCACTTCGACCCCAACACCCGAACCGCTGACACCTACGCCCTAAGTGGCATCAATCTTCGGACTGGCCAACGGCAGCGGCGACAACACGCCGTTGATCGCTTCGGCCTTCTTCAGCGGCAGCCACACTGTAAACGTCGTGCCTTGCCCCGATTCGCTGCGCACGTCGATGCGGCCATTGTGCGACTGCGCGATCCAGTACGCGATCGATAAGCCTAGGCCAGTACCACTGCCGGGCCGACTAGCACTGCCGTTAGCGGCCAATCTCGATCGGGATTTCTCCACCCGATAGAATCGCTCGAAAATCAACGGCACACCGCTGGCACCGGGGCGCAGATGCTCAGCCGGAATACCCGGCCCGGTATCCGACACGTCGACGCGGGACCATTCTTCGTCGCGAGTGACCGTCACGGTCACTTGTCCGCCAGACGGTGTGTACTTGATCGCGTTGTCGGTGAGATTCAACAACAATTGTCGCAAGCGATCCGCATCGCCTGAGACGACCACCGGCTCAGTCGCATCTTTGCGCATGGCCACAGTCACTGAGCCGGCGATCACCTGCAATTGCCGCACCACTTCGCCCGCCAATCGATCGAGCTCGATCGCGTCCTGGCGCATCGGCAAACCGGCATCGGCCTGCGCCAGCAGCAGTAGATCGCCGACCAGTCGGATCATCCGATCGGATTCACCACGAATCGCATCGAGTGACGCGGGATCAGCGCCGCCCATGCGCTTGAGCAGATCGACGTTACCGCGAATCGTCGTCAAGGGCGTGCGCAGTTCGTGCGAAATATCGGCGATGAAACGCTGCTGCGATTTGAATAGCCCTTCCAAACGATCGAGCATGAAGTTGAACGTCTCGGCCAACCGCCCCACTTCGTCAAGTTGGCCCGGCTGTGCCACGCGCTGATCGAGATCACGTGCGCGCGCGATGGTAGCCGCCGTCTGCGTGATGCGATCGATCGGTTGCAGCGCCTGCCGTGCCAAAAACGCACCGACCACTGCCGCCGCGGCCACCCCGATCGCGCCGCCTAATAGCATCAATGCGCCCAGTTCGCGCAGCGACTCATCGACACTGTCCAGCGGCGAAGCGACCTGCAAATAACCCACTTGTTGATCGCTGACGGCGATTGGCGCCGACAACACGCGCATGTGTGACTCGCCCATATAGACGTCGCGCGTGACGCTGTTCTGCGGCGTCACCAGCGGCAGCACTTCCGGATCAAACGGCTGATTGAACGCGCCGATATTGCGCGATTTACGCACGACCTGATAGTCCTGATCAATGATGACGACGCCCACACCGGACGCGCGGAAGATGTCCAGCTCTTCGGGCACATCGACTTGCAGGATGTTGGAGAACTGCCGGACCCGGCTGGCGCTCAAAATCTGATCGGCCGTTTCGGTGAGCTGCGCGTCGATGTTCAACCGCAGGTTATTCGAGAGGATACCGTAAATAGCCGCGCCGAGCGCAAATAGCAGCACGACCAGTACGAAGGAGTACCACAGTGTCAGACGCGTACGAATGGACATAGCATTGGACAATTAACAATGAGCCATGAATAATGACATAGCGCGGTGAAAACGCCTGAATTGAGTTTAACCGCAATTCAATGATGCCGCAACCGGCTTAAGGGGCCATGAGATGATGATGAGAGAAACGAGGTCGACTGAGCAACGGGTGGCAATGGGCAACAAAAAGGGGAACGCCACGCGGTTGATGCCGCAGTCTGCGTTCCCCGTTCCGCGGTCAGATCATTCTTCCCGCAAGGCATAACCGTAGCCGCGCACCGTTTGCAGCAAACGCGGCTCATTATCGACTTCCATCTTCTGACGCAAGTAGCGCACGTACACTTCGATGATATTGCTTTCCCCGCCGAAGTCGTAGCCCCAAATACGATCGAAGATCACTTCACGCGTCAGCACTTGGCGCGGATGCCGCATGAACAGTTCCAGCAAATCAAACTCTTTTGCGGTCAGATCGAGTTTGCGCGTGCCACGATGCACTTCACGCGTGCCGGTGTCCATCGACAGATCGGCGACTTTCAAGACCTCGCCCTGCCCTTCACCGGCTGGTTTAGCGCGGCGCAGCAGCGCCCGCACTCGCGCGACGAGTTCGTCGAACGCAAATGGCTTGACGAGATAATCGTCAGCGCCTGCGTCCAACCCCTGCACCCGATCAGCGATCGCGTCCTTCGCGGTCAACATCAAGATCGGCGTTGGGCCTGCCGCTCGCAACCGTCGACACACTTCCAGTCCGTCGAGGCCGGGCAGCATCCAATCGAGTATGACCAGATCGGGCGGATCGTCGCGCGCGGAGGCCAGCGCGGCCAAGCCGTCGTAGACGACGTTGACCTTATAACCCTCGAACGTCAGACCGCGATACAGCGTACCGGAAATGCCTTCATCATCTTCAACGACGAGAATTTTGTCTGCCATGCGCGTATTATAAACTTAGCAAAACGAATGTGCAAAATTGACTGTGTCAATGCGGCAGCGCTGCGGCGCGGCGTGCGGCGATCCACTGCGTGGCAAAATCGACCGCCGGGCGCTGACGGAATAATCGACTGGTGGCCGAACCGATCAAGTCGCGTGTTACCGAATGAAGTACCTCAAACGCCGCGCCCAGTTCATCGAACACATCGGAATCGATGTCAACATCCTGAAAGGTTTTCCACACCCGTTGGCCGTTGTCAAAAATCGGCGCGCCTTGCGTCATGGTTGGCGCGTACGGCGCGCGATACTCGCCGAGATGAAACGACGTATTGTTAGCGTATGGCACGCCCAACAACAAAACTGATCCATCGAGATCATAGATACGCGCCAACGGCGACTGCTCGCCGAGGCCGAAATTCAGGGCGTGATTGGCTGTGACGAATTCGGCATGCTGGCCCCACGCCGCAAACGAGTCTTGCGGATGATAACTGCGCCGCACATCCGGCCAACTGCGAAATGTCTCGGCGATGCGGCCCATGCCGCGCGTCGGCGTCAGGCGCGGATCGAACGCTGGCATCGTGTCACGAATGATCGGCCACCACGACTCCGGCACGGGCGGATGCTGCCACTTGGCGGGATCGGATAATTCGCCGGAGTGCGCGGGCATCACCAACGTGCCCGATGGTGTAAGCACATCAATCAAAGCTTGAATCACCGCCACCGGTCCGCCGCACACCCAGCCGATCGCGCTCAGCGACGAGTGCACGATCAACGTCATGCCTGACTGAACGCCTAACGCGCGCAGATCGGCGGCCAATGATTCGCGCGTGCGCGGTGTGTCGATGGTGTTAATTGTATCGGCTTCGCTCATCACTCGTCACTCGTTATTCAACGCCTTCAGTACTTTGCTCAACGCGATCAAACTCGCACCCGCGTGCGCGCCCTCGACGCCGTCCACGCTGTATTTGCGATTGAAGGAATTGGCCTGAAATTCAGGCGATTTTAGCACTTGTTCGACTTGCCGCGCCACCGCCGATCGCTGAGCGGCATCCCACGCGCGCGCCGTCTTCGTCCAGAACACGGTGTACGAAAAACCGATCGGTTCGCGGCTAGCCACGCGTTGTTCACGTTCAGTGTCCGCTTGCTGCGCTTGTGTCAATGATGGTTCAGTTTTAGCTGATCGCTTGAATAACTTCACAACGCTAACTCCATGATCCACAAACCAAAATGATCGGGGTTGATGGTATAGCTGGCTTTTGCCATCGCTTCAATTAGCGGCGCGTAATCACTGATGCCCGCGCTCACTTCAGGGCGATGCAATTTCGCCGCCAACGTTCGCATCTGTTGCGCTAACTCGATCAGCGCCTCAGGTTCGCCGTCCAGATGATCGACGCGCAAGCGATGCGGCGTGCCGTCTTCACTGTCCTCGTCATAGTCGCTGGGGCGCAGCACCGCCCACGCCCGCACCCGCCCCGCCGTATCTTTCACGCCATAAGCACGTTGCGAGTCAATAGTTTGCCGCATCTCGGCTTCGGTCAGCGTCTTCACCGTCCATGCATCGCGATAGGAGCCGCGTTGATAGCGCATCAAAGGCGAGTCGAGCCAAACCTTCAACGCGGGCAAATCGTCGAGCGTTAGGCGCGTCGGCGACGAAAACCGATCGGACGCGGCGGCTAGATGCGCCGAAAAAGTGAGCGTATGCTCAAAGCCCGCCTTTACACCGATGGCCTGACTGCCGACATTTTCGCCGCCTGTCATGTAGCGAATGATCTTGCCGCCGGACTTGCGCGCCAGATCAACTTGATAGCGATTGAGCGCTTCGCCAAGGCCGCGCCGCCGGTACGGCACATCGACGCGCAGACCCTCGAACCACCACTCGTCGTCGCCGAGATCGGTCAGTTTAGCGATAGCCACGACTTGATCATCAAGGACGGCCGCCGTAAATTCACCGCGCGGATCGATCAGCCACTCGTCGAAAACGTCGGCGATGTAGTCGCTATCATCCGCGCCCCACGTGTTGCGCGTGAAGTCGAGGATGCGGGATTTGTCTTCGGATCGAACAGGACGAAAGATAGGGTGAGATGTCATTATTTCGACGGTAAGAGAACAAGTTTAGCATCCTGAGCGAAGCGTAAGCGCAGTCGACGGATGCGGGCTGTGCCATGAGTTCAATCATTTCTTCCAAGTCGCATCCTTCGACTGCGTTTTGCGAAAAAGATGCAGAACTCCGCTCAGGATGCTTTCGTTATCGCTGGTAATGGGATGATACCACACCAAAAAACTCTTCCAAGTGCGACACAATGTTCCGGCATAGGGATGCCGGAACTACGGCTAAGTAAAAAAGCAGCGAAGGCATCCCCTTGCCATCGCTCTCTGAACAAGGTCGGCATCTTAGTGAGTGGCATTTGATTAGAGCCTGAATCACACACTGCCCGCGTTAACAAAAAAGACGGCAATCGCCGCGATAAACAGCAATTCGAGGACAATGAAGATGTTACGACTAATTTGCCGTCGCAAAAAGACGGCACTGAAGCCACCGATCGTCGCTAGCACAAACCCAACCAATCTAAGCGTAAAATTGAAGGGTTGCACACACAGCACGATCGAGACGATCAGCATGAGCCAAAGAATCAAGGATGTTTTCTGTTTAGCACCCATCGGAACTTTTGTCCTCTGATATTCGCCTAAAAAACAGGGGCGAGTCTAAGACTCGCCCCATGTTCGTTAGTGTCGATTGTGGCCGCCGCCACCGCCGCCACGACGCTCGCCGCCACCTCGACGATCACCACCGCCGTGTCGATCACCGCCGCCAGAGCGCGGCCGATCGCCGCCACCACCCGATCGGGGCTTGTCCATCTCGCGGGCTTCTTCGGCCGTCAGACCTTCCAGCACCGCACGTCGGCTCAAGCGGATCTTGCCTTGCGAATCGATGTCGGTCACCATGACCATCACTTCGTCGCCGACCTTCACCACTGATTCCACCGTCGGCGCGCGATAGTCGGCCAACTGGCTGATGTGCACCATGCCATCGGTGCCGGGGACGATCTCGACGAACGCGCCGAAGTCGGTGGTGCGCACGACCTTGCCGGTGTAGATCTTACCGATCTCGACGGATTCGGTGAGCGCTTCGATCTTCGAACGGGCCGCATCGGCTGCCACGCCGTTGGTCGCGGCGACGTACACCGTGCCATCTTCGTGAATGTCGATGGTAACGCCGGTCTCGTCCTGGATGCCGCGCACGGTCTTGCCGCCGGGGCCGATCAGCGCACCGATCTTATCGGGGTTGATATGCAGCGTCGCGATGCGCGGCGCGTGTGACTTCAGTTCAGCCCGTGGCTCGGCGATCGCGTTCTTGATTACGCCGAGGATCGTCATGCGCGCTTCACGCGCCTGCGCCAAAGCCTTCTCCATGATTTCCTTGGAGAGGCCCTTAATCTTGATGTCCATCTGCAAGGCCGTGATACCCTGCGATGTGCCAGCGACTTTGAAGTCCATGTCGCCGAGATGATCTTCGATGCCCTGAATGTCGGTCAGCACCGCGTAGCGACTGCCGTCGCTGATCAAACCCATCGCGATACCGGCCACCGGCGCCTTGATCGGCACGCCCGCGTCCATCAGCGACAACGTCGAGCCACAGACCGACGCCATCGAAGTGGAGCCGTTGGACGACATCACTTCGCTAACAACGCGAATGGTGTACGGGAAGGCTTTTTCATCGGGAATCACCGGCACTAAAGCACGCTCGGCCAACGCGCCGTGACCAATCTCGCGACGGGATGAGCCGCGCATCGGCTTGGCTTCGCCGGTCGAGTACGGCGGGAAGTTGTAGTGATGCAGGTAGCGCTTGGTCTCTTCGACGTCGAGGCCATCGAGTTCCTGCGCGTCCTTCAGCGTGCCCAGCGTGGCGATGCTCAGAACTTGCGTTTCGCCGCGAGTGAACAAGCCGGAACCGTGCGCGCGCGGGCTGAGGTTGACTTCGGCATCGAGCGGACGAATGTTCGTCAGGCCGCGGCCGTCGGGGCGGATACCTTGATCGAGAATGCGGGAGCGCACGACTTCGGCTTCCACTTCGTGGAACTCAGCTTTCACCAATTTTGGCTCAACCGTTTCCTTCAGTGCTTCGATGACCTTCGCTTCGAGCTCATCGAGCGCGTCGTAGATTACTGATTTGCTGCCACCCCGCTCGAAGATCGCGGCCATATCGCCGCCGATCTTTTCACGCACCGCGGCGGCCACTTCGGGCGCAACCGCGAACTTGGGATACGTTTCATTCTTAGGCTTGCCTAACGCGGCTCGCATTTGATGCTGCAATTCGATCATCGGCTGCAAAGCTTGATGACCAAAGGCCAGCGCTTCCACCATCAGGTC
Source organism: Anaerolineae bacterium (assembly GCA_046328575.1). Taxonomy (GTDB): domain Bacteria; phylum Chloroflexota; class Anaerolineae; order Fen-1058; family Fen-1058; genus JAGOBP01. Next base: position 23,694 of record JAXLWI010000035.1, read on the forward strand.
TTCGGGGAGTTCGTTCGCGCCGCATTCCACCATCAGGATCGCGTCCGCCGTGCCAGCCAAGCGCAGATCGAGTTCGCTGTGCTCCATCTCGGATGCGGTGGGATTGACGACGAATTCGCCGTCGATGTAGCCGACGCGCACCGCGCCGACCGGCCCCTGGAACGGGATATCGCTGATCGTGAGGGCCGTCGACGCGCCGTTGATGGCGAGGATGTCCACTTGATGTTCGCTATCCGATGACAGTGACGTGATGACGATCTGCACATCGTTGCGGAAATCGTCGGGGAACAGCGGGCGCAGGGGCCGATCGGTCAGGCGGCAGACCAAAATCGCCGCTTCGCCGGGGCGGCCTTCGCGCCGGAAAAATGAGCCGGGGATGCGACCCGCCGCGTACAGTCGCTCTTCGTATTCAACGCTGAGCGGGAAAAAGTCGATGCCTTCGCGCGGCGTCTTCGCCATGGTGGCGGTAGTGAGGATGAGCGTATCGCCCAGGCGCACCGTCACCGCGCCGCTGGCCTGATTGGCCAACTTGCCGGTTTGAACCGTGATCGTATCACGACCGAGTTGGGTCGTGAAGGTTTTTGCTTCGTTCATTAGATTTGACCTCCATATGGTCGAAAAGGATAAAGTGCGGCGGAGGTCAGGGACTGGAGAGAAAGAACATCAATGACAAATGAAAAATCAGCCAATGACAAACTTAACGCCGATAGTTTTGTCATTATTCATTGGTCATTGTTAATTGATCTTCGCTCTCTCCAATACCTGCTCTCCAAACCGCCGAAAGTTGAGTTAGAGATTCAGGTTATGAGATTGCCCACGGCCTCCTTGTCGATAACAAACGCAATGCGAGTAGACGGCAGACCCGCGGCCTCTACTCGCATCGATTGGTTACTGCGGCTTCAACATCCGAACTTACTTGCGCAAGCCGAGGCGCTGCAAGAGTTCCTTGTAGCGCGCCGGGTTGGTGCGCGATAAATAGGCCAGTTGGCGGCGGCGCTGACCGACCATGCGCAGCAGACCTTGCCGCGAGGTTTGATCGTGCTTGTGGGTGGTCAGGTGGGCGGTGAGCTGGTTGATGCGCGCCGTCAGCAGAGCAATCTGCACTTCGGGCGAACCGGTGTCGGTGTCGTGCGTGTGGTAATCGGTGATAAGTTGTGTCTTCTCGTCCTTCGACAGCATGTTACTGACTCCTTAATGGTATCACGTGCGGGATGGCTGTAACATCGCGCCGTGTATTCAATTGCGGCGAGATTGTACCACGGATCGAAAATCGTCACAAACCACCCTCGCCCAAAGCCGCGAAAAGGGTTACAATCGCGGCATCTTCAAGGAGACTCGATATGCCTCAAGTCCGCTTTGACAAGTACTACAAATACGACGAACTCACCACGCTTCTGCAAGCGTGGGCAATGGAACAACCCGCTCGGTTCCACCTGACCTCGATCGGGAAATCGTACCAAGGCCGGGACATCTGGCTGGCAACCGTCACCAACTTCGCCACCGGCCCGGATACCGAGAAGCCCGCCCTCTTCATCGAGGCCAACATCCACGCCGTCGAAGTGACCGGCTGCACGGCGGCGCTGCACCTTATCAACAAATTGCTGACGCAATACGGCGTCGATGAAAAAGTGACGCGCGTGATGGACACCCGCGCCTTTTACATCATGCCGCGGCTGAATCCAGACGGCGCGGAACTCGCGCTGGCCGATCGGCCCCGCTTCGTCCGATCGAGTGTGCGCCCCTACCCGCGCCTCGATCAGCAGGACGGCCTGATCGAAGAAGACATCGACGGCGATGGCCGCATCCTGATGATGCGCGTGCGCGATCCCAACGGCGCGTGGAAACCGTATGCCAATGATCCCCGCTGGCTTATCGCGCGCGAACCCGACGACGCGCCGGGCGGCGAGTACTATCGCTTATTGCCCGAAGGCTCGATCCAGAATTATGATGGCGTCACGATCAAGGTCGCACCCGTGCGTGAGGGTCTTGATCTCAATCGCCAGTATCCGATGGAATGGATGCCCGAAGGCGATCAACACGGTGCGGGGCCGTATCCCACCTCCGAGCCAGAAGTGCGCGCGATGGTGCAAGCCGTGATCGATCGGCCCAACATCACCGGCTACATCACCTATCACACCATGAGCGGCGTGCACCTGCGTCCCTACTCCGCACATCCCGACGACGATTTCCCCACATCCGATCTGCGCGGCTACAAATTCATCGGCGAACGTGCCACTAAGTTCACGGGGTATCCAAACAAGTCGGTGTTTCATGATTTCAAGTACGAGCCGAAGCAGGTCATTCGCGGCGGCTCCGACGATTGGATGTACGACCATCTGGGCGTGTACGCGTGGACGACCGAATTCTGGAGCCCCCAACAGCAGATCGGTTTGAAGGACTATCACTTCATCGAGTGGTATCGCGATCACCCGCTGGAGCATGATCTCAAGTTGCTCAAGTGGAACGATGACGTTTTGCAGCGCAAGGGCTACGTCGATTGGTATCCGTTCGACCATCCGCAGTTGGGGCACGTCGAGTTGGGCGGCTGGGATCAGATGTATTCGTGGACTAATCCGCCGACCTATTTGCTTGAAAAGGAAATCGCCCCGCACAGTGACTTTGCGATCTTCCACCTGTTGATCTCGCCGCAGTTGGACGTGCACACGCTCGACGTGAAACCGATCGGCGACGGCGTCTATCGCGTGCGACTGGTGCTGTGCAACACGGGCTGGCTGCCGACGAACATCACGCAGAAGGCAGTCGATCGCAAAGCCGTGCGCGCCATCGAAGTGGAGTTGACTTTGCCGGATGGCGCGACGTTGGTGAACGGCGAAAAGAAGGTCGAGGCCGGACAGTTGGAAGGCCGCTCGCAAAAGCGCAACATGCTGGACACTTACGCTGACGCTACGTCGGATCGCGTGAAGGTCGAGTGGGTCATCGCTGCGCCTAAAGGCGGCACGCTCAAGATCGAGGCGCGGCACCAACGCGCGGGCACGCTGAGGCGTGAGGTTGAACTGAGGTAAACCGACAAGCATTCTGAGCGGAGCGGAGCAAAGTCGAGGAATGCGCGTCCTTCGACGACACTTCATTCCGCTCAGGACGCATGTGATTCAAAACAGCGAGGCTTGGGTATAGGCCGAGAGATCATCTCGGCCTATGTCGTTCCACGGCAGCGGCTCGATCGTTGTCCGCGCAGCAACACGCTGATGCAGTTCGCGGCAGATTTGCGGCGAGTACGTTTCATCGGGACAGTGGCAGAACGCGAACACGGTTGTGCCTGCGTTGAGCCAACCCGCCAACCGATCGGCCCACTCATCCAACAAGGTCGCATTCGCCCCCACATCAGGGTTGCCGATGTAGCGCACGAACGCAAACGAGGCGGTCACGTCGGGCAGCAGCGGCACATCGGGTTTGCGCTCCTGCGCCTGCTCGACGAGTACCTGTATTTTGCCAGCCTCAATCTTCGCATCAGGCAAATCGCGGATCGGCCGCGTATCGATCAGCACGCGGGCCACAGCGTGGGCGCGCAGCAGCGCGTTGAGTTGGTCGTGATAGGGCGCGGTAAACCAATCGAGGTGGCGGACTTCAACGGCGAGTTTTACGTCACGCGGCCACGCTTGAAGAAACTTCGTCAGGTCGTTGATTAACTTGGGCGAGTAGCGCGGCGGCAGTTGCAGAAACATTGGCCCCAGCCGCGTGCCGAGGTTGCTCATCAATTCCGCAAAGCGCTGCGCTTCGTTGAGGTGCGCCATCAATTGCCCGGCGTGGCTGACATTGCGCGGTAACTTGGGGCAGAAGCGAAAGCCAGCAGGTGTGTCGCTGGCCCAGCGCCGCACCGTGTCGATTGACGGCGTAGCCCAGAACGTTGTGTTGCCTTCGACGGTCGTCAAACGCTTCGCGTACTCACGCAGAAAGTCGGCTTGTTTCGTTCCTTTCGGAAAGAAGTTGCCCACCCAGCCTTGATGCGCCCAGACTGCCGAGCCGATGAAGAAGTTAGTCATAGACTATTTTTACCACAGCACCCGGCGGCCCGCCGCGTCGCGGATAAGAGCAGGCACAAAGGGTATGGAGAAATTTATCCATTTTAAGGCAGGGTCGGCTCCCCTTCCAAACAATCCTGATTCGTGGGATTCTTGAACTTGTTGTAGAAGTCCTTAAGGCTCATACCTGTCGCCTCTTCCAAGGAACGATCGTAACCTATCGGATCAGTGGGGCGAAGTAATGGAAATAGCGTTGGGGTTGTAGGCAATTGAAGCTTTAGGTCAATGCTATCCACATTGGTGAGTAACGGGCAGGCTTGAATGAAATCCGCCTTTGAGCCATCTATACCCTCACCACGATAGCTGATCAGAAGCCCCAGTTTCTCATAGACCAGTGTAAGGGCATAACCCAGAGACGCACCTGGCTCTGAGCGGGGTGATAACTGAATGCGCACTACGGATGGCGTACCGTACTGGTTTAATACTTGATCTATTGAATAATGTTTCCACGCATTGACGAAGCCGACGCGCGAATCAACTGATCGGATTGCGCCATTTACTCCAATCGAGACTATCTTCCCTTCAAAGTCGAAGACTTCAATGCGAACGCTATAATCCGACTTGCCCCTAGAGGTCAGGATATCAAAGTCACCTGCCCCATGCAGGACTGTGCCATCTCGTCGCGGAAAAGGCTCGCCATACGCTTTGATTTTCCTAAGTGTGTCCACGGTATTGCTGCCTGGGACAATGCCCCACCAGCACGGCAATTCACACCCCCCGTTCGTTGCCAGCATGTTTTCAACATAGGCGCGTTGCTGTTCGCTGGTCAATGTTGGCTCCGGCGTCGTTGGAGTTGGCAAGACCGGTGGAAGAGTTGCTGCCGGAAAGTGAGTTGAGGTGGGTCCCCGGAAGCGAGGCGTTAAAGTCATGGTCGGAATTGGCGTTTCAGTTGGTACAGGCGTGTGCGTCAATGAAACACCAGTGGAAATTGCAGTCGATGAAGGAACTATTCGAGATGGTGTCGGCAACAATGGCGCTGTACATGCCATTAGGAACAACAGGCTCAACAACGCCGAACGTCGCATTAGAATCTTCATACGGATAGCATACACCGGATTCCGCTTACGATTTCGATGCTTGCCCAACGCTAATCAGGTGGTTACTCACCGATCTGTCATTCTGAGCGGAGCGAAGAATCTCTAGCCCAGTTAACACCATGAGCCGTCAGTGCTAGAGATTCCTCACTCGTTGCACTCGTTCGGAATGACACCGCCGAATAGAATCTTCAATCAGCAATCAGAAATCAGCGATCAAAAATGCAACGGTCACGCCCTCGCCACCCTCGCCGTCTTTGCCGCCTTCAAAGCGCTTCACATGCGGATTGCTTTGCAGCGCCTCGCGCACGGCCTTCTTCATCGCGCCCGTGCCTTTGCCGTGAATGATGCGCACGAAAGGCATACCGTTCAGCGCCGCCGCATCGAGTTGGCGTTCCAGTTCATCGAGGCCGTCGTCCACGCGCCGCCCGCGCAGATCGATCTCCAGGCGCGCTTGCGCGGAAATCTTTACAGTGGGCGCAGGCTGGGCGACCGCGGCCACTTCGGTCTGCGGCGATGAGCGCCACTCGACCTCGTCCGGCTTCACGCGCATGCGCAGCGAACCGATCATCACTTCGAGTTGTCCGCGATCGAAACCGGTGACTTCGCCAATCGAATTGACCTTCTCGACAAACACATGGTCACCCACACGAATCGCATGCCGCGGCCCAAGCGACGGTTTCTCGATCGGCGGTGGTGGCGGCACGATGGATTCAGCCTTGTTTTCCAGCGTTTCCACTTGAGCCTGAATCTCGGCGACGTCTGGCTTGGCCAACAGTGCGAGTTTCTTGCGCAGTTGCTGCACCTCGTCGCGCAGCGCCTCGACCTGCTGCTGTGCGTCTTCGCGCGCTTTCGTCAGGATGTCGGCGCGTTCGTCTTCGATCTTGCGCAACCGCTCGCGAAGTTGGCGCGCATTCGTTTCGACTTCGCGCCGCGCCCGATCGGTCACTTCGCGCGATCGATCGATCGCTTCTTTTTGCTGATGGATTTCCGACAGCAAATCTTCCACCTTCAAGTCACCCTCGGCCACCATGGCTTTGGCGCTGGTCACGATATCCATTGGTAGGCCCAGGCGAGTAGCGATAGCGAAGGCGTTCGAGCGACCCGGTAAACCGATCGTGAGTTTGTAGGTGGGCCGCAGGGTTTCAGGATCAAACTCGACCGAGGCATTGATCGCGCCGGGCGTGGTGTGAGCCCAGATTTTCAATTCGGGATAATGCGTAGCGACCAACGTCATCGCGCCGGTGCCCTTGAGCCGATCGAGGATGGCGCGCGCCAACGCCGAGCCTTCCGCCGGATCAGTGCCCGCGCCGAGTTCGTCGAACAGCACCAGCGACCGCGCCCCCACCCGATCGATGAAGCCGACGATGTTGACGAGATGCGACGAAAACGTCGAGAGGTTCTGCTCGATCGATTGTTCGTCGCCGATGTCGGCGAAGATGTCGTCGAAGATGCTCAGTGTCGAGCCAGCGCTGACCGGAATGTGCAAGCCACATTGCGTCATCAGCGCCATCAGGCCCGCCGTCTTCAACGTCACAGTCTTGCCGCCCGTGTTCGGCCCGGTCAACACCACGATGTGCGTCTGGTCGTCAGGATCGATGTCGATAGGCACCACCGTTTGACGATCAAGCAGCGGATGCCGCGCGCGGATCAAGCGGAGCGTGGCGCGCGGCCCGGTCTCGATCGCGGGTTCGGTGGCATCGAGATCGTCCGCGAATTTGGCCTTTGCCAAAATCAGATCGAGTTCCGCCAAAGCGTCGATGCACCAGATGATGGGCTGCGCTTCTTCGGCGACGAGCAGCGATAAGCGCCCCAAAATCCGATCGATTTCATGTTGTTCACGGATCTGCAGTTCGCGATGGCGATTGTTGAGATCCACCGTCGACAGCGGTTCGATGAACACCGTCGCCCCGCTCGCCGATTGATCGTGCACGATGCCGGGGATGCGGCCTTTGAAATCCGATTTGATCGGAATGACGTAACGGCCGCCGCGCTGCGTGATGATGGCCTCTTGCAAGTACAAATTGTTGCGCGAGTTGTTGAGGATGCGGCGCAGCTTGTCCTGCACCCGCGCAAAGACCTCGCGCAGTTCGCGGCGAATGGCGGCGAGTTCGGGCGTGGCGTCGTCACGCACCTCGCCGTTGTTCTCGTCGATACAACGCCCGATCTCCGTGATCAGCCCACCCGACTCGTAGAGCCGTTGGGCCACCGAAGCCAATCGGGAGTAGGTAGCCTCCAGCTTGATCAAGGCGCGACGTAAGTCGCGGGCTGTGATCAGCGTGCTGCGGATCGAGAGCAGATCGCCCGGCAGCAGGCGCGCACCGCGCACGGCATTCTCGGCCAACGGCCGAATGTCGAACACGCCGCCCAACGCGATGTCATTGCGGGTCGTCAACAGTTGCCGCGCTTCGCGTGTTTCGCCGAGTCGCTGCATGACGACTTCGGCAAACGTCGAGGGTTCCAGCGCCAGCGCTAAGTCGGTGCCTGCTGAAAACGATGTGTATTTGGTCAGTTTCGCCAGAACTTTAGGCAGTTCCAGCGTATTCCAATGGTGAGCTTCAAGCATGATGGTTTACCTTGGGACTGGAAAATGGAGGTCAGAGATTGGAAGTTAGAGGAACTTGATTCAACTATCACGCGAAGCGCCCAACTTCCAACCTCCATCTTCCAATTTCCAATACTACAAAACAAACGGGGGAAAGCCTCAGCCATCCCCCGTGTCGAATCGAATCCGCCGTCGGTCACAGCGCAAAGAACGCGAGAACCTCAGGCAGGCCATTGGGGAAGAGCAAGCGAATGGCGGATACCGGCAACTTGAAAAACTTGCGCAGCAGTGTGGTCAACGCCGACGTCGACACCATATCGTTGACGAGGCTGGCTTGACCGCCCACCGTGGCCGCCGAATAACTGGCAATCAACACGATCAGGCTCATGCCCAACACCGCCCACACGATGCCGACGATCGCGCCCAGAATGTTATCGGCGTTGCCCAGTGCCCGGATCTTCATGTGCGGGTAGTTGCGGTGCAGCGCATATTCCAGCACCGCGTAAAACACTACCAGCAGACCAAAGAAGACGATAGCTGCGCCTGTCCGTTGGCTAGCCGCGCCGCCGCCCAGACCGGCAAAGAGGTTGATCAACGGATAATACAACAGTGCCGCAAACACCGTCGCCAGGAACAGCATCAAGGTCGACAGCAGCATCTTGGCCAAGCCGCGTCGCAGCCCCAGCAAAATGCCGCCTAGTAAGCCGAACAAGATGAGGATGTCGAGAATGAATCCGATCTGCATCGCGCCGTGCCTCCACGCTGTCGAGTATAACATAGGCACTCGGCAGGCACAAGCACAAGGCGCTTCTGCCTCGCTGGAATGTGGCGTATAATACATTCATTCTCACACGCAGGTGACATGATGACTTCTACCAACCTCGATCAACTCTGCATCAACACCATCCGCTTTTTGTCGGTCGACGCGATCCAGAAGGCAAATTCTGGGCATCCCGGTTTGCCGATGGGCGCGGCACCGATGGCGTATACGCTGTGGACGCGGTTTCTGCGCCACAACCCGATCGATCCCAGCTGGCCCGATCGGGATCGCTTCGTCCTGTCGGGCGGCCACGGCTCCATGCTGCTGTACTCCTTGCTCCATCTGACTGGCTATGATCTATCGCTGGAAGATCTGCAAGCGTTCAGGCAGTGGAATAGCAAGACTCCCGGCCATCCCGAGCGCGGCATCGCGCCCGGCGTCGAAGTGACCACCGGGCCGCTGGGGCAAGGCTTTGCGATGGGCGTTGGTTTAGCCGCCGCCGAAGCGCATCTGGCCGCGCGCTACAATCGGCCCGATCACCAGATCATCAATCATTACACTTATGGCATCGTCAGCGATGGCGACTTGATGGAAGGCGTCTCGCATGAGTCGGCCTCACTGGCTGGACACTGGCAATTAGGTAAGTTGATCTATCTTTACGACGACAATCGCATCTCACTGGCCGGTGCCACTGATCTGACTTACACCGAAGACGCGACCAAGCGCTTCGAAGCGTATGGCTGGCACGTCCAATTGGTCGAGGACGGCAACGACCTCGCCGCGATCGAACAAGCCCTGCGGAACGCCCGCGCCGTCACCGATAAGCCTTCGCTCATTCGCGTGCGCACCATCATCGGTTTCGGTGCGCCGCACAAGCAGAACACGTACGAAGCGCACGGCTCGCCGCTCGGTCCTGATGAAGTCAAAGCCGCAAAGGAAAATCTCGGCTGGCCCATCGATCCGCCGTTCTACCTGCCCGGCGAAGCACTAGAACATTTCCGGGAAGCCATCGAAACCGGCAAAGCGGCGCAAGCCGAATGGCAGCAGCGGTTCGATCGGTATGTGCAGGCTTTCCCGCAGCTGGCCGCCGAATTATCACGCGCGCTCAAAAACGAACTGCCTGCCGGTTGGAACGAAGACATCCCCGGTTTCCCACCCGGCAAGGGTACGGCCACGCGTGTTTCCAGCGGACAAGTCCTCACGGCTATTGCGGCCAAAGTGCCCAACTTGCTCGGCGGCTCAGCCGATCTGAACCCATCCACCAACACTGCGCTTAAAGGCTTGGGCGATTTTCAAAGTCCACAGTTCACGGCCGTCGACGCGCAGGGCGCAGTGGGCGGCGGCTGGAATTACGCGGGACGCAACCTGGCTTTTGGCGTGCGCGAACACGCGATGGGCGCGATCGCCAATGGCCTGGCGCTGCACGGCGGCTTGATTCCCTTCACCGCTACTTTCCTGCAATTCGCCGACTACATGCGGCCAGCGATTCGCTTGGCGGCGCTGCAAGAACAACGCGTAATCTTCGTCTTCACACACGACAGCGTCTTCCTGGGCGAAGACGGTCCGACGCACCAACCGATCGAGCATCTGGCTGCGCTGCGCACCATCCCGAATTTGCACGTCATCCGTCCAGCCGATGGCAATGAGGTCGCCGTTGCGTGGCAGTTGGCGATCGAGCGGACGCACGGCCCCACCGCGCTGATCTTCTCGCGGCAGGCCATACCCAACGTCGATCGGTCTGTCATGGCCTCAGCGGACGGTGTGCGCCGCGGTGGCTACGTCCTCAGCGATTCGGTCGGCACACCCGACATCGTTCTTATTGCCACCGGTTCGGAAGTCGCATTGGCGATTGGCGCCAAACTAGAGTTGGCCAAGTTCAACATCAAAGCCCGTGTAGTCAGCCTGCCGTGCTGGGAGTTGTTCGATATGCAATCGCGTGACTATCGCGAAAGCGTAATCCCGCCGCTGGTGAAGTCGCGGCTGGCGATCGAGGCCGGGGTGGCGATGGGTTGGCAGAAGTACGTGGGCGATCGGGGCCGCGTGATCAGCATTGAGCGGTTTGGCGCGTCAGCGCCCGCGCCCGTCATCGCCGAACAGTTCGGCTTCACGGTCGAGACGGTCGTCGCCGCCAGCAAACAGCTGCTGAAGAGCATCACGCAGCGCATGGGTTGATTGACGTCCACCGGCGAGTTGTCTATAATCGCCGGTGCCACGGGCCCATAGCTCAAAGGTTAGAGCAGCGCTCTCATAAAGCGTTGGTTGCCGGTTCGACCCCAGCTGGGCCCACCAAAAAAGTAAGGGCAAGTCTGAGACTTGCCCTTACTTTTTCTTGTCTTGAAAAATCTTCAACCACTCATCGACTTCTTCCGGGCTGAGCTCGCCCTCGGCGCGCGCTTTTGATTTGCGCTTCTTGCGCGCTGGCGCGGGTACAGGCTTAGGCGCAGCGGTCGAGGATGCTGGCGTTGAGGGCGGTGGCGGCAGCGGTAAATTAGTTTGAGGCACATCGCCGAAGATCGCCAGCCACTCGTTCAGGTCGTCTTCGCTTAGCGTGCTGGGCGGGCGCGGTGTAGGCGGCGCACTAGCGAGCGGCAATTGAGGTCGTGCAGGTGCTTCATCTTGCGGCACATCGCCAAAGACGTTTAGCCATTCGTCGACTTCTTCTTTGCTGACGACGCGTTCTTCAGGCGCGGATTTTTTAGTCGAGTGGGTGGGTGGAATCATCCGCCGCACGAACTCTGGCGACGACCACACGATGAGATGCCGGCGCGCGGCGGCTTGCTGCACCTCCCGATCGGACGTCACGACGATCCATTCGCCCGGCTTCTTCAACTCGCGAATGCGCTCCATCAACACCCGATCGGCTATCGTGTGCGCCCCGGCAAAGATCGCCGTGACGCCGCCGCCCGACAGTTCGTTCGACTTCCCACCGGGCAAACCCGAATCGAACACGACGATGATCTTCGCGCCGCGTCGGGCCGCGTATTTGCGCAGCAGCACGATCAGTTTCTGCTCGTCGTCGAGGTCTTCCAGTGACAGGCCTGGCGTCTGCGCGATAAGGTTGTGTCCGTCGATCAGTAGCTGTTGCATGATTCATCGTGTCACACACCATGCAATACGAACCGCGTGCTGCGTGATGCATGTTGCGTGAGAACAATTTAGCCCGGTAACTTTTGCAGATTAGCAAAACTCACCAGCAAGCGCTTGATGCCCGCCTTCTTGAAGGCCACTGTCACTTCCTCGTCGTTGCGCTCGATGCGCGTCTCCACGACGATGCCCTCACCGAACGCGGCGTGCTTCACACGCTGCCCAGCGCGGAACGCCGGCTGACGAGTGGGAGTCGGTGGGGGCGGCGGAGCCGATCGAGACGTGGGGGTATCCCAAGTCGCGGCTTTGATCGCCGCGGCCTCTTTCGGCTTCACACCTGCAAACGAACCAGCGCCGCTGATCAGACTCTTCGGGATGTCGTTCAAAAAGCGCGATGGCGTGCTGATGTCGCTGCTGCCCCACATCGTGCGGCGAAAAGCGTACGTCAGGAACACACGATCCTTCGCGCGCGTGATGCCAACGTAACACAGGCGGCGCTCCTCGGCCATTTCGTCCGGATCTTCCAACGCGCGCGAATGCGGCAGCAAGCCGTCTTCGAGGCCAGTGATAAAAACAACTGGAAATTCCAGCCCTTTGGCGGCATGCAACGTCATCAACACGGGCGCATCGACTTGATCCCGCAGCGAATCGACGTCGGCGACCAGCGCCACGTCTTCTAGAAATTCGGCCAATGGATCATCACCGACGGCGCGCGTGTAATCGGACGCGACGTTGCGCAGTTCTTTGATGTTATCGAATCGGTCGCGGCCTTCGTCGGTGCCGTCGTCCACATACTGACGATAGCCAGAATCCTTTAGGATCAGATCGATCAGATCGGCGACGTTCTGGCCGCGCTGCTGTGAATCAATCCACCGATCGATCAACTGCGCGAACGCGACCAATGACTGTCGCGCTTTCGGCGTAAGGCCTGCCACATTGACGGCATTAGGCGAGTTCAATTCGCTGAGTAATTGATACAGCGTTTGCTTCTTCTGGCGCGCCGCCGCGTCCAACGCTTCGATCGTCTTGGCGCCGATGCCGCGCGCGGGCACATTGATCACGCGCGTCAGGCTCACCGCGTCGTGCGGATTGTGCACGAGCCGCAGATAGGCGAGCACGTCCTTCACTTCACGCCGCGCGTAGAACCGCGTGCCGCCCACCAGTCGATACGGCAACCCCGATCGGACGAAGGCATCTTCGATGGCGCGGGACTGCGCGTTAGTGCGATAAAACACCGCAAAATCCGATAGAGCGTGTTCCTTCGCTCGGATCATCTTCTGGATCATCTCGACGACGTACTGCGCTTCGTCGTCTTGATTGTACGCTTCGTAGATCGATACCGCTGTCCCGCCCGAGCGCTGCGTAAACAGATTCTTGCGCGTACGATGCGTATTCTTATCGATCACGCCGCGCGCCGCATCGAGGATGGTCTGCGTCGAGCGATAGTTCTGCTCCAAAACGATTTCGGTCACGCGCGCGTTGTCTTCGCGGAAACGCTGAATATTGCGGAAGTCCGCGCCGCGCCACTTATAGATCGATTGATCTTCGTCACCCACAACGAACAGGTTATGTGAGCGCGCCGCCAGCAACTTGAGCATCGCGTATTGTGCGGTGTTCGTGTCTTGAAACTCGTCGACGAGGATGTGCTGATAGCGTTCTTGATAGCGCGCTAAGACCTGCGGGCGTTGATCGAGTAAACGCACGACTTCCAGCAAGAGATCATCGAAGTCGAGGCCGTTGCTTTGCCGCAGCAACTCCTGATAGCGCGGATAGATGCGGCGGACCATCTCGTGCCAGTAAGAAGGGGGTTGATATTGTTCGGGCGTGACGAGTTCGTTCTTAGCCGTCGAGATCGCGTTCAGCACCGCCGACGGTTTGTAGCGCTTGTCGTCGATATTGAGTTCTTTCAGCACGTTCTTGACCAACGTCTGCTGATCGTCGTCGTCGAAGATGACGAAGTCGCGCGCCAGCCCGATCTCGGGCGCGTCACGCCGCAACCAGCGCGCGCAGATGGAGTGGAAGGTGCCTAGTGTCAACTCACCGGATCGAGTTGCACCCAGTAATTTATCGAGTCGTTCGCGCATTTCGCGCGCGGCCTTGTTGGTAAATGTCACCGCCAGAATCTGGCGCGGCCAGACTTTGCGCTGCTCCACCAGATAGGCCACGCGATGCGTCAGCACCCGCGTCTTGCCGGAGCCGGGTCCGGCGAGGACCAGCACCGGCCCATCGGGCGCTTCAACCGCGCGTGCTTGTTGGGGATTGAGACCGTGAAGCAAATCCATTGATGTCACCTGAAGGAAAGTGATCGAGATTGTACCACACAGAAAAAGCGGATCAGCGAATGACCTACATTCGCTGATCCGCTTTTTCGCTGATTCGCTAATTTTACGCCGCTTGATACAACTCCACCAGCACCCCGCTCGTGCTGCTGGGATGCACGAAGGCGATCTGCTTACCGCCCGCGCCGATGGTCGGCGTCTCGTTGATCAACTTGACGCCCTTGGCCTTCAACTGCGCCAGCGTCGCGTGAATGTCGTCCACTTCGACGCAGATGTGATGCATGCCAGGGCCGCGTTTAGCGAGATATTTCGCTACGCCGCTCGTGTCCGTGGTCGGCTTGACGAGTTCTACTTCACTGCCAGCCGCGGGCAAAAACGCGACGATGGACTCCTGTTCCTTCACTTCTTCCAGGTGCGTCATCTCCATGCCCAGCCCATCGCGCCAGAAGTTCAACGCGCCTTCGATGTCGTCGACGACGACGGCGATGTGATCGATTCGTTTAACGGTCATGATTGCTCCATGTAATGAGTAACGAGTAACGAGTAACGGGTAAAGCATCCCTTACTCGTTACTCATTACTCGTTAAATCAGATTCCCGCCGCCGCTTGATATTCCCCAAACACGCCGCGCAGCGTGTGGCAGATTTCGCCCAGCGTCACTTCGCCTTCCACACAGGCGATGATGTACGGCATCAGGTTCTCGGTACTGCGCGCTGCGGATTCTAGTTGCGTGCGCAGTTCGCTGACGCGAACGTTATCGCGTTTTTGCCGCAATTCAGCCAGTTTTTGGCGCTGCTCAAACTCGATCGAGGCATCGATCTTCAGGCGCGACAAATGCAGATCAGCTTGCGTCTGGAACTGATTCACGCCCACCACGATCTGTTCATTGTGCTCGACGGCGCGTTGATACGCGTAGGCCGCATCCCCAATCTCGCCTTGAATGTAGCCGGACTCAATCCCGCGCAAGGCGCCGCCCAGCTGATCGATGCGGTTGATGTACGCCGCCGCTTGTTGCTCGATCTGATTCGTAAGTTCTTCGATCACGTACGATCCGGCTAACGGATCGATCGTATCGGCCACGCCCGATTCGTGCGCGATGATCTGCTGAGTGCGCAAGGCGATCTGCACGCTTTCTTCGGTCGGCAACCACAGTGCCTCGTCGCGCGAGTTGGTGTGCAGCGATTGCGTGCCGCCCATGACGGCGGCCAACGCTTGCAGCGTGACGCGCACCACGTTGTTCTCCGGCTGCTGCGCCGTCAACGTCGAGCCACCAGTCTGCGTGTGGAAGCGCAACTTCAACGAATTGGCTTTCTGCGCACCAAAACGCTCACGCATGATCTTGGCCCACAGCCGCCGCGCCGCGCGGAACTTGGCGACTTCTTCAAGAAAGTTATTATGCGCGTTGAAGAAGAACGAGAGTTGGCCCGCGAAGTCGTCGACATTGAGTCCGGCCTCGATCGCAGCTTGCACGTACGCGATCGCGTTTGCTAGCGTAAAGGCCACTTCCTGCACGGCCGTCGAGCCCGCCTCACGGATGTGATAGCCGCTGATGCTGATCGTATTCCAATGCGGCACTTCTCGCGCGCAATACTTGAAGATGTCGGTGATTAAGCGCATCGCGGGAGCGGGCGGATAGATGTACGTGCCGCGCGCGATGTACTCTTTCAAAATATCATTCTGGATCGTGCCGCGCAGTTCCTTCGGTTCCACGCCCTGCCGCTTGCCCACCGCGATATACATCGCCAGCAGCACCGACGCGGGCGCGTTGATGGTCATGCTGGTGCTGACCTTGCCCAGTGGAATCTGATCGAACAACGTCGCCATGTCGTGAATCGCCGAGATGCTCACACCGACCTTGCCCACTTCACCTTCGGCCATCGGATCGTCGGCATCGTAGCCGATTTGCGTCGGCAGGTCGAACGCGACTGATAGACCCGTCTGACCTTGATCGAGCAGGAAGCGATAACGGCGATTGGATTCCGCCGCGCTGGCATAGCCCGCGTATTGACGCATCGTCCAGAAACGACCGCGATACATCGTGGGCTGCACGCCGCGCGTGTAGGGAAATTCGCCGGGCTGGCCCAAATCCCGATCGTATTCGACGGCGACATCGGTCGGCGTGTAATACGGCTTCAGTTCGATATCGGACGAGGTTGCGAAACGAGGCTTGCGCTGAATTTCTGATTTAGCCATGAGTCGTCTTTCGTAGCAAAGAAGTTGCCTGTATTGTCCCGCCAGCGCCAGCGCACATCAAGTGATAATCGGCGCGAATCAAAGTGATTGACATCATTAAAGTAGGGGCAATTCATGAATTGCCCCTACCGATTACACTAAAATCACTAACGGTTGATGCTGCTCCACACTCTGACGCGGCACGACTTTGACTGAAACAACGGTGCCATCACGCGGGGCTTTGAGTTCATTTTCCATCTTCATGGATTCCAGCACCACGACGGTTTGACCCTTCTTCACGGTCTGCCCTTCGCTGATCGGAACCGCCACGATCAAGCCTGGCATCGGGGCTTTGACCATCACCTCGCCGCTGTGCGTGCCCCCACCACTCGCTTGCGTCAAACGTCGCGCGCGTTCGTCGAGCACGCGGGCTTGATACAGGCGGCCTTTCAGCAGCACATTCACATCGTCGTTGGCCAGTTCGACCAGCGCTTCATGTGACTGATGTTCGATCAGCAAAGAATACGTGACTTCGTCGATGGCTCGCAGATCGATCGGGCAGGTTTCACCATCGATCGTGACTTCGCCATCCCGATTGATCTCGATGATATAGGTGTGATCGTTGATGGTGGTCGCGTATCGCATTAGCGCTGCATCCTTTCCCAGCGCGCCACCCATTTCCAGTTGCTGGTATCACGCTCGTTGCGGCGCACCACCTGCGTCGCTTGTTGGCCGCGTTGATGCGCCACTAACGTCGCCATCAGCGCCGCCACGCGCTCGTCTTCAGGCGCGGTCTCTTCCTCCATTGAGAAGCGCTCTTCGACAAATGTCGTATCGAAGTGCCCGGCGAAGAAACGATGGCTAGACATCATGGCTTGATGGAAGGGGATGTTGGTCTTTACGCCGACGATGCGATATTCGGACAGCGCCCGCCGCATTCGCAAAATAGCCTCCGCGCGACTCTCGCCCCAGCAGATCAACTTACCAATTAGCGAATCATAATAGGGCGTGATCTCAAAGCCTTCATACAAACCGCTATCGATACGCACGCCGGGACCGGTAGGCCGATCGAGCCGCGTGATCTTACCGGTGGAGGGCATAAAGTTGTTGAATGGATCTTCCGCGTTGATACGGCACTCGATCGCCCAACCTTTCTGCTTGATGCTGCGCTGTCGCAAGCGCGTCGCTCGCCCGCGCGCGATACGAATCTGCTCCTTCACGATGTCAACGCCCGTCACGGTTTCGGTGATGGGATGCTCGACTTGCAAACGCGTGTTCATTTCGAGGAAGTAGAAATTGCCTTCTTTATCGAGCAGAAACTCGATCGTGCCCGCGTTGTGATAATCGACGGCTTGCGCGGCCTTTACGGCCACTGCGCCCATGCGCTCACGCAGATCGGCATCGATGGCGGGTGACGGCGACTCCTCGATGATCTTCTGGTGCCGACGTTGAATCGAACATTCGCGTTCGCCCAGGTGAATGACATTGCCATGCGTGTCGGCTAATAGTTGAATCTCGATGTGGCGCGCGCCTTGCACCAGTTTTTCAAGGTAAACCGAACCATCACCAAATGCTGATTCGGCTTCACGTCGGGCTGAAGCTAACGCATCCGTCAGCCCTTCCATGTTCTCGACGCGTCGCATGCCTTTACCGCCGCCGCCTGCCGTCGCTTTGATCAGCAGCGGAAAACCGATCGATGGCGCGATAGCGATGATCTCGTCGTCGCGCAGGCCGCCTTCGCCTTCGGTGCCGGGCACAACGGGCACACCCGCTTTTTGCACGGTCGCGCGCGCCACAGCCTTGTCACCCATCGCGGCAATGGCGGATGGCTTCGGTCCGATGAAGGCCACGCCTTCATCTTCGCAGGCTTGCGCAAAGTCTTCGCGCTCGGCCAGGAAACCGTAACCAGGATGGATCGCGTCTGCGCCCGACTGCTTCGCCACTTCTAAAATCTTGTCGGCGCGCAGATATGATTCACGTGATGGTGCGGGGCCGATCAAGTACGCTTCGTCGGCGTAACGCACGTGCAACGCATTGCGATCGACTTCGGAGTAGACGGCGACCGTTTGAATGCCCAGTTCGTGGCAGGCCCGCAAAATTCTGACGGCGATCTCGCCCCGATTGGCGATAAGAACTTTTTTGAACATGAAGTTTTCCCTTGACTGTCAACAGCTCACCGCAGAGACGCCGAGGGCAAAGAGAAAACCAAAAACTCTGCGCTCTCCGCGCCTCTGCGGTGAATCACTATAACGGGATGTTGCCGTGCTTCTTGGGCGGATTCGCATCGCGCTTGTTTTGCAGCATTTCCAGCGCATTGATCAAGCGCGGGCGCGTTTCCTTTGGCTCGATCACGTCGTCAATGTAGCCCCACTCGGCGGCCACGTAGGGATTGGCGAATTTCTCGCGATATTCCGCCACCAGTTCAGCTTTCCTCGCTACCGGATCATCGGCCGCTTTGATTTCGTTGCGGAAGATGATGTTGACCGCGCCATCCGGCCCCATCACCGCGATTTCGGCACTGGGCCAGGCCAGGTTCAGATCGCCGCGAATGTGCTTGCTGTTCATCACGCAATACGCGCCGCCGTAACTCTTGCGCGTCACGACGGTGATCTTGGGCACGGTCGCTTCACAATAGGCATATAGCAACTTCGCGCCAGATCGAATAATGCCCGCATGTTCCTGTCCAACGCCCGGCAAAAAGCCCGGCACATCCTCGAACGTGATAATCGGAATGTTAAACGAATCGCAAAAGCGGATGAAGCGCGCGGCCTTCTCACTCGCGTCGATGTCGAGCACGCCGGCCAGCACCTGCGGCTGCTGCGCCACAATCCCGACACTGTGCCCACCCAAGCGCGCAAAGCCCACAATGATGTTCATCGCAAAACTTTCTTGCACTTCGTAGAACGAACCATCATCCACAATGTATTGAATGACTTCCTTCATGTCGTAGGGCTTATTGGGGTTATCGGGCACGATCGAGTTGAGGGCTTCTTCCATCCGCAAGGGATCATCAGCCGTTTTGATAAACGGTGGATCTTCGAGGTTGTTCTGCGGCAGATAGCTGAGCAACCGTCGAATCATAAATAGGCAATCGGCTTCGCTGTCCATCGCAAAGTGCGCCACGCCGCTCTTACTGTTGTGTACCGCCGCGCCGCCCAACTCCTCGAACGACACATCTTCATGCGTCACCGACTTCACCACATCCGGCCCGGTGATGAACATATACGAGGTGTTCTTCACCATGAAAATGAAATCAGTCAGCGCGGGCGAATAGACCGCGCCACCGGCGCACGGCCCCATAATGGCGCTGATCTGCGGCACGACGCCCGAGGCCAATGTGTTGCGCAAGAAAATATCGGCATAACCACCGAGCGAGACCACGCCTTCTTGAATGCGCGCGCCGCCTGAATCGTTAAGGCCAATCACGGGCGCGCCATTTTTCAACGCGAGGTCCATGACTTTGCAAATTTTCTCGGCGTGGACCTGGCTGAGACTGCCGCCAAACACCGTAAAATCCTGCGAAAAAACGTACACCAGGCGCCCATCAATCGTGCCCCAGCCGGTCACGACGCTGTCGCCGAGGTACTTCTTGTCCTCCATGCCAAAGTCGCTCGAGCGATGCGTGACAAACATATCGAGTTCGCGGAACGAGCCACTATCGAGCAAGAGATCGATCCGCTCGCGCGCGGTGAGTTTACCTTGCTTGTGTTGCTTCTCTACTCGATCGGCCCCGCCGCCCTGCTTGGCTTGTTCGCGCAGATCGTGCAGCCGCTGGATTTTAGGATCAACGTTGGTCATGATTGCTCCGCTTTACGAGGTGACTGTTGCTGATTAAAAGCACGCCGAATCTTCGGCAAAAACAGAAAGCCCCACACACCGATGATGGCGCATAACGATACGACTAAATCGGCGGGACGCGTTAGGGCTTCGTAAAAGGAGCGTTCGAGGGTGAACCGTTCGATCCAGACTTGGAGCAGATACACGACAATGGCAATCAGCATCCAACGTCTCCCCCACGCTTTCAATCGCCACAGGCCGAACGCGGCAATCAAAAACCCGATCGCCCACGTCGTGCCCGTCACGATCAACAGCTCCCCCGGCACGCCTACTCCCTGGCTCTGCATGAAACTCAACTGTTGGGCCGCTGTCAGAGCCTGCCCCGCATTCCAGGCCGCCAGTAATAACACCGCCACTGCCAATAGAGTTACGCTTAAAGGTCGCTTCATGCTGGCTGCCACACTGGCTTTACAGGTCGAGGTATCGGCTTGCGCCAATGCCA
>JAXLWI010000036.1:0-42688 GCA_046328575.1 Anaerolineae bacterium
GCTTTCCCGGCCTTGACGGCTCAATTCGTCGGCCACGCGCAGCGCCCCCAGTGAGACCGCCGCGGTGGACTGCCCCGGAAAGATGCTGTCGCCGACGAGCCACAGCCCCCGATCGATCCGCGGCGACCAGGCGGTGAACAAATTGCGCTGCGGGAAACCACCCACCATCCCGTCGACGCGCCGCGTGAATCGCTCGAAGGTGAGCGGCGTGCCCGGCAAGATCAACTTCAGGTGCGACTTCAAGTTGGGCAGCGCCCGCGCCGCCGTGTCGATCAATTTCTCAGCGTACTGCTGTTTTCGCTCCTCAAACGCCGCTTCGTCGTGAGCCAGCGCGTACCAATCGGCGGCGCGCGTGTGCGTGGAGATCGTAATGGCGCGCTGACCGTGCGGTGCGCGGACAGTGTCCCAGTCCGGTGAGATCGACACAAACGCCGAGTTGCCCTCACCCAGCGGCCGCATCGGATTAACGACGATCTGATGATGCTCCACCCGATCGGTGATCGCGGCCTCTTCGACGCCGAGGTAAACGGTGAATGCACTCCAGATCGGCTTCAGGTTCGACACGCGTGTAGCTAACGTTTTGGGCGCATCGTCGCCCATCAACTTCGCCAGCGCCCACGGCGTGAGATTGGCGATAACAACATCGGCTTCAAACTCGCCGCGGGTCGTTTCGATGCAATACGTTTTGCCGTGCCGGATCGCCGTCACCGCCTGCCGATAGAGCACGCGTCCACCCTGCGCCTTCACCGCTTGCGCTAGCGTCTCGGCGATGTGGCCCACACCACCTTCGACGTGTGCCACGCCGCGCCGATACAGATCGAGCGCGACTGCGCCATACAAGGCATTGGCTTCCGACGCAATCGCTTGCGCGGCGATCAACAGTTGCGCGTCGAGAAATGTGTCGAACAACGCGCCGCGCGCGCCCGCCAGTCGCGCCCACCGCCGCACGTTCGTTAAGGCGAGCGGACCAATCGGGACGAGGTTGGGCCGTACTTTGGTGGCTAAGTTAAACGCGGTGGATAGTGAATCGATCGGCCATGACGGCACGCGTGCAGCAAAGTCCCACACACTATCCGCGGCGAATTCTTGCTGCCGCCAAAAGCGTTCGGTTTGAGGGCCAAACGCGCGCAGGCGTTCGGCGCGCCAGGCTTCGTCTTCGCCGTACCGCACGATCGTTTCGTCGCCGAGATGGACCTTCATCGCCGGCTCGACCGATCGGACGGGCCATGAAATACCCAGTTTTTCGGCCACCAGCGCGTGCGGCCCGCCCGGCTGAAAGCCGCCGACCAGCGTCGCGCCTACATCGAAGCGATAGCCTTTGTGGAAGAACGTCGCCGCGCAACCGCCTGGCTCGACGTGGGCTTCCAGCACAGTCACATCGAAGCCGCGCTTGGCCAACAATGCGGCCGCGGTTAATCCGCCAACTCCAGCACCGATGACGATTAGTTTCATGGTTTTCACTTATCAATAAAAAGTGGGCCTCGACGCGCTCCATCGAGGCCCACCGGGTCGATCGATCACACTCCCTTGACTGCCACTTCTACCAATCCAACGCTTGCCGTGATCGACGACCTGAGTCAACCGGATGGGGGGAGCATCCGGAGGCTCCGCATGCAACCCGCCGTTGGGCGGGACTACCAGCCGCGCGCCATCATCGGCGCGGACTGCTTCTCCAACAACCGCTTCGTGCGACGTGCCCGATAGAAGAACAGATACTTCAAGGACGGCTTCACTAAAATCGGATCGAGTAACTTACCTAACAAACCAAACGGCGGTTGGTACTCCACCCGATCGTGTACGATGGTCGATCCCGGCCCGGCGGTAAACGTGTGGGTGTGGCTCCACGCGCCGAACGGACCGTGCCGCATCACGTCACGAAAATACTTTTGCGGCTGATATTCAGCGATCTCACCGTCCCACGTCACGCCGAGCGGGCCGAGTATCAAGTGAAAGATCACTTTGCTACCCGCACGAACGGGTGACTCAAACCGATCGATCTTCACGCGGATCGGCGGCGGTGTGATCGCCATCAACGAGCGCGGATTATCATGAAAGGCCGCCACCACGCTCAGCGGCGCTTTGACCTCGAACCACCGTTGAAACACAGGCATACGCGCTTCCCGATTACTTCTTCACTCGCACCGGCACTGGCACCGGTTGCAACTGTTTACCGCCCAACACTTCACCGATTTTCTTTACCAGACCTTCGACCCACTCAATTAGTTTGCCCATAAGCCTTCACCTGTAAATAGCGCGTAACGCCGCAGCCGCATCGCCGAACTTGAACTTGAAGCCATCGGCCAGCAGGCGGCGCGGCATTTGACGCTGACCGTCCAACACCAACGTCGACATTTCGCCGAGCACGATCTTCACCGGGAAGCCCGGCGTCGGCAAGAAAGTCGGTCGACCCAGCACCTTGCCTAAAACTTTCGTGAATTCCGCATTTGTCACTGGCTGCGGCGCGCTGAGGTTGTACACACCGGTCGCTTTGGGATTCTCGATCACGAAGCGAATCGCCGCCACTTCATCGTCGAGGTGAATCCACGGCAAATATTGTTTGCCACCGCCCAACGGCCCGCCGACGAACATCTTCACGGGCAGCGCCATCAATGGCAGTGCGCCACCGCGTTTATCCAACACCACGCCCGTGCGAACGATCACACGCCGCACGCCCAGCTGATCGAGTTCGGCGGTGGACGCCTCCCACTCTTTCGCCACGCCCGCCAGAAAATCATTGCCCGCCGCCGCATCTTCGCCGATCTCTTCACTGCCACGCGGACCGTAGTAACCCACCGCCGATGACTGTACGACGACGGCTGGTTTCTGGCTTGCCGCTTTTACAGCCGCGACGATCGCGTGTCCCGCGTCGATGCGGCTCTGGCGGATCGACTGCTTCTGCGCGTCTGTCCAGCGCTTGGAGATCGTCGCGCCGGCTAGGTTGACAATCGCCGTGTTCGCGTCGATGAACTGCGACCACCCCTGTGCCGACTGGCCATCCCACTTTTCAGCGCGTGCGCCAGTTGGCAAGCTTTTCACGGCGCCGGGCGTGCGGCTCAACACGATAACTTCATGCCCGTCTTTGGCCGCGCTGTCCGTCAACGCTCGGCCGATTAACCCACTGCCACCTGTAATGATGATTCTCATACTGCCTTACTCCATTAGATGCTCAATTGAAAATGCTGCCCAATGTTATTTGCGGCGCGTCTGCATCAGATGCTCAATTACCGCAATACCCGCCTGAATCGTTTCGCCCAGAAAGACACCCGGCACACGCGTGCGCAGTTCAGGATAATCGTTGAAGGCCGGGCCACCGAAAGTAAAGATCGGCCGTTGGGCGGGTAGTAGTTGATCGAGATACGGTTGAATGCCTTCGAGTTGATGCGCCGAATCGGGTACGGTCGCCGCCAGCACCAGCACATCGGCGTTGATCTGCGGCAGCGAGCGCGGCAGATCTTCCAGCGGCACGGCTTGACCCAAGTAGACCACGTGCCAGCCGCGGCGGCGCAGGAAAATCGACAACAGCAGGATACCCATCTCGTGCAGATCGGCCGGCGCGCAGCCGATGGCGATAGTGCCGGTGCGCGTCGAGGGGCCGGCCGTGACCAGCGCGATCAACTTGCGGCGCAGATAGTTCGACGCGAAGTGCTCAGTAGAAATACCGATGTCGCCGTTAGCCCAGGCGTGTCCTAACTTCACTAGCGTGGCTTCGATCACGTCGATGCACACCGCTTCGATCGGATGCAGCGAGTACGCCTCGCTGAGAATCTCGTCGGCGGTCAGTTCGTCGTATTCCACCAGCGCTTCGTAGAGATCGTTTTTGATCGTGTCGAGTGAGCGCGACGGCTGCGGCACGTCCGTCAGCACCGGCACAACCGGTTGATTGTCGCTGGCATACAGTTGCTTTTGCAGCAACGCCGAAGCGCGACTGATGGTCATGCCCTGCTCGATGTGCTCTTTGAGCCACCTGATGGCGGCGATGTCACGGGCCGAATACAACCGGTGGCCACCCGCTGTCCGATCGGGCAACAGAATCCCGTAGCGGCGTTCCCACGCCCGCAAGGTGGCGGGCGTCACGCCAGTCTGCATCGTCACGGCTTTGGCGTTGTAGATCGGCTCGTTTGAGACTTCGCGCAAATCCTCTAATTCGGTCATGCGGGTGGCTTCTTTCGCTAATGATGATGAGACTATATCACGCCGCACACAACTTGTCAAGTATTTGTATAGATTTTGGATTCATTTCAAAACAAAAACAGACCGTCCGGTTAGGATGGTCTGTTTTTATGGAAACTAAAACGATCAGTTGGTGGGCCGATCGGGTGGCGGTAACTGCGCGAAAAAATCTTCGTAGAAACGCTGAGTGTAACTATCGAGCAGGGTTTGGACCCGCGCCCGATCGGGCGCCGCGACGATCAAGCCCGCGTGTCCCTTACGCTTCATGCGCCAGACGATCTCGGGATCGGTGTAGGCCGAGGTGTCCGGCCACTCCTGCTTGGCCAGCGAGATGAGGAGGCCGCCGTAATCCGATCGGTGTTCGGGCAGTTCGTAGGGCACGTCCTCACCGGCGATCTCGATCCGCGCCCACTGCTCCCATAGGTTGAGGCCGGTTGAGGCCTGCACCAATTCGGCGATGTTGGCCCCGCCGACGCGGGCCGCGCACTCAATGAAGTAGAACTTGCCGTCGGCTTCGCCCTTCAGGAACTCGGCATGTGTTACCCCGCGCACCAAACCTAAGGCTTTGATCAGTTTCTCGTTGGTGGCTTTAAGTTTTTGTTCGTCGGCTGAGCCGCGCTGCACGGTGCGTGTGACGAAGACGCCGCCCTCGTGCATGACGCTGAACGGCGGTCGCCCGTACTGATGCACTTCCGAGAAGACCACTTCCTTTTCGGACACGATCGAATCGACGTGGAAGACTTCGCCGGGCACGAACTTCTCCAGCACGTAATATGACTGCCGATCACCCAACACGTCGAGCGTGGGCCACAATTCGTCGGGCGAGTTGATCTTTTTGA
Source organism: Anaerolineae bacterium (assembly GCA_046328575.1). Taxonomy (GTDB): domain Bacteria; phylum Chloroflexota; class Anaerolineae; order Fen-1058; family Fen-1058; genus JAGOBP01. Next base: position 5,010 of record JAXLWI010000036.1, read on the forward strand.
TGCCCAGCGAGGACGCTTCCGAGCGCGGCTTCAACAACCACGGCGGCGGCACGCGCGCCATAAACTCGCGGATGCGATCATAGTTGAGGATGTGAACGAAGTCCGGCACCAGGATGTTGCGATCGCGGGCGCGGACGCGCATCGCCAGTTTGTCGCGGAAGTAGCGCGCAGTCGTATCGCCCATGCCGGGGATGCGCAGATGTTCGCGCAGCGCCGCCGCCATCTCCACGTCGTAGTCGTCCAGCGGCACAATGCGATCGATCGGGTGGTTGCGGGCCAGATAACTGACCGCATAAATCATGTCCTGCTCGTTGAACAGCGATGGCATGTAGAAAATGTCGTCAAGGCTGTCGCGCGGCCAATCGGCTTCGCGGAGTTTCTCCACAGTCAGCAGATAGATCGTGCTGCCCTGCCGCTTTACTTCGCGCAGAAACGCTTGGCCTTTTTCGTAGCTGCTGATGCATAAGATGGCTTTGTGCGGTAATGATCCCATTGGCTCCCCCGTATTGTTTGTAGGGGCGAACCTCGAAGATGCCGCATGCATTTGGCGGCATGTGTTCGCCCTGGGCAGACACGCAGGTCTGCCCCTACGATGATCGGCGATTATGCAGGCGCTGTTTGCGCCCGTGATGCAACTTCATTTGAACCGACACCTGCTCTGACCCCATCAACGGATGATGGCGCAAATAGTTGGGCGTCGGATACAACCAGTGTAAAAAGTGCGGCAGTGCCACCGCCCACGTGGCTTGATGGTGATAGCCGCCTTCCATCTGCACGTACAACGTCTCGAAGCCGCGCCGCAAACCTTTCGCGGCCAGTTCGTCGATCAACTCTGTTGTGTCTTGAATCGCATCGATGATGCCGTCGCCGTCGCGATCGTCGGTTTCGTCGTGCGTGCCTGCTTCCAACCACGCGCGCACATAGCCGGGCACTTCGGTGTCACGCACGCGGCGATGCATGATGCGCGACTCTTGCTTGGCGTGCGCGTCGGCGTCGTCGGTGCGCCACCAGAACGACCCCGACATCACGCCGACCGCGCCGAATATGTGAGGGTGATTCCAAGCCATATCGAAGGCCATCAAACCACCGAGTGACATGCCCATGATCGCCGTGTTAGCCGGGCCGACCAGCGTGCGATAGCGATGGTTGATGTATGGCATCACCTCGTCGAGCACGAACCACGCATACTTGCGCGCCTTCTTGCCCAGACCGCGCGCGTTGGGAATGTCGGCGGTGCCGTACTCTTGAAGTCGATCGCGAGTGGCATGGATGGCAACGACGATCAGCGGCTCGATCTCGCCGCGCCCGATCAGATCACTCAGCGTGTCGGCCAGTTTCAAGGCAGGCATATCCTGCCCGTCGTTGGCGTATAGCACTTTGTAATGCCGATCGGGTTGAGAAGTGTAATCGGGCGGCAGATAAATCGTCACCGGCCGTGAGTTGTGCAGCTGCTTCGATCGAAAGCGTTCGATGGTCTTGATCGAAACGATCGGTCCCTTGGCTACCATGGGACGCAAGTATAGCCGAAGTTACCGCACGGGACAATGGGCGATGAAAATCAATCGGGATGTTGAAGATTGGGCCTTGACAAAACTAATTATATTAGTTAAAATACGAATATAATTAGCAAAAGGGAGAGTCAAATGACAACTAAGTATTTTGAACATCAAAGCGGCAAAATCGCTTACGACGACGTAGGCAGCGGCCCGCTGGTAATCTGCGCACCCTCGATGGGCGATCTGCGCCAAGAGTATCGCTTTTTGGCGCGGCAACTGGCGGACGCTGGCTATCGCGCGGTCAGCATGGACGTGCGGGGGCACGGCGAAACGTCAACTGGCTGGGCGGATTACTCGGTGGCGGGCGTCGGCGCGGATCTGGTGGCGCTGATTCAGCACTTGAACGCTGGGCCAGCGGCCATCATCGGCGAGTCAATGGCGGCGGGCGCGGCGATCTGGGCCGCGGCTGAAGCGCCGGAGTGCGTGACGGGGTTGGTGCTGATCGGGCCGTTCACGCGCGGCGAAGGTATGCCGCTGGTCCAACTGCTCTTTAGGATCATGTTCTCGCGCCCGTGGGGACCGTCGATGTGGCTGCGCTATTACAAGTCGCTGTATCCTTCGCGCAAGCCCGCCGACTTCGACGCTTACTGCGCAGAGTTGTATGCCAACTTGAAGCAGCCGGGACGGCTGGAGGCGCTGCAAAAAATGATCGACGCGTCCAAGCGCGCCTCCGAAGAACGCATCCCGCGCATGAAGTCGCCAGCACTGGTGCTGATGGGCAGCAAAGACCCGGACTTCAAACCGCCGGAAGCGGAAGCAAAGTGGGTGGCGGATGCCCTGCACGGCACGTATCATATGATTGAAGGCGCAGGGCATTATCCACAGACTGAGATGCCGGAAGTGACTGCGCCGCTGATCCTGTCGTTCCTGCAATCGCTGCGCGAAGGGAAATGACTTATGCCACGGGCTGGATTAGATAAAGCCGCCGTCGTCGAGGCGGCGGCGAGCATTCTGAATGCCGAAGGCGCTGAGGCGTTGACGCTCAATCGGTTGGCGCAAGAACTCGGCGTGAAGACGCCGTCGTTATACAACCACGTCGATGGGTTGCCGGGGCTCTATCGCGAATTGGCAATTCTGAATGCACGGCAGCTGGGCGAACGCTTTACCCAAGCCGCGATCGGCCAGTCTGGCCCGGCGGCACTGATGTCCGTCGCGAAAGCCTATCGCGCGTACATTAAAGAATCGCCGGGCGTGTATCTAGCGAGTTTGCGATCGTCGGGCACACAACCATCGCCCGACGCGGAGTTGAGCGCGGCCGAAGCGGTGAGTCTGCGCGTGACTGTGGCCGTCGTCGCGTCGTTTGGGTTGAGCGGCGAAGACGCAATCCACGCAGTGCGCGGCCTGCGCAGTCTGGTGCACGGCTTCGCCACACTTGAGATCGCCGGCGGGTTTGGACTGCTGCTCAATCTGGACGAGAGTTTTGATCGGCTGCTGCAGATGTTCGTACGGGCGCTGCAAACTGGCGGCTCCGCCTGAACAAGCGGATCTACGGTGTCGTCGTCCAATCAATGACGAAGTCAACGTTGCAGTCGTCGGTGTCCTTCCACAGCGGCGCGCGCATGATCGACGGGTTGGGCGTGCCCGCCGGATACTGAGTCATATCAATGTACGGACATGAGCCGTTGCCCGGGATCTTACCCGATCCCCAGGCCGCGCCGTCGATCAGTTGATCGACCGGGCCAAGCAGCAGCACTTCGTCGCCAGTATTGGACAACGCGAAACTGATGTTGCTGGTGTACGTGATGTACGGCTGCATCAGCAAACCTGTGCCGGAGAACACATAGTGAGGATAGAAACCGTACTTGGCGAAGAAACCGCTCGCCGTCGTCGCCACGTTAACGATCTGTCCGGGGGGAATTTGTGCGCCCGTCGGAAACAGCCACATACCATCAATGGTCGTGGTGATGCCCGGCACAGATTGATCGCCCAGTTTGTAGCCATTCAACGAGACCGTGATCGGCGTAGGATTGTAAATCTGCACCCACTCACTGCCGGTTATCATGCTGGTCGAACCGAAGTAAAACACCTTGCTGATCAACAAATGATTGGGCGGCGCGATGTAGTTACGCGCCACCAACGGCATTAGCACGCGCGGCTGAAACGCCCAGTCATACTCGAACATCGTGCGCAGATAGTTGTACGCCGCGGCCGATTCCACTTGCAGCGCCACTTCGCGATTCGCCTTGTTGGATGTTTCAGAACCGTTGACGCTCCCGGCATGCACCACTCGCTGCCCGCCGACGTCGAATAAGAACAGCTTGTTATGCAGGCCATACAGCGCGGGATCGCCCAGCCTGACCTGCAAATTCGCGGCTAACGTCGGACTCATCGCTCGCAGTGATTCGATATACTTCGCAGTCGCATCGTTGCTGGTGGGCAGCGTCGGGTCGTCGAAGTACCGATCGAGCAACACGCGCACCTTAGCCCCACGTCCTGCTGCCGCGATCAACGCCTCCAGCCGCACATTTGGATCGGCGCTCGGATTGCTGGTCGATGTTCCCCAATGAGGTGGCTCGTCGAGCTGCTCTACGTCGATCGCGTCGCCCGCGCCCGATAGATTGATCCAGCCCAACAGCGCATCCGTGGCATGCAAGGTATTTTCCGGCGCGCTCACCACTTCGAACGCCAGCGGCGCGGTGAGCATCAACGGCTGCGGATAGCGAATACGATAACCGCTCACTTCAATGCTGTAATTGGGTGCAAAACCAATCGGCGGCGGACCATACTTCGTATCGTTGATCGACCAGCGGATCAGATCGCGGTGGTTGATCGGATCGAAATCAGCTTGCCATAGATCGAGCGCGCGGGAGATCACGCCGCTCGCATCGGTCAGCAAATACACGCCGCGATGACCGCTCGTGCCATCACTAAAGTTGTCATAGGTCAGGCTGCGCGGACTCAGATTCTCTGAGCCGATGGCGACGACCCTATCGTCAACGACAATCATCTTGGTATGGATGTAGTCGTAGCGAGCGCGCACGTCCTGTGTCGAATCGCTGATCATGAACCAGCATTGGCCGCCAACTGCTTCGATATTCTGGCACACCCACTTTTCCTGATTGTCGAGGCCGCCTACTGGCCCGCCTTCCAGTAAGATGGTCGTACTGACGCCGCGTCCGATGGTGCGCGTCAACACTTCCAGCAAGCCCAGATTGTCGAAAGTGTGCATCTCCATCACGATCGAGTGCTGCGCAGAACCCAGCAAATCGCTGATGACGCGATAGGCGTTATCGGGCGCGATCGCCACTGTGAGCGTCGCCGTCGCAGTAACTTTAGCCGTGCGCCAGAACTGCTCGTAGTCCCAGCCGGCATACTGGGTCTTGCGGCCTGAAACCGGATCGGCGGCATCGTTGGCCCAATCGAACGCGGTGTTCGTGTCGCTGATAATGGCGCCGGTGACTTCGTCGAGTTTGCGGAAAATGAACTGCCCCGTCGCCCCGATGCTGGAATTGCTGTAGCGCAGCACATTGGGGCCGCTCCACCCGGTGATCCAGCCCGTATCTGTAATCTCGCCCGTCGCGCCCCATACCACCGCATCCTGCCAGTTGGTGGCGAACTCGCGCACGGCCAATTCATCGCTGGTGTTGAGCAGTGGCACTTCACCCGTCAGATTTGGCACAGTCGGATCGGCGTCGTCGGCGTATTCGTAGGCAGGCTTGAAGCCGAACTGCTGCGTGAAGGTGACGGCATTGCGTGCCAGCCAGATCGATTGGTTGGGCGGCAAAGTGCCTGTCAAATATAGCGTCTGTTCACCGTCAGTCGCGATCCAGTTGGTAAGTGTGACGACGTAGGTGCTCACGTTTGTTACGCGGAAGCCTTCGTCACCGGTGGCCTGGGCATCAAAATGCACCGCGCTGATCAACACGCGGCCGGGCGGCGTCAGGATCGGCGGCTCGGGCGGCGTGTAGCCATAGCCGGGCGTCGGTGGAAAGCGATCGACAAAATCGGCGGCCGTATTCGTATCGACACCGATCGGCTGGCGCTCCAGCGCATGGCCTGCCGCTACCCCGGGCAAGTTGAAGACTGTGGTGTTGTTGCCGTAAGATAGGTCGTCGATCACCGCGCCGGTGTCATCCGCCAACGTCAGACGATCGCCGGTATTGCTGAGGCCGTTGCCTATCGAGCCACCGGGAATATAGATAACTGTACCGGTGAACGACGGATAATTAACACTGAAACTGATCGAGGCCGCCACGACGATGAAGTCATGTGATGAAATCACCGTCGTCGGGATCACATCCGATGACACCGCGTCGCTGATCGTCCAGTTGGTCAGAGTAATAGCCTGGCTGGTGGCATTGTACAACTCAAACCACTCATAAGCCGTGTCGGTGCCGCTCTGCGCCGGATCATATTCCACTTCGTGGATCAGGACATCGCCGACGCCGCTCGGGCGAGTCACCGGTGTGACGAGAGGGGCCGCAGTCACCCGCAGGCCACGCTGAACTAAAACCAGCGCAGCGCAACTGACAATTAGCACGATTAGCACACGCCAGATTTTCATACGCTCACACTTCGGTTTCTTGCGCTTCAGCCACGATATCGGCCTGACGGGCCACTGCCAGGCGCACACGATGTCGCCGCCGCTCAAACCCATAAATCGCCAGCAAAATCACACTCGGCAAGACGATGGCGTTGATGAAGAACGTCAACGGCTCTACTAACGGCGTACGCTGTTGCGCCGCCGCACCAAAGCGGTCGAGGTTAAACACAGTTAGTTGCAACGCAATCCACACGCCCAGGAAATTCGGAATCGCATCGCCGGAATGGATCAACCGCGCGCCGCCCGATCGTTCTTTAGTCAGCGGCCAGAACAGATTGCTGCCCAGATAACCGAGTTGATCCTCGACGATGTGCGCGGCCATGCCGACGGCCGCCACCAGGCCCGCTTGAACCGACTGAAACAGTAAGGCCATCAACGCCCCTAAAACTACAGCCAGCGTCAGCGAGTGACTCCACGCCCGATGCCACGGCAAAAACTGAATCTCGATGCCCGCCGCCTTGGGGACAAACGCAAACGACGGGCCGCCGAAAATATCGACGTTGACATCGCCATCGTAGGTATAGTTCAATTTAGCCGCGACTGTGGCCCGTGCCCACGCCGATTGATCATCCGCGCCGATCGGCATCTGTGACGTATTGACGATCGGGCCGAGGCGCACCGCCACTTCGTTACGATCAGCATCGAAGCGCACGGTGTACTGCCGCCAGCGATCGGGACCGAGTTTGATCGTGTGTAATTGCGCGCGTACCTCGCGGTTAGTCTGCGCAGCCCGATCGATCAACGCGGCAATCTGGTTCGCAATCACTTGCGGATCGAGATTCGCCGGATCCGGATCGATCGCTTCGGCACGATCGAAATAGCGCGCAAACTTGAAATCGAGCGTATCTGGCAGCAGGCCAAAGACGCCGCCCAGCACGATCAAGTACGAACCGTTCAGCGCGCCTTCGACCACGCCTGGCACGAACGATGCAGCAGCGATACCCGCCAGGAAGTGAGTGATACCTTTCATGGAATCAGCCCCAACACTCGCGCAATGTCCGGCCCGATTCCGGCCATATTCAGCGTGATCGGAATCAGCAGCACACCGAGACAGTTCATGCGCCGCGACCCGAACAGCGTCGGAATCAAGCCGATCGCCGTCGCAGGCAACGCGATCAATAAACCACCAAAGCCCGTCGTGAGGAAGATCAAACCGACGAGCACAATCAGCGTCATGATGCTGATCGTACGATAATCAATGCGCGCTACAACTTTGATCGCCACGCGGCTGAACACAATCAACAGACCAAACGCCACCGCGCCGCTGATCGCCAGCGCCGCCACTGCTGTGAAATACAGTTCCGGCGTATCCGGCGTAAACAGCGTGTGCGTCATCGCCGCCAGGCCGCCGCGCGCTAAATGCAAGCCCGGCATAAAGAACAGCAAAAAGCCGCCCACGTAATACACCAACTTCGACGCGCCCTGCGAGATGATGAACGAACGCTCGTCGCGCTGCGCGGTGGCATGTCCCGCCAGAAAGCCGCCGACGCTACCCGTCACGACCGGGAAGAACGCCGCGAACAATCCGCCCAGCGTGCCTGCGATAGTGCCGCGTAGTAACAGCGACGGTGTCACGTCGATCGAGTGCGCTACATGCTGCGGCGGCACGCGTGTACCCATGATCAAGTTAGTTAACACCATGGGAATCGCAAACAGGCCGATGAAGGCGGGCAGCAAGTTTTGATACGCCAGATCGACGGGCACGACGCTGCGATAGGTGATAATGAAACCTAACACGCCCGATAACGCGAACGTCAACAAGCCCGCGCCCAAACCTACCCATGCCGATCGGAACCGCGCCCAACCCGACGGCCCGCGGTCGCCGCTCTTGGGCCATTCCGACATCAGCATGAAAGCGATGATGGCGGCCAGCATCCAACCCAAATGCGGCGCAATAATCAACTGCAAGCCGCGCGCGGCTTCGATCGCAAGCGGGCTGATCACCACCATGATCAATAGGCCGCCCAACGCGCCGACACCGCTCAAGATCGCCGCTTCGTAGCCGCGCCGCTGCAACAGCCACTTCTGCCCCGGCAGCACAATGAAGGCCGACGACTCATCGGGTGCGGCCAGAAAGATCGACGGCACCGTCGACACCATCGCATACCCCACGATCATGCCCATCAGCAGTAACGCGATTTGATCGGGATTCAGCACGCCTGACAGCGCCGCCGCCGACGCGAACAACACACCGACGACATTGTAGATGTGCAATGCTGGAACCAGCGCTAATATCGACGCGCCGATCGCGCCGACCACCGCAATACCAATCAACCCGAACGCTTCACTCATTACTCGTTACTCATTACTTCAACGTCACATCGTAACCCAGCGCGGGCGACACTTGGATCCGGCCAAAGAACTCCGTCTTACCGACCACGCGCACCTGCGCACCAACAACAAGCCCGTCTTTGTTCGGCACAAACGCCAACACGTTGTTGAACAGCGTCACGCGCACATTACCGGTACCGTCGTCGACTTGGAGATACTGGCCGGACGAAAAACCTTTCACTTCGGTGATGCGGCCTTCGATAGCGACTAACTGTCCCGGCTTACTCAGCTGATTGACCGAGACCAGTGGCACACTGGCGTTGGAACCCGGCGTGTTGATGGTCACATCACGACCGGCATGCGGCTGCAATTCCAGCACGCCCTGGAATTGCGCGACTTCGGCCACAATCGAGATATCCGCGCCTAAATTCAACCCCGCGCGATTCGACACAAAGCGATAGTTGTCGCTAAACAACGTCAACCACATGCGGCCCGTGCCATCGTCAACGAGGAACTTGAAGCCCGCTGAGAAGCTGGCCGTCTCGACGATCTTGGCGCGCACGGCCACATCTTTGCCGACGTAATCGGCGGTGATGGCGTTGATCGACACACTTGGCGCAGAAGCCGCGGGCTGAGAAGTACTCGTGGGCTCTTTAGTGATCGTCGGTTCCGGTGTTGGCGTCGAGGTGACTGCCACTAACGTTGGGGATGCAGAGGGTTCAGCTGTAGGTGCGATCGCTGGCGCGGTAACCATGACCACTTGATCACTGGCTTCAGGCACGATCTCCAGTTGGCCGCCAAAACTTTCAATCTTACCGGTGACTGAGATCACCGCGCCCGTGACAAGTTGCTGGCGCTGCTCCTTTGCGATGACATCGTCCCAAATCAACAAGACGATCGATTGATCCTGATCGCTGAGTTCATACCGCATACCGCGGTTGATCGGATCGATATTCCCGATCGTACCCCGCGTCGTGACAAGCGTGTTGAGGTCTTGAGCGGTGATCGACCCGAGCGGCTTGAGGTTGCTCACAACGGCAACTGGCGCGGCAGGTTGCAGCAGCGCCACATCCTGCGCAACCTCCGGCGTAATCTCCAACTGGCCGCGATACACGCTGACTTCGCCCTGCACCGATAACGTCGCGCCTGGCTCGATGGGCTGCGCGGCGTTGAGCGAATTCCACAAATCTTGCCAGACTAGAATCGTCGCGCGTTCGCCGCCGTCGCTGAGAGTCAGTTTCACGCCCGCCGAAAACGGGGCTACTTCTTCGACCGTGCCTTCGACGCGCACCCATCGGCTGGCCAGCGACTCGGACAACTCGGCCAGCGGCGTGAATTTGGCAAAGGCCACACGCTCAGTCAGCGGCGTGATGTCGGCCGCACGCCGCAAGGTGAGTTGCGGCGAAGTATCGAAGCGCGTCACCGTGCCGATCACTTGCAGCGATTGATCAACCGCGATCGGCGGCAGCGCGCCGATGACGGGTGCCAGTTCGGTCGAGACGGCAAGATCGATCGCGCCGGTTGCATCGCGCAGTGTGATCAGTTGAAGGCCGTCGAAGGGCGCGCGGATCGATCGGACCACGCCCTGCACCGTCGCCGCATGTAAGGCATCATCCACCGTCACCGAACCGATATCGCGCAGGGGGGCGCTATCGGTCACGCGGGTTAAAGCCAGGGACTTCACTGAGTCCAGCGTTAGTCCAGCCACGCTGTCGCGCACGCGTACTGTGCCCTGCACTACCACCGTATCGCCAGGCATTGGCACACGCTCGGCGGCGATGAGGTCGGCCACGGTCGCGCGATAAGCCGACACCAGCAGTTCGCCCGAAACATCACGCACCCAGAACGTGAGCGATTGGGCCGTCGCATTGTAATTAGGCACGCGCGACACGACGCCGTCGATTTGAACGTAAGCATAGTTGGACGTGGCTTGCAGCTCGGCGATACTGACGCGCGCAACGGGGGCGCGTGTGGCAAAGAACCACAGCATCACCACGCCGAGGATGGCTAGACCGATAGCGATCAACCCCAGCGTGCGAATGCGAAGTCGCCGCTTTAAGTCTGCGCCGCAGTGGGGACATACATCGTTGGGGCCGGGGTCGCGTCCGCAACTAGGGCAAGCTGCCATATGCCTTTCCTCGTTGAAAGTTGGGGCGAGTCAACTGCCGCGATTATAGCATGCGCAGCGCCAAACCAGCGTTGAATTTGGCGCATCTGATCTGAACAACGGTTGCAGATCAGGCTGGGCCGCGCACTTTGACCAGTAGATTGTTCAGTTCAGACTGTTCAGCCGGATCGAGTGCGTTGAAGAGGACGGCGTAATTGCGATTGGTCTGATCTTCCACGACTTGCCGCGCCGCGCGGCCAGACTTGGTGAGCTTGTAGAAATCATCGGACGAGTGGGCTACTTCGCCGCCAGAATGCAGCGCCGCCACTGCCGATTTGAAATCCTTGTCGTCGAGCCGCGCGGTTGCCGCGCGCAGGTCGGCCGCGCTCAACCGATCGGGCACTTTGAACAACGCCGTGCTCACTTCGATCCGCGGGCCGCTCCAGCCGTCGTCGCGCCACGCCGCAATGTGGGCATCGGCTCGAAACAAGGCCATCGCCACCACGCGCCGCTCGACGTACACCCACGGCTGATCGGTATCAGGGAAAGCGCTACGCGCCGCGCTGGTGATCGGCGCGGGTACGTCGGGTTGGCGTACGGCGGATGTCACCGCCCGATCGGCCAGTTCGCCCAACCGCGCTAACTCTTCATCCGTCAAGCCTTCGTGCTTCGCGATGGCGTTGAAGTAATCGCGATACAACGTCTCGATGAATTTGCGGCCCGCCTCCGACGCGCGATACCGGCCCGCATCGACCTGCTCGGCGTACTTCTTCGCCGTCAACAGCTCGATGGTTTTCTGGTGGTTCGAGACCGACGTATACGGGCCAAACGTAAGGAAATCGCTGGGAGCAACCGAACCGGGGAAATAGCTAAACCGATAGAGCAGCCACAACTCATCGCGGCTGAGGCCGCCTTTTTCCAGACCGCGTTGGAACTGACCGCCGTCGTCTTGCAGGTAGTTGAGCGCCGCCAGGATCAGGTCGTACCAGTCAGCACTGGACAAAGCCATGCTGTGCCCCTTAAGAAGCGAATGGTCAAACTATACTTACAGGGGGAAGAAAAGTCAAAATGAAGCGCGACGAGTGAAAAGTGAAGTAGATGTCACTTTTCACTCGTCACACGCGTTACTTCGTTCTGACGGCCGCTTCCATCAACTGCTGAATGCGCGGCACCATCTCGGCCGGATTGGGCAGCAGGCCTTCCAGCAGCAGTGATGATTCGTAGAGTTGGTGGATGCAGGCGTCGAGCAGCGCATCGTTCGCGCCGGTCTTGATCAACGTCGTCATGTCGGCGATCAGCGCGTGGCCTCGATTGATCTCCATGATCTTCTTGGGCACTTCATAATCCTGGCCTAGCATGCGCTTGACACGCTGCATATCCCGATCGGCTTCGCCGTCCGGCGAGACGAGACGGCACGGGCTGTCGGTCAATATCTTCGACTCGCGCACTTCGGTGATCGTATCGCCCAGCGTGGTCTTGATGCGGGCCGCCAACTGTGCAAAGCCTTCGTTGTCTACCTTCGACTCGATCGGCTGCTCGTCTTTGGGCAGCTCCAGTTTGGCGTCGTCGATGTTTTGCAGTTTCTTGCCCGCGAATTCCTTCAGCGACATGATCATGAAACTGTCGATCGGTTCCGTAAGGAACAGCACTTCCAGATCGTGACGGCGGAAATAATCGAGGTGCGGGCTGCGCGCCACCGATTTGAGATCCTCGCCCAACAGATAATAGATCGTCGCCTGATCGGCTTTCATCCGATCGACGTACTGTTGCAACGACACCCACGCTTCCGCGTCGCGATTCGTCTTGAAGCGCAGTAACTTCGCGAGATCGGTTTGATTACCCGGATCGGTGGCGATGCCTTCCTTAATAAACGGCCCGAACTCTTGCCAGAACGTCGCGTATTTCGCTGCATCCTTCTCGCCCAGATCGGCCAACTCGGTAGCGAGTTTATGCGTCAACGTCGACTTGAGTTTGGCCGCAGCGCGATTGGTTTGGATCGCTTCGCGGCTGACGTTCAGCGGCAAGTCTTCAGAATCGACCACGCCCTGCACAAAGCGGAAATACTGCGGCAGCAAATCCTTGAAGTATTCGCTGATGAGGATCTTGCGCGAATACAACTTCAACCCGTCGTCTTTGCGCAGACTGAAAATGCCGCGCTCACGCTTGGCGGGAATGTACAAAATCGCGTGGACGTCCACGGGCACATCGGTCACCATGTGGATGTGCATCAACGGCGCTTCAAAGTCCAACGTCAAATGCTTGTAAAACTCCTCGTATTGTTCGGCGGTCACCTCGCGCGCCGATTGACGCCACAACGCGGTCTGGCGATTAACAGCCTTGTCTTTGACGTAGATCGGGAACGACACGAAATCGCTGTGCTTCTTGACGATCTGTTCGATCTTCCAGTCTTCGGCGTACTCGGCGGCGTCTTCCTTCAACTTCACGGTGATCGCCGTACCCCGATCGGCCTTCTCCACCTCGGCGAGCGTGTAGGTGTTGTCGCCCTTCGACGTCCACTCCACCGCTTGCGCGTCAGGTCGATACGAGCGCGAAGTTACGGTGACTTCATCGGCCACCATGTAAACCGAATAGAAGCCCACGCCGAACTGGCCGATCACGTCGGCGGGTTTCTTCTCGGCCTGCAACTTGCGGATGAACTCGGCCGCGCCCGAATGCGCGATCGTGCCGAGGTTGTCCACGATCTCGTCGCGCGTCATGCCGATGCCCGTGTCGCGGATCGTCAGCGTGCGATTGTCTTTGTCGCACTCGATCATGATCTTCAACTCGGCGTCGGGGTCGAGCACGTCGCGGTTGGTCAGCATCTCGAACTGCAACCGGCTCAACGCGTCGGAGGCGTTGGAGATCAACTCGCGTAGGAACACATCGCGATCGGTGTACAGCGAATGAACGAGGATATTCAACAGTTGCTGGATTTCGGCCTTAAATTCATGCGATTCGGTGGACATAGGCGGCTCCATGATAAAGTTTGCGTGAAAAATGTTAGCAGAGGAATGTTAGAAGAACGTAAGCAATTCAGTTGTCAGTTCTCAGTTATCAGTCGATAGTGACGGGTGACTTTCGTTTGTCATTGGTCATTGTTAATTGTTCATTTCAATTTCTTTTTCAAACTAATGATCTCCTGCTCCGTCACTTGCGGGCCTTCATGCGGCTCGATTGCCAACGCCGATTCGACAGCTCTGCGCCAGCGGTCCAGCCGATCGGCGACCTGCGGCTCATAACCCTGATTGCTCGGCTCGTAGAAGCGCATGCCCTTGATGGCTTCCGGTAGGTAGTTTTGCGCAACGTGATGGCCGTCAAACTCGTGCGGGTATTGATAACCTGCACCATGCCCCAGCGCCTTCGCATCACGATTAGCGTCCTGCAAATGGGTGGGCACCTCCACCTTGCCCTCGGCCTCGACTTGCTTGAGCGCGCGGAAGTACGCGCCCGCCGAGTTGCTCTTGGGCGCGGTCGCGAGGTAGATCGTCGCTTCCACGATCGGGTAGATGCCTTCCGGCAAGCCCATCCACTGAAAGGCTTGCGCGGCCGCGTTCGCTACAACGAGGCCATTCGGATCGGCCATGCCAATGTCTTCACCCGCGAGGATCAACAAGCGCCGCAAAATGAACCGCGGATCTTCGCCCGCATACAACATCTTGGCGAGCCAATACAGCGCGGCGTCGGGATCAGATCCGCGCACCGATTTGATGAAGGCGCTGATCGTGTCGTAGTGGGCGTCGCCGTCTTTGTCGTATAAAATCGCCCGACGTTGAATCGATTCCTGCGCCACTTGCAGCGTGACGTGAATCTTGTTGTCCTCGTTCAGCGGCGTCGATTCGACGGCTAATTCCAGCGCGTTCAGGGCATTGCGCGCATCGCCGCCCGCCACGCGCACAAGGTGATCGAGCGCGTCGTCGTCCACGTCGATGATCAAGCCGCCGTAGCCGCGTTCGACATCGGTCAGCGCGCGATTAAGCAGATCGCGCACATTGTCGTCGCTGAGCGGCTTGAGTTGGAACACGCGCGAACGGCTGACCAGCGGGCCAATGACCTCAAAATACGGGTTTTCCGTTGTCGCGCCGATGAGGATGATGGTGCCGTTTTCGACGTGCGGCAGCAGCGCGTCTTGCTGCGCTTTGTTGAAGCGGTGAATCTCGTCGATGAGCAGAATCGTCCGTTGGCGATAGAGTTTCAGGCGTTCTTTGGCCTCTTCGACGATACGGCGGATGTCGGCCACGCCCGACATCACGGCGTTGATCTGCTCGAAGTGGCTGCGCGTGGTGTGCGCGATGATCATCGCCAGCGTGGTCTTGCCCGTACCGGGCGGCCCCCACAACAGGATCGACGAGAAGAGCTTGTCCGCTTCGATGGCGCGACGGAGCAAGCGCCCCGGTCCGACGATCTCTTCTTGCCCCACGTACTCGTCCAGCGAACGCGCGCGCATCCGCGCCGCCAGCGGCTGGCTGCGCTGCAGGGTTTCCTGTGAAGCCACGTCGAACAGGTCGGGAATCGGGGCGGAGGCGCGTTTCATGAGGGGAATTATACCGCAGGCGACGGAGCAAATCGGCGCGCAAGCGAATAAGCGAATAAGCGCGTCAGTCCTCGCTCCTACTAGCCGCACTTCTGATTAAACCGAATCAACTTCCACGTGCCGTAAGCGGGCTGATAGGCGAGTTCTACCAAGCCGCCGAAGTCGATGCGAAAGTCCCAGCGTTGAGTTACCGGCACGCGTAGAATCGTACACATCAGCACGCGGATCAACGCATCATGCGCGACGGCGATGATCGACTCATCGGCATGTTGTTGCCGTTTCTCGTCTAGGAATGAAGCAATGCGCTGGCGGACTTCTTCACCGGTTTCACCTTCTGGGAAGCGAAAGTCGCGCTGACGCTCGTTGAAGGCTTGCCACACTTCGGGGTAAGTGTGCTGAACGGCTTCATCGCTCAGGCCGTCCAACAGGCCATTATCCATTTCGTTCAAGCGCGGATCGACGATGGGGGTCAGACTCAATCGTTGAGCCGTCGGCGCGATGGTCTGCCGCGTGCGTTGATATTTGCTGATGTAGATCGCGGCGATCGGTTTATCCGCGAAGGTCGCCACCAGCCGATCGGCGGTTTGTAATCCGATCGGGCTGAGCGGCTCGTCCTGATGTCGCAACCGTTCATTGAAGTAACCGCCCCATTCCTTCTCAGCGTGGCGCAGAAAATAGATCGTTGTCATCGCTCACTCGCTTAATCGCTGATTCGTCCTTCCACTCGTCACTAGGGCGACGTGATCCATTCCTTCATCAACTCATCGACCGTCTTGGCGTCCAATTGTGTCTCGATAGCCTTGAGCAGATCGTCCTCGTACGCGATGCCATAGCGGTGCGCATTGAAATAGGTCTGCATGAACTGATTGAACTTGTCATCGCCGATCTTTTCGTAGACGCCGTTGAAGAAGAGCGCCGCCTTGCCATATACAATCGCGCCGTACTGCAAGCCCGAATAGCCCGCCACCGGCAGATCGCTGCGCTTGTCATCTTCGGTGCCCTTTACGCGCCGATAACGTCCCATGAGCGACTGATCGACGTAGCCGGATAGGCCGTCTTGCCCATAGCGATCGAGATAATACAGGCCGGTGGTGAACTGCGTGAAGGCTTCGTCCAGCCACGGGTCATCAACTTGATCGTTGCCGACAAGGCTGTACCACCATTGATGTGCGGCTTCGTGCGCGGTCGCTCCTTCTTGAAAGGCGTGGTCTTCTTCATAAAGACTTTGGGCAACCACAATCAGCCCCGGATACTCGATGCCGCCCGCCGTGGTCGGCGTCTCGACCAGATCGAGTTGATTAAAAGGATAAGGGCCGATGCGCTTTGAGTACGACTTGAAGGCTTCGGTCGTGACCTGCAATCCGGTGCGGCCAGCCGCCGCATCTTTCTTCAAAAAGTACGAATTGATCTGCACGTCATCGACCGTCTCGGTTGCCACTTGAAAGTCTGCGCTGGACGCAATCATGAAATCGCGCATCGGGCCGCTGATACATCGGAGTGATTGCTGATCGTTTGGCGCAGCTTGCGACTCGCAAGTCCCGGACGTGACGACGAGCTGATTCTTCGGCGCAAGGATGTTAACCTGATACAACGCCGAATCGCTGAAGACCGCGTCGCCCATGCCGGGCGCAACCTCCACGTTCCAGCCTTCGCTGTCGTACGCCGGAATTTGCGGATAGAAATTGGGCAGTGCTAACACGCCGCTAAACAAGCCAAACTGATTGTAGCCGGACGTAACCGAACTCGTCGGCACTTTGGTCTGGTACGCCATCTCAAAATCCACCGACGCCCCGATCGGCAACGGCGGGTCGATCGGGATGCGCAGCGCTGAGTTGCTCAACTCCGTGATTGGTGTGATCGACTGGCCATTGAGTTTGAACTCGCTCAGCGTGAGTTTGCCGCCATAGGAGGACGTGTTGGGGAATAAGCGAAAGTAGATCGCCGACAACGGCTCGGTTTCGTTGTTGGTGTAGTGCACAGTTTGCCGCGCAGAGTATGAAGCCAGATCGGGGGCGAGCGTCAGATCGATCTGGTAACGGGTCGCCGTCGTAAATTGATCGACGTCGCCCGCAAACTTCGCTCTCATCGCGGCGCGATACGGCGTTAGATCAACTTTTGCGCTGGTCGGCGTTGGCTGCGGCGCGAGTGAAGGCGGCGACGCCAGCGTCGGCGTTGACACGACGGGTTGTGTGACAGTGGGCAGGCAAGCAGTGAGCCAGAGCGCCACGACCAAGATCAGTTTGCGCATGTCCTAACTCCTGATGGAGACAACCTTACGGAGAATGGGCGAGATACTATATGATCTACCGACAATCAACCCGCAAAGTTCAAATTCAGTGCTCAACCAACTCTGAGCGATGTGCCGCACTGCGCGCAGCGTTCAACGGTTGATCGATAAGTGAGGGCGTCGTTGGGGCAGGTACGCCGATCGGGGCCGGCGGCTTGCTCGATCGTTTGATCGACCAGATCGCGGGCGAGGCCGATGTTGATCAACTTCTGCCGCACAAACTCGATCGGCGTACCGCTATCCATATCGGCGCGGGCTTCGCGCATCATCCGATCGAGCGGCGTGGCAGGCGCGGGTTCCGGCTGCGACAGCACGTCCTTCTGGAAGTTGGTGCCGCACGTCTGACAGGTGACCATCTCGCCCAGCGCATTGAGCGGAATCAACGGAATGAAGTACAACGTAAACCAATTGCGCGCCTGCCGCAACTCATAGGCACGTTTGGCGCGACAGTGTGGGCAGAAAAACTCACCGGAGGATAACGTTTTGAAGCGGGTCTTGGTGCCGAAGATGATAAACATGGTCGCTCCGTGGCGAGTGTTGAGTGATAAGTGACGCGAATTGTATCATGCCTCGTGCCCCTCGTCTTACACCGCGTGCAAGCGCCTGCTCTGCGGATACGGGAACACATCCACGATCTCACCTGCGCGAACAAGCCGCTGCATGTTGATCCAAAAGTCTGCCGTCAATAGATCACCATGCGTATCGAGGAAGACGTCCTTGACGTTGGGCCGCAAACCGAAAAACTTGATGAATTCCTCGGGGAAAATGTCGTTTTCGCCGACATAGAACCACGGGTCAGCGCTGGTCTCATCGTCGTAGTTGTCCGATTGCGGAATCTCGCGAAAGTTGTAGTCGGTCAGCAAGCCCAGTTCGTCGTAGTCGTAGAAGACCACGCGCCCGTGCCGCGTAACGCCGAAGTTCTTCAACAGCATGTCGCCGGGGAAGATATTAGTGGCGGCCAAATCTTTTACCGCCTGCCCGTAATCGATCACAGCCGCGCGCGCCGCAACATCATCAACCTGCCGCAGAAACAGATTTAACGGCGTCATCTTACGCTCAGTGTACAGATGCTTGATGGCGATCCGATCGTTTTCCACGGTTACGCTGTTTGCGCACGAATTCAGCAGTTCGCGCAGCAGATCGTCACGAAAGCGCGCGCGATCGAATTGCAGATGCTCAAATTCCTGCGCGTCCACCAGCCGCCCGGCCCGATCGTGCTTGAAGACCAGCGCGTATTTCTCCATCACTTCCTGGCGCGTGGCCGTCTTGGGGTAAGCAAACTTATCCTTGATGATCTTGAAGACCACATCGAACTGAGGCAGATCGAAGACCATCATGACCATGCCCTTGTCGCCGGGTGCGATCTCAAATTGATCGTCGGAGTCGCGCAGGTGGCGCAGTAGATCGCGATACAGTTCGGTCTTGCCGTGCTTGTTGTAACCGATCGAGATGTATAACTCGGCGACCCGTTTCAACGGCATGATCGATTTGAGGAACTCGATCACTTCGTAGGGGTTTTCAACTTCAACGCTGAAATACGAGCGCGTGAAACTGAAGACGATACTGACGTCCGTTTCGTGCAGCAACATCGCATCGATGACGATCCCTTCAATGGGATGGCGCAGCGCGAAAACGAGCGGGATGACCTGCGCGCCCGATCGAATCCGCCCGACGATATACGCCCCCTTGTTGCGATAGAAGATCGACTTCAGCATTTCCACTTCGTAGGGCACGCTCATGCCGATCGAGTTGAGATGTGCCTCGACGGCTTGCGCGGCGCAATTAAGATCATCGTCCAATGATCGAAACGGCACATCAAACGGATACTGCGCCACGATCGCTGATAGCAGCGCGAAGGTTGACTCGAACGAGCGGAACGTGTGATAGACCGGTTGGGCTGATCGGGCGGGCGGCAAATTGAAATCGGAATCCACAAATTCGCGCTCACGATCGACGCCGACCGTGGCAAACACGCGGCGCGTGATCGAGTTAAAGAATGTCTCGGCCAATTCGAAATCACCGCAGCCCGCGATCATGCGCGAATACGCGGCTTTCATCTGCGCCCAGACCGTTTCGGTTTTCGCGGCGTCGCCCAACACCGTGCGCGTTTCGGTCACCACGCCATCGACGATCTTCTTGTAGAGATCAAGCCGCGCTACCGCATCGCTTTGCACGCCATGCCAATCGCGCTGCTCAAAGCGCGATTTCGCGCGCCGCGTAATCGCTTTGAATTCCATTTGATACGCATTGAAGCCCGACCAGATCGCCGCCGCGCCAAGTTCTGCCAGTTGATTGAAGTCGAGCATCTCGCCTCCCATAAACGACAGAGACACAGAGATAGTCTGACTTCTCTGTGTCTCTGCGCTGATTATCGGGCTGAATCAATACGCTTTGCCGAAGATCGCCACTTCCGTCGCGGGCTTGCCGCAGTGGACGCACACACCTGAGCCGCCCGGCTGTTCCAGCGGAATGCAGCGCGTGGTCGCTTTGGTTTCTTCTTTAATCTCTGCTTCGCACTGCCGCTCGCCGCACCACCATGCACGCGCAAAACCATCTTCGACGATCGACTTGAATTCGTCGTATGATTTCGGTTCGTGGATGTTGGCATCGCGGAACTCGGTGGCGCGCTTCAACATATCCGCTTGGATCGTCGCCAACAACGATCGGACCGCGTCGACCAAGCCAGCTTGCGGCACAAACGACTTGCCTTCCTTGCCGGGCACATCGCGCCGCGCCAAGACCACCGTGCCTTTATCGACATCCTTCGGGCCGACTTCGATCCGCAACGGTACGCCGCGAAATTCCCAATCGTTGAATTTGAAGCCCGGCGTCTCATCCCGATCGTCCACCTTGACCCGCACGCTTTCACTCAACTGCTGGCGAATCGCGTCAATCACCGGCATGACTTTGCTCTTCTCGGCGTCACTCTTAAAGATCGGCACGATGACGGCTTGAATCGGCGCGAGTTTGGGCGGCAGTTTCAAGCCTTGGTCGTCGCCATGAACCATGATAATGCCGCCGATCATGCGCGTCGACAATCCCCACGACGTCGTCCACGCGTATTCCTGTTCGTTATTCTTGCTCAGATACTTGATGTCGAACGCCTTGGCGAAGTTCTGGCCGAGGAAGTGCGACGTACCCGATTGCAATGCTTTCTTGTCGCCCATCATCGCCTCGATCGTATATGATCGCACGGCACCGGCAAATTTCTCCGATTCGGATTTGCGGCCTGGAATCACCGGAATCGCCGCATCATTCACGGCAAAGTCAGTGTACACGTTGAGCATCTGACGCGTTTCGGCTTCGGCTTCTTCCGCCGTGGCGTGCGCGGTGTGACCTTCTTGCCACAGAAACTCGGCAGTCCGGAGGAACAATCGGGTGCGGAGTTCCCAGCGCACGACGTTATTCCAGCAGTTGATCAACACGGGCAGATCGCGATAACTCTTGATCCACTGCGAATACATGTAGCCGATGATCGTCTCGGACGTGGGCCGCACCACCAGCGGCTCTTCCAACTGTTCGCCGCCCGCGTGTGTGACCACGGCGAGTTCGGGCGAGAAACCTTCGACGTGTTCCTTTTCTTTTTGCAGGAACGACATCGGAATGAACAACGGGAAGTAGGCGTTCTGATGCCCGGTCGCCTTGAAGCGCCGATCGAGACCAGCCTGAACGTTTTCCCACAGTGCGTAGCCATACGGGCGAATCACCATCGAGCCGCGCACGGGCGAGTAATCAGCCAGTTCGGTGCGCTGCACGACGTCGGTGTACCACTTCGAATAATCTTCGCTGCGGGGTGTAAGTTTGTCGGCCATGAGTGACTCCTGAGTAATAAGTAATGTGTAACGAGTAATGGGCAACGTGGGCAGATGGCGCGCTAAAACCCGCACCACGCAACATGCGCGATTTCTATTTTAAGAGCGGCACCACCGCTTCGACATCATCCGCGTATCGGATCAAGGCACGATACTGTGGTCGCACGTAGTAGTCGCTGGAAAACTCGCCGATGGTTTTGCGCCACATCTCGCCGACGAGGACGAACGGCTGGCGTTTCATCTCGCCGACTTGCATCAGGCTCCACGTCAGTGCCACTTCGCTCAGCGTGCCGATGCCGCCTGGCAGCGTGACCCAGCCATCAGCAAAGGTAACCAAGTGATGTAAGCGCTGAAACAACGTCGGGAATTTGATCTCTTCGTCGAGATAGGGATTCGCACTGAGGCGCACGCCATCAAAGACCGACGTCGTCACGCCGATGACGTGGCCGCCCGCTTCTTTCGCGCCGCGGCTCGTTGCTTCCATCGTGCCCGCGTAACCGCCCGTCGCTACGACGTAACCGTGCTGCGCCAGTAAACGCCCCAGCGCGCGCGCCTGTTCGTAGTCGGCTTCGCCCTCTTTCGGCGAGTTGCTGCCAAACACCGTAATGATCGAACCCTTAGAATGTGCCATAGTGATTTCTGATTTTAGATGTCTGATTTTGGATTTTGGATTGAATCGCCACTGGTCGATTGATTCTCACGACTCACTTCTGAATGCTGACTTCTCGCTTCTTCTTCCTCACTCGGTGCCAAACCAAACAACGCTTGCATGCCACGCACAATGTTACGAACAGGATGCTGATTGAACTCCTGCGCATAATCGCGGGCGAATTCCTGCGCCGCTTCATCGATGGTGACGGTGCCCTTCGCTTTGCGCAGTTGATCCAGATACTCGATGATCGACAAATACAGATCAGTCTCAGTCTTGCCGGGAAACTCAGCCAGCAGGTTGTTGTCGCGCACCACCTGCACGATAGGCAAATACACCGTATCGTACCAGTGTGTCACCGCTTCGTCTTCGCTTACATCGCGCTTGAAGTCCAGCCCCATAAAATAACGGTGGTGATCGATGTGCTCCAGCAGTTTGGCGTAACTCAAATCGTCCGAACACTGAATCGTCTGATCGGGCCGCAACTGATCTAATCGGGTGCGCTGCATGAACCGATCGCACGCTTGCTGCGTCTTGGTCTCTTCCAGCGGCACGGTATCGGGTTCGGCAAACGCCTGCGCAAAGGCGCGCACCATCTTCTTGATTGGCTTCTCGCTGAACTGATCGGCGTAGTCGTCGACCGCCTGCTCGATCGAGACATCTTGCTCGCTTTCGCGCAGGTAATGCAGATGTTCGACAATCCATAAATACAGATCGGATTCCGTGCGCCCCGGAAATTCTTTCAGCGCTTCGTGCTGACGGATCATCTCCACAATCGGCCTGTACACGGTATCGTACCAGTGCGTCACCGCTTCGCTCTCGGACACATCACGCTGCTCTTCAAGTTGCATAAAGACGCGATGCATGGCGATGTGCTCCAACAGCCGATCATAACCACCTGCCACCGTAAACCGGATGCGCTGCTCGGGCCGCAATTTATCCAGCCGAGTCCGCTCCAAAAAGCGACGATACTCATGCAACACACGTAAATCTTCCGATCGAATATCGGCGCTGATCGGCACACGCGAGACAACTTCCTGCACTTCGGCGTCGATAAAGTCCACGCCCTGTTCGCGCGCGACCGACACACGATGGTGACCGTCGAGCACAAAATACGCGTCGCCGACTTTGTACAGCCGCACTGGCGGCAGATCGATGTCTTGATAGTAAGCGCGCGCCACGCTTTGCCAGCGATGCGCCGTGCGATCCTGTGCCGGCAGAAATACCTCGTCGAAGTCACGATAGCGATCGACGCTGCCGACGATCTGCGCGACCGGCACTTGCTTCACGCCGCGATAGATCGGCCCGCCCAATTGCAGTGCGTCCTTCACCTGCTGATACGACAACAGTTGATTGTGGCGGCCAGCGAACTTGGCCAGCACATCCCGCCACCACGCGCGCCGCCGCACGCGGCCATAATCCTCTTCAGCGCGTTTAACGTCAAAACTCACGGTCTCTCTCCCACGTGATCAGTTGATACGGAAAGACGTTGACGACGCGGGTAGGGCCGACCTGCGTACTGGGCGATGTGCCCGTATAAATGTGTTGATGACCATGTAAGACTAGCTTCGGTTTGAACCGATGAATCAGCCTATTGAACGCGCGGAAACCAATGTGAGCGTAATCGGTACCGTCGTTGACGCCAAACGGCGGCGAGTGTGTCACCAGGATATCTAAGAATCGCCCGTAGCGCGCCCGATTGCGCATCAACTTTAGCGATAGTTGCAGAGCGCGGCGCTGCATCTGCTCTTGCGTGAACTGATGGTCGCTTCTGGGATCGTACCGGATTGAGCCTTCCAGCCCGGCCAAAATCAAGTCCTGAGGCGTAACGACCGAGCGCATATCCAGTGATTCGGCCCCGCGCGGCGCTAAATACCGTTTGCCATTTTCGGTGTACTCAAAATCCCGATCGTGATTGCCGTGCACAAAGTACATCGGTTTGCCCAGCACCGTCACGATATAGTCCAGATAGTTGTAGGGCAAATCGCCGCAGCTGATGATCAGATCGACGTCGCCGAAGCGCGTCTTGACATTCGCGCTGTGCAGCGATTCGACGACCTGATCGGTGATGGCGAGAATTTTTACGCTGCCCACGTTCGACCTTTGAAAACCGGTTGGCCTAACCTTTTTTCAGTTCTGGCGAAAGCACCAACGCCCAGCACAACGTCGTCAACGACAAACCGTCCAGAATCGCGTTCTGCGCAATCAACTCACGCAACTCGTCGAGCGTAACCCAGCGCAGGCCTTGCGTCTCGTTCTGATCCAATGGCTCCGATTGGCGCGTGAGGCCGCGCGCGATGACGCAGTGAAAAACCTGGTTGCTCGACCCGTTCGACGGGTGATACTTGCCCAGCACCTGCCAATCGGTCGCAGTATAGCCGCTCTCTTCTAATAACTCGCGGGCTGCTGCTTCCACAATCGATTCACCCGGCTCGATGCCGCCCGCCGGAATCTCCCAGCCTTGTGTGTCGGTCATGAAGCGATAATGGTCGATCAGCAGCACGCGCCCATCGTCCCCTACCGGGATCACACCAACGGCCTCGCCGGGGTAATCGAGCACGTGATGATCGGGGATGATCGTTCCGTCTGGCAACTTCACCGTCCAGAGATCCAGGTTAATCCATGGGCTGGAATAGAGGTTGCGTTTGTTGAGCACCTGCCACGGCTTAGTCATACTATTCCTGCTTGGTGTCCCAGGTTCGACCGTAGTTCTTCTGCAGCTTGTCCAGCACGGCTTGTTCCAAATCGATTTCACACAGCGACGCCAGTTGCAGCAAATACAGCGTGACATCGGCCAACTCGGCGGCCAGCTCCGCCCGATCGGTCATTTGAGATCTCCATTGAAAGTGCTCCAGCACTTCGGCCGCTTCAATCGCCAACGAGGTCGCAATGTTGCGCGGCGTTTGGGGTCGCGCGGAATCAGCCGCATACCAGCCCTTGGCTTCGACAAAGCGGTGCATCTCGATCGATAAGTCTCGAATGTCCATAGTCTCCAAAATAAAACCAGCCCCTTACCGAAGTCTGGAAGGGACTGGCCCGTTACAGTGACAGGTCGCGCAACACGCCTATCCAGACAAATGATCCGGCTGAGTAGGGGACGGCGTTGGCACATGGCGTGTGATCAACATGCGCGGCATTATAAACCAGGTGTCAGACCCTTGTCAATTGTAACTGAGAATGCTATAATCGCGGCCACTTGGGCGGTTAGCTCAGCTGGTTAGAGCACACGGTTCACATCCGTGGGGTCGTAGGTTCGAGTCCTATACCGCCCACTGTAACAGATGGCCGCGGATGCGCGGGTTAAGCCCCCAGCGCGACCGCGGCCTTTTTCGTTCTAAGTATTGGTCGGGCCACTGCGGCCCGCTGGAGTAACTTCCTCGGATGCGATTTATAGCATCGCGTTCAACCCAGATCGATTGGCTGCTGAGTGCCCTGCGCTGGGTGTTGTTGTTCAGCGTGTTGGGCTTGGTGCTGATCAATCCGCCGGTTGGCGCGGAACCGCTAGCCAATTCCTCACAGGGCATTCTGGTGCTGCTGATCATTGCGGCAGGCTACAACCTGCTCACGATGATCCTGATGGTCTTTGAG
This sequence comes from Anaerolineae bacterium, assembly GCA_046328575.1. Classification (GTDB taxonomy): domain Bacteria; phylum Chloroflexota; class Anaerolineae; order Fen-1058; family Fen-1058; genus JAGOBP01. The sequence continues at coordinate 30,354 of JAXLWI010000036.1, forward strand.
TTGCCCGTGCGGCCGTTGTCGCTGGCGAGCCTCGTCGTCGATGCTCTGCTCTCCGTCGCGCTGCTGATCGTCTCGGGCGGCGACAAGAGTCCGCTGCTCTATTTCAGTCTGTTCCCCATCCTCACCGCGGCCCTGCGCTTCAGCTGGCTGGTCGTTCTCGTCATCACACTCGGTATCGGCGCGGCGTATTACGGCATGGGTGGCGCGTGGCCTAACTTGATGATTTTGGCGCTGGCCGGCCTGGTGGGTGGCGCATTGGGCAATCGGGTGCGGCGCTTAGCCATGGACGCCAAACGCGCTGAAGAAGAGAGCGAACTCTATCGGCTCCGATCGACCCGTGAACAAGCCCGCGCGATTTTCGAGATGGCCAGCACGTTGAGCGCCACACTGAATTATCAACGCATCCTTGACGCCGTGTTGGATGTCAGCACGCTGGGACTAAAGGAGATCGGCCCGGCTTCAACGCGAATGGTGAGTTTGGTGCTGTTGCTATCGAATCAAGGTTTGACGGTGGCGGCATCACGACACTTGACGGGTCACGATGAGCGTTTGCCGCTCATTCAACGCGAAGACGGCGCCATCTCGCGCACGTTGTCGAGCGCCGAGCCTGTCATCTGCGAAGATCCGCAGCACGATTCAGAATTGACGACCTACACGGCACTGCATCGCTGTTTGACCGCGGTCTGCGTGCCCTTACGCGCGGGCTTCGAAAATTATGGTGTCGCCGTCTTCGGCAGCCCGGACCCCAACGTCTTCACACAGGATACCATCGACGTGTTGACGGCAGTGTGCAATCAAGCCATCATCGCCTTGCAGAACGCGCAGCTCTTTGAAAGCCTGCAGGGTGAGAAAGCCCGCATCGTCGAGATCGAAGAAGATGCCCGCAAGAAGCTGGCGCGCGATCTGCATGACGGCCCCACTCAAAGCGTGGCCGCTATCGCCATGCGCATCAATTACGCGCGGGCGCTGTTGCAGCGCGATCCTTCGCGGGTCGGTGAAGAGCTGGAAAAGATTGAGGAACTGGCGCGCAATACCACGAAAGAGATTCGCCAGATGCTGTTTACGCTGCGACCGTTGGTGTTGGAAACGCAAGGCTTAAAAGCAGCGCTAGAAACGCTGGTTCAAAAACTTCACGATACCGAACCCTCTTTGCAAGTTCACCTGGAATTAGACGCCAACGCTGAGAAACTCGACAAGAATATGCAGGGCATGCTCTTCTACGTGATCGAAGAAGCGGTGGGTAATGCCCGCAAGCACGCGCAGGCTAAAGACATCTGGATTCGATCCGGAGCGGTGAACGGTGACTACTTCATCGAGGTCCAGGACAACGGCCAGGGCTTCGACGTGTCCAAAGTGCAGTCCAACTACGATAAGCGTGGCAGCCTGGGCATGGTCAACATGTACGAACGCGCCGAAGTGCTGAACGCTAAGTTATCCATCGCCTCCGCCATCGGGCAAGGCACGCGTGTGTCTATGCGCCTGCCGCTGGAGCCGACAAAAAAGTGACCGATACACAATTACTGCCCGTCATCTGGGTGCTAGGCTCGATGGTGATCGGGGTGCTGGTCACGCTGCTGATCAGCGCCGCGCAAGCCGAGCGATTCCGCCTGACTACCGGCGGCCGGATCGGCGCACAGCTCGGTCGGTTGGCGTACTACATCGGCATCCCGTATGCAGCGCTGCTGGCGAAGTCGCTTGCCCCGATCGATCTAGGCTTAGCGGGCAATTCTGGTCCGATTTTGGGTTGGTCATCGGTCGATTGGCTGAAGCAGCTGAACGATGTGCTGATCGTCGGCGTGGTCGTCCTCATCCCGATCGGTTTGACGACGCGACAGATGGCCCGCGCCCGCATGCCGTTGGGCGTGGATGAACGCTCGACGGGTGCGATCCTGATCGACGCCGCGTACGCCGAAGTCCACTGGGCTTTCTATCGCGCTGCGCCGTTTGTTATCCTGAACGATGTGTTTTTGGCGACGCTGATGGGCTTGGGGCTGGTGGGCGTGGAAGTGCTGGTGTCCATCCTGCGAAACGGTCTCGGCACACTCCCTGAAGAGCGGCAGTCATGGATCGGGCGCGCGCTGTTCATGGCGATGAGCGCCACGCTGTTCATCCTGACGCACAATTTGTGGTTGGCGCTGGCGCTGCACATCGTGATTGAGTTGGCGCTGAAAGTTTGGTCAACACGATTAGCGCGTCTGGCGGGTTTCCACACATCGATCGAGCAGCAGACAACCGGCGCACCGTTGGAGACAATCGAACCACCAGTCGCGTAACGTGACCTGAAACAGCACACGGCGGCTCAATGAGCCGCCGTGTCTTTTTTAGCGGGAGTGTCGTGCTTAGCGGATAAAGAACGACAGGATGATCAGGAGCGCCGTAAAGGAACCGGCCAGCAAACCGATGCGGCGCAGGTCGCGCTTGACGTACGTATAATCATCGTTGTTGGCGACGACGGGCCTGGCCGTCTTGGCCGGTGCGCTGGATGCGGCACTCTCAGCGGCTTGCTTGGCTGCTGCTACCGACTGAGCCGTGGAGACGTTGTTGAGCGCCTGTTGAATCGCCCGCTGTTGCGATTCTTGCTTGATAACTTTGCGTGTTTTCTTCGCCATGCTGCTAAATCCTCAACTAAAGTGATGGGCGGTATTTTACCACAGGTCGCAGGCTTTCACTGCAACTGCCCAAACACGACGATGCGTTGATTGTCCACCAGATATGGATAGCACGAAATCAGTGTCAGCGTCGGTTCGCTGGTCGATTGCATGACCTCGACCTGCGTCGGCGCGATGACGCGGCTGCTGCTGATGACGTAGCGATAGCGCTGGTTACCGCTATACACGATGACTTCGTCGCCAGACTTCAATTTATCGAGGTGACGGAAGATTTCGCCAAAGACGTCGTTGTGGGCGGACAACACCAGGTTGCCGCGCTCGCCGGGATTCGCCGATCCGAGATGGTGACCCACGCCCTTCTTCAACTGATCCCACGTGTCGCCCTGCACAACTTGAGCATCCACCTCGATGGCGGGAATCTGTATACGCGTAGGTTGACCGGGGCCGGGCGTGGGAATGGGCTGCGGCGTGATCGATTGGACGTAGGCACGCAAATGCGCGGGGACTTCGTCGAGGTTCGGGGCTGCGCCGCCAGGCGCGGTCGGCGGCTTGTGACCGGACGGCAGTACGACGGCGGTGATCAGCGGCGTCGGTTCGGGCGTCGGAATCGCGGGTAGCGGCGACTGGGCCACAGCCTGATTCGTCTCGACGCGCGCCTGCTCCATACTGACGATGACGAAGATCAAGCCAACGACCGCACCGATCTCGACGAGCAGCAACAACCGATCGCGCCACGTTTTAACGGCCGAACGGCGCGGTTTGAAACTGATGCGCCAGCGGCGATCCTTATCGACCAGATCGTCACCGTGATAGTAACTGGGCGTCGCGGGGCGCGCCGTCCGATCGAGCGGTGAGACCGCCGGCGTCTCGTCCACTTCCGGCACTTCGACGACGCGGCCATCCTCGCGCAGACGCTGTAAGCGCGCCAAACGCGCCTCGCGTTTGCGAATGGCGAGGATCTCCTCCAACTCCTCAATGCTCAGTTCATCAACCGAACGCCGATCAGGCATAGACTTTCAATGAACAACGTTCAATGTACAATGCACAATGAAGTTCGTCACCGTCATTGTGCATTGTTAATTGCCCTTCACTCCCACCGCAAAGACTTCGCGCTCAAAGAACCACCGGAACGGCGGCCATTCGAAGAACACGTGCCGTAAACCGCGAAACACGACGTTTTCCTGCCGGTGCTGCGGTGGGCTGTTGAGCCAGACTTTCACGTGCGTGAAGCCCGCATGTTTCAAATACTGCCCCAGACTTACGATGCTCTGCTCGTTGACATGCACCTCGACGTTAGCTTCGACGTTGAGGGCGCGCGGATTGGCCGGATACTTCTTGCCCTGCAAACCACGAATGAAACGCACAAAGGGATATGCGTATTGATCGTACCAGCGATTGGGCGCGGTGTGCACGATGACCATGCCGCCGGGTTTCAACACGCGCTGGATGTCACTTAGCGACGCGTGCAGTTCCCACGGATAGAGATGCTCCACCACATCGAACATTAAGGCGCGATCGAACGTGCCGTTGGGATAGGGCAGACGCTTGGCGTCGGTACGATACACGCCGATGGGCGTCGCTTCGTTTTGCGTCGCTTCCCGACTGAGCTGCACGGCGACTTCGGCGTAGTCGATACCGTAAGCGCGCGCGCCCAACCGCGTGACGTGGCGCAAAATCTCGCCGCGCCCGCAGCCGACATCCAAGACCTTCATGCCGGGCTTCACTTCGGCATAGGCAAACGCTTCGCCCAGGCGGCGCGATAACCGCTCGCCCTGCGATTCGACAAATTCTTCGTAGCCCTCGCACGCATTGAGAAAGTATTCCTTCGTGTACAACGTCGATGGCAAAGGCTTTTCGGGTTCTGGGTTCAACGACGAATCTCCCTGTGACTTAAGTCATTTACCGCGTCCTCCGCGGTAAATCCCTCTCGATTATAGCGGATGCGCATCCCTCAGGCAACACGCCGCCGCAGCAGGATGCGCCAAATCGAGCGGATTTCCTGCGCCCGCATGAGCAGCATCGCGCCGAGGTAGATGCCCGCGCCGATCGCCGCCGCCCCGATCACGCCGACAGCCTCGCGTGCAATCGAGCGTTCGCCGAAGACAGCGACCAGCACACTGATCGCGCCGTACGCGCCCAGCGCCATCGCCAATGAGCCGATCACGGCTTTCAGCGCAAGTCGCCCCAGTCCATGCCCGCCGAGTCCACCCAGGCGATAGCGCAGCAACCACAACATGATCAGCGCGTGGCTCATCCACTGCACCGAATTCGCAATCGCCAGATCGGTCACTTGCAAAGGCCGCTGCGTCAACGCGGGCGGCACCATCGCCATGAACAGGTAGATGCCTACGTTGCAGATCAGGCCAACGACGGCAGGCGTCAGTGTGTCCTTGCGCGCATAGAACGCAAACACCAACGGCTGATCGACCCCGGCGAAGATCAAGCCGATGAGGTACAGCCACAACATGATCGTCACCGCTTGCGTGTCGGCCGGTGTGAACGCGCCGTGTTCGAATAGCAACTGCACGATATTGGGCGCGAGCACGGCCAGCCCCACTGCCGATGGAATGATCAACACCAGGACCAGCCGCAAACCTTGGGCTAACGTCGCTTTGAAATCGGTGGTTGAACTTAGCGCGGCGTGCCGCGAGAGTGACGGCAAGATCGCGATGGAGACGGCACTGACGATCAAGCCAAGCGGGAACTGGATCAAGCGCGTAGGATAGTCCATCAGCGCGATGCCGGATGCGCCCGTGCGCGACGCCAAGTTCAGGCTCAGCGCAATCGCCACTTGCCCGATGATTAACCCCCCCAGCACGGGCGTGTACAACTTCAGCATCTTGCGGAGCGCAGGATCGTTGGGATCGAAGCGCCAGCGCAGCGTCGCGCCGCGCAACGCGGGTAATTGGAACACGACTTGCAGAATCGAACCGGCCAGCAGGCCCAACGCCATCGCCGCGATGCCAAAGCGATCGGCGAGGAGAATGGCCACGACAATCATCATGCCGTTGTAGAGCGGCGCGGAAAAAGCCGGAAAAGCAAAGCGTTTTAGCGCGTACAGCGCGCCCGACAGCACGCTCGATAAGCTGAGAAACAACACCGCCGGGACGGTGATGCGCAGCAAGTTGATTGTGACTTGCAGCAGTTGATCGTCGAAGCCGCCCGCCATGAAGCGTGCCACTTGCGGCGCGAACAACTCAATCGCCAACACGGCCAGCGAGAGGAATACCACGGCTACCGACAACAGCAGGCTCAGCAAGCGCCACAGTTCGCCGCGATCTTTTTTCGCGGCCAGTTCGCTAAACATGGGCACAAGCGCCGAGCTGACCAGGCCGCCCACCAACAGGTCGTACAACATCGACGGGACGATGGCGGCGACGTTATAGGCGCTGACAAAGCCTGATGCGCCAAACAGATGGCTCTTCACCGTCTCGCGAATAAGGCCTAGCGCGCTGCTCAAGATGTTGCCCAGCGACACGATGCCAGCCGCGCGGGTGATGGACGCGCCCGATTGAGCGACATCGGGATCGCCGGACCGATCAGATTGATCGGGCACAATCGGATTGGCCGAGGTTTCCGTGATACTTGTTTCAGTTACGATCGTTTCGGAAGTCATAGTCGTCGCCCGATTGTACCCTACAACCCGATCGACCCCAACTGCCCCGCGCACCATTTCTCAAATGAGGCTTGACTTTTCGGCTGAATCGGCTAGAATGAAGTCGTCAGACGACTGCCGTCTAAAATCAAACTATCGAACCAAGGTAAGGAGCAGCATATGCCGCAATCATTTGAACAGACCGTCGCCACGCTGAAAAGCCAAGTGGCCGCGCGTCACGATACGATCGTCAACTTCCTGCACGAAATTTGCGCTATCCCGTCGATGGAGTCGCTCATCGGGCCGGTGGGCGAACGCATTCAGGCCGAGATGCGCCAACTGGGTTTCGACGAAGTGCGCTTCGATAAGATGGGCAATACTATCGGGCGTATTGGCAACGGCCCCAAGGTTATCGTCTACGATTCGCACATCGACACGGTGGGCATCGGCGACCGCAACGACTGGGATTGGGATCCGTTCATCGGCAAGACCGAGGACGGCAACTTCTATGCGCGCGGCGCAAGCGACGAGAAGGGCAGCACGCCGGGCATGGTGCACGGGCTGGCGTTGGCGCGTGATTTAGGCTTATTGGAAGGCTACACGGCGTATTACTTTGGCAACATGGAAGAATGGTGCGACGGCATTGGGCCGAATTCGTTTGCCGAGGCCGACCCTGGCATCAAGCCGGATTATGTGGTCATCGGCGAGCCGACCAACATGCGCGTCTATCGCGGGCACAAAGGGCGCATCGAATTGAAGATCACGGCGCAGGGGCGTTCGGCGCACGCGGCCTCGCACTATCTGGGCGACAATGCCGTGTACAAGATGATGTCCGTCATTACGCAAATCCGCGAACTGGATCGCCGCATGCGCTTTGGCATGGGTTATCATCCGGTGCAGGGCTATCCTTCCATTGCGGTGACCAACGTCGAAGCGCGCACCGCATCGCTGAACGCGGTGCCCGATCAATTCACCATCTATCTCGATCGGCGCATCACGTCCAACGAGCCGCGCGATGAAGTGATCGCGCAGATCAAGGGCCTCATCCCCGACTATCTGCAAGACGAAATCCACGTCGAGGAATTGTTCTACGACACACCGTCTTACACCGGCTTCAAGTTCCCGGTGTCCAAGTTCTATCCGCCGTGGTTCCTCAACGCCGATCATCCATTGGTGGACGCCGGTCAGCAGACGGTGCAAGCCTTGTGGGGCGAGCAGCGCGAACTGGGCACGTGGGACTTCTCGACCAATGGCACGTACTGGGCGGGCAAGGCGGGCATCGACTCGATCGGCTTTGGGCCGGGCGACGAGAAGAACGCGCACACGATCGAAGAGCATGTGCCGGTACAAGAAGTGGTTGATTCGACCCTGTTTTATGCGCTGTTCCCGCATTTCGTGGCGAACATCAAGTAAGCCGATTGATCTTCCGTACCCAACCGCGAGGCCGCCCCTGTGCGACCTCGCGGTTCTCATTTTGTCGCCTGCCAAACGTCACACATCCCTTATGCCGTTTGCCTATTGACTTTTCGTCAGCCAGTGCTAGACTGTAGTCGTCTGACGACTATCGTCTGAAATCAGGCTACTCACCTCCGCCTATGATCCGCAAAAATGCTTCCCTGGCACAACAAGTGATCGAAGAAATCCTGGCCGGCATCAATGACGGCAGTCTACCGCGTGAAGGCGCACTGCCCTCCGAAGCCGAGTTGAGCGTCCGCTTCAAGGTCAGCCGGGCCACCATCCGCGAGGCGTTGTCCAAACTTGAGCAAGCGGGTGTCATCATCCGCAGGCACGGTGTCGGCACCTTTATCGCGCCGCGTCCGCCCGTCATCGACGCGGGCTTGGAGGAACTGGAAAGCCTCGAAACGATGGCGCTGCGCATCGGCCTTGAGACGAACATGGGCAAAGCTGTCATCGAGGAGCGGGCCGCTGGGGAAGAGGAGGCCAATCGGTTGCAGATTGAACCCGGCGAGATGGTGCTGGCGGTCGCCCGCGTGATTATGGCTGGCCGCCGCCCGGTCGCGTATTTGATCGACATCGTCCCCACGACGTATCTCCGCAAACAAGACTTATCCGCTTCCTTCAATGGCTCAGTCCTCGATCTGTTTGTCAAACGCGGCGCACCCATCTTGAGTCATTCGCGCACGGACATCAATGCGGCGGCCGCTGATGAAGATGTGGCGCGGAAGTTACGGCTCGATCCGGGCGAAGCCCTGTTGAAGTTGGACGCGCAGTTGTACGCCCGCGACAACAAGGTCGTGGATTACTCGATCAGTTATTTTGTGCCCGGCTATTTCAACTTTCATGTCGTACGCCGCATCGGCAAGGGAGCCAGCGATTCGCCGCTGCAATCAGCTCTAAGATAACTGCCCGCCAGGCAGTTCAGCTTCAAAATCCATACTCCTCAGGAGGGTTTGACAATGCGTAGTTTTGCAGGTCGTGACATCCTATCGTTGAAAGACTTCGAGCGTCAGGAATTTTTCCGCGTATTCGAGATCGCCGAGCGGTTGGAACCGATCGCGCGGAACCGCCAGAATAGTGACTTATTGAAGAACAAGACGCTGGTAACAGCCTTCTATCAGCCCAGCACCCGCACGCGCCTCGCGCACGAAGCCGCCATGCACCGTCTGGGCGGCCATGTGACTGGCTTCAGCGATGCCAAGATGACGCGCGCCGGCGACTTCTATCAAGAGTCGATCAAGGACACCGTTAAGATGCTGGAGTTTTACGGCGATGTGATCGTAATGCGCCACTTCCAGCAGGGCGCGCCGCACGAAGCGGCCAAGTGGGCCAGTGTGCCAATCATCAATGGCGGCGACGGCTGGGGCGAGCATCCGACGCAAATTTTGACCGATCTCTACACAGTGCTGCGCGAGAAGGGCCGCATCGATGGCCTGAAGTGGCTGGCTGTGGGCGACATGCGCATGCGCACGATGCACTCGCTCGGTTACGCGCTGTCGCAGTTCGATTGCCCGATCACGTTTGTTGCCCCGCCCGATATGGGTCTGCTGCCCGAATTCAAGGCCGAGCTCGATCAGTATAGTGTGAACTGGAAGGAAGCCGAGCACGTCGAACAGGCTATTGCTGAAGCCGATGTGATCCTCGTCGAGCCAGTGGTGCAGCCCGATTACACCAAGAGCCGTGACGAGCGCGGCAAGGAAGTGGCGCTGACGCCTGCGAACTATCGCATCACCCGCGAACTGCTGGCAGGCAAGGCCAAGAGCGACGCGATCCTGCTGCACTCGCTGCCGCGCATGGACGAAATCCCCACCGATGTGGACATCACTCGCTGGTCACGCTACTGGCAGGAAGCCTTCAACGGCGTGGTGATGCGCATGGCGCTGTTGGCGTTGATTTTGGGTGCAACGGAGTAAGTCGTATAGTCACGTGGTCCGATAGTCTTGTAGTCTCATAGTCGAGGGAGTTCGTGGCAACCATCCAACGATTTGAAGACTTACAAAGCTGGCAGAAGGCGCGGCAGTTGGCGAATGCCGTTTATGATCTGACAAACCTGCCAGGTTTTGCCAAAGACTTTCAACTACGCGACCAGATTCGCGATGCTGTGGGATCGGTCATGCACAACATTGCCGAAGGATTCGATTCTGGGACCGATCCCGAGTTCGTTCGTTTCCTAAAAATCGCGAGACGCTCAGCGAGCGAAATCCAATCGGAGTTGTATCTCGCGCTCGATCGCAAATACATCGCGCCGCATGAGCTTAAAGTGGCCTACGACCTTGCGACCGAGGCCAAACGGCTGATCAATGGCATGATCGCCTATCTCAGAAAGCAATCAAGTAGTCGTACAGGCCAGCCGGCACGGCAGCTAGCCAAGTGACTACAAGACTATCTAACTATCACACTAGGAGACTAAAAAATGCAAACTTATCTTCACGGCCGAGACCTGATCGGCGACCTCGATTTCTCGAAGGAAGAAGTCGAAACCGTCATGGATGTGGCGTTCGATCTGAAGCGCAAGCGCGCGCTGAACGAACCCCACGCGTATCTCCGCGACAAGGTGCTGGCGATGCTGTTCTTCTTCAGCAGCACGCGCACGCGCGGCTCGTTTGAAGCTGGTATGGCCCAACTGGGCGGGCACGGCGCTTTCATCGATTCCAATACAACGCAGATTTCGCATGGCGACACCCCCAAGGAAATCGGCGAGATTTTTGGCCGCTATTTCGACGGCATCGCCATCCGCCACTGCGATTGGAAAGAGGGCAATCAGTACCTCAACGATGTGGCCAAGGCCAGCCGCGTGCCAGTGCTGAACATGCAGTGCGACATCTATCACCCCTTCCAGTGCCTCGCCGACCTGATGACGATCTGGGAGAAGAAGGGCCGCGATCTGCGCCGCAAGAAGATCGTCGTGTCGTGGGCTTATGCCGAATCGTATCTCAAGCCGATCTCAGTGCCGCAATCGCTGATTTTGCAGATGCCGCGCTTCGGCCTCGACGTGACGCTGGCCTATCCGCCCGGCTTCGAACTGATGCCCGACATCGTGGGGCAGGCGCAAGAGCAGGCCAAGAAGTACGGTACGGGCTTCGAGATCACCAACAGCATGGAAGAAGGCTTCAAGGACGCCGACATCGTCTATGCCAAGTCATGGGGTCCGCTGCTGACCACTGCCGACAAGGCCGAGGGCAAACGCCTGCAAGACTCGTTTAAGAGCTGGATCACCGACGAGCGCAAGATGGCAATGGCCAAGGCCGACGCGATCTACATGCACCCGCTGCCTGCTGATCGCAACATCGAAGTGACTGACGCTGTCATCGACGGCCCGAACTCGGTCGTTTACGACGAAGCTGAAAATCGCCTGCACGCGCAGAAGGCCGTCATGGCCCTGACGATGGGTTAGGAGAAGAACATGGCCCCCTCCTCCAACAAAGTCGCCGTCGTCGCCGTGGGCGGTAATGCGCTCATTTCCGACAAGCAACACGAAGATGTCGCGTCACAGATTCACGCCGTCGAAGAGACCTGCAAGCACATCGCAGACATGATTGCGCAGGGCTGGAACGTCGTCGTCACGCACGGCAACGGCCCGCAGGTCGGTTTCATTCTGCGCCGCAACGAATTGGCTTATCCTGAAGTCCACTCGACCCCACTCGACGTGATCGGCGCGGATACGCAAGGTGCGATCGGGTACATGATCGCCCGCGCGCTAGACAATGAATTCAAGAAGCGCGGTATCAAGCGCGATGTCGCCGCGGTGGTGACGCAGGTGCTGGTCGATCGGAATGATCCCGGCTTCAAGAATCCCACCAAAGGCATCGGCGGTTTCACAACGCAAGAGAAGGCCGAGATCTTCAAGAAGGAAGGCTGGATCGTCAAGGAAGATGCCGGTCGCGGCTGGCGACGTATGATCGCTTCGCCGATCCCGCTCAAGATCGTGGAATTCAACGCGATCAAGAACCTGATCGACAACGGCTTCATCCTCGTTGGCGTGGGCGGCGGCGGCATTCCCGTCATCGAAGATGAGAACGGTCAGTTGCAGGGCGTGTTCGCCGTGATCGACAAAGATCGTGCGAGCAGCTTGCTGGCGGCTGAACTGAAGGCCGATCTGCTACTGATCTCGACCGCCGTTGAAAAGGTTGCGTTGAACTTCAACAAACCGGATCAAAAGAATCTCGATCGGTTGACGCTGGCCGAAGCGAAACAATACTATAAAGAGGGGCACTTCCTATCGGGCAGTATGGGGCCGAAGATCGAGGCCATCATCGCCTTCTTGGAAGCCAATCCCAACGGCCAGGGCTTGATCACCGATCCAGCGCACATTGTCGACGCGCTGAACGGCCAGACCGGCACGTGGATTACGCAGAACTAACGAGTAACGAGTAATGAGTAATTACTCGTTACTCATTACTCTTTCTCCCACAAGGACATTGATATGATTGACCTAACCATTCAACCCGATCGCCGCAAGCGGGCGATCCAGCGCGCGCGCGAGCGCAACATCATCATCCCCACCTACAAGCAGATGAAGAATCCGGCGTTGATTCCCGACAAGGTCAAAGCCGGTTTGAAGGGCGTCGGCCTGTGGGATGTGAACCCGTTGAACCTGTTCCGCATCAACTGGCACAATGAACCCGTCGCCAGCGGCGGCGCGTTTGGCGGCGTGAATTACCTGGAATTTCCGC
>JAXLWI010000037.1:0-41683 GCA_046328575.1 Anaerolineae bacterium
CCGCGCACATACCACAGCCGCACTTCTTCCGGCTCTTGAATTGCGTCGCCGCCTTCCATCAAGTAAACGATGCCGACTTGTCGATTGTCGGTTGCCGCCGATTCCGGTGAATGGTTGTGCCACGTTTTCAGCACATCTTCCAAGTCGTAGCGGGCTTGAATCAACTTGATATGCAGGCTACGCGCGGCGAGTTCTTCGTACACCTCGATTTGCCGCATCGCCTGCACGTGCGCTTCGCTTGGTGTCCGATAGGGCTGCTCCAACTGATCGGTTTGTTTGCGATCCGGCAACGTCCACAACGTGCCAAACACCACGCCGACGTTACCGCGCAGCCATTCCGGCAGTCCTAACATCGCCACGCCGTTGACGGTCTCCACATCGGAACCGACTTCGCTGCGGCGAATATCGTACGCGCTGTTCAAATAGTCGCGGCCATAAAACAACATGGTCGATGCGATGTCTTCATGGGCGTCAACAATGATCGACACGCTTTCCTCCACAACAAAAGAATACAGAATCCAGCCGCCAGAATTCGGGTTGCTGGATTCTGTATTCTGAATGCTCGCTCAGTGCAAAATTTGGCTCAAGAACTGGCGGGAGCGTTCTTCCTTGGGGGCCTTGAAAAAGTCATCGGGTTTGCTGCGTTCTACGATCTGGCCGTGATCCATGAAGATGACTTCATCAGCAGCATTGCGCGCAAAGCCCATCTCGTGCGTTACACACACCATCGTCATGCCGCTCTTCGCCAGTTCCTGCATCACGTCCAACACTTCTTTAATCATCTCCGGATCGAGCGCCGAGGTCGGTTCATCGAACAACATGATCTTGGGATTCATCGCCAGCGCGCGCGCGATGGCCACACGCTGCTGCTGACCGCCGGATAACTGCCCCGGATATTGATTCGCTTTTTCGGGGATGCCCACGCGCTTCAACTGTTCCAACCCGTTGCGGCGGGCTTCTTCAATGTTACGCTTGCGCACCACTTTCTGCGCCACAACGATGTTTTCTAACGCCGTCAAATGCGGAAAGAGATTGAACTGCTGGAACACCATGCCGACTTCGGCGCGGATGGCGTTGATGTTCTTGGCGTTGTGGGTCATCTTGATGCCGTCGACCCAGATCTCACCGCTGGTCGGCGTTTCAAGGTGATTGATGCAGCGCAGCACCGTCGATTTGCCAGAGCCGCTGGGACCGATAATCACCAACACCTTACCGGCGCCTACCGTTAGATTGACGTTGTTGACGGCGCGCAGTTTGCCGAACTGTTTGACCAGGTTCTTGATGACGATCATGTCCTGCGGCGGATTACTCATGGCGCTCATCCCTTAGCGAAGTTCCGGCGATTATACCACTCCCTCAAGGCCAGCCATTTTCAGCACACGCAGCGCCCGCAACGTGATCCACTTACTCGGCTGGCCCTTCTGCTCGATGTCGATCCACATCTTGCCATTGAGGCTGTGCTTCAGCGCCCAGCGCCCACTCGCGTCCCGTTTCGACAAAATCAGATCGAGCGCGCGCGCCAGACGCGGATCACGTGCATAACCGGCTTCGCTCAACACCAGCGCGGTTTCAAGCACGTCACTGGTGTAGGACAACGGGAAGCCAAACTTGAACCACTCGCCGCTGATACGCTCGGTATAGGGATAATCAGCTTTGGCAAGATCATGACTCAACAGAAACTCAGCGGCCAAGCGTGTAGCTTTATCGGTGCGCGGCGAGCGCCATTTTGCCGGGATAAGGGTCAACGCCCGCAGCGCCTTCACCGCTCCCCACGCACACGGCTGCTTCAAATTGATTCCGCAACTGAAGCCGGGGCCTGAAGTTCCGGCTGCATAGAAAGCATCAAAACCGTCACCCGTGATCGCACCAGACAGCCAATCGATGGCGCGGCCGATGCGCTCATCCTCGCCACAGCCTAAAGCAATCAGCGCCCACGTCAAATTGCCGCTCAAGCAATGGATCGCACCGCTGGGGCGCACGATGGCATACGGCGAAAATCCACCGTGTTCGGCCTGAGTGTGACTCAACACATATTCGCAACCGCGCCGCACGGCTCGATGTTGACCATCACAGCCAAGTTCTGCCAGAAACAGAATCTGCCAGGTCGTTGACTGATACTTGCCGTAACCTGTGCCCGGTTTTAGCCAGAAACCTGTTGGATTCTGCGCGGCCAGAATGGCTTTGATCGGATCGCTGCGCATGATCGCGCGCTGGGCCGATCGGACGTCGGGGTCATCAGCGGTCCGATCGAGCAGCTGGGTTAACGCGAAGTATCGCACCGACGGATTCTCTTTTTCCAATAACCAATCAAGCGTCGTAGGCATGGGTCACTCCTCTGAAACACGAGTGTGCGTCATTCAAGAAGATGCACCAGATCGGCTAACACGCGGCGCGAACGTCGCTCGGGCGCTTCGGCCGGATAACCGATCGGCAGAAAGGCCACTGGGCGCAGCTCGGCCCCCACGCCGATCGCCGCACGCACGCTGTCTTCATCAAACGAACCGACCCATACACTGGCCAGGCCGATGGCTGTGATCGCCAACTGCGCAAACGTACAGGCAATGGTGGCATCTTGCACGCAATATAAAGTAGCGCCGCGCTGACCATATTTTGGCGACGATCGCGCTGGATTGGCGCAGAAGACCAAGGCTAGCGGAGCCTGTGCAATGAAGTCTTGCCCGTTGGTGGCGCGTGCCAACGCTTCCAATGCCTGCCGTCTGGTCACGAGATACACTTCATAGCCCTGCAAGTTGCCCGCCGATGGCGCACGATCGATCGCCGCCAAAATTTGCTGCACTTTCTCCGGTTCGATCGGTTGCGGCATAAACGCTCGAACAGACTGCCGGGCTTCAACGACATCGAAAAAGTCCATGGGATTCTCCTGGTGAGAAGGTTTTATCAGTTAGGACACGCGGGCTTATGCTTCAAACGTAGATCGGCGGGCGTTACTTCTTCCGATCGAGCCACTCCCGCAAGAGAGTCGCCGTCGCTAGGCGGCCTATCGAGAGATAGGCTTGACACTCATACTCGACATCCATCACTGGGAGGCGCATCTCGTCGACTTGCACGTAGCGCTTAACCAAATTGAGATCGGGCGGCGTCTCCCAGCCGGATGTTTCGTCCGTTCGCTTTTCAACATCGCCCATGATCTCCACTTTGACACCATCGATCTGCAACGCGCCGAAGTGCGATCGGATCTTGCTGGCCGCCGAAAACTGAACTTGACGCGTAACGTTTTCGGCAAAGAGCCGTTCGATGGCGTACGCGCCGGGCGCGTCACTTTGCAGATCGATATCGTGAACTTCAGGCATGGGCACGCCCTGCAGTGCAAAGCCGAAACTGCCGGTTATGGCCCAATTGATGTCGGTGCCATTAAGCCGCGCGTAAAGTTGGCGAAGCACTGCGAGAAAGGCTGGATTGATCATCGGTGTGAGTTCCGATTGCCGACCGGTTCTTGCAGGTCAATACCAAATTCAATCGCTTGTCAACGCCACATCATCCACATACAACGCCGAGCGTTTATCGTACACGGCATTGCCATCATGATAAACGCCAAACTGGATTGAGATGGATTTGCCCGTGTAAGGCGTTAGGTCAAATTCAACATATTGCCAGTCTGTAACATTTTCGTCAAACTCAAAGAGTTTCTGCAGGGTTGTGTTTCCTTCCAACACATACGCAAATTGACGGCTGTGCTGGGGGTCACCGGCTACGCCTTCACGCCGCGGCCAATACCAAAATGAAAGCCGAACGTGCGAAGCAGTCGGCACAACGCCGATCGGATAGGTGACGGTGGCGTAGCTATATTCCACCGGCGCGGGCGGCTCGATGCCGAGTCTGGCCGCATACAATCCTGAATGCGCTACGGTCGTGACCACATTGGCATGCACTGGATAATCGTTCCACAACCAAGGCGCAAGGCCCTGTTCAAATCCGCCATTGATCAGCAGGTTTTGAGGCGCAGGACGCGCAATCAGCGGCAGGTAAGTGTCGAGCACGGGCAGCGCGCCGACGATGGTGACGACGCGTTTGTTACCTGTATCCGCCACCACGATGGTCTGATTGTGATCGACGGCGACGCCGCGCGGTTGATTGAACTCGCCGCTGTAGCCATCGTTGGGCGCAGTGTACTGCGCCAGCACGTTGCCGTGCAAATTAAGCACCTCGATCTGATTTTGGCCCGTATCCGCGACGACGAGCCGATTGATGCGATCCACTGCCACCCCGATCGGCAGGCTGAAATTAGCGGTGATGACGCGGTTGACGCTGAACGTGCGGCCATCAAAGTTCAGAACTTGCAGCCGATGGTTGTTGCTATCAGCCACGATCACGCGCCCGCTGCGATCGACCGTCAACCCTTGCGGATTATTGAACTGGCCGGGGTCACTGCCCACGCTGCCAAACGCGGCGACGAAGGTGCCGGTGTCGTCAAACGCCTGAATCCGATTGTTACCACTGTCGGCCACGAGGATGCGATAGGGTTGTGAGCCACAGACTCCCAGGCGTGGCACATCGCTGATGCGGAACTCGTCGATGACGCCATTGGCATAGCTGTGATCGGACGTCGAAGAACCGATATAGATCGTAGACGCTAACACATCGGGGGCGTGCGTGCCAGTGCGGGTATCACGCAGTTGACCATCGACATACAGCGCAATGTTGTCCGCCTGCCACAATGCCGCGATGTGATGCCATTCGCCCGCAACCCAGTCCCCCACATTGTAAGCCGCGTTATATTCAGTACTGCTGTCCCATAGCATGAAGCGCAGATTGTTCGCCCCATCTTTCATGATGCGCAGACGATTGAACCAAGCGTTACCCACTTCAAAGAGCGTGTAACTTTGCGTATCGCCGCCGTTCCATGCGGGGCGGAACCAAAACTCAACGCTGCCCTGCGTGCGGTTGAGATTATCGAGCGTCGGATAACTTAGCGTATCGTCTGAATCGAACAGCACACCTTGCCCGGCTTTGCCAGCCGTGAACGTGGTACCGTTCCACCAACCACTCTCGCCTTGCGCACCATCATAGTTACCGTCGAAGTGTAACAGCAACAGGGTATGCGCGTCGTCGGCATACGGCGGATGGATCGTACAGCCCTGCCCCCACACGGCGACACCCGTCGGATTCTGCACTTGACCGTTGCCTGAACCCGCCGAGCCAAACTCCATGATCGGATCGGCATTCTGATCCGCTACGCGGATCGACTGGCGTCCGCCATACGCATCGCCAGGATGGCTGAAGATCAATCGGTCCTGCGCATCGACCGCCAGAAAGTGCGTCCACTCTAAGTGATAGTGCTGGCTGCCGAAACTCTCGATATAGCGACCATCTGATCGCTGATGCATTAGGGCGTAGCCGTCATCTGGATCGAGGACGACGCGGCGGCCATCCGATAGGAGGCCGATCGCCATCGGGTTGCCGAGGTGCGGCGTCCACACAAAATGACTGAAGCCGCTTTCACGACTGAGCGTATCCAGCGCCGTAACGGCATAGAGGCGATCGCCAGGGTTGTAGGTGTCCGTGTATGTAAGGCTAGCCACCAACCCACTCATGCGCTCGTAAGCAAAGGTCGGCGGCACAGCGCGATAGATGAAGTAGCCGACGACATCCGCCGAAGGGCTAGCAGTCCAACTCAGCATGGCCTGACTGCCTTCGACTTTGGCCGTTGGCGCAAGCGGCGGCAGCGGTGCGCCCGAAATAGGCACGTGTGAACTGATCGTGAACGTGTGACTCACCGTGTCGCCTTGCCAATAAGCAAGATTGAAAGCAGTGATGTCGAGCCAGGTGAATTCTTCGTGCAAGCCCTGATTGATCTTCACTAGAAAGCGATTGCGGCCGCCGACGACATCGACGACGCCAAAGGGATTGTCACTCAATGTATGGCCAGTGGCCGTCGTCGCGCCGCCCCCAGCCGATCGGTTGGTGAGGGCCAAGCGGCCGTCGATGTCCGTTGTGCCCGTGATCTCTGACACGTTGTCGAGCATCAAGTCGCCCATCCAATTGCGCGGGCCTTCGCGCTGATAGATCGATACTTGCACATTTGCCGCGGGCTGCCCCTGATTATCGAGGATACGCAGATAGTTCTGCTGCGGAATATCGAACTGATATTCGCCGAAATAGCCGCGCCGATAACCTTTCGTCGACGACAGGCCTGCCGCGCTATGGCTGGAATACAGATGTTGATTCGTGTGCGGCGTGATGTCGCCGCCGCCCATCAAATCGCCGTACGGCCAGCGAAAACCGATGTTGACCAGGCTGCCTTCTTGATCGAGCGCTTTCACCAGCGATGATTCTAGATCGAGCGCGTAAAGATCGATCAAGCCGATCTGATGACTCAATTCGTGGACGAGACTCCAATCGATGTCGGTGATCGCATCATAGCCGCCACTGTAGGTGCGATAGTCCGCATCGACAAACCAGCCGCCATCGTTGACGCCGTCCCACGTTGAAGCGCTGTTCACCACTTCGATCACGTTGATGCGCACCCGCTCAGTCGCGCCCTGCGGCGTCACCGGATAGATCGAATTAGCAAAGTCCCAATTCATCGCCGCGATCTGCCGCTGCAGCCAATCTTCCGCCGAATAAGAAAAGGCTGGATTCCACGGCGTATTATAAGCGTCGATCATCTGCGGCGTGATGGCGATGCGCAGCGACAACGCGTTCGTGCGATCTTCAAGGCTGTTGTTGATCTCATAGGTCTCGCTGATCGCATTAGCCGGATCGGCGATGAAGCGCACCGTGTGATCGCCGACGATCTGTTCGCCGTTCATGGTATGCGCCCATGCCCACTGATACGTCGTGGTGATCTCAGTCGACGGCGCGAGCGCGCCCAGCGCGCCCGATAGCACTGCATTCCCATCGATGTCCCAGCGATACGCAAACGCCGGACTAGCCATCGTCCCTTTGTTGACGATGTGCGCCGTGAAAGTCACCACTTCGCCGGGCGCAGGCCAGCGCAGTTCAGTCTCGGTGCCGGGACACAGGCTGGGCAGACTCGTCAGATATTGCACGCAATAGGCGTGATACATCGGCGCGCGATTGATGAAGGTCACATCCAGATCGATGCCGCTGGGTGGAGCGAATACCCGATCGGGTGGCGCGGCCCGCCGCACGTGCTGCGTGTTCGATGGATAATCTGCTCCCGGCAGCGATTGTCCGCGCTGCAACCCTGTCGGATTGAGCAGCGTTGACGTATAGGGCAAAGAAACATTCTGGGCCTGCGTGGCTTGACCAACGACGATCAGGCTAGCGGCAAAGACGAGTGCGAGGACCAACAACCAGGCATGGCGCGCGTACATGGCGTCCCCCTTTCCGTAAGGCCTGGCGGCCAGATGCTTCCACAACAATCACGGCGGCGGACGGAGAATTCAATTTCAGTATACACCCGGTGGCAAGAGGCGAAGCGCGACGCTTGACCGGACGGTGGGTTGTGTTGTATGCTGACACTGATACTGAATTTTCGCGTACAAGTCACATATTCTTTGAGGGATGCAGATGCTGTCAGACATTATCGCGGGTATAGCTTTGATTCTTTCCATCATCAGCTTATATTTGCAGTGGAAAGATAAGCAACCTCACCTAAGGATCAGCCCGAGCGTTGAAATTAAGCCACTGCCAATAGTGCGCGATCAAACGGGAGGATTTTCATCTCGAGACACTTTGGTCCTAACTGTCTACTTAGCGAACTCCAGTGAAAAAACGGTACATGTTACTGGTATCTACCTTAGCCTTCCAAAGGGCAAATTACTTCAATTAGATTCATATCCCGGTTTAGAGCAAGGCAGGTTTTCACCCTTCAGCGTAGAACCATTCAGAGGATACGCTTTTACGGTATGGGGGAAAAAGGTGGCGAAGATTCTTCATGAAAACAGCATCAACGGTAACGTTCAAGCAAAGATAATGGTACAAGACGAAATGCAAAAGATATACACGAGCCGGAAACTTCGATTCTCAATTCAACAGTTAGTTGACAACAACCTTCCTTCAGAAAATTCCGCTTAAGAATTGCCATCAAGCGGAGTCTAAAGTCACTGGATTTCCATCAGCCAATAGAAGTGACAAAATAACCTATTGAGTTGTTAATCAGCAAAGGCCATCACCTTTCTGAGTAACACCGTCGAGGTCTTACCATGGCCACCACAATCTTCCTCCGTGACGTCATCGCCAGCGATCTACCCATCTTCTTCGAGCAGCAACTCGATCCGGTTGCTAATGATATGGCTGGCTTTCCAGCCCGCGATCGCGAGGCGTTCATGGCGCACTGGGCTAAGAATCTACCCAACGCGAGCAACATTCACAAAACCATCCTCCATGGCGACCAGGTGGCGGGCAACATCGTGAGTTGGGAACACGACGGCGAACGCGAAGTGGGCTACTGGTTGGGCCGCGAATTCTGGGGCAAAGGCATCGCTACGCAGGCGTTAGCGGCGTTTCTGGAGATCGTCACAGCGCGTCCGCTGTACGCGCACGTAGTTAAATACAACGTCGCCTCAATCCGCGTATTGGAGAAGTGCGGCTTCGTATTCGAGGGCGAAAATGACGAAGAGGTAATCCTAATCCGGCGCGAATGATTGCTTGGAAATTTGCGCTCACAACGGCAACCCCATCACGATCGCGAGACTTTCACCTACCGCATCGAGTCCGCCATGCGCGATGGTGCAGGCAATGACATCGTCGGTCTTCTCGCGCAGCAATCCGAAAAAGAAGCCACCCATCAGCGTGAATAATCCCCATGGCCACGCAAAATCGTATTGACCGATCAGTGGATTGAATGTCTGCGTAACATGAATCAAGCCAAATAAGATCGATGCGACGATCAAGCCCGGGCCGAAGCGAATGCCCATGATCTGATACGGCTTGCCGAACTCCTGATTCACGCGCGATTGGTAGTAACCCCGATAGCGAATCTCTTCTCCAAAGCCTGACACGATCAACTGCCAGAACACGGTCGAAGCAACCGTGAGCGGCGATCGATTGAGGACGATGCCGAGCACGATCGGGAGCAGCAACAAACCGCCGAGCAGTATAAAGTTGGTTCGCGCTTTCGATCGACGTTGCTGCCCCGTTGAATCACGCGTCTCTTGTCGGGTGAGCATCGTCAACAACAACCAGATGCCCAACGCTTCAGCCAAGAACAACGCCACGCCGCCCAGCCACGTGCGATAGGTTATGCCTGACAGCGCCAGCACAAACACCGCGCCGACCGGCACGAAACGCGCGACATAGCCCGTCATCCCGATATCGAGGCTGAGCCGCCAGTCTTTCAACGTGAGGCCAAAGTCACGCCAAGGGCGGCGTGTCACCGCCATGACGATCAGCGTGGTCGCAATGAAGATCACGCCGCCCAGCCAGCGCCGTGCTTCTAAACTCAGTCCCCACTGTTGATACGCTGCGCCGCTGAACCAACCGAACACGGAGATCAGCGCGAAGACCCCAACAACTTCGACGATCGACTTGCCTTTCACCATCGGCCTGCCGCTTTCAACACGCGCAACGCATTGAGGGTGATCATTTCGTTCGGCCCGCGCCGTCCCCAATCGGCCACGTCGACGTTCGACGCGCGCTTGCCCTGCGGTGCCCAGAAAAAACCTTCGGCGTGCCAACACCCATCGGGCCGGCGCTTCGCTTCGAGGAGGTTCAACGCCTCCTGCACGCGAGCATCGCGCATCACGTTGTGCGCCTCTGAAAGTTCATCGAATCGCGCGAGAATCAGCAGCGCCTGCAGGATGTCGTAGTGCCAGTACGGCGGATAGTGTAGTTTCAGCCACTCGGAATCGATCACATTACCCGTGGAGGTTGATCGGAACAGCCGATGGTCCAGGAATAGCTCGACGGTTCGTTGCGCGGCCCGCAGCGCGGCCGGCTCCCACGTCGCGCGATAGAACTCGATCAGTCCCCATAACGGCGACAGGCTTTCGTAAAACGAGGAATGATGTGCGTTCGGTCGCTTGTCACAGTTCCAACCGCCATCCGGCCACTGCCACGCCATCAACGACGCGGCGAGGTACTGCACACGTGGATCGCCTGCGAGGCCCAATCGGCTGCAGACCGCCAGCGCATTGCCCTCTTGCGAGGCGCACCGCCGCACACGTCCATCGATCGTGCGAATCTTGCTGCGATGAAAATTGCTCGTCAACCACTGCAGGACTTGGTCGGCGGCCTTCATCGCGCGCGGCTCGTGCGCAGGCAGACCGAGTTCCACCAACGATACTAGGCGCCAGTGCGCGCCGTCCCACTTCTTATAGGGGTGTGCGCCGAAGCCGCCCGGATGAAGTCCCAGCGAATCTGGCGAGTGCCGCGTCCCGACATGCTGACCGTCGATCAGCGCAGTCACGCGCGGTCCGGTGAGAATCTGACTGAAGGCCGTTGTGGCTTCGTGCGAGTGGCTTGTCGTCTCCAGCAGATCGAACAGTGTGAAATACCGGACCGAGGGATCGGCCGAAGTGAGCAGGAATCGAACAGCAGGCTCGGCGCGACTCACCATGATCCGCCACCTACAGTTTGCTGGCAACAGCTTCGAACTCGGCGCGGGACAGCGCCTTCATGGTGGTGGTGCGCACTTCACCGGCCGCGCCCAGACCCAGCAGAAAACGCATTACAATGGCCTCGTTGGGCGCCTCGATGCAGGCAATGTAATCGTATTCACCCAACGTCGCGTAGAAGCCTTTGACTTTGCCACCTAATGTTTCCAGGCTGTTGACGCTGGTTTCGATTCGTTCAGGTGTGTCTTGCACCGTCCGAATACCTTGATCGGTCAATTTCATCAGCACAATGTAAGTGGACATGTGTCTCCTTATCTAAATATATGAGTCAGGGTTTTACCAATTAGCGTCGGCGGGTGGATCGTTTCGGAGCAGATTCACTACCTTTTAAGATGGCTGCGTACTTCGCCAACCGATCGGCCACCGCGCGATGCACGGTTTCTTTCGGATACACACCTTGCTGGTTAAGCTCGCCGGGGGTTCGGTCGGTCAGCAGCGTCAAGCCATCGTCGACCGTCGTGGCCGTCCACACATGGAATTGTCCGGCTCGGACCGCTTCGACGATGTCGTTCCGCAGCATCAGGTGGCGCTGATTGCCGATCGGGATGAGGACACCTTGCGCACCAGTCAGTCCTTTCTGAGCGCACACCTCGAAGAAGCCTTCGATCTTTTCGGTGGCACCCCCGATCGGTTGTACGAGGCCATGCTGATTGACCGAGCCTGTTACGGCGATGTCCTGCCGCAGTGGAATCTTGGCTAATGCTGAGATCAGCGTCAGCAGTTCAGCCAGCGAGGCGCTGTCGCCTTCGATCAGACCGTACGACTGTTCAAAGACCAGGCTCGCGCTGAGGGTCAACGGCTGGCGCTGCGCATATTGCTTCAGGAGATAACCGCTGAGAATCAACACGCCTTTGCCGTGAATGGGTCCGCTGAGTTCCACTTCGCGCTCGATGCTGATCACACCGCCGCGACCCGGCCCCACGGTGGCCGTGATGCGCGACGGCTGCCCGAAAACGTAGTCGCCCATATCCAATACCGAAAGGCCGTTTACCTGCCCGATCGCGCGGCCGGTCGTTTCGATCAAGATTGTGTTCTGCCGGATCGCCTCTTGCAATCGTTCCTGCGTCAAGTTCTGGCGGAAGCGACGAGCGTCCTCGGCGTGGCGCACGTCGTCGAGCGTGACCGTCGCTTGCGAATGTGTCGCGGCTCGCTGCGCCGCTTCACGGATCAGGTCGGCGATCTCACCGAAGCGCGTGGACAGCTTGTCCTGATCGGCGGCGAGGCGCGAGCCGTATTCGATCACGCGGGCTACGGCACCTCGATCGAATGGCAATAGCTTATCCTGCTGCGCGATGGTGCTCACGAACAGCGCATAGGCCCGTTCGGCCTCCGGCGTGCGATCCATCTGCGTGGTGAAATCGGCTTTGACTTTGAACAACTTCTGAAAGTCTTCGTCGTAAGCGTTGAGGAGATAATAGATGATCGGGCTGCCGATCAAGATCACTTTCACGTTCAGCGGCACGGTCGCCGGTTCCAGCGTTACCGTGCTGACCAGACCGTACTGTGCGCCGATCTCTTCAACTCGCACCACGCGATCTTTCAACGCCCGTTTCAGACCATCCCAGGTAAAAGGATTGATCAAGCATTCACGCGCTGGAATGATCAAGTAGCCGCCGTTAGCGCGGTGCAGCGCCCCGGGTTTGATCATCGTAAAGTCGGTGTACGTCGCGCCCCACATCGCCTTGTGCTCGATACGACCGATCAAGTTGTGATAGGTGGGATTGCTCTCGACGATCACGGGCGCACCGCTTAGCGCGTGATTGTCGACCAGGACGTTGACTTGATAGCGCAGAAACGGATCGTCACCACCGGTCATTGCCGGCAGCGGACCGGCGGGCGCTTCGCCTTCTTTCTTGCGGAACAGATCGAGGCGTTCGACTACGTCGGTCTGCAGCGCATCAAGATAGGCGACGACATCAGTCTGTGCGGCGTATCGGCCGCGGATTTCATCGACGATGTGGCGTGTGGCAAAGCGCACGGTTTCGGTATCGAGCGCGCGTAACGTATCACGGGCGCCTTTCTCAAGTTCGCGTTTGCGCTGCAGGCTGTCTTCAACATCGTGGCCCAGCCGGTCGCGAATGGCGATGAGTTTGGTGCGCTCTTCTTCGTTCAGCGCCTCCAATTCTGCTTCAGATACCGGCCGCCCGTTCATCGATGGCATGAGCATCAAGCCGGTCGAAGTGGGCACCAGTTGAAAGCCCCACTTTTTGACGTGCTCCTCAAGGCGTGAGAACTCCTCGCGAATCTTAACTTCGACGTCGTGCACGATCTGATCGCGCTGGTTATCGTACTCTTTCGCTTCAAACGCTTTAGGGATGGCTTCGCGCAGTTCAACGATCAATGCCGCGACAGATTGTTTCAATTGGGCGGCTTGGCCGGCAGGCAGCTGCAGCCCGATCGGGCAGCGGGCATCAGCGAAGTTGTTGACGTAGCACAGATCAGGCGGAATGGGTTGCGCGGCGGCGCGGCGCTCCAAATACTCGCGAATCAGCGTGGTTTTGCCGGAGCCGGGCAGCCCCAGCGCAAAGAGATTGAAGCCGTGACTGGCCATGCTTGCGCCAAATTCCAGCGCAGCCACGGCGCGCGGCTGTCCCAGTACCTCTTCCAATTTCGGAAGATCGGCCGTAGTTTCAAACTCGAATTGAGCAGAATCGCAGACGCGGCGCAGCGCTTCAGGCGGCACGGTTGAAGACAGGACAGGCATGGCGCTCCTTTCCTGGCTGGCCCCCGCACGTTCAACCTAAACTCAGTATACACCTGTAAAGCAAGACCTCCGAGACGTTCAGTCTCGGAGGTCCATTTACAACCATTCAGGAGCAACCTGCTCCTCCAGTGGCTCTGCTCAGCAGTACCATGATTCACTGAGATGCGGGATTGGCTCAGACACGCGATCCGCTCGAGGACTGGGGTGATCATCACCCAGTGCGGCGCAAGCCGCGCCCCACACCCGATCGAAGATCTCACCCCGGGTGAGTCCGGCGGCCTGGGCTTCCGTGACTGAGACCAGCACGGCGTCAAACAATTGATCGACACGTGGATCGGGGTGCTGCCATGGATAAACCAATGCCGCCTGATCAAACGGCCCGATTAGGTCTTGCACATCCGATCGTTCTAGCAGCTTCGATCCGGCCGGGATCAACAAGCGGATCGAGTATTGCACCGGCGCGACGTTTTCGATCAGATCGAGTTCGGCGATGGTCTGCAACAAGTCGCGATAACCCGCCAGTGAAATCCACGGGTTGAAAGCCACAAACGTCGGATTGAAAACCAACCCCGTCGCTTTAAGCAACTGCGCCGCTTTGATGAAATCGGCGCGCGTGTGACGTTTGTCCAGAATCTCCAGAATGTTATCGTCCACCGATTCGACTGCGCTGGTGATGAAAGCGCAGCTCGTGTCGCGCAGTACGGGCAGCCAGCGCGCATGCTTCAACAAGTGTTCGATCTTGATGGTGACGTCGTATGTGGCATACGGCCACAGTTGATGAAACTTCTCGACGATGGGGATGGTGTGTCCCGGCCCGTTGAAGAAGTCGGGATCGCCAAAGGTGATGTGGCCCGCGCCCGCCGCCATCTGCTGATCGAGGTCGTCGAGCACTACGTCAAACGGTACCACGCGGAACTGTCCGTTATATATCGGTACGATCGGACAGTGGCGGCACAGATGCTTGCAGCCGCGCGTGGTCTCCGTATAACCGACGACTTTTTTGCAACCATCGGGCCGATCGAGGTAGGCGTACTTGCTCAAATGGGGCAGGCCAGATCGATCGGGTGTGATGAAGTTCTGTCGGGCTAATGAAATGATCGGCAGCGGTTCAGCCGATTGATCGACGCTTCCAGATTCAAGGCGGCGATAGAGCTCAACCAACCCGGCTTCAAACTCGCCGCCCAGCAACGTCGTCACGCCGAGGCCGCGCAGGTAATCGGCGTTGAGGGGCGCGTACAGACCGTAAGCACAGAGATGGACGGTTGCGTTGATCGATCGGATGCGAGGGATGAACTGCGCCGCGATGCGCGTGGCCGTGTGCATCGGCACGTACAACGCGATCAGATCGGCCTGCGCCACAGCCTCCTGATCGATATGAGAGATCGCCAAATCAAGGCATGTGACGTTCGCGCCCGCAGCTTTCAGCCACGCCGCAGGTGAGGCCAACCCAAACGGCTGGTGGCCAAGTTCATAGGTAGAAATGAGGACGACATTCATGATGAATAACGAGTGACGAGTAACCAGTAAGCCGTGTCTTACTCATTACGCGTTGCTGGTTACGAACCCTTGCCGCCTTTGCTCAACCGATTCTCGATGAACTTCACGCCCAACGACAACGTAAAGGTAATCGCGAGATACAGAAAAGCGAGCGTGTTATACGTTTCAGGAAAACGGAATGAAGCCGCTGCATACAACCGTCCCTCTTGCGTGATGTCACGCACGCCCAACACCGACACCAACGATGAGTCCTTAATCATCGAGATGAAGTCGTTGCCCAGCGGCGGCAGCACGCGCCGAAAGGCTTGCGGCAGGATGATGTGGCGCATGGCCTGAAAGTAACTCATGCCCAACGAGCGGGCGGCTTCCATCTGTCCGCGCCCGATCGATTCGATGCCCGCCCGGAAGGTCTCGGCCTCAAAGCCGCCGTACGCAATCGCGAGCGCGATCATCACCCGCGCCAACATGCTGATGTCTTGCGTAGTCGCCTTGGCTAAAGCATTATTCGGCCCTAACACACCGGCCAGACCATTGCCGACGCCATTTAACAGGCTGATGATGGCGGGGCCAATCACGAATGCCACATAAAAGATCTGCACCAAGATCGGCACACCGCGAATGACGTTGACGTACAACGTCGCGAGGTTGTACGTGATCGGATTCTTGGAGACACGCCCCAGCGCTACGATCAACCCGATCACGAGCGCCGCTATGTACGATACGATCGCGACAAACAACGTCGTGCCAATCCCCTGCGCCAAACGGCCAAAGATCACCGAATACAGTTCATCGGTCGTGATGTTGTAAAACAGGATGACGCCGGCCAGCAAAATGAGCAATAACCACCACGGCAAGTGGGCTAGCCGCTCAATAATGTTGACTTGGGTTGTGCCAGGCGTTGCGGCTTCGGTGTCAGCAGCCATGCTTTTGTCCGATCTGCGCAGAATTTTCGCGTAAAGTCTCGTGAATGATAGCGAAAGTCCGACTCCCGCAGATACGGGAGCCGGACTTTAACTGAAACAATTGGGGCTATTTAGCCGCGGGCGTGGGTGTACCGTACGCGCCCGGCCCGATCTGATCGGAGCCGATTTGCGGCCCGCCAAACCACTTCTTAGCCAGCGCTTCCAATGTACCATCGGCGCGCATTGCTGCCAACGCTGCGTTGAAGGGCTTCACCAACTCGGAGCCTTTGGGGAAGACAAAGCCGAGTTGCTGACCCACCAACTTCTCCGGCAGTAACTTGATCTTGTCGGCGTTCACACCCACATAACCAACTCCCGCCGTGTCGTCAATCGCTACGCCATCCACGTCCTTGGCGATCAGCGCCTGTACCGCATCCCCAAACGTGTCAAAGGCCGTCACGCGCGCCTCACCTACCAGCTTCACCGCTTCGTCGTAGTTGGTCGTGCCCTTCTGCGTCCCCAACTTCAACGTCGTGCTCTTCTTGAAGTCGTCGACACTCGTAATCGGCGAATCCTTCAACACCATCACGCGTTGATCCACCGCGATGTACCCGTCCGAGAAATCAACCACCTTGGCTCGCTCGTCCGTGATCGTGATCCCGTCCGCCGCCATGTCGAACTGACCCTGCGACACCGCCGTGATCATCGAGTCCCAGCCGATTTCCTTGTATACCGGCTTGCAGTTCAGCCGCTTGCACAGCTCCGCCAGCGCATCATAGTCCCACCCTTCGGCTTTGCCATTGTCCAGCCGAATGTAGTTGAACGGAATGTACGCGTTCTCGATCGCTACCGTCACTTCCCGGCCGCCCAAGTCCGGCAACTTACCGCTGCTGGTATCAGGCGTCGGGGCTTGCGCGGGTGGCACTTCAGTGGGATTCGCCGCAGGTGCGGCCGTGGGGGCTGCAACGGGCGCGGCTGCCGGGGCGCAGGCCGCGATCACCATCAATACAACCAGTAATAGACTTACAATACGAAAAGTCTTCATCGTCTCCTCCTTATTGAGTTGTGTCCACTTACATCGTCGTTGGGCCAAGCAGCGATCGAGGCCCGAGGTATGGGGTCTAATTTTAGGCCGATATAGCCGCTTGTCAATGCGCCAGATCCGATCGGTCTAAACCGGCGGGGCGAGATCGCCTCGCCCCGTCGTCGTTACTGCTTATTGAACTGCTGCTGAATCGCCGCCAAACGCTGCAACAATTGCTGGCGGAAACTTCGCCGCAACATCGGCGCCTTCAAGCGCCCCATGAACGATTGCGGCTGCAGGTTGAGGTCCACCATCAAACGCGTTAGAGCGTCGCCGTACACTTCAAACCGGGCGTCGACGCGGACTCGCATATCAGGCCGGAGATAATAGGCTTCCAAGCGCTGCGGGAACATATGGAGGGTGTACTCTACGTTGCCCGTCGGGGTCTTGAATGACTTGACCCGGCCACCGCCATTTTGCTGCACATCGGACACTTCGCGCGCTGGCGCGAGCAGCTGCCCTAACTTGGGATCTTCGGCGAAGGCGTAAACGTCGGCAGCTTTCGCCTTCACGTCGACGTATTCACGAATGAAATCGGCCATGTGTTTCAACTCCTCACAATGATGTCGAGCGCAACTCCAAACTGCGCTTGAGCATACCACAAACTGACGGCGCGCAAAAGGCACACTTTAAGATTCGCGTTTTAGCAACGGCGCGTCGAATGGCGTCTCGCCGCCCAGCACTTGCTTCGTCTCGCGCCAGATGATCTCGCCCGGCGTTTCAGCCAACCCCGTCCGCTTTTTGACAAACGCCCATAGGCCATAACCACGCTTGTTCTTAAACGGTCCACCAGCGCGTTCAAAACCCAGCTTTTCCGCAAACGCATACGCTGGCTCGTACTGCGGCAACAGCAAAGTACCGATCCGTTTCACTTCAGGATCGCCGAAGATAAAATCTTCTACAGCCCGATAGGCCTCGGTGCCGAAACCGTGCCGCCGATCTGGCATCTGGATCATCAACGCCGAAACGAAAGCATAATCACGCTGGCCGCGAAAACTATGCGGCACAAAACTGATCACACCGATCGGCTTGTCCGTATCGCGCCTGAAAATTCCGGCGAAAATACCGCCGTTTTTCGCGGTCGCCGCCCAATCCGATCGGATCATCGCCAGCGACGGTGGCTCCGGTATTTGCAGTTCAAGATAATCTGCGCACTGTTCGTACACGCTCAACAGCGCGTCCGCATCGTCCTCGCTCAACGCGCGAATCACCAACCGATCGGTCTTTAGATCACGCATCACTCGTTACTCGTTAGGATCGCCGCCAACTTCGCTGGATCGACGTTGCCGCCTGACAAGATCACGCCGACCTTCTTGCCTGCCACGTCCGGCACTTTCTTCGCCAGCAGCGCTGCGATCGGCGCCGCGCCGCTCGGCTCAACCAGCAACTTCGTGCGCAGCAGCATGAAACGTGTTGCCTCCGCCAACTCGCTGTCGCTGACCAACACAATCCCTGCGAGGTGCTGCTGCATGATCGGGAAGGTCAGCTGTCCCGGCGCAGTTGGCAGCAAGCCGTCGGCGATCGAGTGCGATTGCGGCGTCGAAACGATCTGTCCTTGCTGCAGCGACAAATAGGCGTCGTTGGCCGTGTCCGGCTCCACGCCGAAGATGCGCAGTTTTGGATTCAAGCCATGCGCGGCGATGCAGCTGCCCGATATCAACCCGCCGCCCCCGATCGGTACGATCAGCACATCGAGGTCCGGTATGTCCGTTAGCAGCTCTAACGCGGCTGTCCCCTGTCCCGCGATGATGTGCGGATGATCGAACGGCGGCACGAGCGTGAGGCCGCGTTCTTCGGCAAGCTGTTTCGCAATCGCTTCGCGTTTCTGCTCGACGCGATCATACAGCACCACTTCCGCGCCATAACCGCGCGTCGCCGTGAGTTTAACCGCGGGCGCGTCATTAGGCATGACGATCACGGTCGGCGTGTTAAGCAGTTTGCCAACTAACGCCACGGCTTGCGCGTGATTGCCCGACGAGAACGATACAACACCGCGGCGGCGCTGTTCCTCGCTGAGTTGACTGATAGTATTGAACGCGCCGCGAAATTTGAACGCGCCTGCACGCTGCAGGTTCTCGCACTTGCAATAGACTTCCGCGCCAGTGTGCGCATTCAAAGTGCGTGAAGTCGCAATCGGCGTGCGGTGGGCATGGCCGTGTAGGCGTTGAGCCGCAGTCGTCACTTGCTCGAAAGTTACGGTATTATCAGGCATAGCCGTCACTCATTCAACAAGCGCCCGGTTCGATAAGCCTCAAGCGCGCGGGCTGCCGGTTCAAAAATCGGTGAAGGGAGTTGATCGATCGGGTACCACGCCCAATCGGTAAGTTCGTCGGGCGCGGCGGTGTGCGGTTCGCCATCAGCGATGTCGGCCAGAAACTCAACATCAAGCCAGTGCTGATCGTCGATCACAAAGGTCGAGATGCACAGCAGCCGCAAGCGGATGATTTCGATCCCGGCTTCTTCGCGAGCCTCACGTTTGGCACACGCTTGCAGCGTCTCGCCGAATTCCAACTTGCCGCCGCACCAACCGTACCAACCGGCGCGCTGACCGTTGACTCGCCGCGCCATCAAAACATGACCATCTTTGACGATCATCGCGCCGACGCCGACGCGCGGCGCTTTCCCCGCTCGTTCTTCAACCGACATAAGCCGTATCCTCACTTGGCAGCGACTTAACCTAACGTTCGCGTATCCAGCGGACTTGGGGCCGAGGGCTGTGCTTTCGCCAACACCATACTGCCCGCATCCAACAGGTTACGCAGAACGCGCGGCAAGTCGTGCTTCACAGCATGAAAATCGGGCAGCGTTTGAGCCGGTATTTGCGCCACAATGTCGCGCCCGTTCCATAACACGCTGGCTTCGACCAGCCAACCGTCGGCGCGTGGCCGAATGTCCAGCCACCACGTCAAGGTACGATCGAGTTCGACGTCGGTTTCGAGACAGACACAGACATACAACTCAGAACCGTAGTAGCGGCATTCAACGTACGACACCACCGTCAAATCGGTGGCCTGCCGCAACTGGCTGCGAAACGCGTCGATCTGCGCGCTGGTATCAGCCAGGAATCTGAGGGTGTCGACGACGAGCTGATCAGCGTGAGTGTTCATAAGCGTGTGGACTGGAGAATCAGCATAAAGATGGAAGAATGATCACGGGGTCGCACAAGCCGATCGGCCTGCGGTACCCAACGCGATCATTATAGGCCGGTGCTGCGGCGGGGTCAACAGTCCTATGCCTGACGAATTGACACTGCCTTCGATTAACTCTATAATCGCGCCACATTCCAATCGGGAGGTAGCGGTCTTGACTCAATTCGCCTTTTTCAAGGGGGCTATTGTCCCCATCGAACAAGCCAAAGTGAGTATCATGAATCACGCCCTCAATTATGGCACCGGCTGCTTTGAGGGCATTCGCGCGTATTGGAACGCCGAGGAAGAACAGCTCTTTGTGTTCCGCATGGAAGAGCATTATCAGCGGCTGCTGCAAAACGCCCGCATGCTGCTGATGAAGCCCAAGTACAGCGCGCCGGAATTGGGCCGGATTACGGTTGACCTGCTGCGCCGCGAAGGCTATCAGACCGACGCGTACATTCGCCCGCTGGTCTACAAGTCCAACGAGATCATCGGCGTGCGGCTGCACGATCTCAACGACGAGTTGAGCATCTGGTCAGTGCCGTACAATCGCTACGTCGAGAATGAAGAAGGCGCACACGTCGGCTTCTCATCGTGGCGGCGCGTCAGCGACAACAACGTTCCACCGCGCGGCAAGATCACAGGCGCCTACGTCAACTCGGCCTTCATCAAGACCGAAGCGGTGCAGAACGGCTACGATGAAGCGCTGGTGTTGAACGAGCGCGGCTACGTCTGCGAAGGCAGTGCCGAAAATCTCTTCATTCTGCGCGGCGGGCAACTCATCACGCCGCCCGTGGCCGAAGATATTTTGGAAGGCATCACCCGCGACACCGTGATCAAGATCGCGCGCGAGGAACTGGGCGTTCAGACGGTCGAGCGGCCCATCAGCCGCACCGAGTTGTACGCCGCCGACGAGGCCTTCTTCTGCGGGACCGGCGTGCAGATCGTGGCGATCACGCAGGTCGATCATCGCGACGTCGCTAATGGCCAGATGGGGCCGGTCGTCAAGGCGCTGCGCGAACTCTACTTCAAGGTCGTGCGCGGTCAGGTGGCGAAGTATCGCGCGTGGTGTGCGCCCGTTAATGTCGCGGAGAAGACGCTGGTTCATTAGATGGAAGAATGGATTACCGATAAACGCATCGGCACGCAGACCGGCATTCTGCTGATCTTGCTGCTGATCGTGCTGGACTTCGTCGCCGTTGGCGTGATCGGCAGCCAGCCGATCGGGCCGGTTACGTTCTTCATGGGCCTGTTCATGCTGATCTCGCTGCCGCTGATCGGCGTCATCATTTACCAGTTGGCCGGTCTGGCGCGCTCAGGGTATGCGCTCGATCGCAACAGCCTCACGATTGTGTGGGGGCCGATTCGCCAGATGGTGCCGACCGAAGCGATTCAGCGCATCATGCTGGGCACCGAAGTTCAAGGCGGCGCGCGGCGCTTTCGCGGCTGGCGTTGGCCGGGGTTGATGCAGGGTCAAGCCGAAGTCAACGAAGCCGGATTGACGCTGTTTTACGCGTCGAGCGCGTTGAAGAACCAGCTCATCGTCGTCACGCCGACGATCTCCTACGCGATCTCGCCCACAGATGCGGCGGGCTTCATCGAATCGATCAAGGCCCGCTACGAACTCGGCCCGACGCAGGCCATCGAGCAGACCACCCATCATCCGCCGTTGTTTGATTGGCCGTTGTGGCGCGATCGATTGGCGTGGGGGTTTAGCGGTTTGACGCTCGTCGCCTTGATCGGTCTGTTCGCGCTAATCTGCTTTCGCTACCCCGATCTACCGGCGCGCCTGCCGATGCACTATTCGGTCGCGGGCCTCGTCGATCGGGTGGGCGTGCGCTCCGATGTGTTTATTCTGCCCGTCATCGGTGTGATGACGCTGCTCGTCAACGTCGTAATCGGCGTAATGGTTTATCAGCGCGAGCGCATGGCCTCATATGTGCTGTGGGGGGGCATGTTGTTGGTGCAGTTTTTGTTGTGGGTCGGGGCGTTTAATCTGCTGAAAACGTAAGCTCTATCACGTCGGGGCAGGTCTTTGACCTGCCCCGATTTTTTATCCGCGCAACACCATCCACGCGCCCGAAGCAAACGCGGCGATAAAGACCAGCGTACTGACGCCATGATTGCCCATCGCATCCAACACGACGGCACTGATCAACAGCCCCATGAAGATGATCGTGCGCTGCAGCCGCAGCACCGAACGGCTCATGTGCGTGAACTCGGTCAACAATCGATCGGTCTCATTGACGTTGACGCGAAACTCGCCGCGATTGAGGATGTCCAGCAGCCGATCGAGTTGGGTTGGCATCCGCACAATCGCTTTGGTCAAGTCTACAACCTGATCGACCGCCACTTTGAAGATCGAGCCGGTCTCGTCGGCGATCATCTTCTCCGCGAAGGGCGCAGCCGCTTCGAAGACGTTGAAACGCGGATCGATCTGCGTTGCCAGCCCCGATAGGATGCCCAACGCCCGACCGAGAAACAGCATGTTCGACGGAATCTGAAACGGCATCGAATAGATCAACGCGCGGAATTCGCGGGTGAATTCACGCATCTCGTTTAGATCGAGGTCTTTCAGATCGCCCATGCTGATGCCCCAGAAGCGCGAGAAGGCTTTGTTGGCGGCGCGTTCGATCTGAGGCAGATCGGCGCTGGGCAGCAACCAACCCATCGTCTGCATGGCCACGACCAACCGGTGCACATCACGCGTGGCAATGCCAATGAAGGCTTCGCGCAACTGGGCCTTCAATGCTGGCGGAATCGTGCCCACCATGCCGAAGTCCACTACATTCAACGTGAACGACCCGTCTGCTTTCGGCTCGACAAAGATGTTGCCGGAATGCGGATCAGCGTGGAAGAAGCCGTTGACGAACACTTGCTGCAGGTAAAACTTAAACAGCATCTGCGCCACCGCCGTAGCCGAGACGCCCTGCGCGGTGTACGCGGTTACGTCGCTGATCTTGACCGCGCCGATGTCTTCCATCGTTAGCACACGCCGTGTCGTCAACTCCCAATGCACTTTGGGGATGCGAATCTCCTTCCAGTCTTTGAAGTCCGCTGCAAATTTTTCGACGTTGCGACCTTCGGCCAGATAGTCCAATTCTTCGTACAACGTGCGGCCAAATTCGTCGAAGAGTTCATCGAGATCGGCGCGGCGACGAATGGGGCCGTAGCGTTTGAGCCAACTTACGCCGGTACGAATCGCCGCCAGATCAACCGTCACGATCGCTTCAATGCCGGGGCGCTGAATCTTGACGATGACCTTTTCGTTGTTTTTCAACGTCACATGATGCGCCTGACCGAGCGAGGCGGCCGCGACGGGCAGTGGTTCGATCGAGTTGAACACCAAGCCGATCGGTTTGCCCATTTCTTTTTCGAGTGCGCTTTGAATCCGCTCAAATGGTTCGGGCGGCACTTCATCTTGGAGGCTCGCCAGTTCGTCGATGATCTCCTTGGGCAGAATATCGACGCGACTGCTGATGAACTGGCCGAGTTTGATCATCACGCCGCCGAGTTCAATGGCCAGCGCGCGGAATTGCCGCGCAAAGCGCACATAGCGACTGAGCAGCGTGCGATTGGCGTAGGCGCGCCCGCCCAGATTGCGCAACACGACATCGATAAGGAACGCGCTGGCTAAGACGCGAAAGAAGAAGTTGATGATGCGCGCGCGGCGGCGGCGCAAATCCATAGGACGTTGTGAAGTTGTGGACATGATATTGACTGGCTTCGCAAACGGATGATGAGATTATAGCGGAGAAAGGCGCAGTTGGTTTTGAAATCTTACGTATCGGTGGCCACCGCGATGACGACCTGTGTCCCCCCGCCCGATCGATCTTCCACGCTCAGCGTCCCGCCAATGACGGCCAGCATCGCGCTATGGAACAACAAGCCGCTGCCCGCTTCGCCATTCGCGCGCGCCGAGGTTCGCCCCACGCCGTCATCGCCGATGATAACCTTCAAGCCCGATCCGTTTTGGATGGCGACGTCGAGTTTCAACTTCCGATTGGCCTCGCCGCCCCGACCGTGCCGCGCCGCGTTGCGGATCGCTTCTTGCGCGGCGTAGAAGATCACCTCGCTGACAAAAAGCGGCAGTTGCCGCGCTTGATCGCTGGCGTATTGATCGGCCTGCCAATCGATAGTGTCGAAACTGTCGCGGAAGTCGTGATCGAGCGCGCTACGCAGCGCAGCCACCAACCCTTCGCTTTCGAGGCGCGTAGGCACGGCATTGCTCATCTCGCGCACCAGCGATGACAGACGGCGATGCGACTGCATCAACGCGCCCGTCGCTTCGTCGAGGCGCGCACCCAACTCGGTTGACTCGGCATTACGCAAGCCTTCCACCTTCAGCAAAGCCAGATGAATCTGCGGCAGCACCTCGTCGTGAATGATGCGCTTGTGCTGCGTGCTCATCACCTGCACTTGCGCGATGCGCTGGCGCAGCAGACTCACGGCCACGCGCGCCAGCTGTTCGCCTGCCAGCGCGTCGAGGATGCGTTCGGCGCACGTCGCCGCAACCTGCAATTCCTGCACGGTATATTCGCTGCCGCTGAGTTTGGGGCCGAGGATCAAGCGACCCACAGCGCCACGCGAATCGGCCAGCGGCCACACCCAGTGATCACCGTCGAGGCGCGTCCACTCGATCGTGTGCGGCACAGGCCGTGCGAGGATGGCATCCGCCGAAGTAGGCCATTGATAATCGAGGCGGTTGGCTCCCTGCCAACTCCCTCCGAAATCGGGGGGAGAGTTACTGACATCAAGCAATAAGCAAGCGCGTTCGGCGCTGAGAGCATCGCGACACAAGGCCGTGAACAATTCGCGTGACTCCGACCAGCT
Organism: Anaerolineae bacterium; assembly: GCA_046328575.1. Lineage (GTDB taxonomy): Bacteria > Chloroflexota > Anaerolineae > Fen-1058 > Fen-1058 > JAGOBP01. The sequence goes on from JAXLWI010000037.1 coordinate 24,693, forward strand.
ATCCGCGCCCGACGATAGAAGATGGTCGTGTAAGTGCAGGCTCTTCACGAACGGATCGAGCCGCTTCATAAACTCAGCGTGCTCGACATACTGCCGCCAGTTAAAGAGCGCATACGCGATGACGGCCAGCACGGCCGTCAACAACAAACTGTAGATCGGTCGAATCGGCGCAGTGTAGAGCAGCGCGATAAAACCCGAGCCGAGGATCGCCACGCCGACGACGTTGCGCCAGCGCATGAAGAAGCCGCGATTGGATTGCAAGCGCTCAGTCAGGATACTGTTCGCTAACACAGCGCGCCCCAACAATATGATCGCCAGGGCGATGAAGCCGCACACCACCCCATCGGCGAGGTACAAGGCGCGTAGTGCTTCTCCGGTCATGTTGTAGATCGGAATCGCTTGCGGCACGATGGCGTACGCGGCGTACGCGAACGCCAACACGGCGAGCACCAGCATCAGCGCCGCCCCGATCAGCCAGGGCCGCGCCCGACGGAACGGATCGCGCGCGAGGACATTGGGCCGTCGTCGCAGCGCGATCAGCGGCAGCGTGAAACACAGGAAGAGATAGGGCACATACACCCACGCGATGACGGGCGCGAGCACAGGCGCAAGCACAAACTCCAGAAATGAGGGCAACGGCACAACCACATACATCGTGATAATGATGAAGAAAGCAGCCGCCGTCAGAATGCGACGCACCCATTTGCCCGCCGCTGGATTGCCGGAATAATAGAAGATCGCCAGCCCCCAAAAGTACGGCGCAGTGACGGCCACGAACCACATCACCTTCCAGATGGTGTTGACGCCCAGGCCGGTCAAATCGACGGTGTGGGCGATGATGAGCGTATGCCCCATGAAGAAGAGCGAGCCCAGCAGCAAACCGGCACTGCCCGCGATCGTCGCAGGTCGGCGGCGATTGCCGGTGAAGATCACGGTGAGGCCCAGCCACAACAGGATCACGGTGTTGAACAGCGACACCGCCTGTGTGCCGGCATAGACGAGGAAGTCAAATACGCGCGTCATGACAATGAGCAGTTAACAATGGCTAATGACAAACGATCGAGCTATCGCACTAGCGGCACCCACTCGCCCTTGGCGTCGCGGATGCGGGGTGTGCCGTCATCGTCCCAAATGATCATGCGGCCCGTGTTGTAAATCAATGTGGCGCGGGCGCGCGCGGTCTTTTCGTCTTCCGCCGAGTTGTCCAAGCCCCACGCCGAATAGATCTGCCCGTTGGTGCGGCTGACGGCTCGTCGGTCGCGGAAACCCAATCGGGCGGCGATCTGTTCGTTGGTCATGCCTTGCGCCAGCAACTTCACTACTTCGCGTTCATTGGGTTCCAACAAATCGAGCGGCGCGTCTTCATCTTTTAATCGCACTTCCTGTACGCGCTGCTCAATTTCGGGATCGATGAAACTGCGGCCGGCGATGGCATCCCGCAGCAACGGCACAACCATCGCAGGCAGCAAATAGTTGCTCTTGCGAACGTAAGCGTAGTGCGTCAGGATGCCGGACGCCAGAAAATCCCGATAGTATCGCTCGTCGTCCTGGATCGAATAGAACACGACTGGCAAACGCGCAATCTCGCGGCGGATGGCGATGGCGGCCTGCACACCATTCAGCGATCCGGCCAACTGCACATCCATCAGGATCGCTTCGGGGGGATCGGCCAACGCCAACCCGATCGATTCCTCTCCCCGATCGGTCTCCGCGATCACGACGACCTTGCCCGTCGCCTCGAGGCCGGACTTCAGCGCGGCGCGGAGTGAGGCGTTATCTTCGACGAGCAGGAGACGAATGGCTAGTGAATTTGTCATGAGTGATCCCACGCTGGAATGAGTAACGAGTAACTAGAAAATCGTCCCCTTACTTGTTACTCATTACTCGTTTTGTCGATTATCAAGTCAACCCCGCACCCTGTCAAGCACGCGAGTGCAAAGGTTGCCTCACCCGAGACCTTCAGTTCAAATTCATTTTCGGCTAAAGTGACCACATCTCATCCGGGAGGTGTGCGATGAACCCGTGGCTGTGGTTGTTGATCGGAATCCTCGTCTTTGCTCCCAAAAGTATGAACGCGAAGACCGGCCGCTGGGACCTGCGCGCGCTGGCGCTGCTATTGTGTGTGATTGCGGTGATTACCCAAGTCTAGCGAGTAACGAGTAACGGGTAGTTCGGCTAGCGGACTTTACGCGTTACTCGTTACCCATTACCTCCCTTAACCATGTCCAACAACTCAAAACTCGCTCTGATCATTCTATTCGTCTCGTTGGTGCTCGGTCTGCTGGGCGATGCGTTGCTGCGCGCGACGCCGTGGGGTATCAACGCTGCCCTATGGATCGCGGCGCTGGTGATGGGCCTGAGGGTGATTGTCAACGTGCTGCGCGTGCCGCTCACCGGCGGTGGGCGCTGGTTATTGATTCCGGCCGTGATCTTCGCGGCCGGTTTTGCGTGGCGCGATTCGTTCACCCTGCAAACGTGCTATTTTCTCGCGGTGCTGATGGCCCTGGCGCTGGTCGCGTATCGCTCGCTGCGCGGGCGGGTGCGGGTGGCGGGCTTCATCGATTACTTTGGCGCACTGATCATGGCGGGCGTCAACGCCGTGTTTGGCGTGTTCTCGCTGGTTCTCGGCGACATCCAATGGCAGGGCTTAGTCGTCGGGCGGCAGCGCGCGCGACAAGTAGTTGGTCTAAGCACCGGGCTGCTTATCGCGCTACCGTTAGTGCTGGTCTTCGGCAGTTTGCTCACCGCCGCCGACGCCGCCTTCGATCAGATCGTGCGGCACTTGTTCGATTGGGACATCGATCAGATCGTGTCGCACACCGTCACGATCGGCGCGTGGAGTTGGCTGGTCGCTGGTTTTCTGCGACAAACGCTGCTGAGCAAAGAAGCGCCAGTTGCTAAATCGGGCGGCGGGTTGTCGCTCGGCAGCGTCGAGATCGGCACGGTGTTGGGCGCACTAAACCTGTTGTTCTTCGCGTTTGTGGTCGTACAGTTCCGTTACTTCTTCGGCGGCGCAGAGACGATCCGCACGATCACGACGCTCACCTATGCCGAATACGCACGGCGCGGCTTCTTCGAACTGGTCAACGTCGCAGCACTGGTGCTGCCGTTGCTGCTGCTGGCTCATCATCTGCTGCGCAAAGACACCCCGTCGGCGATTCGGCTATACAACCTCATGGCCGGGACGATGATCGCGCTGCTGTTCGTCATCATGGCTTCGGCGCTGCTGCGCATGAAGTTATACACCGACGAATTCGGCCTAACGGAACTGCGGCTATACACCACGGCTTTCATGCTCTGGCTCGCGATCGTGTTTGTGTGGTTCATCGGCACGGTGTTGTACGGGCAGGCCAATCGCTTCATATTCGGCGCGCTGCTGGCGGGCTTCGTCGTGCTGATCGGGTTGAGCGCCATCAACCCCGACGACGTGATCGTCCGCACCAACGTCAGCCGCGTGAACACACCCAACTCGTTCGACAGTTACTATGTGCTCAACCTCAGCGCCGATGCCATCCCGGCTTTGATCACCGCTCTACCATCAATACCAGAAGATCAGCACTGCAGCGTAGCCGCCTATTTGCTCAATCGCTGGACTCCGCCCGAACGCGCCGATTGGCTGACCTGGAATTGGAGTCGATCGCAAGCGTGGCAAGTGGTCACGGCCAATCAAACGTATTTGAAGTCAATCGCCTGCCCACAAAATAGAGATTAAGATAGCGGGGGTACAATCATTACGATGACCAACTCATCGCGCACAACGTGGCGCTCAACGGCGATATGCGCACTGCTGGCCTTATTGGGCGGCGTTGTCATCGGCGCGATCGATTTCAACGCGACCGAGCCACAACCCGCGGCGTTACTCGTCTTGATTTTTGCGGGATTACTTGGCTTCGCTCAACCGCGCAATGCGTGGCGATGGGCCATCATCGTGACGCTGGGGCTGCCGCTGGCGCACCTCACCTTACGCCAACTCGGAGTGCAGCCGCGCGATCCGGTCTCGCCCGGCGAATACGCCACTTTGATCGCGTTGATTCCGGCCTTTATCGGCGCGTATGGCGGGGTGCTGATTCGACAGGTGACTCAGCGCCCGCAAAATTGACCTGTTTTCTCGGAGCAAACGCATGACCGACAAGAAACGCTGGATCATCGTCTTCGTGTTCGCACTGGCGATGGCGTGGATGGAATCGGCTACCGTCGTCTATCTGCGCACGCTAGTAGGCCGCATCGAGCCTTATCAAGCAACGCCGCTGCCGGTGTCAGTCGGCCTCGGCCAAACCGAAATCGTGCGCGAAGCCGCGACGTTGCTCATGTTGCTAACCGTTGGTTTGTTAGCCGGGCGAACGTGGCGCAGCCGCCTCGCTTATGCCATGATCGCGTTCGGCGTGTGGGACATTTTCTATTACGTGTTCCTCGCCGTGATTACCGGCTGGCCACAAACGATCATGGACTGGGACGTGCTGTTTCTGATTCCACTACCGTGGTGGGGACCAGTGTTGTCACCAGTTTCGATTGCGCTGTTACTCGTAATCGGCGGAACGCTGGTGAGCCAATTCGATCAACCCGATCGGCCGATCTGGCCTGGCTGGAAAGCGTGGCTGTTAAATCTTAGCGGCGTGCTGCTGGCCCTGTACGTCTTCATGGCCGACGCTTTGCAAATCGCGCCGCAGGGCGCTGAGGCGGTCCGCAAGGTGCTGCCCGCCACTTTCAACTGGCCGTTGTTTGTCATCGCGTTACTGTTGATGGCTGTGCCCATCTTTGAGGTAAGCGGCGTGATCTGGCGTCGGCCCAGATCGATCGCCACGTCGCAGGCACTGCTGCGATAAGGCAGCTGAAAGGATTATTGTTCCGATCGAGTTGCGGACTACCGACAAATCCCGATCGCTCTGATCACTTCCGCCATAGGCTGTTCAGGCCGTGCCACGCCGTTACCACGATCTTGGGTATAGCCCACATCCCATACGCAAATAGACTGCCAAACACAATCACGTTTAGCGCGCTATCGGCTTCGGCTTGAACAGACTTGGACCACTTGAAGATTGGTGCATCGGGGCTGGTCATTAGGTGGTGGTCTTTTACTGCATCTTCTACCGCCGTGCGCAAATCGGCTTGATCCCATTCGGAAGCGAGTACACCCACGTGATACCGGAGCGCCCATTCATCACACGCCGTGACGTATGAATTGTTGCAGCCTACCCACGCCAACACCGGCAGATCGGGCTCCCAGCCGGGAGCCGTTAACGGCGCGACGATGTAGTTCCGACGTGTTGTGCCGCCACTTTTGCTGCGCGTCACCGAGGTATAAGTGCCGCTATATTGGGGACGAATATTAGCTCGATCAAAGTCGAACGCGCGGCCCGCATAAGGCGGCTGAAGATCGGCCACCGTCTTCACGGGCACCGTGGTTGTGGCGCGCAAGACCGCGTAATCCGGCAAAACATACGTCACCAACATCATCGGCACGGCCGCACACACAAAGCCCCAACCATCAAAGGCATCAGCTGCATACGTCGCCATCACCGCGCTGCCGATCAACCAGATCAGCACGCCTGCAATCAGTCCCAGCCAGCGCACATTCAACAGTGTAATGGGCACCACGCCAATGGCTAGAACCAACATGTATAGTGCCATCAGCAGCAACGAACGCGCTAAACGCCACACGCCGCCACCAAAGCCGGTAGGCTCGATCGGTTTCTGCGCCGCCCGACGGGCATGCTTTGTCATTCGGCCGTCCTTAACGCTAACGAGGCTGCGACAATGATACACCCTTATCGCAGCCTCGCCATCTAAACACAGTTGAGTTCTACGGCTGACTCGCCTTCAACTCACTGCGCCGCACGAAGTATTTGCTGACCTCGGACACAATCGCCGGGATCAACGCCAGCGGCACGATGATAATCCAATGCTCCAATGCCAGCGGCATCGTGTTGAACGGGTCGTTCAGGAATGGTACGTAGATCACCAACAGCGTCAGCACCACCGACAGCAACACCGCGCGCTGCATCCAGCGATTGCTGAACAGGCCAAGCCGATAAAGTGGATACCGTTCCGATCGGGTGGTGAACGCGATCGGGAGTTCTGCCAAAGCCAAAGTCACAAAGGCCAGTGTTTGCGCCAACACCCGATCATTCCGGCTCAACCCGATCGAGAACGCCGTCAACACCACGCTCGTCAACGCCACTGTCATCACTGCGATGCGAATGAGCATGATGCGATTGATGATCGGTTCCGCGGTCGGGCGCGGCGGCTGCTGCATGATGTCGGGATCGCCTTTTTCAAGGCCCAACGCGAGGGCAGGCGCACCGTCGGTTAACAGGTTCAGCCACAACAGTTGAATAGCCGTGAGCGGCGCGGGCAGACCCGCTAACGTCGCGAGGAAAATGATCGCCACTTCGGCGACGTTGCACGACAGGAGATAAAACACGAATTTGCGAATGTTGCTGTAGATGATGCGGCCTTGTTCGACGGCACTCACGATCGACACGTAGTTGTCATCGGTCAGCACCATGTCAGCGGTTTCCTTCGACACGTCTGTACCGGTGATGCCCATCGCCACGCCGATGTCGGCGCGCTTGAGTGCGGGCGCATCGTTGACGCCATCGCCCGTCATCGCCACCACTTGCCCGCGCGCGCGGAACGCTTCGACGATGCGGACCTTATGCGTCGGGCTGACGCGCGCAAACACATCGGTGTGCTCGACCGCTTTCATCAACGCCGCATCGTCCATCTCGTCGAGTTCAGCTCCGGCACGAACTTCACCATCTTTGCGCAGCAGGCCGATCTCGCCCGCGATAGCACGCGCGGTCTCTTTGTAGTCGCCAGTGATCATCACCGTGCGGATGCCCGCGCCGCGTGCTTTGGCAATCGCCGGTTTCACTTCGGGCCGCGCCGGATCGATCATGCCGACGAGGCCAATAAAGATCAGATCGTGTTCCAGATCTTCCGCCGTGATCTTCTCCGGCAGGCGATCGAACTTGCGATAGGCCACGCCCAGCACGCGCAACGCTTGCGAGGCCATGCGCGAGTTCGCCGCCGCGATCTGTTGGCGATCCTCAGCGTCGATGGGCAGCGGGCCTTTGCGGTGCAGCAACTGCGTCGAGCGTTCCAGCAGCAGATCGGGCGCGCCTTTGACGCACACCACGTAACTGCCCTTATCGCGCGGCACAAACGGACTGCCGTCGTCTTCGCTGGGATCGCGCAATTCGTGGATGGTGCTCATGCGCTTGCGATCGGCATCGAATGGCACTTCGGCCACGCGCGGATAGCGGCGTTCCAATTCCGATCGCCATAACCCGGCCTTGGCGGCCGCGACGATCAACGCGCCTTCGGTGGGATCGCCGACCATGCGATAAGTCGGCTTGTCGGCCGATTCGCCCGTCGGCTCTAACTGCGCGTCGTTGACCAACGCGCCCGCCCACAACAAGCCGCCCACTTCCACATCGTCGATGGGATCGATCGAGTGGTTGTTACGATCGGCGCGCGCGAACTGACCTTCGGGTTGATAGCCGCGTCCCTCGATGGTGAACTCAGCGTGATGCACCCACAGGCGCACGGCGGTCATTTCGTTCTGCGTCAGCGTGCCCGTTTTATCGGAGCAGATGGTCGTGGCCGAACCTAACGTTTCGACAGCCGACAATTTGCGAATCAGCGCGTGGCGGCGGATCATCTCGCGCATGCCCAACGCGAGGCTGATCGTGACGATGGCGGCCAGCCCTTCCGGCACAGCGGCGATGGCTAAACTAACGGCGACCAAAAACGTCTCGACGAGTTTGTCTTGGAATTGCTGGAAATACTGGCCTAAACCTGCGCTGAAGATCACACCGAGATCGGTGTCACGCAGCACCGCGACCACAAACACCAGCGCGCAGATTACCAGCGCGGCCACACCCAACGTCTTGCCCAACTGATCGAGTTTCTTTTGCAGCGGCGTGGGTTCTTCTTCAAACGATTGGATCATCTCGGCGATGAGGCCGATCTGCGTTTGCATGCCCGTGCCGATGACGATACCGCGCCCGCGCCCGTACGTCACCATCGAACTCATGTAGGCCGCGTTCTTGCGATCGCCCAGCGACGCTTCTTCTTTCAACGTCATGCTGGCTTGCTTCTCCACCGCGTCCGATTCGCCCGTGAGCGATGATTCGTTGATCTTGAGGTTGACGCTTTCGATCAGACGCAGATCGGCGGGGACGAAGTTGCCCGCTTCAAGTAACACCACATCGCCAGGCACGAGTTCGCGGCCCGGAATTTTCTGGCGATGCCCGTCGCGGACTACGTCGGCTTCGGGCGCGGCCATCTTTTTCAGCGCGGCCAGCGCGGCTTCAGCGCGGCTTTCCTGCACCACACCTAACACCGCATTCAGCACGACGATGGCCATGATAGCAGCCGACTCGACCCAATCGCCCAGCAGCGCGGAGATCACGCTGGCGACGATCAGCAGGATCACGACAAAACTATTCAGTTGTGCAATCACCAACTTGATAAACGGCGTGGGCGGTTTCTCGCGAAGTTCGTTGGGGCCAAGCTGGGTCAATCGGGTTTGGGCGTCAGCCGCCGTCAGGCCTGCATCCAATTGGGTCTTCAGTTGGGCGGCGACGGTCTCAATCGACTGACTATGCCACGGAATCTGGGGATCGTTGACAGACATAGCATACTCCGGCAGATAGGGTAGCAAAACGGGTGAAGGTCGCAGCATGACTGCTCTTACCCCCACCCGTTTCGATTATAGCATAGAGATGGGACGTCGATTGGCGCCGAATACGCTGATATTTCTGCATCAGCGTGCATCGATGTCCTATTCTTAAACGACCGCGTGCTTCAACTCCATGCGGCGCGTGAAGAATTTGGTCAGCTCTGCCGCGATCGACGGTGTGAAGATCAACGGCAGCATCACGGCCCAGTGATTGAGTTGCAAGGGTACGGTGTTAAATGGCTCATTCAGGAACGGCAAGTACATCACCGCGAGCAACAAGATCAGCGATGAAGCGACGGCATAGAACATGTACTTGTTGGTGAACACGCCGATCTTGAGGAGCGGATACCGTTCCGATCGAGCCGTAAACGCACGGAACAATTCAGACGACGAAAGCGTGAAGAACGCCATTGTCTGCGCGAGACGAATGTTGTCCGGTTCCAACCCGCGCCCGATCAGATACGCGGCCAACGACGCGCCCGTGATGGCGATGGTCTGCACCAAAATGCCGAGGCGCATCGGCCCGTTGATGATAGGCTCCTTCGCCGGACGCGGCGCGACATCCATCGTATCGGGATCGCCTTTCTCCATGCCGAGCGCGAGTGCGGGTGCGCCATCCGTCACGAGGTTGAGCCACAACAGTTGAATCGCGGTGAGCGGCGTCGGCCAGCCCGCCAACGCCGCAATGAAGATGATGCCGATCTCGGCGACGTTGCACGACAGCAGATAAAACACAAACTTGCGAATGTTGCTGTAGATGATGCGGCCCTGCTCAACCGCACTCACGATCGACACGTAGTTGTCGTCGGTCAACACCATGTCGGCGGTTTCCTTGCTCACATCCGTGCCGCTAATGCCCATCGCCACGCCGATGCTGGCCCGCTTGAGAGCGGGCGCATCGTTAACGCCGTCGCCCGTCATCGCCACCACTTGATCTTTCGCGCGGAACGCTTCGACGATGCGAACCTTGTGCTGCGGACTCACGCGCGCGAAAACGTCGGTGTGATCGGTCGCCGCGAGCAGATCGGCCTCGCTCATCCGATCGAGTTCTGCGCCCGTATGGACGGTGCTGCCGTCACGCATAATGCCGATCTCGGTGGCAATGGCTTTCGCGGTGTCGGGATAATCGCCGGTGATCATGACGGTGCGGATGCCTGCTCGACGCGCCTTCGCCACCGCCGGAGCGACCTCGGGCCGCGCGGGATCGATCATGCCGATCAGGCCGACGAAGATCAGATCGCGTTCGATGTTGTCGGCGGTGATCTCATCGGGCGCAGGCAGATGATCGAGTTTCTTGTAAGCCACACCCAGCACGCGTAACGCTTGCGAGGCAAGGTGTGAGTTCGCCGCTTTGATCTCGGCCCAGTCGTGATCTTCAAAAGACAGTGGGCCTTTGCGATGCTGCAACAGCGTCGCTTTTTCCAGCAACAGATCGGGCGCGCCTTTGACGCACACCACATAGCCTGATTCGCCGGGCAAGAACGGGCTACCGTCGTCTTCAGTAGCGTGGCGAATTTCATGAATCGTCGTCATGCGCTTGCGATCGGAATCGAAGGGCACTTCGGCCACGCGCGGATAATTCTGCTCGAGGTCAGGCCGCCACAAATTCGCTTTGGCTGCCGCGACCAGCAACGCGCCTTCAGTCGGATCGCCCACCATGCGATATGTGGGCTTGTCTTCAGATGCGCCCGTCGGTTCGAGCACGGCGTCATTGGCCAACGCCGCCGCCCACAACAACGTCGAAGTTTCCACATCGGCCAACGCGTCGAGGTCGCGGCCTTTCAGCGTGAAGCGCCCCTCGGGTTGATAGCCGCGCCCTTCGACATCGATCAGCGCGTGATGCGTCCATAATTTCACGGCGGTCATTTCGTTTTGCGTCAACGTGCCGGTTTTATCGGAGCAAATCGTCGTGGCAGAACCGAGCGTTTCCACCGCCGACAGTTTGCGGATCAACGCGTGGCGCTTGATCATCTCGCGCATGCCCAACGCCAGGCTAATCGTAACGATGGCGGGCAGACCTTCCGGCACAGCCGCAATGGCGAGGCTGACGGCGATCAAGAATGATTCGACGATGGTGGAACCAGAGGCTGTGAAGAACGAGCCAAGCCCACCGTTCGCCGCAAAGATCAGATCGAGGTTGGTCTCGCGCAGGACTTTGACGACGAAGACCAGACCACAGATGGCAAGGGCCACCGTACTGAGGACTTTGCCCAGTTCATCGAGTTTGTTTTGCAGCGGCGTGGGTTCTTCTTCAAATGATTGGATCATCTCGGCAATCAGGCCGATCTGCGTTTGCATGCCCGTGCCGGTGACGACGCCGCGCCCGCGCCCGTAAGTTACAGTGGTGCTCATGTAGGCGGCATTCTTGCGGTCGCCGAGAGGAATATCAGGCCGGAGATCAGCCGCTGCGTGTTTCTCCACCGCGACGGATTCGCCTGTTAACGACGATTCATCGATCTTGAGGTTGACGCTTTCGATGAGGCGCAAATCGGCAGGGACGAAGTTGCCCGCTTCCAATAAGACCACATCGCCGGGGACGAGTTCGCGCGCAGGCACGCGGCGCCGATGGCCATCGCGGATAACTTCGGCTTCGGGCGCGGCCATCTTTTTCAGTGCGGCCAGGGCTTGCTCGGCGCGGCCCTCTTGCACCACACCCAGCACCGCATTCAACACCACAATCGCCATGATGACCACCGCTTCGATGGTATCGCCCAACAATGCAGAGATGACACTGGCAACGATCAGCAGGATCACGACGAAACTGTTGAGCTGATCGATCACCATCTTGTACCAGGGCGGACGCGGTCGCTCGCGCAATTCGTTATGGCCGTGCGTCTTTAAGCGCGCAGTGGCTTCGTTTTCCGTCAAACCGTGTTCTAGTTGCGTGTCCAGATCAGATAAGACTTTTTCAATCGAGTGACTGTGCCACGGGGTTGTCAGATCGGTCGAGGCCATGCAGACGCTCCAAGATCAATGATGGGTAGTCGCGGAGAATTGATTTGCCTGCCGCGCCTGCCTTGAATTTTAACATGCTCGACTGTGCCTTGACAGAGCCGAATGGAGCATGAGTGCGTGACATTAATCACGCTATTGATCGAAGAGCTAGTCGAAAATTGGAGACGCCTGCCTCACTTAGCGAGACAGGCGTTGAGTAAAGCACCTAATGATGCGCAAGAAACCGTTAAGATTTGGGCGGCACTGACAGCGGCGGTTCAACATCCGAGGTGGCCAGCTGGATCGATCGGGTCTTGGCAAAATCGCCGCGCACCAGTCGCACGCTAAAACGGACCAACCCTAAGATCGGCTCCAACGCCCAATCGAACACTTCGTTGAAGTTGCCGAAACCCTCGGACAGCCAGACCAGCATCGGCTTGAAAATGTGCAGCACCGGCAGGTGTGCGTAAAGCAGCGCCAATACAATCGTGGCGATGGAGACACCGAAGCGCACCCAATCGGTGATGATGACGCCGGCAAAATCTTCGAGCAGCAACTCGACAGCGATGTTCAACACTAACACGTACGCCGCCGTTTTTAAGATCGGCTCACGCTCGACGAAGTAACTAAACCAGCCCGCCGCGAAACGCATCAACACGATGCCAAGTGCGACGCCGAGCATGACGACCCATAACTTATCGGAGACGGCGACGGCGGCGACGACGTTATCGAGGCTGAACGCCAGATCGGCCAGTTCGACGGTGAGCACGATCGACCAGAATGATTTGGTTTCGATTGGGTGCACGTGCCCATCGACTTCGCCGGGCTCGGCGCGCCCCAAGTTATCGAAGGCGAGTTTGAGCAGATACAGTGCGCCCAAAACTTTGAGCCACGGATTGTGGATGACGAAGCTCGCCATGATCAGCATGAGGCCGCGGCCCGCATACGCGCCGAGCAAACCGACGCGCAGTGCCGCCGTGCGCTGATTGCCCAACAAGCGATGCAGCGAATCGCCCAAATGACGCATCGAATACGGCCAGCGGATCGGCGTATCGTCAGGCAAGTGCGACACCATCGCACCGAGGACAGCCGCATTATCGATAGAGAGAATGCCTTCTAGGAAGATTAATTGTAAGATGATAACGATGATACTCAGATCCATGTTCACCTCAGACTAGTCTGACGCAACGCGTGATTGGCATTCTAGCACGCTCGATCAATGATGGGCAGAGCCGAACGGACTACCTGCCGATGTGACATCCATCACTCATAAAGCAACCGGCCCTGCTCATCACAGGGCCGGTACACAAGGTTTGTTCAGTTGTTACGAACGTAGTTATGCTTTTTCCGGATGTTGGCCGCGCGCAAAATCAGGCTCAACCGGTTCCATCGGTAAGGTGCGTTCCCCGCGCGCAAAATCCGGTTGCACTTCAGGCTGCGGCAGTGTCCGTTCCCCGCGCGCAAAATCCGAAGCGACGGATAGCGGCGGCAAGGTTCTGAGACCGGCCGCAAAGTCGCCATGCAAACTAAGTTGTTGCTTATCCGCTAACATTTTCAAACCCTCCCTTGAACGCCGACAACTGCTAACCTGCTGCGTCGGTGTAAATTAAAGTGATTTCAGCGTTCAACGACGGCTTGACTCAAACGACCACCTCTTTTCCTGTAATTCGCTTTCAAAGCCGGTGTTGCCACTGGCCTCACTGGAAATTGTATCCGATCGCGCAGCCGATTGCCACTAGCGGCCACCTCGGTCTTTTGACTGATTGACTTTGACTCGGCGCGGGTGTACACTCACTCCGCATCAAGGAAAAACCATGGATACGTGTTTAGCAACCGATTCAGATCATAGATCGCAACACACCGCTCAACGCGTCAAACGGTAGCGTTTAGGGCAAGCGTAGGCTTGCCTCGTTCGAGTCGAAGCCGCCTCGATCCCCGCGCCCTTTGACGCGGGGATTGTGTTTGTTGCCATAGGGAGGCCCGCATGCGCCGCTTCGAACTCACCATCAACCACTCACGTCCCGTCCTCAGCGCGGGCGATGCGCTGATCGGCCTGGTATTGGCCGCGCTGTTGTACCTCGGCGTACGGCTGGCGATCAACGCCCCACAATCCGTCACCGGTCCTGATATTTCTCTGGCCCCCACGGCCCTGCCCTGGTATGCGTTCTTATCGACCGGCCGCATGGCGATTGCGTATCTCATCTCGCTCGCGTTCACACTGGTCTACGGTTATACGGCGGCACGCAATCGCACCGCGCGCACAATCATGCTGCCGCTGCTAGACATCCTGCAGAGCGTACCGATTCTATCGTTCCTGCCCGTCGTGCTGCTCAGCCTCACATCGATTCTGCCGCAGCGCTTCGCGACCGAGCTCGCGTCGGTGGTCTTGATCGTCACCAGTCAGGCGTGGAACATGACGTACAGCTTTTATCAGTCGATGACGACGATTCCCGAAGAACTGCGCGAAGCCACCAAAATCTTTCGCTTGAACGCGTGGCTGCGCTTCAAGACACTGGAGATGCCGTTCGCCGCCAACGGCTTGATCTGGAACTCGATCGTGTCTTGGGCTGGCGGTTGGTTCTTCTTGATGGCGTCTGAAACTTTCACCGTGGGCGAGCGCGACTTTCGGTTGCCGGGACTGGGCAGTTACTTGCAGGCAGCAGCCAATCAAAACAATATCCCAGCCATTTTCTTCGGTCTGCTCACGCTGGTGCTCGTCATTGTGCTGCTCGATCAGTTGGTGTGGCGACCGGTGCTGGTGTGGGCCGATCGCTTCAAAGTACAGATGGTCGCCGGTGATGATGCGCCCGAATCATGGTTCTACGATTTGCTCAGCCGCTCGTGGATCGCACAGACCTTTACGACGCACTTCTCGCGCCCGATCAATGAACGACTCGATCAAGCCTTGGTGCGGCGCTTCAAGGCCAATCCGCAAGCCGATGAAGCCACCCGCACCCGACCGTCCATCGTGGCGATCGCGATTGCCATCTTCGTCGTCATCGGCCTCATTTACGCGGGTATTCAGGCCGTAGGCTTGCTATCGACGCTGCCTTTAAGCGAATACGGCCGCATCGGCGAAGGCGTGTTGGCAACGCTGCTGCGCGTGGCGATTGCACTGGTAATCGCCGTCGTGTGGACGATCCCGGTCGGTGTGCTGATCGGTTCAAACAAGCGCGCGGCGGCCATTCTGCAACCGATCGTGCAAGTAGTAGCCTCGATTCCGGCGACGGCGTTGTTTCCCGTGATCGTGCTGGCGTTGATCGATCTGACTGGCAGTCTTCATCTGCCTGCCATCATCTTGATGTTGCTCGGCACGCAGTGGTATGTGCTGTTCAACGTGATCGCAGGCACCAGCGCGATTCCGCAAGACTTGCGCTATACGACGTCACTGCTGCAAGTGAAAGGGTGGGCACGCTGGCGCACGTTGATTCTGCCGTCGCTGTTTCCGTATCTCATCACGGGCATGATCACGGCGGGCGGTGGCGCGTGGAACGCCAGCATCGTGGCGGAATACATCAAGTTTGGCGGCGATACGTACTCCGCCACTGGCATCGGCGCATTGATCGCCGAAGCGACCGCGCGTGGCAACTATGCGCTGCTGCTCGCCTCGACGCTCGCGCTGATCATCACCGTCGTTACGATCAATCGCACGTTGTGGCGGCGGCTGTATCGCATTGCAGAAGATCGCTTCAAGATGGAGTGAGGACAAGGAACAAGAAACAATGATCAATGACAAAAGGCATTGTGCATTACGCATTGTGAATTATGAATTGGGGGTGTCGCATGGTGATCAATATCGTTAATACTCAACCGTTGCTGGAATTGAAGAATGTGTCGCGCTGGTACGGGCAAGGCGCCAAGAAGTTTGTGGCCGTGCAGGGCGTGAACCTGACGATTCGACCGGGCGAGTTCGTGTGTCTGCTCGGCCCATCGGGCTGCGGCAAATCGACGCTGCTGCGCATGATCACGGGACTGAATCCGGTCAGCGAAGGCCAAGTGCTTTATCGCGGACAGCCGCAAGCGGGCGTCAATCCACACGCCACGATCGTGTTTCAGACCTTTGCACTGTATCCGTGGCTGACGGTGCAGCAAAACGTCGAAGTGGCGCTGAAAGCGCGCGGGGTCGCCGAAGCCGATCGGCGGGCGAAGGCCGTGGCGCTGTTGGATAAAGTCGGGTTGGATGGTTTCGAGAAAGCGTATCCGCGTGAGCTATCGGGCGGTATGCGGCAGAAGTGCGGCTTTGCGCGAGCAATGGCCGTGGAGCCGGAACTGTTCTGCCTCGACGAACCGTTCAGCGCGTTGGATGTGTTGAGCGCCGAGGCGCTGCGCGGCGAACTGCTGGAACTGTGGCAGACCAAATCGATTCCCACCGAAGCGGTGTTGATGGTCACACACAACATCGAAGAGGCGGTCATGTTGGCCGATCGGATTGTGGTGATGGACAAAGAACCCGGCCACGTCGTGGCTGAGTTGACGGTGACCCTGGCTCATCCGCGTCATCGCAAAGACACGGCCTTTCAAGCGTTGGTCGACAAAGTGTATGGGCTGGTGGCAGGCAAGACCGAGCCAGAGGCCGATGTGCTGGGCGCTGCGCCCGGTGCCGGACAAGTGTCCAAACTGCCCGCCGCGACGATCAACCGGCTGGCGGGTCTGGTGGAAAAAGTCAACGAAGAAGGCGGCCAGCACGATCTGTATCGCTTGACCGAAGACTTGCGGCTGGAGTTGGACGACGTATTGCCGATCGTCGAAGCCGCGGAAGTGATGGGCTTTGCCACAGTCGATCAAGGTGACATCAAACTGACCGGGCTGGGTCAGGCCTTTGCCGATGCCAGTATCATCGCGCGTAAAGAAATTCTGGCAGGGCGCGTGCTGCGCCTGCCCACGATTCGCTGGATTTACGAGACGCTGCAAAAGGACGACAATCGCCGCATCGCCGAGGACTACTTCATCGAGCAGCTGCAAAACGACTTCGGCGAGTACGCCAAGGATCAACTGGATGTAGCGGTGGATTGGGGTCGTTACGCCGAACTGTTCGCCTATGATGACCTCAGCGGCGAATTGTTCCTGGAGGAAGATGCGGCAGCAAAGAGTTAGTCTTCGGGTTTCAGTTTTCAGTCATCAGTTCCCAGCGCGAAACCACTGCGAACTGATGACTGAGCATTCAGCACGACTTACTGTCCCAAAAAGTACGGCACCACTTCCAACAACAGTTGCGGATGCGACTTCATCACGATCAGCATGAGATCCTTCAGCGACATGTGCCGCGAGTCTAACTGCGCGGCGTCGTGTACGATCTTGTTGAGTTTGTCATCGGGCACTTTCAACAACGCGTGCCGAATGCGATGCAAGCGCCGATAGAGCTTGCCAAACT
>JAXLWI010000038.1:0-41627 GCA_046328575.1 Anaerolineae bacterium
GCCGACACACCCGATCGAACTGATCTGGCTAGCGCCAACAGCGGCGGCACAAAATTGATCGTCACTGGCTACGTGTTGACAACCGATTGCAAGCCGGTGGTCGGCGCGTGGCTCGACTTCTGGCAAGCCGACGACGAAGGTGCGTACGATAACGCGGGCTACAACTTCCGCGGCCACCAGGTCACCGATGCGACTGGTCGCTATCAATTAGAGACGGTCGTGCCGGGTCTGTACCCGGGGCGCACACGGCACATCCACGTTAAAGTGCAAGCCCCCAACGGCCCGATCTTGACGACGCAACTCTACTTTCCCGACGAACCGACCAACACGCGCGACGGCATTTTCGATCCGGCGTTGATCGTCAATTTGCAGACCGCGCCCGCTGGCGATGTGGCCACCTTTAATTTTGTGATTAATACGAAGTAGGCGCTAATAGCTCGCGCGCAATCCGTTCGACAAAGGCGCGAGCCTGCGTTGGATGCATTTCGTAGCGAGGCGATAAACCACGGGTGGTGACGGTGGCCGATCGGACGGCGAGCAGAACGAGCAGATGCGCCTCGCCGCCTACGATCGAATACGCTGGCGACAACGCCAGATCGCGGCACGCTCGATCGAATTCGGCGGCGACGGCGATGGTGACCACATCGGGAATGTGCAAGCGGAACGCGCGCGGTGTTTTGAAACGCGCGTTGACGGTGCGGCGATGCTGAGCGTGAAGATCGCGCAGGTAGGCGGCGCGATCGGTGACGGGCGAGGTCAATCGATCGAGATCATAGAAAGCGTAATGGTGCGTGACGCTGCCCAGCCCCAACAACATCGGCACGCGCAACTCGATCGAGAGGTCAGCTAGCTCGAGCGGGTCATGACGCGTCGCGCGGCGTTGATAGACGATAGAATGCTGATCCAGATACGCGGCGAGTTGATCGAAGAAAGCGGTGTTCATAACAATCACGAGTATACCGCATTCGGTCGGTGGAAACAGTCCGGCGCTCAAGTGATTGAGCGCCGGATGATCTGCTGGCAAACAAACGAGTTGCTAAGGTTGAATTGGCCGCAAAGTGCGGGCCACTTCATCGAACCGGCCAAGATCTCCGTAGCCGGTCAACACAACGGGATGCCCGTTGACGATCGTTAACAGCGTCACGTTGTCGCCCATTGCCGAGACACTCATGCGGATAGCGCGCAGCCCGCTTGCCAAAGTCAGTGCCTCTTCCGATAAAATCTTGCCGTTCACTTCGGCCACGCCTTGTTTCTGCCGCGCGACCAACTCGTCAAGCGTAACGGTCGAACCCAACTCGCCGCCGATATCGATCTTGGCGACGTCCGCGGGTACACCACCCACGCCCACTTTCACCGGTTGCTTCGACCACAAGATCGCGCCATCGCCCGAACTTTCGAGAATCCAACCGGCTGGATAATCCACTTCGATGCCGTACGCGGTGCTGCGATACGTCTGCAGGACAGACGGCGCGCCGATCGGTTCCGGCGTGATCGTCGGCTCTGACGGCCATTTGAACGTCGTGCTTGCGCCGTTAACTTTGACGGTGTACATACCTTCCGATTGATTCACCATGTTCAACGGCACCGACATGCGGAACGGCAGTGTATCACGCAGGCAATCGGCCTTTTCTGAAGCCGTCGTCAACACTGAGATCTGAAACTCGAACTGTGTCTGTTCGACCTTCATTTCAGCGAGTTGTGCGCAAGTATCAGGCAGCTCACCGCTGATGAACGCATCGACTGGCATCGGCGAACCAACCCCGATGTCGATATGCACATCAGCCACGGACATAGGCTTAAGCATCGACACCACCGGCGTCGGCGCAGTGCCCGATGAGGTTGCGATGGCTGCTTCGGCTGGCATGCACGCGCCAACACTTAACCCGATCAACGCTAATGCCAAATAGGTTTTCATCGATTGAAACATGCTTTTCCTCCCCAGGTAAAGCACTCGCACACTGTGACTGTGACGAGTTTGATAAATGTGTGGTGTTTCCTCCCAATAAACGCGTTGCCCGTGAGTTTGGTTCCCGGCATGTTATAATGCGCGAAGAGCATCGTGTACGCGAAGGGATCGCGTATGGAAAACGTCGCGCACAAACCGCTGTGCAGGAGGCTGCTATGTCTGTGACCGCACTCATCGGCGCCCAGTGGGGCGATGAAGGCAAGGGCCACATCGCCGATAAACTCGCCGCGCAATCAGCCATTGTCGCGCGCTACAATGGCGGCGATAACGCCGGGCACACCATCACGATCGGCAGCACGCTCATCCGCACGCACCTCATCCCGGCCGGCGCTTTTCACGATCATGCGATCAATGTATTAGGCGCGGGCATGGTGATCAACCTCCGCTCGTTGGCGAGGGAAGTCGATGAACTCAACGAATACGGCGCGAATCTCAACCCCGATCGGCTGAAGATCGACACCGCGGCTAATCTATTGCTGCCCGGCCACATCGCCCTCGACGGGGCCGGTGAAGCCAGCAAGGGTAATCAAGCGATCGGCACGACGAAGCGCGGCATCGGTCCGGCCTATACCGATAAGGTGGCGCGTGACGGTGTGCGTGCCGCATTGATGGCTAATCCGGCTGCGTTTGAAGCCGCCGTGCGTGCGCACATCGCGCATACAAATGAATTGTTGCGCGGTTACGAACAGCCGCCACTCGACGCCGATACGGTGGTGGCCGAATACGCGCCGCTGGCCGCACGCTTTGCGCCGCATCTGGCCGATACGACAGGACTGGTGCATGCCACGCTGGAACGCGGCGAAATGGTGTTGGCAGAAGGCGCGCAAGGCACGCTACTCGATATCGATCATGGTACTTATCCGTACGTCACCAGTTCGTCGACGATCACCGGTGGCGTGTTGACGGGGCTGGGCGTAGGGCCGCGGCATGTGCGACGCGTGATCGGCGTGGCGAAGGCGTTTTGTTCGCGCGTGGGAGCGGGTCCGTTCCCGACCGAACTTCAAGGCGAGGAAGCGGCTCGACTGCGCGGGACCGGAGAAAATCCGTGGGATGAATACGGCTCCACAACGGGGCGACCGCGCCGCACGGGCTGGCTCGATCTAGTGGCGTTGAAGTATGCGGCGCGCATCAACGGCTTGACGGAAATTGTGCTGACCAAGTTGGACATCCTCACCGGCATTAGCCCAATCCCAGTGTGCATTGCCTATTCGTGCTGTGATTCGCCCATCGTCAACTTCCCGAACGATCAAACAACGCTGTGTCAGTGTCAGCCAGTTTACAGCGAACTACCCGGCTGGGATCAAGACATCTCGCATGCGCGCCGCCTTGAAGATTTGCCGCTGGCCGCGCGCGTCTACATCCTGCAGATCGAGACGTTCACAGGCGTCAAAGTTTCGCACATTTCCGTCGGGCCAGATCGATCACAAATTTTTGAAGTGTAGCGCGATAGACACACGCACGGAGTGTTTGTCATTGGACATTCGTCATTCATCATTTCAGTCGCCGTTTTCATGGCGCTATGCCTCACAAGAGATGCGTGCGATTTGGAGTGAGACGCACAAGCGTCAACTCTGGCGACGCATCTGGGTGGCGTTGGCTGAGGCGCAATCTCAATTTGGGTTGGTGACATCTGGCCAAGTGGCCGATCTACAGGCGCACGTCGATCAGATCGACATTGAGCGTGCGCTGCAAATTGAGGCTGACATCAAGCACGATTTGATGGCGGAAGTGAAGACGTTTGCCGAGCAATGTCCGATCGGGGGCGGCATCATCCATCTCGGCGCGACGTCGATGGACATTGAAGACAACGCCGATGCGCTGCGCGTGCGTGAATCACTCGATCGGATCCTCGCGGCGACGAAGAGGGTGCTGGCCGCCTTCGCCGCGAAAATTGACGAGTATGCCGATGTGCCGACGATGGCCTTTACGCATTTGCAGCCCGCTGAACCCACGACGATCGGTTATCGGCTGGCGCAATACGCGCAAGACTTGTTACTTGATGTTGATGAATTGAGCCACGTACGGCGCGGCCTGAAAGGTAAAGGCTTCAAAGGCGCGGTTGGAACGTCGGCATCGTACATCGAATTGTTGGGCAGCGCCGAGCGTCGTGATGAACTGGAAACACGCGTGATGGTGGCGTTGAATCTACCGGCGTTTGACGCAGCGACGCAGACTTATCCGCGCAAACAGGATTGGTTGGTATTGAACGCGCTGGCCGGGTTGGCGCAGACGCTGAACAAATTCGCTTTCGATCTGCGCGTGCTGCAATCGCCGCCAATCGGTGAGTGGAGCGAACCGTTTGGTTCGAAGCAAGTCGGTTCGTCAGCCATGCCCTTCAAGCGCAATCCCATCAATGCCGAGAAGATCGATTCGCTGGCGCGGTACCTCGCGCAACTGCCACGTGTGGCCTGGGATGATGGGGCCTTCTCCTTATTGGAACGCACACTGGACGATTCTGCAAATCGACGGCTGATCCTGCCCGAGGCGTTCCTGTGTGCCGATGAGCTGCTGATGACGGCCACAAGATTGGTCGAAGGGTTGAAGATCGATCGATCGGGTGTGGAACGAAACTTCCAGATTTATGCGCCTTTTGCGGCGACCGAACGGTTGCTGATGGCCTCGGTCAAAGCAGGCGCCGATCGGCAAGTGATGCATGAGGTGATCCGCGAGCATGCGCTGGCGGCGTGGGCGACGGTGAATGCCGGACAGGCTAATCCTTTGATTGAAGCACTGTGCGCCGATTCGGCAGTCACGCAGTTTCTCGATGCGGCTTTGGTTCGTACGTTGCTTGACGCGCGCCACTACGTTGGCGATGCGCCGCAGCGAGCCCGGCAGATTGCGCGGCAAGCACGCGCCTGATCCTCCGACGATTTTCCTCTACAGGTTGGGCTTTGATCCTCTAGTTGTTTTGACAATCAAAACCGTTTGGCAATGCTTCTGTAATGTATCTGCAAGATGACCGTAAGCGCAAAATAGGCCATTTGCAGTAGTATCGTTATATCTACTGGTTAAAGGGAAAATTATGCCCGACCTGGATGCGTTGTTGCGTCTGGCGGAAATTCGGCAATCGTTGGCTTCGCTGCGATCTGCTGCTGATCCGTCTTTCCAATCTAATCTAGATCAATTGGTGGCAAGTCTTCAGACCGTCGCCATCGATGTTCAGAGTGCCCTGGCGAAGGCCGATCAGGCTGCTGATCGCTATTCGGCCTTGTTCAACAACCATCACTCGGTCATGTTGTTGATCGATCCGGATACGGGCAACATCGTTGACGCAAATCCAGCGGCTTGCCAGTACTATGGCTACGCTCATGCGGAACTGGTCGACATGCGCATCTCGGACTTTAATGTGTTACCGCCGGAAGAGGTCAAGGCAGAGATGCAGCGGGCTCGGCAGTTCAAGAAGAATTATTTTGACTTTCGCCATCGACTTGCCAATGGCGAGATTCGTGACGTGGAAGTTCGCAGCGGCGCGATCAACTGGGGGGGACACCAGCTGCTCTATTCCATTATTCACGATGTGACTGATCGCCGCCGGGCCGAGGCGGCCTTGCAGCGCAGCGAAGAAAAATATCGGCGACTGTTCAACTCCGCCCAAGTCGGCATCTTTCGCTCGTCCATTCAAGAAGGCCAAATTCTGGAGGCCAATCAAAAACTGGCGGCGATGTTTGGGTATGATACCGCCGAGGAAATTAAGTCAGTCTTCTTGAGCGTCGCTCACTACGTCAACCCGGCCGATCGAGCACGCCTGCTGGCCGAGCTCAAAGACGATGGGACGTTCGGCACGTTTGAGATTCCATTTAAGCGGCAAGATGGTTCCTTGTTGTGGGTGTTAATGGAGGCTCACAAGGACACGGCGACTCATTGTATTGAGGGCGTCATGGTCGACATCACGGCCCATCGCCGGACGGTGGATGCCTTGATCGATAGCGAAGTGCGTAATCGCTCGATCTTGGATGTGCTGGCAGAAGGCATTATTCTGCAGCAACGCACCGGCGGCATTATCTTCGCAAATGCTTACGCTGAACAAATTCTAGGCTTACCCCACGCCCAGGTGTTGGGTCGCACTTTACTCGATCCTACCTGGCGATCGATTTTGCCAGATGGATCTCCCTGCCTGCCTGACTTGCTGCCCGTCGCACTGACACTGCAGACGGGTAAGTCGTGTCGTGACGTGATCATGGGGATCCACAAACCGGACGGCACACTCACCTGGATTTCGGTTAATACTGAGCCAATGTTTCGAGCCAGTGACAGCGAACCATACGCGGTGGTGGTCTCGTTTATCGACGTGACTGAACTTTTCCGAGCCGAACAGCGGCAGCGCGAGATTAACCAGGAACTGGAAGACCGTGTGGCTGAACGCACTGCCGAACTGCATGCCAGCGAAACACGCTATCGCAATCTGATCGAAGATACGGTTGATTGGGTGTGGCAAATCGATCAAAATGATCGATACGTGTACACCAGCCCGCAAGTCCGCGCGTTGCGCGGCTATGAACCGCACGAAATACTTGGCAAGACACCTTTTGATCTCATGCCAGCGGACGAGGCCCGACGTTTGAGGCCGCTCTTTGATGAATTGAAGGGACAACGAGTTCGCTTTTCCGGCATGGAGAGCCGTGTCTTACACGCGGATGGCCGCGAAGTGATTCTGGAAACTAATGGCGCGCCCGTGATCGGCGGTGGTGGTGAATTTTGGGGTTATCGCGGTATCGCTCGGGACATCACGCTGCGCAAACACGCCGAAGAGGCCTTGCGTCAGAGCGAAGCGCGCTATCGCGGCTTGATCGAGTCGCAGACGGACTTGATTGTGCGGGTAGACTCGGCCGGGCACTTTACGTATGTCAATGACGCATATTGCCGGAAGTTTGGCCAAACTCGCGATGCTTTATTGCGCGGCACGTTTATGCCGTTAGTCCATCCCGATGATCTGGCGTCGACCCTCAAAGCCATGGAAGGTTTGAATGTGCCGCCTTACCGTATTCAGGTTGAACAGCGCGCTAAGGCCGTCGACGGCTGGCGCTGGTTTGCATGGGAGGACTATGCCATCCATGACGAACACGGAACGCTGATCGAAATTCAATCGGTAGGGCGCGACATCACCGATCGAAAACAAGCCGAGGTCGCACTGCGCGAATCCGAGGCTTTGTATCACACCCTTGTCGAAACGTTGCCCATGAATATTTTTCGCAAAGATATTGACGGGCGCTTTATCTTCGGCAACAGCTTGTTCTTCCAAACATCGGGGCGCGAACGGTCAGAATTGTTGGGCCAAACTGATTTTGACTTGCATCCCGCGGAACTGGCCGAGAAATATCGGGCGGATGACGAGCGAATCATGGCTTCGGGGCAGTCGCAGGAAATCATCGAAACACACCAAACTTTGGATCGGCCACCGATCTATGTCCAAACGATCAAGACGCCGATTTATGATACGGTTGGTAATTTGCTGGGCATTCAAGGCGTCTTCTGGGATGTCACTCAGCAGCGCCGGGCCGATATTAGTTTGCGCGAATCTGAGGCGCTGTATCGCGCCCTATTTGATGGTGCGAATGATGCCATTTTCATGCATCAAGTTGGTTCCAACGGTCTGCCTGGCGATATCCTGGCGGTCAATGACGTAGCTTGCGATTGGCTGGAGTACACTCACGACGAGTTGATGCGCGCGCCGCTAGATGCTTATGATGCCATGGAGAACGTCGAACAAATACCCGGCATCGTCGAGCAGATCAAAACACACGGGCACGCCACCTTCGAGCGGTTGTACCATACCCGCACGGGCCGCCGCTTCCCGGTCGAGATCAATGCGAGTCGTTTCGAGTTTAACGGCAAGTCGGTCTATCTGTCGATCATGCGTGACATCACGCAGCGCAAGCGGGCCGAGGAAGTCCTATACCATGCGCTGGAGCATGAGCGCGAACTCAACCAACTCAAAACGCAATTCGTATCCATGGTCTCGCACGAATTTCGTGCCCCGTTGACGGCCATTCAGTCAACTTCCGAATTGCTCATGCATTACAGTCAGCGCTTCTCCGAAGACAAAAAACAAGGCTATTTAGAGCGCATTCAGACCGCTGTGAAGCGCATGACGACGATGTTGGATGAGGTGCTGGTGTTAGGCCGCGCCGAATCCGGTCGCTTGGAATTTAACCCCGCTCCGATTGATTTGGAGTGGTTCTGTCGGGCACTGGTAGACGAATTTCAGGTGAGCACGGGTGATGCTTACACGCTTGACCTTGCATTGAGCGGCGAGTGCGCAGAACCCAACCTGGATGAGAACCTCGTGCGTCACATCTTGACGAACCTGCTGTCGAATGCCATCAAGTATTCACCAAACGGTGGAACAATCGACTTTAGCGTCGCGTGCAACGACAGGCATGTGATCTTCACTGTGACCGATCATGGCATTGGTATTCCCGCCGATGCTCAAGTGCGCTTGTTCCAGACTTTCTATCGCGCCAGCAATGTCGGCAGTATTCAAGGCACTGGCTTGGGGTTAGCTATTGTCAAACATGCGGTCGAGTTGCACGGTGGAACCATCAGTTTTGAGAGTGGGCCTACACACGGCACCACTTTCACCGTGAAACTTCCTCTGAGCGATTACAGCCATTCGTCTCTATGAGTTAGTGTTTCGATCAGTTTGTGGCTGACGCGTGATATATTCTCATGCCGAGACGTATCATGCGTTTCTGTTTTGTTCAAAGCCACCGCGGTACTGACGAAAGTCCTCTTGTCAGATACTGAAGCGCAATGATAGACTTGCCTCCAGTCGAATTCATGGGAGGAAAATATCATGCTTCGAGTATTACTGCGCGGGGGCGTAGTTGCATTGACGAGTCTGATAGCTCTGCTTGTTGTAGTCGCTACACACACTTCATCGGCTCAGCCGATTTATCCCCAGCCTGAAAGTATCAATACAACTTCGGACGTTCTGCATACAACGGCGGCCTTCACTATCGGGTTGCGATATGTCGTTGGTGGTCTGTCGGCACCTGTGCATGTCACCCATGCTGGCGACGGCAGTGGTCGCCTGTTCGTGGTTCAACAAGGCGGCCAAGTGCGTGTGATCAAGAATGGTGTATTGCTGAGCACGCCGTTTCTGGACATCTCGAGCCTGGTTTCGTGCTGCGGTGAACAAGGCCTACTGAGTATCGCCTTCGATCCCAATTACGCTACAAACGGCACTTTCTACGTATATTACACGGACAATTCGGGTAATGTTGCCGTAGCGCGCTACGTTGTGTCGAATCCAGCCAGCGATGTGGCCGCAGTCGTTAACGTTACGCCAATTCTGAATGTCGAGCATCCCCAAGGTAATCATAATGGCGGACAGCTGCAATTTGGCCCACACGATGGCTATCTCTATTTAGGGATTGGAGACGGTGGCGCCGCGGGTGATCAGGGTTCAGGACATCACGAGCCGGGAGGTAACGGTCAATACCCGGGGACGTTGTTGGGTAAACTGCTTCGCATCAACGTACGCGGCGTGCCTACTTATACAATCCCGACGACTAACCCCTTTACGCAAACTGCTGGATATTTGCCTGAAATTTGGGCCTTAGGGTTGCGCAATCCGTGGCGTTTTTCGTTTGATCGATTGACTGGAGATCTGTTCATCGGCGATGTGGGGCAAGACTGCTACGAAGAGATTGATTACCAACCGGCTGCCAGTCATGGTGGAGAAAACTATGGTTGGCGGCGCATGGAAGGATATCATGCGTTTGATCCGGCTAACATGTTGAACTGCAATCAACCGACACCTACGCCAACGGATGTCACTCTCCCCATCGTAGAAATTCCGCATCCAGATGCTGAAGCGATTGTAGGCGGCTATGTCTATCGAGGAAATGCCTATCCGGGAATTCAAGGCGTTTATTTCTACGCAGACGAGATAATGGGGCGACTTTGGGCTATTGAACACGTTAACTCAACCTGGGTAAATGCCACAGACATTTCGAGCCCAGGTATTAGCTCGTTTGGTGAGGACGAAAACGGTGAGTTGTATGCAGCCGATTACAACGGTGGCGCGATCTATCAGGTCGTGTCGGCGCCGGGTGCCGCCCCCTCGATCGACCTTTCGACCTCGACGAAGAGCGTGTCGCCGAGCACCGCTCAGCACAATGACACGGTCTCCTACACGATCGTACTGCGCAACACCGGTGATGCTTTTAACAACACGATGCATGTCACCGACACCGTTCCGAACGGCTTGACCTATGTCAGCGGTTCATTCGCGGCGACTAGTGGCGCAGTCGATGCATCGGCTGCGCCGACGCTGAAGTGGCAGGGTAGCATGGGCAGCACGCCCGCTATCACATTGTCGTTTGCCGCCAAGGTTAACGTTTTAACAGCACAAACGATCACGAACTCTGTGCAGATCAATCCTGTGCTCAGCCCGACGTTGACACGCTCGGCGGCGCTCCACGTCTTGAACGCGCCACCCGATTTCTCGCCTTCGACGAAACAGGCTTCATTGGGTGCGGTCACATCCGGCGCGACCGTAACGTATGCGATTGTGCTGCGCAACGTTGGCGGTCCGGCGACGAGCACAGCTCATCTCACGGATACCATTCCGGCCGGGTTGAACTATATACCGGGAACTTTGGCTGCGACGCTGGGCAGCGTCGATCAATCGGCCGCGCCGACGTTGAAATGGCAGGGGGTGCTTGGCTCGACGCCAATGGTGACTGTAACGTATGCTGTGACGGTGTCCGTTGTCTCGCCGATCGCGCTCACGAATAATGTGATGATCAATTCGGGGGCGGCAGCACCTTTCACACGTTCGGTGACGATAGTTGCTAACGGGATTCGTGTCTTTCTGCCCATCGTTTTGAGAAATTTCTAACACAGCAGTGGTGTCACCAAAAAAGGCCTTCACCTTGAAAAGGGTGAGGGTCTTTTTAGTACGACTGGTGGAAAAACTTTGACTCGATTTCTACTGGTTTTGCTACAGCCCGGCCTGTAGACATGGTATACTCTTATTGCGACTAGTTGCAATAAATCGAAATGACAATAAGCGAGGTTAGTGTGCGCGCGTCCCCGATAGATTTTGCGGATCAACTCCGGGCCCAGGGCTATCGGTTGACGCCGCAACGACAGATGATTTTGGATGCCGTGCATCGAGCGGGCGATCATGTAACGCCGGACCAAGTCTATGAGACTGTTCATCGACAGAATCCTGCCATCAGTCGAGCTACCATTTACCGCACGCTCGACTTTCTGTGTGAAATCCGGCTAGTAGTAGCCATGCGCTGGGGTGGTCAGACCTACTACGAAATCGCCGGTGAAACACCGCACCACCATGTGATCTGTCGCACGTGTGGGGCGGTGGAAGAACTGAACATCCAATTGGTTGAAGCGTTCGTAGAGAGTGTGTGGCGCAAGCAGCGTTTTGAGATCGATATGAATCACATGACTGTGTTTGGCCTGTGTAAACAGTGCCGCACTGCCGCAAAAAAAACGGCGCGTTGATCGGCTTGAGAAGCGTTATTTACATCAGTGGAGGTACTATGTTGTACTCACCTGTCAAGATGCACATCCCCGACGGTTTTCTGTCCGTACCTGTTTCGATCGTTTTGTGGGCGCTCAGCGTGCTCGTCATCGCGTATGCGCTGCGACGCGCCAACAAAGACCTCGGTGAACGGCAAGTACCCTTGATGGGCGTGCTGGCTGCAGCGATCTTCGCCGGACAGATGTTGAATTTCACAGTGGCGGGCGGCACTTCCGGCCACTTGTTAGGCGCGGCGCTGGCGACGATTCTGCTTGGCCCGTGGGCGGCCATGCTCGTCATGACGACGGTTGTCGGCGTGCAGGCATTGATATTTCAAGATGGCGGCCTGCTGGCGTTGGGCGGCAATCTGTTCAACATGGGCGTCATCGGCGTGTTTGTCTCTTACTTCATCTATCGCACGGTGCAGCGAATTGCGCGCGGGCAAAAGTGGGGCGTCTTTGTCGGCGGGGCGCTGGCAGCGTGGTCGTCGATCTTCATCGCGGCCTTAGCTGCTGCGCTTCAACTCTCGCTATCCGGCACATCACCGGCCAATATCAGCCTGCCGGCGATGGGCGGCATTCACGCTCTCATCGGTCTTGGCGAAGCGTTGATCACGGTGGGTGCGTTGGCCTTTGTGTACGCCACACGCCGCGATTTGCTGGGAATTGAACGTGACACAGTCAAAGGCGGCCGTCTAGTTTGGTTGGGCGGTCTGGCGATCGCCATTCTGCTCGCAATCGCGTCACCGTTGGCATCAACCCATCCTGATGGCTTAGAGTGGGTGGCGCAGCAGCAAGGTTTTATCAATAAAGCGCAGGCTGCACCCATTCACCTCATCTCAAACTATGTGCTGCCCGGCGTATCGAATGAAGCCCTCGCGACGATTCTGGCGGGCATCGTCGGCGTGGTGATTGTCTTCGGCGTCGCTTTGTTGATCGCGCATTCACGCCGGAATCGGCACTCGGCGATTAGCTAAGACGGAAGACGGTGGACGTTAGACGGTCGATCGCGGATTGGCTGGCTTTCGTCCAGCGTCTCTTGTCCATCAGCAGTGACTCATGCACATCCACTTTCTCGATCCTTATCGACCACGCGTTAGTCTGATTCATCAGCTTGATCCACGTGTCAAGCTGGTGTTGACGATCGCCTTCATCCTTACGGCGTCGCTGACACCGTTTGGCGCGTGGCCGATTTACGTGTTGCTATTTGCGATCTCAATGTCGGTCGTGGTCGCGTCAGAACTGGGCGTGACGTACGTGCTGAAACGCGCGTCGCTGGCAATTCCGTTTGTGTTGGCAGCCGTGCCTTTGCTCTTCACCGTCGAAGGCCCAGCGTTGCTGCGCATCCCGGTCGGAGCGACGGTGTTGACGCTCACGGCCGATGGACTGGAACGCTTCATCAGTATCGCCCTGAAATCGTGGGTGTCGGTGCAAATGGCGATCGTGCTAGCGGCCTCGACATCGTTTCCTGATCTGCTCATCGCCATGCGCGCCATCAAGTTGCCGCGTTTGCTGGTGGCCGTGTTCGGTTTGATGTGGCGTTATCTGTTTGTGTTAGCCGATGAAGTGCTGCGGTTGATTCGCGCCCGATCGGCCCGTAGCGGCGAAGCCGAAGGCCGAAAAGCGGGTGGTACGTTGACGTGGCGCGCGAAGGTGACAGGTGGCATGGCGGGCAATCTATTCATCCGATCGTTTGAACGTGGCGATCGCATTTACGCGGCGATGGCGGCTCGCGGTTACGACGGCGAAGTCCGCGCCTTGCCGTTGCCACCTTTGGCTTCGTCGGCCAAGCTCGCGCTGATCGGCGGACTGCTGTTGTTGGCGTGTTTGTTGAGCATCGCCGTGTTGGTGTGGCGCTAAATCAGCTAAATCTGTGGACTCCTATGCACCATACAATCGAAGTTCAGAATCTGTCTTTCGCTTATCCCGACGGTCATCCAGCTTTGCATGACGCATCGTTAAGCATCGCGCCTGGTGAAAAGGTCGCGCTGGTCGGGCCGAACGGCGCGGGTAAATCCACGTTGATGCTGCACCTTAACGGCATTTTGATGGGAAAAGGTACTGTCTGCGTGTGCGGCCTGGAAGTCGGCGAAAAAACGATCGGGCGGGTGCGGGCCGCCGTGGGCCTGGTATTTCAGAATCCCGACGATCAACTCTTCTCGCCGACGGTGTTCGACGACGTGGCCTTCGGACCGATCTATCAAGGCTTGAAGAAGGCCGAAGTTGAAGATCGCGTCTTTCATGCGCTCGACGCCGTGCACATGGTCGATTACGCCAAACGCGTCTCGCATCATTTGAGCGTGGGCGAAAAGAAGCGCATCGCCATTGCGACCGTGTTGTCGATGAACCCCGAAATTTTGGTATTGGATGAACCCTCGGCCGGACTTGATCCGCGCGCGCGCCGATCGTTGATCAATCTGCTGCGCGAACTGCCGCAGACGATGTTAGTCTCCACGCACGATCTGCCATTGGCGCGCGAACTGTTCCCGCGTACGGTGATCATGGATCACGGCTCGATCGTGGCCGACGGCCCAACGGCCCAACTGCTCAACGATGTGGAACTGCTAGAGGCCCACGGTCTGGAGAAGATGTAGCGCCAGTGTGCCCTGGCAGTTGACGTTCGGAACTTAACCGTTATAATCAGCGTCAATCAACTGGATGCCCGGTCACCGCAACGGCGGGCCGGGCATCCTCATTGATGCACGAAAACGCTGAAAAACAAGGACAACCGTGACCGATCAAGATCCGAACGATTTGTCTTCACAACCCACGACCGGTTGGCGCAACGACAAAGCCCTGCCGCCCGATCAACCGACGCAGAGCGTGCCACAGCCGACGGTGGATATGTCGTCTCTCAACTCAGAAACCAGAAGCCAGAAGCCGCCACCGCGAAGTCAAGTGCCGCAAAGCAGCTGGGGACAATCGGGCCGCGAAGCACCACCACCTCCTCCGCCGACCAGTGTACCGCACGTCGCGGTCAACACTCCAAAATCTAAGACCCAAAATCCAAAATCAAGCGATCGTAGTTACAAAATTTTGCGCGCGTTGTTTTTCGTTGGCCTGTTGACGGTGATCGCCTTGGTGGTCGTGTTTGCGGCGGCGGTCGTCGGCTACGTGTCGATCGCGTCAGCGTTGCCATCGCCCAGCGAATTGGAGCAGAAGGCCGTCAACTTGTTCACCAGCAGCCAGATCTACGATCGCAACGGCAACCTGCTGTATGAACTCGTCGATCCGAATGGTGGCCGCCGCACCAGCGTGCCGCTCAGCCAAATTTCACCGTGGCTGACCAAAGCGACCATTGCCACTGAAGACCCGCGCTTCTATCGTCACCCCGGCTTCGACGTGTTCGGCATCGTGCGCGCCATCGTGCAGAACATCCGCGAAGGTGACGCCGTGTCGGGGGCGAGTACGATCGCGCAGCAGGTGGTACGTCAACTCGTTTTGCCGGAAGGCACCGAACGCACGTTGAATCGCAAGATTCGCGAAATTGTGTTGGCGGCTGAAGTCACGCGGTCTTATCCGCGCGACAAAATCCTTGAAATCTACGTCAACTCGATCAACTACGGCAACCTGGCGTACGGCGTCGAAGCGGCGGCGCGCACTTACTTCAATAAAGATGCCGCCGAATTAACTTTGGCAGAAGCGTCGCTGCTGGCGGGCATTCCGCAATCGCCTGCGGTGTACGATCCGTTTACGCCGGAAGGTCTGCACTACACACTGGCGCGGCAAAAAGCGGTGCTGCGGCTAATGCGCGAAAACGGCGACATCACCGCCGATCAGGAAAAGATCGCCGCGCAGGCGATGGAGAACTACACTTTCACGCCGCCGCCGAATGAATTCACGGCGAAAGCCCCGCACTGGGTGGTGTACATCAAGCAGTTGGCCGAGAAGGAATTTGGTCCGGCGTTGTTGTATCGCGGCGGCTTGAAGATCTACACCACGCTCGATTCGAACTTGCAGTCGATGGCGGAGTCGGTCGTGCATGATCAGATCGCGTCGCTGGCCGATAAGCACGTGACGAATGCGGGACTGATCGCGCTGGAACCTTCAACTGGCAAAATCCTGGCGATGGTGGGCAGCGCCGATTTCAACAACGCCGCCATCAGCGGCCAGGTCAACATGACACTGCGGCCGCGTCAAACGGGCAGCGTCATCAAACCGTTGACGTATCTAGCCGCGTTTGAAAAAGGCTGGACGCCCGCAACCGTGTTGTGGGACATTCCGGTCGAGTACACCGACACCGCGGGCAACATCTATAAGCCCCGCAACTATGACGGCAAATTCCACGGGCCGCAATCGATTCGAGCGTCGCTGGCGAATTCGTACAACATCCCGGCAGTGAAAACGCTGGTCGATGTGACGATCCCGGAGTTCCTGAAACTTGCGCGCCGACTGGGCATCGACACGTTGACGCGGCCCGATTATGGTCCCGCGTTGACGCTCGGCGGCGGTGAAGTCCCGTTGATCGAGATGACGGGCGCGTTTCAAGTGCTGGCCAATAACGGTGTCTACATGCCGCCCATTGCGTTCGATCGGGTGGTGAAGGCCGACGGCACATTGCTCTGTCAGTTCACGCCGCCCAATCAAAATCCAAATGGCGTGCCGCTATGTCAGACCATCGACAACACCGGTGTGCAGTTGGTCAAGCCTCAACATGCCTACTTACTCACCAACATCCTGGCGGATAACGCCGCGCGCACGCCCGCCTTTGGCCCGAACAGCGCGCTGAAACTGTCGCGGCCGGCGGCGGTGAAGACCGGCACGACCAACGATTATAAAGACAACTGGACGATCGGCTACACACCGGAGTTGTTGACGGGTGTGTGGGTGGGCAATGCCGATAACACCGCTATGCAAGGCATCAGCGGTGTAACCGGTGCGGGACCGATCTGGCACAACTTCATGGAACAAGCGTTGGCCAACCAGGCCCCGATCGATTTTGCGCGGCCCAGCGGCATCGTCGAGATGGAGGTGTGCGCCGATTCCGGCACGCAGCCGTCGCAGTATTGCCCCAATCGCAAGCAGGAAATCTTCTTCGTAGATCAACCGCCACCTACGGCCGATCACGATTGGTATCAGCTGGTGAGTTGCGGCGGCGATCAGCAGGTTCGCATGGTGCTGCCCGACGATGCGTATGCGTGGGCGGTTCAACAGCCCGAGTGGCAAGGCCTGCCGATCGCGAGCGCCAGCCAATGCGCGCCCGGCACGATCGATCAGGGTGACGGCACGATCGTGATTACGTCACCCGGCGACGGCTCGACGATTGCAGGCGTCGTGCCCATCATCGGCACGGTGAATGTGTCCGGCTTCAAGCGTTACGAATTGACGTATGCGGCGGGTTGGAACTCAGACGCCTGGGAATGGATCAGTGGCCCGCATGAATCACAAGTCACCAACGGGCAGCTCGGCGAGTGGAACGCCAGCGGCTTGCCGGATGGTGAATACACGCTGCGCATCACCGTATACGCCAAGCGTACTGCCGACTATCGCGTGCGGGTGCGCGTGCAAAACTCCGCGCCGATTCAGCCGACCGCGACTGCCACTGAAGTCGCACCGCTGCCTACGGCGCCACCGCCAACGGCGACCGATACGCCGCCGCCAACTGCGACGCTAGAACCGACGCTGACGCCGACGGATACGCCCACGCCTACCGCGACACTGCCGCCGGATGAGGTCACACCTACGCCGACGGAAACTCCAACGCAAACTCCGTAAATACCCAGCCACCCGTGACGAGTTGACAGTGAGTTCACTCGTCACGGGTCACTTCTACTCAACACGCGGGCTTACAACTAAGCCGGTTGCACATTGAAATCTGAATCGGAGACTGCCATGTTACTCACTCGACTGAAACGTTACTTCGGCCTGGTGGTTGTGTTGGTCGGCTGTTTAGTGTTTGGCGCCGGCTTTGTGTATGATGCCGTGTTCGTCGGCTTGCCTTATCAAGACGCGCCGGCTGATCTGCAACAAGCGTATGTATCTCAATATCAACTGGCGCAGAACATCGAAACCATTGGCGCATGGCTCATTGCCTTGGGCGTCGTGATTGTGGGTCTGCAATTGTTGGCGCGCCGCATCAAGCCACAGCCGGAATAAATGACGTGGAGAGTGTTGCTGGTGGAAAGGGCTACGTCGCCACAGCCATGGCGTATCGTAACACACGCACCGGTTGGCCGATGACGCGATAGCCGTAGCGGCGATACAGATTTTGTGACGAGGTATTGTCGATCTGGGTGTTAAGTGTGAACGGATAAGCGTCAGCACGCAGTTGATAATTCAGCGCTTCGGTTAGCAGTCGCTCGCCGAGGCCGCGCCCCTGAAAATCGGGGTGAACGACGAGGCGGATCAAGTGGCCTTGCCCGCCGTACAAATCGCTGAAGGCGTGGCCCACGACTCGACCGTCGATCTCAGCGACGATGAAGTGCGCGACCGAGCGGAGGATGTGATCGATCGAGGCGGGGGAGTGCCACCACACCGGATCGAACGCGGCGCGATCGTTAGCGGTGATGACTGGCACATCGTTCGGCACGGCATCGCGGATGATCACGCTGCTGGAGCGCGAGGGTGTCGGCAAGGCCCGATCGCTTTTGCGCAGCGTAACGATCTCCGTCAACGGCGTGAAGGCGAGGCGCGGCAGTAAGTTCGCCAGCCATTCGGGATGCGCTAGTGCGGCAATCTGTTCGACATGGCTGGCACGCAAAGCCGACGTGGCATGCTTCAACAACGCTAATGCGATCGGGTCCGCGGAATAACCGTTGGCAATGGCGATCGATCGGATCCACACGCTTGGTCCATCATCGAACGGCGCAAGTAACAAGCCCACCAATTCGTGCTGAAAGTGCGCGAGCCAGATCGCATCCGAGGGCCGATCGGAATACAGCCAGTTGTCGAACGACCACCAATCGAGGTTGAAGTGAACGCGGTGGTTGTGCTCGGTGAGCGCGTACAACTGCGCGCGATCGGCCAGGGTGGCGGGTCGAACTTCGACGGCGTCGGCTGACAACGAAGAGCGATTGAGTAAGCCTTGCATAAAATCATCATAGCACCGCGCGCCCAAGTTGCCAACTGGTTACAATTAACCGCGTACTCTTGCGCTGACGCATCGAATGTTGTAAACTCGCTTTACACTATTCTTTGGATCTAAAAGGAGACCAACATGCCTGCAGACGGGAAGTCCAAAGCCCTCGAAACCACCCTCGCGTCGATCTCGAAGAAGTTCGGCGACGGAACGATTATGCGCTTGGGTGAAGCCACGCACTTGCAAATCGAGTCGATTCCCACCGGTTCACTCGCGCTCGATCTGGCGTTGGGCGTGGGCGGTGTGCCGCGCGGCCGCATCACCGAAATCTACGGGCCGGAGTCGTCGGGCAAGACGACGTTGTGTCAGCACATCGTCGCCGAGGCGCAGCGGCGCGGCGGCACGTGCGCGTACATCGACATGGAACATGCGCTCGATCCGAATTACGCTGCGCGCTGCGGCGTCAACGTTGAGAACCTGTACATCTCGCAGCCGGACACTGGCGAGCAGGCGCTGGAAATCGCCGATATGCTGGTGCACTCCAACGCGGTCGATGTGGTCGTCGTCGACTCGGTGGCGGCGTTAGTGCCGCGCGCTGAAATCGAAGGCGAGATGGGCGACAGCCACATGGGTCTGCAAGCCCGACTGATGTCCCAGGCCCTGCGGAAGTTGTCGGGCGCGATCAAAGCTAGCAATACCGCCATGATCTTCACCAATCAACTCCGCATGAAGATCGGCGTGATGTTTGGCAATCCCGAAACAACGACGGGCGGCAATGCGTTGAAGTTCTACGCCTCGGTGCGCCTGGATGTGCGCCGCATCCAGACGATTAAATCCGAAGGGGAAGCGAGCGGCAATCGGGTGCGCGTGCGCGTGACCAAGAACAAGGTTGCTCCGCCCTTCCGCGAAGCGGAGTTCGACATCATGTTCAACGAAGGCATCAGCAAGGTCGGCGACATCCTCGACATCGGCACCGAACTGGAAATCGTGACGAAGCGCGGCGCGTTCTTCGCTTACAACGACACCAAGATGGGTCAGGGCCGCGAGAACGTCAAGGAGTTCCTGAAGCAGCATCCCGACATGGCTAACGCGATCGAGAAAGAGATTCGCGATCACGCAGAGAAAGCCAATCAACTGACACGGCTCGGCAAGAGCGGAACGGCGGTTGAGGTGGAATCGGATACGTCAGAAGATGACGAGTGACGAATAACGAGTGAAAAGTGAAGAGTGAAAGCGCCCGCCGGGAGAGGTTAACCTTTCGGCGGGCGCTTTGTGTGAGATGTCCGCGCAATGTGAGTAAAACTGAAAGGGCAGTCATGCTTCGCGCTAATATGATAGCAGGTCGATTTTTCACGGTAGTGTTGTTGTGTTGTGTCGGCGCTATAGCTTGCCGACAATCAGTTGTCGAGACGCGTACGCCTGAAGTGCCAGAATCTTCTCTTGAAGCCGTGCTTGTGCAATCGACTGACTTTTCAAATGATTGGACTTGGATCAGTGACAAGTATCAGCAAACGGATGAAATATCGGCTACCCAAAATCACAAGCCGGTTGAAGGCGTAGGCCACTTTCTTGAAGGGCGGTACGGTGCTAAGCATGACTATTTCCTGGTCAGTAATATCCTATATCGGTACGCACCAGAATCTCCGGCAATTAACGAGGTCGATTATCGATTCGAGGAGCCGGGCGCCAAAGAGTTTTCGCTAACGTTTACATTGCCTGGTCGAACTTTGATGTCAGAATGTATTCAGCAGACTGGCAAGCTGACTGAGGATACAGCTGTAAGGTGTGTAGTCGCCATACGCTATTCACACTTCGTTTTGTATTTCGACATCTTTACGATGGCTACTTCTGACGTTCAAGACTTGCCCCAACTCTTTAACCCGGTATTGGCGAAAGTCGATGCGCGTATTGGAGAGATAGATAAGTAGATCGGGAATTTTGCTATCCGTTTCGGCTTGGCAGCCGGGGCGAAGTGTTCGCCTGAACGTCACTCACAGCGCCGTCCTCGGCGCGGATTTTGGGCTGATCTGCCGCCGAGGACGGCGACTTGAGCATTCAACATCACGAAACTAGGTCGATGTCAAAGGATTTGTTTGATGCTCTGGGATGCGAATGCCTTACCCATACAATTTTCCGGTCAGAGTTTCGTTTCAATCGCCCTCGGAATACCTCAACTACGTGGTAACCCGTATTGACAGCCTGCGGCGGATAACCTATACTGGGCGCATCTTTAATCTGTTGGCATTTGCCTTTGCCTGATGGTATAATGCTGACATAAGTTTTTGTCGGTTTCATTCGCCCGATTTATCGATCGGGTAACGTCGTGGCTCGGTGACTCTTTATTCGGGCGCGGCGCATGAAACGCACCGCTACAGCATCGCCAGCTGACCCCGGTTTTTCGGGGAGCGGTCCGCGTACTTTGAGATTCAAAGCAGATACGGCCGGCCGCTCAAGCGCAGGCGGCACACCTGACGACAGGTGACTGGATAGGCCAAAGTAGGGCGCTGACGCTATCTTTGATAGCGTCCGGATCGGACTGTGGTGAAGTCACCCAAGAGGCTGCTTTTGGTTAAACGGCGCGTACTCAACCGGACTTAACAGCCGTTCACTGCATCGCAGGTCGTTTTTGCCTACCTGCCTTCCGACCGACTCGGATCGTATCTCGCTTTTTTATCGACAATTTTTCGCGCGGACCATCGCACTTCACAGGCGAGCTGTGGCTAGTTAGTCACGGCTCGTTTTGTTTATGGCTGGCACGATTACGGCGCTGGTGGCGCAGAAGAAGAACAAAGATCACGTCAACGTCTACCTGGACGGCAAGTTCGCATTTGGGCTGGCCGCCATCGAGGCGATCCGCCTGAAGCGCGGGCAAACGCTCAGCAACGCCGACATCGAGCGGCTGCGCGGCGCGGACGATGTGGAGAAGGCGCACGAGAAGGCGCTGCGGTTTTTGGCCAATCGGCCGCGCAGCGAGTGGGAAGTGCGCCAGAATCTGATCAAGGCCGAGTTCGCTGGCAATACCATCGATCGAGTGGTGGAACGCCTTAAGAGCGTGGCGTTGATCGATGACGTGGCTTTTGTAAAGTACTGGTTGGAAAATCGAGCGCAGTTCAATCCGCGCGGACAAGTCGCGCTGATGCAGGAACTGCGCCGCAAAGGGGTCGATCGCAGCGTGATTGATGCGGTCTTGGAGGACAGCGATCACGCCGACGATCAAGCGGCCGTCCGATCGGCCTTAGCCAAAGCCGATCGGTTCAAGCACCTGCCGCGGGCCGAGTTCGCGCAGAAGTTGGGTGCCTACCTGGCGCGACGCGGCTTCAACTATGAGGCGGTGCGAGAAGCGGTGGCCGCGGCGTGGCAGGCCACGCATACTGATGGGGAGTTAGCGGGGACTTATTCTTTCGATGAATTAGAGGAGTGAACATGGAAGGCGGAACGGTGTTAATTGCGCTGCTCATCGACTTGATCGTCGGAGTAGCGATCGGGGCCGGGGTGGGCTATTTCGTCGCGAGCACCCGGCTGAAGGCCACTAAACGCGATCTGGAACTCGAACGCGCCCGCGTCATCGAGGAATCCGAAATCAAAGCGCGGGAAGTGACGCTGGCCGCGAAGGACGAAGCGATTCGCATTCGCGACGAAGCCGAAAACGAACTGAAGCAGCGGCGCGGTGAGTGGCAGCGCGAAGAAGAACGCTTGGCTCGTCGGCGCGAGGAACTTGATCAGAAATTAGAGAAAGTTGATCAGCGCGAGCGCAAGAGCAATCAACGGCAGAGCCAACTCGACAAGCTGGCGAACGATCTCGAAAAACAGCGGGCCACCATCGTGGCTGAACTGGAACGCGTCGCGGCGTTGAGTCAGGAAGACGCGAAGAAGGAATTGCTCGCCGCGGTCGAGGCGGAGTCGCGCAACGATATGGCGCGTGTCATCCGCCAAGTCGAGGCCGAGACGAAAGAAGAAGCCGATCGACGGGCGCGCGAAATCGTGACGCTGGCCGTGCAGCGCATCGCCACCGAGCAGGCGGCGGAAGTGGCGACGACGACCGTGCCCCTGCCCAACGATGAAATGAAGGGCCGCATCATCGGCCGCAACGGACGCAACATCCGATCGATCGAGCGGGCGACGGGGGTCGATATCGTTGTCGACGACACGCCCGAAGCTGTGACGCTGTCCTCGTTCGATTCGGTGCGGCGCGAAGTGGCCCGCATCGCGTTGACCAAGATGATTCAGGACGGCCGCATCCACCCGACGCGCATCGAGAAACTCGTCGAGGATGCCGAAGCCGAAGTCGAGCGCGTCATCAAAGAAGAAGGCGAACGCGCTGCGATCGAAGCGGGCGTACCGGGTCTGCATCCCGAAATCCTGAAACTGCTGGGCCGCTTGCGATTCCGCACTTCGTACGGGCAGAATCAGCACCATCACGCCATCGAGTCGTCACGCATCGCGGCGATTCTGGCGGCGGAACTGGGCGCGGACGTGAAAGTGGCGAAGACAGCAGGCCTGCTGCACGACATCGGCAAGGCGATCGATCACGAATTTGAGGGCACGCACACCAAACTCGGCGTGGAGTTCATCAAGCGCTTCGGCGTTAACAATCCCAAGGTGCTGAACGCGATCGGGTCGCATCACCACGAAGAAGAGCAGCAGTGCCTCGAAGCTGTCATCGTGGAAGTGGCCGATGCGATCTCGGGCGCGCGGCCGGGGGCGCGACGTGAAAACGTCGAGACGTTCCTCAAGCGTGTGCGCGATCTGGAAGACATCGCCACTTCGCAGCCGGGCGTGTCGGAAGCATATGCCATTCAGGCTGGACGCGAGATTCGAGTGGTGGTCAAGCCGGACGACATCGACGATTTGGCGTCGATCCAGTTGAGCAAGAATATCGCCCGGAAGATCGAAGAATCGATGCAGTATCCGGGACAGATCAAGGTGACGGTGATTCGCGAGACGCGCGCGACGGAGTACGCGAAGTAGTGCGATAGTCCGATAGTTTGATAGTCTGATAGTTCAGCGGCCAGCCTCACACCTGAGGTTGGCCGCTGCCTTTTGAGATCTCTGCTCCCCGATTAGCTGATTCCTGACCTACGGCAAATAGATGCGCGGATTTTGCGGCACGCCCTGGTAGCGAATCTCGAAGTGAACGTGCGGGCCGGTGGAATGGCCGGTCGAGCCGGAGTAGGCGATGACTTGCCCGCGCTCGACTTGCTCGCCCAGCGTCACGGCAAACGAGTTGTTGTGCGCATACCACGTCTCGAAGCCGTTGCCGTGATCGATCCGCACGAGGTAGCCGTAGCCCACATCCGTCCAACCGACGAAGGACACGTAACCACTATCTGCGGCGTACACGGGCGTATTCGGCGGCACGGCGATATCGAGCGCGCGGTGGCCTGACCAGAAGTCCTGCGTGATGCGGCCCAATACCGGCCAACGGAATTGGCCGGTGCCGGTCGCGCCGGTCGGAATTGGCCCAGAGTAGGACGTGACGACTTTGACGATCAACGGCTTGGTGCCGCCCGCCACGATGAGTTTCATCCCGGCCGAGATCGGATAGTCCGGCGGCGTGAGGTTGTTCCATGGCACATCGGTGATGGCGGCGACATCGACTTTGTATTTCTGCGCGATACTCGATAGCGTATCGCCGTCTTTGACTTCGTGGTACACACCATCGATCGGTAGGATGACGAGTTCCTGGCCGATCTTCAACAGATCGGGCGTATCTTCGACGGCGGGATTCGACCACATGATCGTTTCCGGTTGTAAGCCAAAGAAGGCCGCGATGCCTTGCACGGTATCACCGGACTGCACCGCATAAGTTTCAATGCCGCGCCGAGTACGCGTTGGAATGGTTGTATGTGCATCGGCCAGCGGTGTCAGTGTATTGGAGTCGGCGAAGAAACCGCGATCGAGAAATGAGGTTTCGATCAAGTTGCCGTCGGTGGCCGCAACCCGATCGAGGACGTTGGGCACTTCGGGTGTCGATGTTTGACTGGAGGCGCGTGCAGGGCGCCCAATGATCATCGCCGCGACGATCACAATCAGCACGGTCAGGTGGCCGGCGTAACGCGCCAGCCAGCCGGCGGTCGTCGTGCGCCACAGTTCCAGTGCGAACCAGACCGTGCCGTGCACGATCGAGGGCCGTGGAGACGCCAACCGCTCGATCGGTCGGACGTCACCCGAGAAATCAGGCTCGGCCTGATCGGTATGTTGAAGGGTGGTTGCCATGATGGTGACTGAGCGCCATAAACAACTCGCGGGAACTTAGGCGCTGTTCCCGCGAGTATAACTTCGATTTTCAAAAAAGGCCACCGTCCCGGTGTGAGGGCTTAAGGCGGCGGCAGCACGTTGAACGGATTCGGCAGTGTGCCGTTGAAGCGCGTCTCAAAGTGCAGGTGCGGCCCAGTCGAGCGGCCTGTTGAACCGGCAGCGGCGATGGTGCTACCCTGGAAGACGTTCTGGCCGCAACCCACGTAGATGGCACTGTTGTGCGCGTACCACGTTTGCCAGCCGTTGCCGTGATCGATCACAACGAGGTTGCCGTAGCCCCAGGTGTTCCAGCCCGCGTAAACCACCGTGCCGTTATCGGCGGCGTAAATTGGATCGCCCATATGCGCGGCGATGTCGATGCCGGGATGCCACGGTGCGTAGTTATTGCCAGAGACCCAGTGCTGCGGTGCTGGCCAAATAAAGGAGCCTGACCCGACAAGGCCGACGCTCACGTCTTTGCAGAAGCCAGCGTTGGAGTTGCGCGCCACGGGCACGCCGTCCGAATTGGTCGCCACGTTGTCGTTGGCGGCCGCCGTCAGCGCCCACGACTTGAACTCGCGACTGCCGCCCGGAATGATCAGCACTGCGCCAGCTTGCGGCTGTTGACCGGGCTTCAATTGATTCCACTCGTAAGCGTCTACGTAGATGGCATCGGTCGTGGCTTTGTATTTTGCCGCGATGCTTTCGACGGTATCGCCTGATTCGACGGTGTAGACGATGCCATTGACGGGCGGAATGTTCAACTCCATGCCCGGTTTCAATAAGTGCGGATTGTCCTGCAAAGCATCAAAGTTGGCCCAGAGCAGCGTCTCAGGTGTCAACCCGTAGAGTGCCGCGATGCCGAAGAGTGTGTCACCGGCCTGAACTGTGTACTTGAGGATGCCGCGTCGTTGGCGATTGGGGATTGTGGTGTAGGGATTGGCCATTGGGGCGACTGAAGCCTGATCGACTAAGATCGGCCCGCCCTCCCCTACAAAATTCAGGTTCTCCTCGGTCGGCGTTAGCGGCGTGCCAGCGGCTAACGGGACGCTCGCGCCCAAGGCGCTGAAAGAGACATTGCGAAAGGCCTCGGAGTTTTGCTGAATGGCGACGGGCCTTTCGCTTAAGCTGGGAATCTTGTTGGGTTTCGCCGCACCGGCGACGCCGACCGCCCCCAATAGCACTGCCAGAATCACGGCATGTGAGGTGATTCGCAGCAGCGTTGAACGCGCCTGATCGCCGGTCGCACGCCAGGCCAAATGGCCCAGCCGCACAGCCGCACGCGCGATAAATTGCTCGAATGCCGGGTTCGATTTTTCGGCTTTAGGTTGGTCAGTTGTTGTGACTGATTGCGATTCGGTATTTGAAGCCGCGCGTCGGGTGGCCACCCGATCAACGGACGCCGTGGCCGGATCGGATGATCCGGCAAACAAACGACGCGCAGCGCGAGGTGATATTTCAGTTTGGCTCATGGTAGAGATCGAAGCCCTTATCCGTACCGATAACTAAGTCGGCGCTATGACCGGCCTAATCATCAGTCGATGGGTGCTCGCGGTCAGTATCGAGTCAAAATTATACCATAGCCCCTTGCTCGTGCAACCGGCCGGTCGGGGAGGGGCATCCAACCCGATCAGCCCCGCCCACCCTACGAGTCGTCCCGCAGGCTGGCTAGGAATTCGGTGTTGGTCTTGGATCGGCTCATGCGCGCAAACAGCGCTTCCATCGCATTGGTAATGTCCATGCCGGCGCCCATCGGCGGCGGAGCCATCATCTGAGACAGCATGCGTCGCATCAGCCAGACCTTGTTCAGCACATCCGGCTCGATGAGCAGCTCTTCGCGGCGGGTGCTGGAGCGTTCCACGTCGTAAGCCGGGAAGACGCGGCGTTCCTGCAGCTTGCGATTCAAGTGCAGTTCCATGTTACCGGTCCCCTTGAATTCTTCGTACACTACATCGTCCATGCGGCTGCCGGTATCGACCAGGCAGGTGGCGATGATGGTCAGGCTGCCGCCTTCCTCGATGTTCCGGGCGGCGCCAAAGAATCCCTTGGGCGGATACAATGCCGCCGGATCCAGACCACCTGATAGCGTTCGGCCGCTCGACGGCACGATGAGGTTGTAGGCGCGCGCGAGGCGCGTCATCGAGTCCATGAGGATGACGACGTCGCGACCGCCTT
The DNA here is from genome assembly GCA_046328575.1 of Anaerolineae bacterium. Classification (GTDB taxonomy): domain Bacteria; phylum Chloroflexota; class Anaerolineae; order Fen-1058; family Fen-1058; genus JAGOBP01. The sequence continues at coordinate 26,886 of JAXLWI010000038.1, forward strand.
CGACCAGGCGCTTGGCGCGGGCCAGCGCCATCTCCGCCACGCGCACGTGGCTGGTGGGCGGCTCGTCGAAGGTGCTGCTGATCACCTCGGCATCTACGGAGCGATCCATGTCGGTCACTTCTTCGGGCCGCTCGCCGATCAGCGCCACCATCAGGTGCACGTCGGGATAGCGTGTGGAGATGGCGTTGGCGATGTGCTTGAGGACGGTGGTCTTGCCCGACTTGGGCGGCGATACGATCAGACCGCGCTGCCCGCGCCCAACCGGCGAGACGAGATCAAGCAATCGGGTGGAGAGATTCGCTGGCTCGGTTTCGAGGTTGAAACGCTGATTGGGAAAAATCGGCGTGAGTTTCTCGAAAGCAGGGCGGCTCTTGGCTGCCTCGGGATCGAGCCCGTTGACGGCTTCGACGCGCAGCAAGCCATAGTATTTTTCACTGTCTTTGGGCGGACGCACTTGCCCAATAACCATGTCGCCGGTGCGCAGGCCAAAGCGCCGAATCTGGCTCTGGCTGACGTACACGTCTTCCGGCCCGGGCAGATAGTGCTCGCTGCGCAGAAAGCCGATGTTTTCGTCGACGATGTCCAGCACGCCGCCGCCAAAGATATAGCCCTGACCTTCAGCCTTGGCGCGCAGCAAGCGCAAGATCAGGTCTTCTTTCTTCAAACGACGATAGCCGGAAATCTCCATGCCTTTGGCGATGTCGCGCAGTTCGGTCAGTGTTTTGGCTTCAAGTTCTACGAAGTCCACGATAAACCTCCAATGAGTTCAGGTACGCTGTTGGCGCGGAGCGCCTCACAGCGATTAGTTATTCGTACAGGTTGGTGATGAGTTTCATCTTATCCAGGCGGTGCTCGGATTCGATACGGCGAATGGTGCCGGTCAGGCTGCGCATCACGATCGAGCTGGTGTGCGCCGAATTGCCTTCAAACCGCACGCCGTTGACGAGCTGACCGTCGGTGATGCCCGTGGCCGCGAAGAACACATTGTCGCCCGCGACCAGATCGTCGGTGGTCAACACCCGCTTGATGTCCAGGCCGTGATCGATCGCCATCATGCGCTCTTTTTCATCGCGCGGCCACAACTTGCATTGAATCTCGCCGCCCACGCATTTGAGCGCCGCGGCTGTGATGACGGCTTCGGGCGAACCACCGATGCCCATCAAAATATCTTCGCCGGTGTAATCAAAAGCGGTGACCAGTGCACCGGCCACGTCGCCGTCGGTGATCAATTTAATGCGCGCGCCGCACTCGCGTACCTGGCGAATCAGATCGCGATGTCGATCGCGATCGAGGATCACAACGGTCAGGTCGTTGATCTCTTTCCCCAGAGCTTTCGCAACTTTAATCAGATTGTCTTTAACCGGCGCATCCAGATCGATGACGCCTTTCGCGCGCGGCCCGACCGCAATCTTGTTCGCATAAACGATGTGGCCGGGATTGAACATCGTCCCTTGCTCGGCCATCGCCACCACGGCCAGTGCGCCCGGCAAGCCCAGCGCGGTCAGCCGCGTACCGTCGATCGGGTCTACGGCGATATCGACCAGCGGCGGCACGCCGGTGCCTAATCGCTCGCCGTTGAACAGCATCGGCGCTTCGTCCTTTTCGCCTTCGCCAATCACGACGACGCCGTCCATATCGACCGTGTTGAACATCACGCGCATGGCATTGACGGCCGCGCCGTCAGCTGAGTTCTTTTCGCCGCGGCCCATCCAGCGCGCGGCCGACATCGCGGCGGCTTCGGTGGTGCGAACCAGTTCGAGCGCCAGATTGCGATCGGGATCAGGAACCAGCGAGGTTTTTGCCATGTCTGCCTCCGTGTGCTAAATTCGCGCGATCCAGATGAGATAGTAGTAACCGACGATGACCGTGAACAACAAACTATCCAATCGGTCGAGCATGCCACCATGTCCGGGGATCAATCGCCCGGAATCTTTCGCGCCAACTTGCCGCTTGATCATCGAGATCGATAGATCGCCTAGCGTGCCGATCGTCGCGCCAATCAAGCCCAATACTGCGCCATGAATCAACGGCAGACCAAACACCGCTGCCACGATAGGATTGAGCGCGACCCCAAAGATCACCCCGCCGATTAGGCCTTCCCAGCTCTTCTTAGGGCTGAGCGTCGGCGTCATCTTGTGCCGACCAAAACGCGACCCGATAAAATATGCGCCGCTGTCGGCCAGCCACGTGCCGGTGAGTGTGAGCAGCAACCAGCGCTCGCCTGCCGGTAACTGACGCAGCAAAATGAAGTGCTCGCCCGCCAGTCCCAGATAGAGCCCGCTTACGATCGCCAGCGCCCAATCGGCCACCGGACGGCCCGCACGATGGTTCAGCTGCCACGTTAACGATCCGACCAGAATCAAGGCGACACTGGGTCGAGCTGCGCGGGCTTCAGGAAATAGCGCGTCCAGCAGCAAACCGATCGCCATTAACCAGCCAAACAACAACGGCGGCTGAAAGTCGCCATGCTGCATCAACTGCTGAAACTCGTATACCGCCAGCAGCATAATCAGCACAATCGCGATGTTAAAGGGCCAACCGCCCAGCGTGATGACGCCGATGACGATGGGCAGCAAAATGGCGGCACTAATAACGCGAATCAACATGTCCGCGAGCACATTGGCCGTTCAGCAATCAGATACAGATCGGCGCATGACGCGCTCGACTCACAGCGCAACGCCGTGGTTGCTCGATCCGGTTGCTGATGACCAGGCTCAAACTCCAGAATCAAATTAAGGTGTCGTGCTGGGTGGTTGTGGTACAGCCGATCGATTGTTGTTGCCGCTGGGTGGCGTCCTTTGTTCCGTCGTCAAACCGAAGCGGCGTTCGCGGCTGGCGTAATGTTCCAGCGCCAACTGCAATTCGTGTTCGTCAAAATCCGGCCAATAAGTCGGAGTCACATACAGTTCCGCGTAAGCGCCCTGCCAGATCAAAAAGTTACTGACGCGCATCTCGCCGCTAGTGCGCACGATCAAATCGGGATCGGGTAAACCGGCGGTGTACATATATGCGCTCAACAAAGCATCGTCAATCGCTTCTGGTTTAACGCCGTCGGCGACGATGCGCCGTACCGCGTCAATAATCTCCTGCCGGCCGCCATAGTTCAGCGCGACATTGAGGATGAGCGTGTCGTTATGGCTGGTCAACTCGACCGCGTGTTTGATCTTCTTTTGCAGGCGCGCCGAGATACCTTCTTTTCGGCCAATATGCTGGATGCGCACGCCTTCTTGATTGAGTTCCTGCAATTCGTGTTCGATGACCTGCTCCAGGATGGTCATCAGGCCGCGGACTTCCTCGGCGGGCCGTCCCCAGTTTTCGGTCGAGAAGGCGTACAGCGTCAGAATCTTAACGCCGTGCTTGACGCAGGCGCGTAGAATGCGCCGTAAGTTTTCAGTACCGGCGCGATGTCCGGCTAACCGCGGCAGGCCGCGAGCTTTTGCCCAGCGGCCGTTGCCGTCCATAATGATCGCCAGATGATAGGGAACCTGAGTCGGGGCGAGTGCGGAGTTCATGCTGCAACGAGAGTGCGCACGCGGTAAGGTGTGCGCGATTAGATCTCGCGAATCTCCTCTTCTTTGCGTTTGCTGATCGACTCAGCTTGTTCGATATATTTGTCGGTCAACTTCTGCAGATCGTCACGCCCGCGTTTCAGGTCGTCTTCCGAGATCATTTTCTCTTTTTCAAAATCGCGCAACGTATCCTGCGTGTCGCGTCGCACGTTGCGAATGGAGACCCGCGCTTCTTCCAGTCGCTTATGTACTACCTTAATCATATCGTTGCGACGCTCTTCGCTCAAGCGCGGAATCGCCAGGCGGATGATTTTGCCGTCGTTGGTGGGCGTCAGTCCTAGATCGGACGACAGGATGGCGCGCTCGATGTCTTTGATGGAATGCACGTCGAACGGGCGAATGGTGAGCAGCTGCGGCTCAGGTGCGGCGATCGTCGCCAGATTGGCTAGCGGCGTTGGAACGTCGTAGTAATTCACCATCACGCGCTCAACAATCATCGGATTGGCGCGACCCGTGCGCACGGCGCGCAAATCCAGTTCGAGCGCGTGCACGCTTTTCTGCATGTGATCTTCAGCTTCTTTCAGCGCATCGCGGGCTAAAGAAGGATCGGTTGTCATTGTCGTTTATCACCTTGCGCGAAAGTTTTGAGAGGTTAAAGGCCAACCGCAATCCTGGTTGATGGCAGTGTGGTCTGCGTGAAAAATCTCCGGCTATTGGAGCAGTTGTTGAATAGGTGAGAGCTGTAACCACCGATGGGGATTGAGTCACTAATCGGCAGCCTGTGTGGCCTTATTATAATATGAATTGTCAAGAACGCCAGTCAAGTAAAAACCCGATGGGTTGAGCGGGTCCCATCGGGTTGAACACCCATTCTAGGGCACTCGCTTTTGAGCACCTATTTTGAGCGCTCACTCATCGGCGATGATGGTGCCAAGCGTTTCGCCCATCACCGTGCGCTCCAAACTGCGCGGCTGCCAGAGATCGAGCACCAAAATCGGCATGTTGTTGTCCATGCACAACGAAATCGCGGTGGAGTCCATTACGCCTACGCGTTGATTGAGGGCTTCAATGTAAGATAGTCGCTCATAGCGTTTGGCGTTGGGATTCTTGCGCGGGTCTTCAGCGTAAACGGCATCGACCTTGGTTGCCTTAATTAACACATCGGCGTTGACTTCCATCGCGCGCAAAGCAGCGGCCGTATCCGTCGTGAAATAGGGATTGCCCGTGCCCGCGCCGATGATGACGACGCGGCCTTTTTCCATGTGGCGAATGGCGCGCAACCGAATGTAAGGTTCAGCGATGGCTTGCATCGTGATGGCCGTCTGCACGCGCGTTTCGACGCCGTTGCGGCTGAGAGCATCTTGGAGCGCCAGCGAATTCATCACGGTGGCCAACATGCCAATGTGATCGGCTACCGAACGATCCATGCCATGCGACAAGCCGTCTTTGCCGCGCCACAGATTACCGCCACCCAAGACCAGTGCCACTTCGACGCCCAAATCGCAGACCGCTTTGATCTTGGCTGCTAGGTCTTCGGCTTCATGCACATCGATGCCCATCTTGCCTTCGCCGCCAGCTAGCGCCTCGCCGCCGAGTTTTAGCACAATGCGTTTGTACTTGATGGTCATATCATTCTCCTTTCCGCGTAAAGGTTCAGGTTACAAAAAGGGCAACGGTTGTGCCGTTGCCCTTTTCCTTAGATACTATTCTGCGCCCAGTTCGTAGCGCACGAACCGGCGAATCATGATATTTTCTTTCAGGTCGCTGATGCCTTGCTTGACCATATCGCCGATGGTGAGTTTGTCATCAAAGACAAACGGTTGCTTCATGAGACACGCTTCGGTGTAATACTTCTCCAGTTTACTCTCGACGATTTTCTCCAGCACGTTCTCAGGCTTGCCTGTGGCCAATGCCTCTTGATGGAAGCCCGCCTTCAATTCGGCCAGTGCCGCCGCCGGAATGTCTTCCGGCTTGATGTACTTGGGGTTGGCCATCGCAATGTGCTTGGCAATATTTTGCGTCAGAACTTTGAAGCCGTCCGTGCGCGCGACGAAGTCGGTCTCGCAGTTGACTTCGATCAACACCGCCACACGATTGTTGTGATGGATGTACGAACCGATCATGCCGTCTGACGCCACCCGATCGGCCTTCTTGGCCGCGGCGGCCAGACCCTTATCCTTCAGCCAGGCCTTGGCCTTTTCCAGATCGCCGCCAGTTTGTTCCAACGCTTTGCGGCAATCGAGCACGCCCGCACCGGTTTCTTCGCGCAATTGTTTGATGGTTGCTGCAGTGATTTCCATGTTCTCTATTCCTCAAAGTTCGACCACAGTAGAGGCTGTGGTCGAAGTGCTGATTATTCTTCGTCGGTGCCTTCGGTCTCTTCGCCTTCTTCGAATTCAAGACCGGCGCGCAACTTCGCCAGGGTGGCTTCACCCAGGTATTTGTCATCAGCCTCGGCCACTTCTTCGGCCGGTTCGACGGGCATGGTCTCTTTGCGCATCGCCATGCCTTCCAGCACAGCGTCGGCCATGCGGGCCACGATCAACTTGATCGCGCGGATCGCGTCGTCGTTGGCGGGAATCACGTAATCAATTGGGTCGGGATTGCAGTTCGTATCCACCATCGCGATCACGGGGATGTTCAGCGTATTCGCCTCTTTAATCGCTGTGACTTCGCGATGCGTATCGATGACGAACAACACATCGGGCAGTTTGCGCATATCTTTGATGCCGCCCAATCGCAGATTCAGCTTGGTGATCAGACGATCGAGATCGAGCGCTTCCTTTTTAGGGAGGAGTTCAAACTCACCACGCTCGCGGCGACCTTCCAGTGCGTGCAACGTGTCAATACGTTGTCGAATGGTGCGCCAATTAGTGAGCGTGCCGCCCAACCAGCGATAGGTAACGTGCGGCGCGCCAGCGCGCTGCGCTTCTTTAGCAATGGTTTCTTGCGCCTGGCGCTTGGTGCCAACGAACAACACGGTCCCGCCGTTAGCAACGGTGTCGCGGATCAGGTTGAACGCATTGTCGAGCGCGGCGATGGTTTGCTGCAGATCGATGATGTGGATGCCATTGCGCTCGGTGAAGATGAACGGCTTCATCTTCGGATTCCAGCGCTTGGTGCGGTGACCGAAGTGCACGCCCGTTTCGAGCAATGCCTTCATTGAGACAACAGCCATGATAGATCCTCCTGTATGTTTTAGTTTTCGTCCGCAGCTTTCATCTGAGGCGATCACCTGAGGGCTGTAATCTCAGGCACATGTCGCGCCATCCAGCAGCGTGTGAGATATGGACCCGTTAAAGGTCCGGCGCGAGAGTATACCATAGGCCCAACGGCTTGGCAATAGCCGTTTTCTGCGGAAAATCTAGGGCTTTGACAAGGCTCTCAATCGCGGGTACAATTCGCGTCCGCGCGCACAAAGGATCAACATCTTGACCAAGTGCGGGCACATAGGTATAATGTCGCTCTGCGGGCGAGAAGGTGTCGCCCGCGCAGCTTGTCACTGCGCGACTATCCGCGCCGACGTAGCTCAGCGGCAGAGCGTCCGCCTTGTAAGCGGAGGGTCGCGAGTTCAATCCTCGCCGTCGGCTCTGAGCTGCAAGTTAACAACCGTACCAAACAAACGGACAGGTATCCAAGTGGCCAAAGGACGCTGACTGTAAATCAGCTCGGCGACGCCGTTCAGGGGTTCGACTCCCTTCCTGTCCACCTTAGCGCCGAAAGGCGCGACGTTCGCGCGAAGTATGCGCGCCCACATAGCTCAGGGGTAGAGCATCCCCTTGGTAAGGGGAAGGTCATGGGTTCAAATCCCATTGTGGGCTCCATAAATATGTCATGCCTGTAACTGAAGGAGATAGCACATCATGTCGAAGCAGCATTATGATCGTTCCAAGCCGCACGTAAACGTGGGGACGATGGGGCACATCGACCACGGCAAGACGACGCTGACGGCGGCCATCACCAAGGTGTTGGGGTTGAAGAAGTTGGCCTCGTTCCGGTCGTTCGACTCGATCGACAACGCGCCGGAAGAAAAAGAGCGCGGCATCACGATCAACATTGCGCACGTGGAATATGAAACCGAGAAGCGGCACTACGCGCACGTCGACATGCCCGGTCACCGGGACTACATCAAGAACATGATCACCGGTGCGGCGCAGGTCGATGGCGCGATTCTGGTGGTGGCGGCGCCGGATGGCCCGATGCCGCAGACGCGCGAGCACGTGCTGCTGGCGCGGCAAGTGGAAGTGCCGGCGATCGTGGTGTATTTGAACAAAGTCGACATGATGGACGACCCCGAACTGCTGGAACTGGTCGAACTGGAACTGCGCGAACTGTTGACGAGCCAGGGCTTCCCGGGCGACGAAACGCCGATTGTGCGGGGCAGTGCGTTGGCGGCGTTGAATGAGACCAGCCAGGACCCGAACTCGCCGGCGTACGCATCGATCAACGAACTGATGCGGGTGGTGGATGAATACATCCCGACGCCGAAGCGCGAGATCGACAAGCCGTTCATGATGCCGGTGGAAGACGTGTTCTCGATCAAAGGCCGTGGCACCGTGGTGACCGGGCGTGTCGAGCGCGGCGTGATCAAGCCGGGTGACCCGATCGAGATCGTGGGTCTGCGGGACGAAACGCGGCAGACGGTGGTGACCTCGATGGAAATGTTCCACAAGGTCTTGGACGATGCGGAAGCGGGCGACAATGCGGGTCTGCTGCTGCGCGGCATCGAGCGCGACGAAGTGGAGCGCGGCATGGTGTTGGCCAAGCCGAACTCAATCAAACCGCACCGCGACTTTGACGCGGAAGTGTACGTGTTGAAGAAGGAAGAAGGCGGGCGGCACAAGGCGTTCGTGAGCGGGTATCGACCGCAGTTCTACATCCGGACGATGGACGTGACGGGCGAGATCACGCTGCCGGCGGGCGTAGAGATGGTGATGCCGGGCGACAACATCAAGATGAGCGTGAAGTTGATCACGCCGGTGGCGTTGGAGCAAGGCTCGCGCTTCGCGATTCGTGAAGGTGGGTTGACGGTCGGTGCGGGTGTCATCACCAAGGTGTTAGGGTAAACATTCATTTGGAGCAGTTGATTTCAAGTCAACTGTTATCAGTAGAAAAGAGTAATTGCAATGGCTAAGAAAGACGTTCGGATGGTTATCACGTTGGCGTGCCCCGAGTGCAAGGAGCGCAACTACACGACGCAGAAGAATCGCCGCAACGATTCCGGCCGTGTCGAGTTCAATAAGTATTGTCCGCGCTGCCGCAAGCACACGCTGCACAAGGAGCAGAAGTAGGGTATAGTCGGTAGTCACCAGGTTTTGTAGTCGGGTGTATAATTGACTGCAAGCCGAAGTGACTGCCAGGCTATCTTAGGCGAGTAGCTCAATTGGCAGAGCACCGCTCTCCAAAAGCGGGGGTTGCGGGTTCAATTCCTGCCTCGCCTGTCTAACGATTTGGCCGCGCGTGGTTGAGCGCGGCTAAATTTTGCGGAAGTGCAATTTTCGTCGTCGTGTAGAGAGGAGTTGTCGGCCTGTGACTGTCGTCAAGCAAGATAACCGATTAGTTCGTTACTTTAAGGAAACGCGCGCCGAGTTGCGCAAGGTGCATTGGCCAAGTCGTACGGAAGCGCGCAATCTCACGATCATCGTCTTGGCCGTGACGTTTGCGATGACGGTGTTACTGGGCGTCATACTCGATCCGCTGGCGCTATGGCTGTTCCGCGGTATTCTGGTTGAGAAAGACACGCTGCGCACCGTTATCGGCTTGGTATTGGCTGTGGGCGGGGTCGGCGCGATTGTGTGGGCCATCAGGCGTCAGGCGTGAAAAACGCAAGTGAAGTGAGTGGGTCATGACTGATGAAGTCGTGTTGCCGGAAGATGAGTCTCGTTCGGATTTTGCTGCGGACGATCAGCTGGATGTAGAACCAGCGTTGGACGCGGTGGCCGAGAAGATCGATCGGGAAGAGGACGAAGAACCGATCGAGTCTCTCAGCGATATCGGTCCGATCGAATCAAAGCCGGTTGAGAAAATCGAATTAGCCGCTCCAGAAGCGGAAGAAGTTAAAGCCGCGCTGCGCGAATTGCGCACGTCGGCGATGCGTGCAGCTGCATCGGAAGGCGCACCCGATCTGAGCGAAGCACCTGATGATCGCGCGTGGTACGTGGTGCACTGCTATTCCGGCTACGAGAATAAAGTTAAGCACAACCTCGAACAACGCATCGAATCGATGGGCATGGCAAATCAGATTTTCCAGGTGGTCGTGCCGACCGAGGAAGAGATCGAAGTTAAAGAAGGCAAGCGTCGCACGGTTGAGCGCCGTGTCTTCCCCGGCTATATTCTCGTGCAGATGTTGATGAACGATGACTCGTGGTACGTGGTGCGGAATACGCCGGGTGTCACGGGCTTCGTCGGGATGGGCAACAAGCCCACGCCGCTGCGCTCTGAAGAAGTGCAGGGCATCATCAAGCGCATGGAAGCCGAAGCACCGAAGGTCAAAGTCACTTTCAAGCCCGGCCAGAAGGTGCGCATCGTCGATGGGCCGTTCAACGATTTCATGGGCACGGTCGACGAGATCAATATGGACAAGGCGAAAGTGCGCGTCATGGTGTCGTTCTTCGGACGCGAAACGCCGGTCGAATTGGACTTTTTGCAAGTCGAGAAGATGTAGTCGCGGACAATGCCGCGCAAGTGAGAATCAAAATTTGTGGGAGGGCGTGCGTCTTTGGCGCAAAGCGCCCGTTAGCACCACTAGGAGACAGCAATGGCAAAGAAACTGAAGGTCGTCGTTAAGCTGAACATCAACGCGGGCAAGGCCAATCCAGCTCCGCCCATCGGTCCGGCGCTGGCGCAGCACGGCATCAATCTGATGGCGTTCTGCAAGGAATACAACGCCCGCACCGCCAGTATGGCGGGTCAGGTCATCCCGGCTGAAATCAGCATCTTCACGGACAACTCGTTTACGTTCGTGTTGAAGACGCCGCCCACACCCGATCTGCTGCGCAAAGCGGCGGGTATCGAGAAGGGTTCGTCTACGCCCAATAAGGCTAAAGTCGCCAAGATCAGCCGCAAGCAAGTGCGCGAGATCGCGGAAGCCAAGTTGAAGGACATGCCAGCGTTTGATATCGAAGACGCCATGGCGATGGTCGCTGGTACGGCGCGCAGCATGGGAATTGACATCAAGGACTAATGATCAAGTGGGAGGGTGTGCGACAACGCATGCCCGTTAGCACCACCAGGAGAAAACGATGGCAAAGCACGGCAAGAAGTACAACGAAGCAGCAAAGCAAGTCGATCACGATAAAGCCTATGCGCCCGATGAGGCGCTGCAGCTAGTGAAAGCCACCTCGTACGCGAAGTTCAACGCGACGGTGGAAGTCCACTTCCGATTAGGTGTCGATCCCCGTCAAGCCGATCAGCAAGTGCGCGGTGTCGTCGTATTGCCCGCCGGTCTGGGCAAGACGGTGCGTGTGTTGGTCTTCGCTCAAGGCGAAGGCGCGCGCGTAGCGCAAGAGGCTGGTGCCGATTTCGTCATCAGCGATGACGAAGGCCTGAAGAAGATTCAAGACGGCTGGACCGATTGGGACGTCTCGATCGCCATGGCCGATATGATGGGCAAGGCCGGTCGTTTGGGCAAGGTGCTCGGTCCGCGTGGTTTGATGCCCAGCCCCAAAGCTGGTAACATCACGCAAAGCGCCGATGACCTGCCGCGCATGATCCGTGAGGCGAAGGCGGGTCGTGTGGAATTCCGCGTCGACAAGACCGCGGGCGTTCACGTGCCAATCGGCAAGACCGCGTTCAGCGAGAAGGATCTGCAGGCCAACTTCGCCGCGTTGATGGATGCCATCAAGAAGGCGAAACCGACCGGCGCGAAGGGCACGTACATCAAGAAAGTCTCGTTGGCCGCGACGATGGGACCTGGCGTCAAAGTCGATCCCAACATGGCCCAGGCGATGGAAGTGGCCGCATAAGGTTTTACACAATTGAATATTGCCGCAGCCGATGACCGCAGGCGTTGCACCACAATGTGGCGTGACTTAATCAGACCCTGCCGAGGTAAAAGCGGATGATAGCGTGAAGTACAAGCCAGACTAAAACTGGCCCAACCTTGGCGTGATTCGTCTCAGTCTTTGCCTCAGTTCTGCGGCAAAGACTTTTTTGTTGTCCCGTTGGGCAACGCGTTGTCCGACGACAACGGAGACGAAAGGAGGTGAATCCAAGTGCCAGTAAGTAAAGAGCGACGTGGCGAACTTATCGCCCAATATGCCGAGTGGTTTAAGCAGAGCCAGGCGGTGGTCATCTCGGGTTATCAAGGCGTGACGACCAAGGACCTGTATCGTTTGCGCTCTAAGATCCACGAAGCCCAGGGTCAACTGCACGTAGTCAAAAATACTTTGGCCGTGAAGGCCCTGCAGCAAGCCGGAATGCCGGTGCCGGAAGACATGCTGACCGGATCGGTGATCATGAGTTTCGGCTTCGGTGATCCAGCGGGTGTTGCGAAGGCCGTGACCGCGTTTGCCGGTGAAGTGCAGAACTTCAGCGTCAAAGGTGGTTTGCTGGGCAATCGCATCATCGATGCCGCAGGTGTGAAAGCGCTCGCTGAACTGCCGCCGCGCCCAGTGTTGTTGGGCGGATTGGTGGCTACCCTGCAAGGCCCGATGTCGCAGTTGGTCAACGTGCTGAACGCACCGATGCGCGAACTCGTGCAGGTGCTGAAGGCTCGATCGGAACAAGGACAGGCCGCGGCTTAGTCTTTGATCGAACGTATTTCAATCTCAATTAACTACTATCCTGTGGAGGATCTTTAAAATGTCTGAGAAACTTGATAAGTTGGTCGCCGAACTCGATCAACTTACACTGATGGAAGCCGCCGAACTGTCGAAGATGCTGCAAGAGAAGTGGGGCGTTAGCGCCGCCGCGCCCGTGATGATGGGTGCGATGCCAGCCGCCGGTGGTGGCGCCGCCGCCGCCGCTGCCCCGGTTGAAGAGAAGACCGAATTCGACGTCGTCCTGAAGGACGCCGGCGCGAAGAAGATCGAAGTCATCAAGGTCGTGCGCCAACTCGTCCCGAGCCTGGGCCTGAAGGAAGCCAAGGACATGGTCGACGGTGCGCCGCAGACCGTCCTCAGCGCGGTCAGCAAGGAAGCCGCTGCCGATGCCAAGGGCAAGCTCGAAGCCGCCGGCGCTGGCGTAGAAGTCAAGTAGTTCAAGCGATTCTGTTACAAACGAAAACCCCCTCAAATCGAGGGGGTTTTTGCGTTATTGCATGAGCGTCAGCACTTCATGAATCAACGGCGGACGTTGATCCTCGCCTGCCCGATCGATCAGCGCGCTCAACGCTTCGGCGCGCGAATCAGCATCTTCGATCTGACGCGTGGCCGCGAGGGTCGCGCTAAACAGCTCCGCCCGATCGGCTTCTGGCACGAACTCGATCAAATCTCTCAGCAACTCAGCCTGCAGATCGATCAGCGGTACGGCATGCGTGGCCGACAATGCTTCTTGCGCGATCACAATCTGATCTTCCGGTGTCGATATATACAACAGCGGAATCAACGCTTCGGCGCGCGCGCTGTCATCCTCGATCGAACGCGCGGCCCTTAATGCTTCACCCATCAATTCGGCGCGCGGCTCATCCAGCACTTGTTGCGCGATGCTGCTCAATGCGATCACGCGCGCGGTCGGATCGTTGATAGCGTGGGCGAGTGTAACTGCCTCGCTGGCGTCCGGCAGATGTTCGATCAGCGCGTTGATCAGCGACGCGCGCAACCGCTCATCGACGACCAACGGCGCGGTGTGCAGAACTTGCTCACGCTGATCGTCCGATAAGTGCGCGGCGAGATGGCTTAGCGCGAGCGCGTGCACGTACGGTGTCTCGATCGCCTGGGCGACCTCGAGCGCGCGCGAAATCTGATCGGGTGGTAGACGCCCCGCCAATAATCCGATCGCGCGGGCACGCAGCCATTCGCTATCGATATTTAATACGGTATCGAACGCTTCACGCATCAGCATGGGCCGCATGGCGATTGGCACACGTGCCGCCAGCGCGGCGTAAGCCCGCACGCGCAGCCACGGTGAGGGGATGCTGCGTGCGGCGGCCAGCGCTTCGTCGCAGAGGGCGGCGCGCTCATTATCTGGCAGCGCGGTTGCTAGGCCGCCTAGTGCGCGCACGCGAGCGCCGGTATCTTGAAGTTGATGAGCAATACTCAACGCACTGGGTATGAGTTCAACCCCAAGGTGTGGCGCAAGCAGCGTCAATGCGCGGGCGCGCGCGAATTCATTGGAGACTTGTTGTTCGGTGATCAATGCAGTCCTTAATTAAACGAGATGTTGTCGAAACCACGCCAGCGTTTTTTGCCACGCATCCTGTGCGGCAGCGGCGTTGTAGATGTGCGGGCGCGAGTCATTGAAGAATGCGTGTTCGGTGCCGGGATACAGATGAATTTCGTGCTGAATGTGATGCGTCTTTAACTCGGTTTCGAAGGCTTGCACGGCAGCGACGGGAATACCATGATCGTGTTCGGCGTAGAGGCCCAATACCGGTACTTGTAATTTGGCGGTGTCGCTGGCAGTCAATGGCCGACCGTAAAACGCGACTGTCGCGCCGATCAAATCGCCGTGATGGGCCGCTGTCGAGAGCGACAAGCCGCCGCCCATGCACCAGCCCACAGTGCCGATCTTCTTGGGCGTTACGTTGTGCAGTTTCTTAAGGTAACGCGCCGCCGCGGCGATCTCTTGCACGGCGCGTTGCGCGTCGAGTGCCATTGCCAGTTTGCGTGCCTCATCGGGTTCGGTCGATGATTGCCCGTGATACAAATCGGGCGCCAGCGCGATGAAGCCTTCACGCGCAAAGCGTTCGGCCACATCTTTGATATGCGGCACCAAGCCCCACCACTCTTGAATGACGACGATGCCGGGATGCGGCTGATCGTCATCGGGTTGAGCCAGATAACCCGGCGTCGTATGCGCGTTGATCGGATAGTCAATCATGTGTGGTTTGATGTTGATCATAGAGAATCCCCCTGGCTTGAAATGAATCAATTTCGAAAACAGCGGCAAGATGCAGGCTACATACAGCCCACCCGCTCAGTACGCCCCTTCCCCCGATAGCACTTTGGGAATTTGCCGCAGCAGTATTTTAAGATCGAGCGCGGGCGACCAGTTCTCGATGTAGTAAATGTCGAGCAAACACTGTTCATCGAAACTCAGCTGCGCGCGGCCCGACACCTGCGATAGGCCAGCC
>JAXLWI010000039.1:0-40076 GCA_046328575.1 Anaerolineae bacterium
ACATTGATCGGGATCTGGCCGCCCAAGCGGGTTAGGCCAGCCGCCGCGGCTTTGCCGCCCTCGCCCTTCTTGAAGAAGCCCACGTGCTCACTTTCGGCAATCTCCAGAATAGTGAACGCATCATGCAGCTCGGCCACGTCGATATCGGCGGGGGTGAGTTTCGCCATCGCGAAGGCTTGCTGCGCGGCCAGCGTCACCGCTTTCAGATCGGTGGGATCTTCGCGTTCCTGCACGGTCTGCGTGTCGGTCGCTTGCCCAAAGCCCGCGATCCAGATCGGTGTTTTCGACAATTTCTTGGCCGTGTCCATTGAGCACAGCACCACTGCCGCAGCGCCATCGCTGACCGGACACAGATCGTACAGGTGCAGCGGATCGGCCGAAGCGGGATTGTTGACGATGGCATCGTGACTGTCGAAGATGCCGCCGCGATCCAACGCCATCTCGACGTGCGCGTAAGGATTCAGCGTGCCCATCTCTTGATTTTTCAACGAGACGTTCAGCAAGTGCTCGCGCGTGACGCCGTACTTCTGCATGTACAAGCGTGTGAACATGCCCGCCATGCCCGGCAGGGTGATGCCGTACGGATACTCGGCCTGCGGATGCGTCATCGTGGCGACGAAGTCGGTCGCGCGCCAACCGGTCACCTCGCGCATCTTCTCGCCGCCAGCCACCAGCACGATGTCGTAATAGCCGGAAGCCACAGCCAGTAAACCATTCTTGATCGCCGATGCGCCGGAGGCCGGACCATTCTCGATCGTTTCAGCGGCCGCGGGGAGCAGACTCAGCCGATCGACCAGCGAACTGGCAATCGCCGATTGATGCTGCAGCATCCCGCCGCCCATATTGGCCACGTACACCGCATCCACTGACTTGTCGCCCAGGCCCGCATCGTCCAGCGCCTTCAACGACGCGTAAGCCAGCATTTCCATCAAGGTATCTTCATCGCGCCGTCCGAAGGGGATCATGCCAACGCCGATAATGGCTACGTCTCTCATGGTGTCATCGTCCTTTCAGCCCGGCGATCCGCTCGCGAATCGTGTCATCATCGGCAAACTTGATGTCCGCTTCGGCTTCGTCCATCCATTCCTGTGGCACGGGGCGAGTGCCTACGACCAAACGCGGCTTCGCTTTGAAGTAGGTGTCCCGATCGAGCACCCAGGAATCGCCGCCGCCGAGTTCGTGCGGGATCTTAGTTTCGTGGAGCGGATACTCCACCATCCAGCGGCGGAAACCGATCGGGCTTTCGGCGACGATCAAGACTTGCTCCTGATTTAGATACTCCATGTGATATTCCATCTTGGCGGCAAACAAGTGCGAACCGATCCGCAAGCCGCGATCGATCGCCAACGTGTGATAACTCATGCCGACTTTTTCATTCTCCAGCCGCCCATTGACGATGCCGACGAGATAACCATCGACCTGACCCATCAAGCAATATTCGCTCTTGACGCGATAGCGAAACCAGGCCAGCAGTTCGCCGTACAACCGCGCGCTGACGATGTCGTAATAGTCGCGCTCGATGAACAGGCAGGGGTGCACGGATTTGAGGATCGCGGGCACATCTTCACGCACGGCTTGCCGAATGACCATGATCTTGCCGTTCGCCAACGTGACATACTTGGGCGGATACGGCACCATCGGATACTGCATTGGCCGCAAAACGGTCTCCAACTCCATATCTAACGCCATAGACGGACTCCTTATCGCTTAAGATTTTTGTTCAGACCGACCAGCCGGTCGTTCACTCCAGATTCTTTTTCGTCAACGCATTCAACCGCTCGACGTGCGCGGGATCATACGCATCGCCGAACTTGGTCTTGGGCATCGACGCCTTCTTCGCCATTAATTCTTCGTAGCGGGCATCATCGACGATGGCCACCGCACGGCCAATGCTCGATTCGCCATCGACGAAGCGCCACGGGAAGAAGCCGATCGTCACACGCTGATTACACAGCAGATCGATCTCGCCGCCGAAGCACTCGGCGTGAATGATGCTGTACGGGAACATTTCGATGTGCATCAACTGATACTTGGTGTCATCGAAGAATTCGGCCAGCGGCATGCCGTACTTGTTGCGGAACACTTTATCGGCCTGGCGAGCTTGGCGCGGCATCCAGTCGCGGATGATGGTGTTCATCGGATGATCGGCGCTGCCGCAATCTACGGCGATCCACCTAATCTTCTTGGCCTTCGCCCACTCGGCAAACTCGCGATCGGGGCCGGGGTGCTTGACCATGTAGCGAATCTCGTCCGCGGTGGGATGATCCCAGCCGAAGTGGTGGTAGCCGGTGTGGATCACGAGGATGTCGCCCTCTTTAACCTCGACGCGGTCTTCGATCATCTTGCTGGTGTACACATCGTAGTCGCCGCAGATGTCGCTTAGATCGACGATTGCGCCTTCATGGATCAGAAAGTCCATTTCGAGCGAGGCGATATCCTTGCCCGGCGTGTAGAAGTGAATCTCGCCGTCGAGGTGTGTGCCCAGGTGATTAGAGTGCGTCAGCACCTGGCCGTTAGCCCCGTTGGGCGCAAGGCGCTTGAAGTACTTCACCTGCAGCGGCTCATACGTCGGCCAAGCGGGTGTCGCAATGCCAAGCGGGATAGTGAGGTCGATGAACTTCATGGTTAAACTCCTTTGAGGTGAGATGGGTTGGTCTAATGAGTAACGAGTAATGAGTAAGTTACTCGTTAGCATTGCGCTTTGAGTGCTTCAAATGCCTCCTTAAAACATTGTTCTGGCGCTCGCAAGATGCCCGCGCCCACCATGCCCACGCCGGGTTTCTTGTGCGCGATGCCGGTGTTCAGGCGCGGCAAGATGCCTGTTTCCATGACTTTGCGCACATCGATGCCCAACGGTGTGCCGCGGAAATTCAAGATCGGGATCGTGAAACCTTCGTGCTCGCCAAACGTGATCTCGTACATTTCGCGCGTCGCATCGATTGCCATCTGCGGTGTGCCGCCGACGAACTGAGTGATCGCGGGCGCGGCCGCCATCGCAAAACCGCCATAGCCCGCCGTCTCCGTGATGGTGCTATCGCCGATGTCGGGATTGGCATCGTCTGCGGTGAAGCCGGGGAAGTACAAGCCTTGGACTTGGCCCGCCGGGGCTATGAACCACCGATCGGGCATACCTGCGATCTTGATCCCAAAGTCCGTGCCGTTACGCGCCATCACAATCACGACACTGCTGCCCTCAATGCCTTCGGCCGGTTCGACGGCG
The DNA here is from genome assembly GCA_046328575.1 of Anaerolineae bacterium. GTDB lineage: Bacteria > Chloroflexota > Anaerolineae > Fen-1058 > Fen-1058 > JAGOBP01. The sequence goes on from JAXLWI010000039.1 coordinate 3,221, forward strand.
CATTTACCCGCGGGCATACTGAGATTCAAGAACCAATGATCGTTGCGATCGATGAACTCGATCACTTTGGCGAGGACTTCATTATCGCGATTGGTGCGAGCGAGCGCGGGACCGATCGCGCGGAGGAAGAGGCTGGTGCCCGCTCGATTGCGATTGTGCCCTTCATCGCCCATGTGCAGCGCTTGAGCGATCAACGCTTTTACGTCGATGCCATTGGGCAGGGACTGCAAAGCCCGATCGAGCGTGGGATACAGATCGGTTTCCATCCACTTGAGACGCGCGATCACTTCTGGCCCCATGCCGCCATAGCGCAGCACTTTGCCCAAGCCTTCGTTTTGGGTACAAAACGCGCGATTGCCAAAGGCCTTATTCTCGAAGACAAACACCGGCATCGACGGCGACACGACGCCCGCCATCGGCCCGACCGAATGATGATGATGGCACGGCGAAAATTCAATGTCACCCGAAGCGGCAAGTTTCTCCGCTTCGGCTTCATCTTGCGCGAGGCCTTCATACATCAGCGCGCCCATCACCGCGCCGCGTTGCGGCCCGCACATCCGCTCCCACGTGATGGGCGGACCCGCGTGCAGGATCATCTTGGTGTGCATGCCGGGGATCACTTCGCGGGCAAGCCCCATGCCGATGAGTGTCGGTCGCGCGGCCTTGATGCGCTGGATGGCTTCTTCATTCGCCGCATCGATGTCCACACCTGCCTTGGTCACGCGCAAGCGCGGCACACCATCGACGGGCGGCTTCCAATCGACATCGATCACGGGCACGCTCTGCTCTTTCACCGATTGCGCCATGCTGTTGAGGCCGACGTTAATGACGGTCAACGGTTGTCCGAAGAATTCATTCAGTTGTGGCATTTCTCATCCTTGAGATGCTTTGGTAAATAGGTGCGGCGCATAGCGCCGAATATCCTGGCCGAGTTCGCTATTTATCCAATTGGGAATCAGCATGAACAACGGAATGGTTCGATCCAACGGCATGAAGTGGCCTTGACGTTCCATCCAACTTGCTTCATCCGTACGCCAAGCCAACCATTTATTGGCTTTCAGAGCAGGCACGCGCAATACTAAAGCAAAACCATGCTTCAGGCCGATTTGCACTTTGACGATGGATTCAATGTTGTCCCACGAAGTTGAATAGACTGAACCAACTCGGAAAACTTGCAGGCCGGTTTCAGACACAATCACACGATCATAGATCATCGGATACATCATCACAGCGATCAAAACCAAGTAAGGCAGACTAAGTAGTAGATCGTCTGTGGTGAGCACGTCGCCTGTAACAAGTGGCTTGATCATCAAAAGCAAGACTGATACGGCCACAACTATCACCGTTATACTCCAGCCTTGGCGATAGACCTTGCGCCCAGTCGCAGTTTGCGCCTCCTGCGCTTTCATGTTCATTCTCCCACGATCATGGCCACCAGTTTCGCCGCTGCCGCATTGCTGTCACACACGATCACGCCCGCACTCCGTAGGGCCGCGACTTGCGCGCTGAGCCGCTGCGGGTCTTGCTCCGTGCCGGTGACCGATGCGACAACGATTAATTCGCCTGTGGCCTGCTGCTTCGCCTGCCGGATCGCCGGACCGAGTTCGCTGGCGGGGTCGGGATGCGCGCCGTAGCCGATGACAACATCGAGCATGATCACGGCCACTTCGGGATCACGCGCTTCTTGCAGCAACCGCCTAATTCGCAGGTCGTTGTCGATCATCGGGTGTGGACGACCGACCGTGAATTCTTCTTCACCCAGATCGACGCAGGTGTGCTTGACGCTGTGCAGTGAATCGGCGAGTTGGTTTTCATGCCGCAGCGGCGCATTCGATAGCACTGGGACTTTCAGCATGTCGCGCCAGATCACTTGCGATTCGTAACACAGCGTGCCGCCCGAGAACAGGCCACGCAGATACTTCTGCTCGGGCTTCAACGCGGCGCGGAGTTCTTGCGCTTTCGATTGAAGGTCGCGCTCTTCACGCGCGATGACTTCAGCCACATCAATGTTCGCACCCACGGCGTTCGCGGCGAGCGATGCGGTTTCTTGCAGCGTACGCGCCATCGTCGCGTTGGGGATCGATCGGAACTGATCGGGGTTCGCGCCCATGAAGCCGACGATCGTAGGTTTGTCACTCGCCGTGACTTGATCGAGAATCGCTTCCGCTACACCTGATGACGGCGGCTTGCTGACGAGCGTGATAACCTTTGTCGCTGGATCGGCTTGCAGGGCTTTGAGGCCCTCCAGCATCATGATGCCGCCGACGTCTTCTTTGAGATCGCGTCCGCCCGTGCCGATGCCCTGCGTGATGCCAATACCGTTCTTCGCCAGCAGCGTGCTGACTTCTTGCAAGCCCGTGCCCGCCGCCGACACGATGCCGACCGGCCCACTCGACACGACGTTGGCGAAGCCCAGCGCCACACCATTGAGGATGGCCGTGCCCGCGCCGGGACCCATCAGCAGCAGGCCGTGATCGCGCGCATATTTCTTCAGCGCGATTTCATCTTCGAGCGAGACATTGTCGCTAAAAAGCAGCACGTGCAGGCCGCGCCGCAGAGCGTCCCACGCTTCATCGGCGGCGTACCGGCCCGCGACGGAGATCACGGCGACGTTGGCTTTGGGATTGGCCTTCACTGCGCCGCGCAGGGTCTTGGGGCGAAACTCCGCGCCTTCGTCCGTCGACCGTTTTTGCTTCAACAATTTCTCGGCTTCGAGCAAGGCCGCATCGGCCACAGCATCGTTGGCGCTGACGACGATGACGAGATCGTTGGGGGTGGCCGACGCGCCATCGGGCGTGAGCAAACCGGCCTCGTTGATCAAGGCCTTGTTGGCCTCAGTCGCCATGATCACGCCGACATCGATCACGCCGGGGAATTTGGTCAACTCGCGCGCGACCAGCATCAGCGTGACCGAATCGTGATACTCACTTTTCTTGACGAGGGTCTTGATAGTCAATGTGCGCTCCTTGTGAGACCGTCATTGCGAGGAGGCCGTAGGCCGACGAAGCAATCTCTCATGGACTGGGGATGAGATTGCTTTGCATCCTTCGACTGCGCAACGAAACGCTTCGCGTGTTGCTCCGCTCAGGATGCTCGCAATGACGAGGATTGGCAATCTATTCCTTCATCTGGTCGATGATCTCCGCGACGCTCAACACCTTGCCATACGATGCGGCCAAGGCGGCGAGGAACGCGCCATGCACTTGCGGCGCCGGAATGGTTTCGCCCTGAAACACCAGCGTGCGGGCCGCGCAGGCATCGTGCGCGACGATGCACTCAAAGCCGAAGTCGAAGGCGGCGCGAGTCGTAGCATCGACGCACATGTTGGTCTGCATGCCGCAGACGACGACGCGCGTCACACCGTGCTGCTTGAGATGATCGAGCAGCGGCGTGTCGCGGAAACTGTTGGGATAGTGTTTCTGAAAGACGACTTCGCCGTCGAGCGGGCGCACGTTCTCGTGAATCTGCCCGCCGATCGAGCCGGGCAGCATCGTCTTGGCGCCGGGCTTGATGGCGACGTGCTGAATGTGAACGATCGGCTGGTGGGTCTGCCGGAAATGATCGAGCAATTCGCGCGCTTTCAGGCTGGCGGCGATGGGTTCGTGCAGCGCGCCGCCACCGCCGGGGAAGTAGTCGTTCTGAATATCGACGAGGATCAAGGCTGTGATCATGAGATTGACTCCTATTCGTCACGCAAAGCCGATCGGATTTCAGGTAATCGCGGCTTCGCGTCTAGTTTCGACGACTGCTCTTGTAGAAATTGCGCCTTCGGGTTAAGGTTGAGTGACTTTCCTGCTAATCCGCGCCCCCACCCCCGCCCTCCCCCGTCGAACATCCTTCGACTCCGCTGCTCTCCGCTCACGCCGTACCCGCGAAGCGGCGGCGCGCTAGGCGGGATGCGTTCGACAGTGGAGGGAGCGGCCCATCCCCTCCCCTGTGAGGTGCTTTTCCATCACGGGGGAGGGTGCGCGCAATGCGCGCGGGAGGGGGTTCCCCTCCGCCCGCGCCGGGTTCAAAATGAACGGTGATGGCGGGTTGGGGTTAGATAATACAAGATCCTTACACTGAAGTTTGAATCTTAAAACAACTTGACTGCATAGCTAGCACCACCCGGAACCCAGTACGCGCCGTACTTTGTGAGCGTTTTACGCAAAGCTATCAGCCACCCATCGCAATAATATGAATCAAAGTTAGATGGACTGAGCGGTGGAAAAGACGTGTTGTATGGATCTTTCAGAAAAGAGCGTATCCAAAAACATGCCTGCGAAGTTTGGTCAGGAGCGATCGTGCATCTACCGTAGCGATGCTCATTGCCCGGTGCGCAAACAGTGTATATCGCTGGGCCACGCCATTTCATATAAGCCAAGAGATCTAAAATTCCAGCAACATTTGAGGAGAAACGAGAGTAGTCAGGATAAGCGAAGTAAGGGGGAGGGGCAATATTTGCAGGTTGCCCTATCCGTAACATCGGAATGGCTTCGTGGCTTTTTTCTATCTCATCTTTTAACTGAGCCGCGCTTAACCGAGCAAGAATATTTCTAGCTTGATAGTGATGTTTTAGACTAGCCTCTATTAAATTATGTGATTCGCCCGCAGAAGCGTGCCTCCAACCGCCCACCTGCACCCGCCACGAATCGTTGTCGGGATTTAACATTACACCTAGATACGTTGCTTGGATATCTCTACATTCAATGTTGTCTTCGTCACAGTAGGGACACAGCCATGAACGATACTCAGTCCGGCTTTGACCACTAAAAGACGGCTCAGAATCTGGTTCAGCATCTGTGTAACCTCTATCGCAAAATTCGCATATACGTAGCTCGTCACCTTCTCGCTTCAAAAGCACCCCACAATCCTTGCAGACCCAGACAGAAATCGTAATCTCACCATTCTTTCCATAATAGGTTCTCTTTGATTCAATATGGGGAAATAGACTCTTACAATGATAGCACCGACATTCCCAATCATACTTGATGTGTTGGCAAGATTCGCACTGTTCATATCGGATTACATGCTTGCCATACACATACGTTTTGGATTTCATCCCACGAACTTTTCCACACTCAGGGCAACGGTTTAAGATCGACATTTGTCGAGTTACCTCCTTTTGGCGCTTCGATACTTGTGTTGTTATAGATAAAGCGAGACAGGCGGAGGGACGATTTCTTCATCCCTCATCCCTCATCCCTCCGCCCTCATCCTTTACTTCACCACCCCCGCATCCACCATCGCAAGGTACACCTTCTCCGGTAAATACGGCGGCTCGCCGGGCCGCACGCCGACTGCGTCATAGATCGCGTTCGCAATCGCCGGGATGGTCGGCACCAGCGCGTGCTCACCGATGCCGCGCGCGCCCCACGGCCCGTCGTCCTGCGGCACCTCCACGATGATGGCCTCCACTTCGCGCGGCGCGTCGGCGCTGGTGGCGATGCGGTAATCGACGAAACTGGGATTCTGCATCTTGCCGTCCTTCAACTTGATCGCCTCGAACAGCGCCGTGCTCATGCCCTGCACGAAGCCGCCTTCCATCTGCGCCTTCACCATCTCGGGATTGATCGCCTTGCCCATGTCGAACGCGGCCACGGCCTTGATGATCTCGACCTTGCCCGTGTCCATGTCCACTTCCACCTCGACGGCTTGCGCGCCCGTCGTGTAGTGGACCACGGCGCGCGGCCCTTGCCCGGTCTGCGGATCAAGGCCGGTGACGTACGTCGGCATGAAGTTGCCGCGCCCCACGATCGGGCCGCCGATCCACCCCTGATCGTTCGGCTTCGCCATGCCGTAAATCACGATGTTTTTCAGCGGCAGGGTTTCTTCGCTCTTGTACGAAATCACGTTGCCGTCGACGATGTCGAGATTGTCGATGTTTTCGCCCCACGCCTGCGACACCATCTCCAGCACTTGTTTCTTCGCATCGAGCGCGGCCGCTTTCACCGCATTACCCATGCTCCACGTCAGACGGCTCGCCACCGTCTGCCACTCATAGGGGCTATACTTCGTATCGACCGGCGCGGCGATGCGCACCCACTCGTACGGCACACCCAGCGCGCCTGCCGCCATCTGCGCCATCACGGTGAACGCCCCCTGCCCGATCTCTTGTCCGCCCAGCCCGACGGTCACGTGTCCATCTTCGGCCAATTCCACCCACGCGCTCGATCCGGCATTAGGCGGCATCGCGGGCGCTTTCCACATGATGGCGAGGCCCTTGCCGCGTTTCTTATTGGGAGCGGACGGCGCGCGCTTCTTCCCCCACTCGATCGCTTCGGCGGCCTTCTCGATGCACTGTGACAAACCGATCGGATGCATCTTCATGCCGGTGAGGATGATGTCGCCGTCTTTCACACAGTTGATGCGGCGGAACTCGACCGGATCCATCCCGATCGCGTGAGCCAACTCGTCGATGCACTGCTCTAAACCGGAATGCATCTCCGGCATGCCAAAGCCGCGCATCGGCCCACCGACCGGATGATTGGTGTACACGCAGCGGCTGTCGATCTTGAGATTCGGCACCAGGTACGGCCCGCTGCCGCTATAGCCGGACGCGCGCGTGATGTTGACGCCGTATTCGGTGTATGCGCCCGCGTCCCAATAGTATTGGTTTTCAACGGCAACCATCTTGCCGTTTTTATCGCAGCCCATCTTGAAGTGCGCGACGAGCCCCTGTCGCACAAACGCGGTGAAGAATTCTTCTTCGCGCGTCAGGCGCAGTTTCACCGGACGGCCTGGCACTTTCGACGCGATGCAGACCGTCAGCGCTTCCATGCTAAGGCCCGCTTTGCAGCCGAAGCCGCCGCCGACGAAGGGCGCGATCACTTGCACATCGCTTTGCGAGACGTGCAATGCTTTCGCGATCAGGTTGCGCTGCGCAAACGGCGATTGCGACGAGCCCCACAGCGTGATCTTGCCCTTCTCGTCCACCTTCGCGATCGCGACATGCGGCTCGATCGGCACGTGCTGCACGTGCGGGATTTTATACTTGTGTTCGACAATCGCCGCACACTGTGACCACGCGCTATCAACATCGCCCTTGCGAATCTTGAAGTGATTGGATACGTTGGTGCCCGGCTGCGGGAAGATGAAGTTGGGCGCTTCATACGTGCCCAGATCGGGATGCAGCAGCGGCGCTTCCGGCGAAGCCCCATACTCTGGATCAAGCACCGGCGGCAAGACCTCGTACTCCACCTCGATCAGCTCGACGGCCTTTTCCGCGATCTCTTCGCTGATGGCGGCCACGCCCGCGACCGGATCACCGATGTAGCGCACGCGCTCCCGCGCAAAGATCGAGCGATCGGCAATGTATAAGCCCGTCAAGCCGGGGAACTCGTCGCCGGTAACGATGGCCTTCACGCCAGGTAATTTCTTCGCTTTCTCCACGTTGATCGATTTGATCAGCGCGTGCGGATGCGGGCTGCGCACGATCCGCGCATACAGCATCCCCGGCCCAAACTGAATATCGTCGGCGAAGATCGCCGCGCCTGTCACCTTCTCATGCGCATCCACCCGCGGCACGCTATCGCCTACGGGATGTGGAATCTTTTCAATCGGTTGTGTTGTCATACATCCTCCGATATTTGGGACACGGATTGGACAGATGAACGCGGATTTCTCTTTTGTTAACTGCTCACGCTGGATTGCCAAATCCAGTGGCGGATTTGACAATCCGCCGAGAGCATTCTACAAAGTCAAATCCGTGCAAATCTGCGCCAAGCGTCCGTGTTATCCATGTCCTAACTCTCTGCCGCCAACTTCACCGCTTCGATGATGCGCGTATATCCGGTGCAGCGGCACAGGTTGCCCACCAGCGCATCGCGGATTTCGTGCTCGGTCGGGTGCGGATTCCGATCGAGCAGTGCCCGCGACGAGATCAAAATACCGGGAGTGCAGAAACCACATTGCACGCCGCCCGCATCGATCATTGTCTGCTGGATCGGATCGAGTTGATGATCGTGCGACAGACCTTCCACCGTCACGATCTCCGCGCCGTCGCATTCCACGGCCAGCACCATGCAGCTATTCACCGGCTCGCCGTTCCACAGCACCGTACACGCCCCGCACTCGCCCGCTGCGCAGCCGTTCTTCGTACCCGTCAGCGCCAGCTTCTCGCGCAGCATAGTCAACAAGGTCATATTCGCGGGAATATCGACAATCTCGGCTGACCCATTAACAGTTATGGTTATTCGATGTAAAGACATAGTTCCTCCGTCAATTAGTCTTTTAGTCCGATAGTCTCGTAGTATTTTCGGTTAGTGAGCACATCTTAACTACAAGACTACGCGACTACTGGACTAGCCGACTAACTTCTCCCACACATCCATCAACGCCTTGCGCGTCATATTCCGCACCATCAACTTTCGATAGCGCGCGCTGCCGCGCACATCGTCGATGGGCGTGACTGAATTCATCGCGACATCGGCGGCCTCATCGATCAATTCCGGCGTGATCGCCTTCTCGCTCAACAGCGACATATCGGGCATAAACGGCGTCGGTGCGACGGACGCCAGCGCCACGAAGAACCGATAACGCGACACTGTCGTGTCGTCGGGATAGCCGAAAGCCGTCACGCCCACGATCGCCAGATCGCCGATCGCATTGCGGCCCAGCTTGATATATTTGCCCTGTGCGCCCTTAGGCGGCAGCGGATATTCGACCGCAACCACGATGTCGCCGGGTTTCAACACCGTTTTACCCGGCCCTTTGAAAAACGTACGCAGCGCCTCCACGCGATCGCCATCGACGCCGTGCACGTGTACCTTCGCATCCAACACCAACCCAGCACCGATCGTGTCCCCCGCAGGCGAAGCGTTGCACAAATTGCCCGCCACCGTCGCGCGAGTCCGCAACTGATAACTCGCCACGGTGTGCGCCGCCTCGGCCAACACCGGATAATGCTCGTTCACTTCGGGCGAGGCAACCAATCGGTTCATGTTGACCGCCGCCCCTACCCGCAAACCTACCGCTGGGATAAACGTCAAATCGTTCATGCCAGGCAGGCCCTTCACATCGACCAGATACTTATCCTTCCATACGCCATCACGCATGCGCACGAAGACATCTGTGCCGCCGATGAAGGCGCGCGCTTCGCCCACATGCTGCGCCAGAAAGGCGCTGGCCTCGCTCAACGAGGCCGGTTTGATGTAATCGAACTCTGGTAAACCGGGATGTGCTGTGATCATCTTCACCTCGTGACAGGTCTCTCGCAAAGACGCGAAGACGCAAAGCAAACGCAGAGCGGCTTTGCGCCTTTGCGAGAGTTCAGATTTCGAAGCGACTATTCGTAGTTGACGTTTTCGCGCTCTTCCACGCCGAACTTCGACGGCGGCAGGATCAAGAAGACCAGATTCAGCAGAATACCGGCCAGCGCCGCGAACACGATCGCCGGGATGCCGTTCGGGAAGATGACGGGAATCTGGAACGGGAAGATGCCGTCCTTCAGCGCCAGGTTGCCGCCGATGCCCGTGATCAGGATCGTCGCGCCCACGGCCAGTTGGCGCGGCTCGAACAGATTCACCTTCTCCGACTGAATCAGCGCAATACCTTGCATGCCGATGACGCCGAACAGGTAGATCGACAGGCCGCCCGTGACAGCGGTGGGGATCGTCTCAACGAGGGCCGCCAGCTTGCCGACGAATCCTAACAAGATCGCAATCACGCCGGCCGTCATCAAGACCGGCACCGAGTAGTTGCGAGTGATTGCCATCAGGCTGTTGTTCTCGCCATAGTTGGTACCAGCGCAGCCGCCCAAGAAACCGACCACTAGGTCATCGCTGCCGTCTGCGATCAGGTTCAACCCAATCAGTTTCTTGATCTCGATCGGGGCGCGCTTGAGCTGCTTGGCTAGTGCGTCGATGTACAGACTCATCTGATACAGGTGCGCCGTGCTTTCGGGAATGGTTGCAATCGCGATCAATGACACGCTGACGACCACGGCCCATGAGTTGGGATTCTCAAAGGCTGGGAAGGTGATGCGAGGCACGCGCACCCAATCGGCCGCCATGACGGCGTCGAATTTGACCACGCCCATCAGCGCCGCCAGCACGTAGCCAACGATCGCGCCAAACAAGATGGGCAGCATGCCGAGCAGACCTTTACCTTGCAGATAGACGGAGAAGATGATCGTTGCCACCAGCGTAACCAGCGAGATCGTCCAATTGGCGCTGGCACTGCCTAACGCAGCACCAGCCAGCGCCACACCGATGACGATGGCGACGCTGCCGGTAATGACGGGCGGCAGCACCTTGTCCAACGCAGCTTTGCCCACCCGCATGATCAACAGGCCAACAAGGATTTCGACCACGGCCGTGCCCATGATGCCCACTTGCACAATGCGCACACCTTCGCCGCAGTAGGTCGTAGCCGGATTGGCAAAGCAGTCTTTGGCATACAAATTCATCACCGTGATCACGACGGAGATGTAGCTGAAGCTGGAGCCGTAATACATCGGGATTTTGCGCTTGGACACGAGTAAGGCGATGATCGTGCCCAGGCCGCTGGCCAATAGCGTAACGCCAACATCGAACTTGGTGAGAATAGCGACGAGCACCGTCGCGGGGAACATGGTCAAGACTTGCTGAATGCCGAGGCTGATCATCGAACCGATCGGCGGGACATCCTGCGGTAAATAACCAATCACTTTGCCTTCTGGAACAGTTGTAGCGGCCATACGAGAGCTCCTTCACTCCGAGAAAAAGTTGGGGTCGATGTACCGGCAAACAACAGCAGCACGATTCAGACGCTAACGACTGGTCACCTCCTTGGCAAAGATTCGCGGCGCGGCGTTTGTGCCAAACAAAACGAGTCTTGTTGCAAAAGCAACAAGACTCGTCTGGATGGATTGGGAATCCAGCGGATGGACTCAAGGTAATACAGGCTGTACGCTGGGCTTTCACACATTGGCTTTGCCCCAAACTGCTCGCCCCTTGACTACCCTGTCTGCCAAAACCGTAGGCACACTATGCCATGAAATCACGGCCATATCCACTGCCAAATGTCATGTCAAACGATTCTAAGTCTCATTTCTGGCTATGACTGATCCTGATGGATGGGAGAAAACTGGTCTCGATTGGCCTACTGGCCCACTTGCCTGGTGCTACATTAAACCCGCATTTCCTCGAATCGGTGCGCGGCGTTTAGACTGACCCTTAATTCTAGATCGAGTGAGGCCAGTCTCCAAATCAAAAAGCAGCGGCTTACACTGCCCGCTGCCTTTCAAATTAGACGACTGATCCTCTAACTCGTCGTGGCTCCTGAGGGCCGCCACGAACTGACGTCGGTCTGTTTCGGCTGCGTACCGGTTGAGTAACGGAACCCCAACAATCGTAGGCCGTTCAACACAACCAGCACGGTGCTGCCTTCATGACCGACTACGCCCAACGGTAACGGCAGATGGATGCCAAAGGCTGAGACCACCAACAACACGATCACACTCAGCGCGAACGTCAGGTTCTGCTTCACGACTTGTCGCGCCTTGCGTGCCAGCGCAATCGCATAGGGCAACTTACTTAGATCGTCCGACATCAGCACCACGTCGGCGGTTTCCAGCGCCACGTCCGAACCTGCCCCACCCATCGCGATGCCCAAGTCCGCCGTAGCCAGCGCGGGCGCATCATTCACACCATCGCCCACCATCGCGATTGAACCATAACGTGAACGCAGCAATTTTAGTTTCTCAACCTTATCTTCCGGCAGTAAGCCCGCGTGAAATTCATCTACGCCCGCTTGCGCCGCGATGCCTGCCGCCGCGCGCTCATTGTCGCCCGTCAGCATCACCACACGTTCCACCCCCAGCGCCTTCAATTGCCGCACGAACTCAGCCGCGCCTGGTCGCAGCGAATCAGCCACCGCCACCAAGCCACGCCATTGATGGTTGCGATACACCACCATCACCGTCTGGCCTTGCTGCTCCAACTCACGCACGCGCCGCTGCAACTCACTCGGCATCGACACGCGCCGCTCGTAAAACAATCGCTCCCCGCCGATCCACACCGGCTCGTCATTTAGATTCGCTTCCACGCCCTGCCCTGGCGTCGCCAGAAAATCGGTCGCCGTCTGCAGCGTCAAATGTCGGCGCTTTGCTTCGTTGACGATTGACGCCGCCAGCGGATGCTCTGATCGCGCTTCAACAGAGGCCGCTTCGATCAGCAGTTCGTCGGCGGTCACCAGCCCGATCGGTTCCACGTGCGTCACGATCGGTTTGCCCGCCGTCAACGTCCCTGTCTTATCGAACGCCACCACTTTGATCGTCGCCATCTTTTCCAGATGCACGCCACCCTTGAACAACACGCCGTGGCGCGCGCCGTTCGCAATCGCCGACAAGATCGACGCCGGAGTCGAAATCACCAGCGCGCACGGCGATGCCACCACGAGCCACGTCATTGCTCGATAAAACGCGCTAAAGAATTCTTCGCGGAAAAACAGCGGCGGCACAATCGTCAGCAGCACCGCGCCTGCTACCACCAACAGCGCGTACGTCTGCTCAAAGTTATCGATGAACTGCTGCGTGCGCGCTCGATTGGATTGTGCGTCTTCGACGAGTTTGATGATCTTCGCCAGCGTCGTATCTTGCGCCAGATGCGTGACTTTGATCTCAATCGAGCCGCGCCCATTCAGCGTGCCCGCAAACACAGCCTCGCCCGTCTTCTTCAGCACCGGCATCGATTCGCCCGTAATCGCCGCCTGATCGATCTCCGACTGCCCGTCAACGATCTCACCGTCAATGGGGATGCGTTCGCCGGGTCGCACCAGCACTCGATCGCCCAGCACCAACTGTTCGACCGGCAGCGTGATCGTGCGCGAGCCGCGCCGCACCAGTGCCTGCGGCGGACGTAGATCAAGCAACTTACTGATTGCGCGTCGATTGCGATCCATCGCGTACGCTTGCAGCGTGTTTGACAATGAAAACAGGAACAACAGCACTGCGCCTTCGGCAGGCTGACCGATCGTAGCCGCGCCGAGCGCCGCCAAAATCATCAACAGATTCACGTCGAGGCGTTTCTCTTTCAACGCACCCAGGCCATCGATCAGACCGTAATAGCCACCCGTCACAAATGCGACGACGTACAGCACCGTTGTCAACGTCGCATTGCTGCTGCCGACGATGCCCGCCGTAATCGTCGCCAGCAAAGTCGCAATCGTAAAGATGATCTCTAACTGGCCGCGATCGAGGCCGCGTTTCTCTTCAGTCTTCTTCGCTTGCGGGGCAGGCCCTTCGACAGCGTGGCCTTCACCAAACGAGCGACTCACGCGGCTTAACTCAGCGGACGCTAATGCGGTCGGATGCAGCGCGATGTCCATTTGTCCGTCGCGAAACGTCGTCGTTGGCGTCGCCAATCGACCAACAAAGTGCGGCTGAATCTGGCGACTCATTTGCGCGAGACACGCCGCGCAGGCCGCCGACGATTTTTGATCGCAGTGCATCACCAGCGAAACAGCCTCACGTCCCAGGTGCTGCGCCAACGACTTGGCCGTTTCGTCATGCAGCACACGCGGATCGTACGCTAATTCGAGACGGTTATGCTCCACATCAAACTGGATCGAATCGATGCCTTGATAACCCTTAATAGTGTCACCCAACACATCCGTACAACGCAGTTTCTCTTCCATTATTGACCTCGTTTAGCGCGCGGCCTTGCGAGCCGCCTTGCGGCCACAGGTCGCGCACAGCCCGTAGTACACGATGCGCGCTCCGTGAATTTCAAAGCCCGATCGCTTCGCCATCGCTTCCAGAGACGGCACTTGATCATCCGCGACCACGTCAACGATTTTGCCGCAGTTCTGGCAGATCACATTGACGTGCGGATCGGTGTCGGCGTCGTAGTGCGCGGCGTCATCGCCCACCCGGCCGATCTCGTGAATCAGCCCCAGTTTCACCAGCGAATCCAGCGTGTTGTAGACTGTCGTCTGGCTCATCGTCGGAAAGCGCGGCTGCAACTGTTGATAGATCGCCGTAGCAGTTGGGTGCGTGCGATTGTCGGCCAGCAGTTCCAGAATTGCCAGCCGCTGCGGCGTCAACTTCAAGCCGGCATCTTTCAGGCCTTGCACCAAAGACGCATAATGTTGTTGAGGGGGTGTCATTTGGTCTAATTCCTAATTTGTAATAAATACAAATTAGATTATACCGTCGCTTGGGGCGTTGTCAAGCTAAAAACAAAACGCTCGCCTTGTGCGAGCGTTCGATGTAGTCAGACCCTAACCGATCGATTTGACCGCGTCGATGCGCCGGTCACGCCAGCGCCGCACGATCACGCCGCGTTCCGGCGCAAACAGGAAAACGAGGAAGAAGATCGCGGTCGCCGTCAGGACCACCGCCGCACCTGAAGCGATGCTAATGTAGAAGCTCAGATACAACCCAACGACGCTGGACACCGCACCGATCAGCGCCGCGACGATCATCATCGACGGCAGGCGGCGCGTCAACAAGTAAGCCGCCGCGCCCGGCGTCACCAGCATCGCGGCGACCAACCCCACGCCTACCGTTTGCAACGACACGACGATGGTCAACGCCAACAACACCAGCATGAAGATGCGGAGTCGTTCGGCGGGCAGGCGCAACGTCGCCGCCAATACCGGATCGAACGACACGACTAGGAACTCGCGGTATAGCACCACGATCGTGATCAGCACCCCAGCGCCCAAAATCGCGGTGAGCCACAAATCGCCAGTGCTGACGCCCAGTACGTTGCCAAACATGATGTGCGTCAAATCGACCGCGTAAGTACGAATCGTGCTGATCAGCACCACGCCCAGCGACAGCGCTGCCGCGAACAGAATCCCGATCGCGGTATCCTCTTTGATCGTCCCCTGCCGCGAGAAGAACCCGATGCCAATCGCGACCAACACCGCCGCAATCAACGCGCCAATCAGCAAATTACCGTTCAGCAGATACGCAATCGCCACGCCGGGCAGAATCGCGTGCGCCAACGCATCGCCCATAAAGGCCATGCCGCGCAGCACCACGTAGCTGCCCACCACCGCGCACAAGATACCTACCATCACCGCAGCCAGCAAGCCGCGCTGCATGAATTCGTACGTCAAAGGCTTGGTCAATAACTCAATCATAGACATACACCAACTGCTAAGTTCATCGTTGTACCCATGTCCATTCGTGGTTGCTTTTACACCAGCAACCGCGCATCGTCAGGCGGGCAGCATTCGTCGACTACCGCCGCGCCGTTGGGCAGCATCAGGACCTGTCCACTGAATGCCTGCCCCAGTGCCTGCGGCGTCAGCACCTCAGCCACTGGCCCGTAGCCGACGACGCGATGATTCAACAACAACACGTGTTCAAAGCGCGTCGCCGCCAAATTCAGATCGTGCGTGGAGATCATCGCCGTCACTTGCTGCCGCTTCAAGTCATCCAGCAAATTCAGCGTCGCTTCCTGCGTGGCCGCATCGACTCCTGTGAATGGCTCATCCATCAACAAAATGTGCGGCTCCTGCGCCAGCGCTCGCGCCAAAAACACGCGCTGTTGCTGCCCACCAGACAATTCGCCGATCGATCGGTTGGCGAGGTTAGCGATGTTGAGTTGTGCCAAACTGTGCATGACCAGATCACGATCGTATTTTGTGGGCCGTTTCATCCAACCGAGGTTACCGTAGCGGCCCATCATCACCACGTCGTTGACCGTCACCGGGAAGCGCCAATCGATGTCGTTGCGCTGCGGCACATAGGCCACGCACTCTTGATGCGCGCCAAGCGGCAAACCGTGAATCAGCACCTCGCCGCGCCGTGCGGGCAGCAAGCCGACAAGCACTTTGAATAACGTCGATTTGCCCGCGCCGTTCGGTCCGACGACGGCCAAGCGCGCGCCGTGCGGCACTTGAAACGATACGTCGTCGAGGATGGTTTCGCCGTCGTAACCGGCGGTGACGCCGCGCAGTTCCAAGCGTGCAGGTTCAGCACTTTCAAAATGATGGGTCACTTTAGCGCACTCACAATCGCCGTCGTATTGAAACGCATCATATCCAGATAGGTCGGGGCGCGGCCATTCGGTTCAGTGATCGAATGTGTGAACAAATCCGTCACCACTTTCGCGCCGGTTTCGCTCGCCACTTGTTGCGCCAACTGCGGATTTGTGCCAGTCTCCAAAAAGATCGCCTTTGCACCGCTCGCTTTGATGTGATCGATCAGCGCCGCAAGCTGCTGTGCCGATGGCGAGGCTTCCGTACCGACGCTCGGTACGATCGTACCAATGATGCGAAAACCATAACGATCCGCATAGTAACCGAAACTCTCATGGTTGGTCACCAACAACCGATCGGCCTCCGGTATCTGCGCGACCTGATCGGCGATCCAGCGATCGAGTTCTTCCAACTTCATAATGTACGCCGCGGCGTTGGCCTTGTAAGTGTCCACGCCAGCCGGATCGGCTTTGGACAAGGCATCGCGAATGTTCTCGACGTAGGTGACCACGTTGTTCGGATCGAGCCAGAAATGTGGATCGCCGTGCGGATCGTCGAGAATTTCGTTATCGCTAGGCTGGCGGCTTTTCAGCCCGGCCGATGCTTCGATCACCGCGCGCTGCCCACCCGCATTTTGCAAGAGTTTCTCAAGAAAGATCTCAAAGCCCGCACCATTAACGATGAAAACCGCGCTGTCGGCCACCAACGCCACGTCTTGCGGCGTCGGCTCGAAGCTATGCGGGTCTACGCCGATCGGCATGAGCGCCTTCACCGTCAAACGCGTTCCGGCCACCTGCTGCGCGATGTCCGCCAGAAACGTCTCAGCGGCGACAACTTTCACGCCACCAGCAGCAGCCGTCGGGCTAGCTGAACCGATCGGGGCGGCCGACGGCTGGCAGGCCGCCACCGCTAATACCACAACCATCATCAACATCAACTTCCGAGTCATTACTGTAGCTCTCCTCAAAAAATTTCCTTGCTGAGGGTCGAGGGGCGTGCTACAATGACCCGCGCAAGGTGCTCACACGGTGACGTACACTTTGCAGCGAGCGGATAGGGTGGCAGCCCCATCCGCTCATTTCTTCTTCTGGCATTTGGGGCACTGCCCCACCAACTCCAGCCAATGCTGTTCGATCTTGAACCCCGTTTGGTTCGCAATCCGATCGAGCATCGCGGTGAGATCGCAGCCCTCAAATTCAATTGTCGTTTGGCAGTTGGCACAGATCAAATAGTGCCCATGCTCGATCGCTGTCGGCGCAAACGCTTCGCACCCATCTTCGAGATGCACCCGCCGGATCACGCCCATCTGCTCCAGAATCTCCAACGTCCGATAGACCGTCGTCAGCCCCAAGTCCGGGCAGTTACGTTGCGCTTTGGCAAAGACTTCGGCCGCGGTCAGGCGCGTGTTAGCCAGCGTCATCACTTCGACGACGGCTTTGCGCTGCCGCGTGAGTTTATAGCCCTGGCGGCTGAGTTGAGTTTGGAGTGATTCTCGATCGAGTTGCATGGCGGTTTTTAATTGAAAACGATTTTCAATTAGCAAAGATGATTTTAACACGCCGTTAGAGTCGTGTCAAGAAATCGCCAGCGGGTTTGTGCGCGGGAACCTTCCACCGCAAGGTGTCGTTTATGGGGTGTCAGTTCAACACTTGTGGAGTCATTTGCTTGGGAGGTCAATCATGTCTATTAAATACTTCACTTTCACCTTGCTGTCGGTGTTAATCATGAGCGCGTGTTCGCCAGCCGCGCCCACGCTTGCGCCGATTCCAACTGAAGGTCCAGCTCAGCCGCAACCAACCTCCACTTTGCCGCAGCCGGTGGTCACTGCTCCGCCTGCGACCGCAACACCAGCACCCGTCGTCGTCAGCACCCTGCCCGTGCCGCCGACAGTGCCACCCACCGAGGCCGCCACTGGTTCGATCAACGGCTGGGTGTTTCACGATCTCTGTGCGTCCGAACAGCCGGGGACGGGGTGCGTGCAACAACCCGATGGGACGTACCGGGCCAACGGCTTGCTCGATCCCGGCGAACCATCGATCGGCGGCGTGAAGGTCACATTGTCGGCCAATGCCTGCCCGCCTTCGCCGATCGCGCGCGAGACGACGACGATCGTGACGGATCTATCGTATTCATTTACGGGCCTGCAAGCGGGCACTTACTGCGTCTCGATCGATCCGCAGCGCGATCAGAATGCGGCGGCTTTGCTGCCCGGCCGTTGGACACACCCGATTGTGGCTGATGGCCCAATGAACATCACCGTCAATTTGAATCCGGGCGAAAACAAATTTAACGTCAACTTTGGCTGGGACTATCAATTCCTGCCCGCAATCAGTACCACGCCTGGCGGCAACTGCACCTATCGCGCCGGTTTCGCGGGGGATGTGAGCGTGCCGGATAATTCGGTCATTGCCGCCAGTGCGCCCTTCATCAAGATCTGGCGGATTCGCAACGACGGCACCTGCACGTGGGGACCTGGTCGCACGCTGCACGCACTGACGTTCACCAATGGCACACAATTTGCGGCGACGAATGAAGTGCCCCTGCCTGCCGACGTGCCGCCGGGCGGCGTGATCGACGTCTCGATACCGATGGTCGCGCCGATCTATCCCGGCACCTATCGCAGCGAGTGGATGTTGCTAGTCGCACAAGGTCCGCTGGTCGGCGTCGGCCGCGATGGTCAAACGCCGCTGTACGTGCAGATCGTCGTGGGCAATCCACCGCCAAACGACGGCAACTGCACCTACAATGTAAAGTTCCAAGGCGATGTCACAATTCCTGATAACAGCAACATCGCGCCGGGCGCAACGTTCTTGAAAACATGGCGCGTCCGCAACGATGGGACTTGCACGTGGGGTACGGGCTATCGCTTGCACGCGATCAAGTTCGTGGGCGGCAACCTGAATAGCGACCCAACACCGATCGAGTTGCCCGTGATCGTACGCCCCGGCGAATCCGCCGATCTGTCGGTGTCGCTCGTCGCGCCCACTGTGCCCGGTGTCTATCGCAGCGAATGGAAGTTGTTCGTCGAGGGCGGCACACTGATCGGCGTGGGTGCCAACGGCGACACACCCTTGTTCGCGCAGATCATCGTCGGCACGAACGGCAGTGTGCAGATCGCACCGTTCACGTTGTTCACCGAATTGAAGCACGTCATCTTAGCGATGGATGCACCTATTTTTAAGGGCAATCCGGGCGATGTGTCGAATCAAGTCAACTTGATGGCGGCGGGACAAACGCTGCTGGTGACCGGCCTCAGCACCGATGGCAGTTGGTGGCGCGTGCTGTGCCCCGGCGATGTCGTCGGTCCGTGCTGGCTCACGACGAATCCAGCGGTGGCGCAGAAATCATATCTCGCGCCGGGGACGCCCATCGCGCCGAATGCAGTGGAAACGGGCGTGCGCTACGTGTATCTCAACGCCGATGTACCCGTCTTTGGCGGCGAACCAGGCAATACGGGCAACCCGGTCAACACACTCTTTGCCGGACAGACGGCGCTGGTCACCGGCATCAGCGCCGACAATCAGTGGTTTCGTGTGCTGTGCGCCAATGATACGATCGGGAACTGTTGGGTGACGACAAATCCACAGTTTACGACTCCGACGTGGCCGGGGAGATAAGACTTCAGGGCTCAGGGTTCTAGGATCAGCAACGCGGTAAGCGTCGAGAGGACGCTTACCGCGTTGTCTTGTCTAACGAATCAATTGTTTAGGTCACGAGATGAAATGAGTCCACGTTGTGAGGCAACGGCAATCGCAGCGGCACGCGAATCGACACCGAATTTATTGTAGATGCTGGCGAGGTGCGCTTTGACCGTGCGTTCGGTGATGCCCAAGCGTGCGGCGATTTCCTTGCTGCGTTCACCCTGCGCCACACCGATCAGCACTTCGCGCTCACGATCGGTGAGTGTGGAATCGGCGGCACTTTGAGCGGGCGCGGTTGGCGGTTGAGCGAGCACACGCGCCATCACATCGGGTCGCAACAGTGCTTCGCCCCGCGCCGCCGCCCGCAGCGTATCAAACAATACTTGCCGCTTGGTGTCTTTCAATAGGTAGCTACGCGCGCCGGAGCGCAGTCCTTCGATCATCAGCGCATCTTCATTGTACGTCGTGAGAATGACGATGTTAAGGTCCGGCCATTGCTGGCGCAGATGTTTGATCGCGGTGAGGCCATCCATGCCCGGCATGCGGAGATCCATCAACACGACCTGCGGCTGATGTTCGCGCACCAACTCGATCGCTTCGCGGCCATCGGCGGCTTCGCCGACCACGACGAAGTCGTCCTCGGCTTCGAGGATGAGGCGCAAACCATCGCGCACCACTTCGTGATCATCGGCAATTAAAATTCGAATCGGTTCTGACATGCTGTTCGACTATTCCCTATAAGCGCACACCCGCGCGTCTGCTCTGGGCGTACACACCGGCCTACCCTACAACAACGGGATGTTGATGTGCAACGTCGTGCCCCGCCCCGATTGGCTATCGATGCTGAACGTTCCACCCAACGCGCGCGCCCGTTCCTGTAAGCCGATCAAACCGTAGTGCCCCGGTTGGCCGATCGCAGTCGGCTCGAAGCCACAGCCATCGTCGGCGATGGTGACCCCGATCGCCTGGTCACTCGATCGGAGTTGCAGCTGAACACGCGTCGCTGTGGCGTGCCGCGCCACATTCGTCAACGCTTCGCTGATCATGCGCTGAACGTTGTCGCAAAGTTCCGCCGGCAGTTCGGGCGTTTCAGCGATGTTTACCTCGCAGGGCAGTCCTGTCGCCGCGCTGAAACGATCGGCTTCGGCTTGAATCGCATGCGCCAGATCAAGCGAGGCGCGATCGGACGCGCGCAGATCGTCGATGGCGCGGCGTGCATCGGCCAGTGTCGTCCGCGCGCGATCCATCGCCTGCTGCACAATCGCTTGGGCTTTGTCGGCATGACCGCGAGACAAATGCGCATCGGCCGCTTCTAATTGAAGGATCAGACCGGCCAACCCCTGCGATAAGGTGTCGTGCAGTTCGCGCGCCATGCGCTGACGCTCGTTGGCCAGTGTCAAGTCTTCAACCTCATCGGCGTAGGCCGTGAGTTGGCGATTGGCAGCATCGAGTTCACGCGCCAACGCCAGGGCTTCGGCGCGCGCCCGACCTTGCCGCTCAAACATCCACACGAAGAGGATGACAAACACCGCGGTCGGGATGATGGGCATCACCCACGCCATTAGGTATTCGGGGCTCACCACCAAAACGAAATTGAGGCCTGAAAGTGCTAGAAAAAACGCAGACGCCAACAAGCCGCGCCAGTTGATGCCCAACGCCCCCAACGACTCGCCGATCATCATCATGCACAGGCCAATGCCGAGACTGACGTTGTTCCCGAGCAAGGTCAGCATGAAGGACAACACGCCCTGCGCGATGAGATAGGGCACGATTGCGCGCCGCGAGATGCGCAAATTCGTGAACAACCAATGCAGCACACCAGATAGGCCGATGAGCGCGGTAAAGACTATGAACCGCTGTGGCTCGCGCACTTCCGGCACGGCGATCACTGTATAGCCATACGTGATGACCAGGCTGACGGCGACGAGCACGAAAAACGGCCGCGTGAAGCGGCGCTCGTCTTCAAGTGGGGTCGGGAGGTCCGGGCGAGTGGGCATGATGCCGGCATTATACCTTGCCCCGCCACGTTTGGCATCGTGCGGGCGGACATTGTCCGTTTGGACAGTTGCCGTCTCCGCCCAAAGCACGATGACGCGCCGAGGCGATTCGGCTAAACTGGCCTCAGATTCAAACGAGGAGCCAGCGATGAACAACGGTTACGCGATCGAAGTGCAGAATTTGAAGAAGAGTTTTGGCGAACTGAAGGCCGTGCAAGGCGTGGAGTTTGCCGCGGAAAAAGGCGAGATTTTCAGCCTGCTCGGCCCCAACGGTGCGGGCAAGAGCACGACGATTTCCATGCTGAGCGGCTTGCTGCAACCTGATGAAGGCGAAGCGCGCATTGCGGGCCACTCCGTCCGATCGGACAGTGACGCTGCCCGGGCCGCCCTCGGCGTGGTGCCACAGGACATCGCGCTGTATCCCGATTTATCGGCGCGCGAGAACCTGACCTTCTGGGGCAAGATGTACGGTCTGCGCGGCGCGCAGTTGAAGCAGCGCGTCGACGAGGTGCTGGACATCATCGGCCTGACCGATCGTCAGAAAGGGCGCGTGGGCACGTTCAGCGGCGGCATGAAGCGCCGAGTCAACATCGGCGTGGCGCTGCTGCACAAGCCGCAGGTCGTCATCATGGACGAGCCAACCGTCGGCATCGATCCGCAGAGCCGCCGCCACATCCTCGACAACGTCAAGGAACTGAATCGCCAGGGGATGACAGTGTTGTACACGACCCACTATATGGAAGAAGCGGCAGAGTTGTCACACCACATCGCCATCATGGATCAGGGCAAAGTCATCGCGTGCGGGACGCACGCCGAATTAATCACACTGGTCGGTGAACTCGATCGTTTAGTCTTGACCCTCAACACCGAAGCCGATCAGATCGTAGACGCCTTCCGCGCCGTCGACGGCGTGCGCCACGCCGATCGGCAGGACGGCACGTTGATCCTGCTCGTCGACGATAGCAACATCGTGCTGCCCAGGTTGTTCGAAGCCGCCGCTCGATCGCGCGCGCGCATCACTTCGGTGGAGATTCACGAACCGAATCTGGAAGCGGTGTTTCTACATTTAACAGGCCGGGCGTTAAGGGACTAATGAGTAACGCGTAACGCGCAATCCGTGATGGACACATTACGCGTTACTTGTTTGGAGATTATCATGAAAATTCTCGACATCGCCTTCAAAGACCTCACGCGTTCGTTTCGCAGCGCCTTCGCCGTCGGCATGATGTTTGTCGCGCCGCTACTCATCACAGGCCTGATCTACTTTGCGTTCGGCGGCCTGAGCGGCGACAGCGGCAGTTTCACCATTCAACCGATCAAGGTCGTGATCGCCAATCTCGATCAGGCTGAAGCGAACGGCCTCAAACTTGGCGACATCATCGTTACGGCGATGAGTAACTCCGCGTTTGACCAGTGGTTCAGCGTGACAACCGCGCCTGATGAATCGGCGGCACGCGCCAGTGTCGATCGGCGCGAGGCGGGTGTGGCCGTGATCATCCCGGCCGATTTCACGCAGGCGGCGCTGTCGCCGCTGGGCAAAACCAGCATTGTGCTCGTGCAGGATCCAACCCTCACGATCGGGCCGAGCATCATCCGCGACGTGATCAGCCAGATCGTCGATAGCGTGGCCGGCACCAAAATCGCCATCGGCGCGATCGTCAATCAATTTCAGGCCAACGGTCAGACGTTGAGCGATGCCCAACTTCAGGCCATTGCTCTGAACTATAGTCAATGGTCGCAGCAGGTTGGACAAGCGTTAAGTGAAGGCAAGGGCACAGCTGTGACCGTGCGCGCCCCGCAAGGCTCGGCTCAGGCGGCCGCGTCCAGTGGCCTCGGTGCGATATTGCTGGCCGCGACGATGTCCGGCCAATTGATCTTCTTCGCCTTCTACACGGGCGCATACGCAGCCCAATCGATTCTGCGCGAAGAGGAAGAGGGCACACTACCGCGTTTGTTCACCACGCCCACCACCCGCGCCACAATCTTAGGCGGCAAGTTCGTGGGCGTGTTCGTCCTCGGCACCGTACAAGCAATCGTGTTGATGACAGCTTCCGCGCTGGCCTTCAAGATCAATTGGGGGCAACCGCTGCCCGCGTTGTTGGTGATGCTGGCGATGATCATTGTAGCCGCCGGTTTCGGTATCTTCTTGATGTCGCTGATCAAAAATCAAAAACAGAGCGGCATGGTGCTGGGCGGCGCGCTGACGGCCGCGGGTATGTTGGGCGGTTTGTTCACCGTCGCCGTGTCGATGCCGGAAGCGTTCAAGACCATCAACCTGTTGACGCCGCAAGGCTGGGTGCTGAGAGCGTGGGATGTCGTGTTGAAGGGCGGCACGTTCAGCGATGTCCTGCCAATCGTGCTGGTAATTGTCGCCCTCGGCGCGATGTTCTTTGCCATCGGTGTGCGGCGCTTTCAAAATCGATTCGCTTAAGTTGAAGTTGGACATTGGAGGTTGAAATGCGTATTCTCGATTTAGCCCTTAAAGATTTACAGCAGACCGTGCGCGAGAAACAAGCCGCGATCTTCCTGGTCATCATGCCGATCGTTTTTACCGCCTTCATGGGCTTCGCGTTCAATCAAGGCGGCGGCGAATCTGATCCGCGTCTGCCCGTCGGCTTGCTCGATCAGGATCACAGTGCGTTGAGCGCCGAGTTCTATTCGCTGCTGCAAGCCTCGACGGTGGTACGGCCCGAAGTCGTGAACGGCGACGCGCTCGATCAAGCCGAGACGCGCGTGAAGCAGAACAAACTCGCGGGCGTGATCATCGTCCCGCTGGGTTTCGGCAGCCGATCGGCCGATGACCTCAACGTGACGCTCGTCACTGACATGCAGGCGACGGCTGGTCACACGGTTCGTAACGCCGTGCAGACGGCGCTCGGGCGTGTGATGAGCGCGGCCAAGATTGCCGAGATCGGTGTGACAGAGTTAGCGCAGCGCCAGCCGTTCGATTCGGCTGCGGCGCGTCAGGCCGCGCAACTCGCTGCGACAATGCGCACGCTCAGCGCGTGGAACGCTGCGCCGGTCACCGTCACGATCGAGAAAGCCACCGCGCTACAGACAGAGACGCAGAGCGTCAGCGGCTTTACGCAATCGTCGCCGGGCATGATCGTACAGTTCGCGATTATGGGACTGGTCTCTTCGGCCAGCATCCTGGTGTTGGAACGCAAGACGCGCACCTTGTCGCGTCTGCTCACGACGTCGATGAGGCGCTGGGAGATCATCGCGGGACATCTGCTGGCGATGTTCACCATCGTGTTTGTGCAAGTGACGCTGCTGGTGCTGGTGGGCCAATTCTTGTTCGGCGTGAACTATCTGCGCGAACCGTTGGCCGTGTTGCTGCTCGTCGTCATGTTGGCCGCGTGGGTATCGGCGTTGGGACTGTTCGTCAGCACCATTGCCAAAGGCGAAGAGCAAGTAGTGTTGTTCGCGCTGATCGCGATGTTCCTGTTCACAGCGTTGGGCGGTGGCTGGTTCCCACTGGAAGTGACCGGCCCGGCTTTTAACACCATCGGTCATCTGACGCCCGGCGCGTGGGCGATGGACGGCCTGCAAAACATCGTCGTGCGTGGTCTGGGCATCGAAGCGGTGCTGCTGCCCGCCGCGATTTTGCTGGCGTACGCGATCGGGTTCTTTGGGCTGGCCGTGTGGCGGTTCAAGTTTGAATAGAGTAGTCAGTAGACAGTGGTCAGTCGTCAATCTTCAGGGCGAGGCAATTGCCAAGAGCAAGAGTCTCGCCCTTACTTTTAAGGCATGCTACAATAGCGCCCACTTCAAGGGATGAGGTAGGTAGCATGACAAACGTTTCACTGCTGGGTTTGGGCATCATGGGCAGCGGCATCGCCCGCAACATCCTCAAGGCGGGTTTCCCGCTGACGGTCTACAATCGCACCAAAGACAAGGCCGCGCCGATATTGGATGCGGGCGCGCATTGGGCGGATTCGCCGGCAGCGGCGGCCGCTAACGCCGACGTAATCATCAGCGTCGTTAGCGACGATGACGCCTCACACGCCGTTTGGTTGGGCGATCACGGCGCGCTGCCCGCGCTCCGATCGAGCGCCATCGCCGTCGAGTGCGGCACGTTATCACTCGATTGGGTACGGCAACTGCACGTTTACGCCCGCGACTACAACATATCGCTGATCGATGCGCCGCTGGGCGGCAGCAAGCCCGTCGCCGAGGCTGGCACATTGACGTTGTTCATCGGCGCCGATGACGCCGCGCTCGAGATCGCGCGACCGGTGCTGTCGGCCTTTGCGACGAACCTCATGCACTTTGGGCCACCCACTTCCGGTGCGACTTACAAGTTGATCAACAACCTGCAAGGTGCACTGCACTTGTTGGCCTTGGGCGAAGGCGTGGCGTTGGCGGAACGCGCGGGCTTGAATATGCAGACGGTCACGCAAGCGATCACCTCGGGGGCGGCGTCCAGTCCAATGGTGAAGGGCAAAGTCCAGAATGTGATCAATCGCAAGCATGACGATGTAAACTTCGCGCTACGCTGGATGCACAAAGACCTGACCTACGCCCTGCGCGCCGCCGATGAACTCGGTGTCCCGATGCCGATGGTGGCCGCCGCGCGTGAGCTGTATCGCTTGGCGATGCAGCGCGGCTTAGGCGATCTGGATTTGGGCGCGGTAACTGAGCTCGTGCGAGGGTGAGTGCGTCCACCCCCCACCCCGATGTTAACGCCGTCCTATTGCGCCTCCTCACCGAGGCGCAGGCCGTTTTAGGCGCGGACTTCGTCGGGATGTATCTGTACGGCTCGTTGTCCAGCGGCGATTTCGATCCGCACCGCAGTGACATCGATTTTGTCGTCGTCACGCGTGACATGTTGCCCCACGAAACGATTCAGCAGTTAGCGGCATTACATGATCGACTGGCGAACAGCGGCTTGAAGTGGGCGGCTAAGTTGGAAGGCACGTACCTCACACAAGCGGCGCTGCGGCGCTACAACCCCGCCGATGGGCCATTTCCGGGCATTAACGAAGGGCGCTTCGCGGTCGCCCATCACCACAGCGACTGGATCATTCAGCGCTTCGTTTTGCGCGAATGTGGCGTGGTCTTAGCCGGACCACCACCGCACACGCTGATCGATCCGGTGCAGCCCGACGACATCCGCGCGGCGGTGCGCGGCATCTTGCGCGAGTGGTGGCAACCGATGTTGGATGATCCCGCCCAGTTCCGCAGCACCGAGTATCAAGCCTACGCTGTTCTCACCATGTGCCGCGCCCTGCACGCACTCGATTCCGGGACAATCGTTTCCAAACCAGCAGCGGCGCGTTGGGCGCAAGCCACGCTCGATCAACGTTGGCACGCGCTGATCGAGTTTGCGGTGCAGTGGCAGTCCGGCGCGGAGGTCGATCACTTCGCGGAGATAGCGGAACTCATCCGATACACACTCCACGTTGCCCTTACCTAGCGAATACGGCCATTCGCGCATTGAAGAAAACGCTCCAGCGCAATAGCTCCAGTACTCCCCAGAAATTCATACTGTAAATGTCGACAACCATAATAGGCTTGCCAATGTAACAGGTAAACCTTTATGGTCTTATTCGACAGGTCCAGCACGTCTTCCATTCGATTTACGCGAATCAACCCAATTACTTTGAGCAGGTCAGATACTAGACAAGCGTGATAAAATGAAAAAGAGGTGACTATGCCCAATCCGGTGCTTGTCACCAAGCTGTATATTCCGCCGGTCTGCCCCTACCAAGTCCCTCGACCGCGGCTGGTCGAACGGTTGACAGCTGGTCTTGCATGCAAACTTGTCCTCGTTTCGGCGCCTGCCGGTTTTGGCAAGACTACCTTGCTGGCCGACTGGGCGGCCACTCACACGCCGCCTCGACGGGTAGCCTGGTTGTCGCTGGATGAAGCCGACAACAACCCAGTCCGGTTTCTCACATATTTGGTCGCCGCCCTGCAGCGCACTCACGAATCGATCGGGCGGGACGTGGCCGATATTTACTTCGATCAAGTCAATGACTCGCCCAGTACAATCGATTGGGTGCAAGTCGTCCTGACGACCCTCATCAATCAAGTTTGCGCGGTGGCTGAGCCGCTGGCTCTGGTGCTGGATGACTATCACCTCATTCAGGCGCAAGCAATTCACGATGCCCTGTTGTTTCTATTAGACCACTTGCCTGACAACTGGCGCTTGATTATCGCCACCCGCTCGGATCCGCCGTTGGCGTTGGCGCGGCTGCGAGGGCGCGGCCAGTTGTTTGAGCTGCGCCAGAATGAACTATGCTTCACGCCCGATGAAGCCGCGATGTTTCTCAACGACATCATGGGGCTGCAGATTGATGCCGCCGGCGTAGCTGCGCTGGCCACCCGGACTGAGGGTTGGGTGGCTGGACTGCAAATGGCGGCCGTTTCGATGCAAGGCCGCCAAGATATGCAGGCCTTCGTCGAAGCCTTCACGGGCAGCCAGCATCACATCCTGGACTATCTGGTCGAGGAAGTATTGCAGCGCCAGACCGGCCAAGTGCAAACCTTTCTAATGCAGACCTCCATCCTCGATCAAATGTGCGGTCCGTTGTGTGATGCCGTGACGGGCACTCACGACAGCCAGACGGTGTTGGATTTCTTGGAACACGCCAACCTATTTGTCTTTCCGCTGGACGACAATCAGCAGTGGTATCGCTATCACCATCTGTTTGCCGACTTGCTGCGCCACCGCCTGCATCAGACCCTGCCCGATCAGTTGCCCGAACTGCACCTGCGCGCCAGCAGCTGGTACGAAAGCCAAGGTCAATGGGCGATCGCCGTCGAGCACGCACTGGCCGCCGGCGACTTGGAACGGGCCGCCCGCCTGAACGTGCGCAGTCTGGAAGCGCCGCGCGGGCTTACCACTTCGCTCGATCGATGCCAGGCGACCGATCGACCAATGGCCCCGATCGAGCCGCTGAGCGATCGGGAGTTGGAAGTACTTCGGCTGTTGGCCGCCGACTATACAAGCACCGCCATCGCCAGACAGCTATTCATTTCGGTCAACACCGCTCGATCGCACGTTCGCCACCTCTACGAAAAACTCTCCGCTCATAGTCGCTTTGAAGCCCTGCAGCGCGCTCACGACCTACGCTTGATTTAGTATTATGCCCAGTCCCGTTTTTGCCAATAGGCCAAGCAATCACATCCAGCCGATCGACGCCAGTAAAGCCATCACTGCTTCCCCACTGAAGTCTGCGGGCTTCCAACCTACCGCGCTTCACCTACACCCTCATCCATCGATTCATCCAGTGTCATCGCCCGGCGTGCGATGACAATTCACCTACTTTGTGCGTAGACTGTTCATATGCCGCCAGCTAGCTAGGCGCGAAGGAGGCTGCCGCATGACGCAGACGGCGATGGTTGCGCCGAAGACGTATTCCATCAAAATCGCGGGCGAACTGCCGGGATCGTGGTCGGACTGGTTCAACGGGTTGCTGGCCGAAACGGAAGCCGCGGCCGACGGCACAATCGTGACCACGTTGACAGGCCCCGTTATCGATCAGGCTGCGCTCCACGGCATCTTGTCCAAGATTCGCGATTTGAACTTGAAGTTGATTGCCGTAACCGAAGCGTGATCGATCTGACTATCGCCGACGCTGCATCGCAGAGGTCTGTTGTCGACTCACCCACCCAAGCTGCTGCATAGGAGGTTTTCCATGTCTCTCAAGCGAGGATTAACGATTGCGCTGAAGCTGCTGGCGATTTCGCTGGCAGCCTTGGCCATGACAGGCATCGTCGGTGCTGCGGCTTCGGCCGCCAACAGCATCTATGCCCACGATCAAGAGATCAACCTCGGCGTGATCACCGTGGATCAGATCGTCGCGGCGGAAGCCGGCTGGGTGGTCGTGTACAAGCAGGCCAACCTGGCGACCGACATGATCGTGGGCTACGCGCCGGTAGCCAAAGGGACCAATCAGGGTGTCCGCGTGACTCTGGATGCCAAGCGCGTGGAGGATGTCAAGACCCTTTGGATTCGGCTGCATGTCGATATGGGCAAGAAGGGCGTGTTCGAGTGGGGCTATCGCGGCAAGGGGCTCAGCGATCCGCCAGCAGTTGAAAATGGTCAGTCCGTGCTGGTGGCCATTGCCACGTCGGGCTACGGCGCGCCGCTGCCGCTGGTTCCGGCCATCAATATCAAGGCCCAGGACCTGAGCGCCAACCAGCTGATTGTCGATTCGGTGACGACGCCCGTTGACGGCTGGCTGGTCATCTACAAGAACGCGAATCTGAAGTCAAGTGAAATCGTAGGCCATGTGCCCGTGTATCACGGCACAAACACCAGCTTGAAGGTCGCCATTGAAACCTGGCGGCTAGACAAGGTGATTACGCTGTACGCCGCGCTGCACGAGGATAAGGCCACGCAGAAGGTGCTGGAAGTGGGTCACATGGGCCTGACCAAGGGCGATCCGCTGATGATGTACAAGGGGCAGCCTGTGGTAGTGGCCTTCGGCACTCGCGCGCAGTAAGCGTGACTTCGGCAATGAGATTCAAGTTGCCCTTCAATCGGGCATCAACGGCAGGTGAGTCACACCACAACCGCAAATAGACTTCAGCGTCAGCATCAGACCAGGCTTCAGCCCCGTCACACTAGGCTAAAGCCTGGTACGTTGTTTAACGTGCCCGCCTGCTCAATCGCACCCGCATTCGCTGCCCCCACAGGCGTTGCCACTGGCGGCGCAACGCCTGCACCTCCTCACGTGATAGGACTTGAACGGTGTACGTAGCCGCGATGTAGGCTTCAGCCACACCGTGCACGCAGCCGATCAACTGCGGACGAGCTTCCAGTGGCTGTAAGTAATGGGCAGCGAACTCGATCGGTGTGACGCTGGCCGCAGCGTGAACACCCAGCGGCGTCAACGCGCGCCGCATCTGCCAATACAGATCGACGGCCTGTTGATTGGCTGAACGGCGTTCAGCAATCACATGCCGCCGGACGCTCCCCGCGATTAGCAGCAACCCGATCAAACTGGCGATTACGCCGCCGATAACGAAGGCTTCGTTGCCAGTCGTGACCTCGGTCGATGGCGCTTCAGTGGGCACAATTTCCGATGACGGCGGCAGTACTGCCTCATGGCGATAGTCTACAGCCCGCATCGATGCTGTTGGCTCAAACTCGATCCAGCCATAAGTTGGGAAGTACACTTCCACCCACGCGTGCGCGGCTGAAGCAGGCACGTGATAGAGCTGTGCGTCGCGCACGTAACTGCCCATCGCATAACCGGTGACGACGCGCGCCGGCACACCCAGCGATCGCAGCATTACCACCATCGCCGACGCATAGTAACTGCAAAAGCCGCCGGGCGCATCGAACAAAAAGTAATCGACGACATCCCGATCGCTCGGCGGGGGTGGCACATCCAATCGATAGGGGTACGTCGCCCGCAGATAGTTTTGAATTTGCACGGCTTTGTCATACGCCGTCGTCGCCGTCATCGTCAAGGTCTGCGCTAATTCACGCACCCGTGGCGGCACACTGTCCGGCACGGCGAGATACGTGCGCGTGATCACGTCGGGATAGATCGGCCGATCGGCTGCTAATTGATCCGCCGTGACATCGGCTGCCCATGAAGTCACGGTATATGACGCTGAAAAACCGAGCAGCAAATGGCTGTCATCCACCGCAATCGAGCGCACCGCCACACTCGCCGTAATTGGATCGTTCACGGCAAATAGTTGACTGCCGTGCCGCGCGACGATGTCAAATTTCTGATTGAGCACATAGCGGCCTGGCGGCACCGTCGCGGTGATGGGCATACTCTGCACATCATCGCGCAACCCGATCAGTTCCCAGCCCCGACCGGTGTACGCGCCGTAAATGCCGCCGCGCCAATAATGAACGCGATCGGGCGGCAAGGGATCGCCGTTGGCATTGAGCCGCGGAGCCGGATCATCGATTCGCACCCAGAACAACGTCGCCGTGGAATCGGGTGGAATCGGCTCGCCGACGACGCTGACATCGGGCACAAAGCTAGTCGGCGGCGGCGCGGTTGATGCACCCGGCTGCGGTCCGACTGGCGACGTTGTGATTTTAGGCCGCAGTGACTCGAAGAAGCGCTCCAGGCTCGCGCGCCATTCCGGGGTGCTGAGTCCCGCCAACACCAGCACCAGCGCCGCGATTAGGGTAACACCTAACACCCAATCCTCGCCGATCAACTCGGGATAACTGAGGTGCTGCACATCCCAAGTGTGCAGGCGTTCGAGGTAGGCACTGCGCGCGATCAGCAACACACTGCTAATCGTGAACACCATCGATAGACTGGTTGGCTGTCGGCTCGCGGCAAGATTGAGGCCCAGCGGCAGCGCGTAGAGCAACACGCCGATCAAGACGCGCCGCGTTCGAAGCAGACTCCACATCAGCACGACGCTGACGTGCCAGACTAACAAGCCGTAAGCCGTGAGCGTCACGGCTTGTTCTCCGCGCCCGATCTGTTGCAACAGCGCCATCAAGCGCAGGTGCATGATCTGTAGTGATTGCGACAGCGGCGCGCTGAACAACCAGTGTGGCGCCGGAACACACCGCCCGACGAGGAGCAGCACCACCCCGATCGACACGGCGGCGCTGATCGACATGGCGATGCGCCAACGCAACTTCGAGATTGCCAGCACGCCACCATACACCGCGCTGAAGAGCGCCAGCGCGACGAAGGGTTCAGCATCGGGATACCACTTTGCTTGCGCGAGGCTATCCAGCAGGCTGCTAACCACGCCGCCGATCAACAGCAGTGTGATCCAGTGAGGCTTGATGAGTTCGAGGCCGCGATCACGCCAAGTGGCGAGCATAGTTCGACCTGCGGTGATGCGTCAGAATACTGTGCTTACGCGTGGGCCGGTGCTTCGCGCGGAGTCTGCCGCACGACGATGCGGCCCGTGCCCAACGTCTGAAACTCCCAACGGCGCAGCGTGCCATACGTGCCGGTGATCGGTTGAATGTCTTCGTTACGCACGACATGCGCGACCAGACCCTGCTGGCGCAGCAAAGCCGCCATGTCACTCGCGCCAGTCGCGCCGCCAAACGAGGCCGGATCAATCAACACGACTTCGGTGCCAGCGTTAAAGCGGCCGCCGTTCAATACGCTCAACGCGCGCACCCAAGTCGGGTTCAGCGACGGTGTCAGCGCTACCACCGCATCGCGCGCGGTGATGACTTGTCGTGCTTCGAGCAGCGTTCGCTCAAACGGCCGATCGGATTGCGGTTGAACCAACGCCAACGCGCGCAAAATCGACCACACATGCGGCTCGCCCGCTTGCGGCAATACTGACGCGGCCGTATCGGTCAACAACACCCCGACGGCCAAGCGATCCGCCAGCAATTGCGCGGCCAATGACGCCGTCAAAATGATCATCTTTTCCAGCGTGGATTCTGCGCCAACGCCCGCCTGCACCGCCGCATCCGTATCGAGGATCAACCACACGGACGACGATGCTTCCGGCTCGAACATCTTGACGAAGAGATCGTTATGCCGCGCCGACGTGCGCCAATGCACGCGCCGCAGCGGATCACCGCTTGCGTACGGACGCGTCGTCGCCACATCGATCGTTTCGGCATGCACGGCGTGGCGCAAGCGCCGCAGATCACCGACCTGACGTTGTTGCGGCAACAGATCTGGCGACAGCGCGGCCAACGGCGGATAAACGAGGATCTCACTGCTGTTGGTATAGCGCCGGTGCACGCGAAAGAGCCCAAACGGATCGCCCGTGATCAACTCCCACGGCCCCAGCGTAAACACGCCGCGCTGCGTGCACATCGTCGTGACGCGCCACTGCACTGTGCCTGACCGCGGCACTGCCTGAACGCTCGAAATTGAATAGCCCGGCGCGTTGGAGAGATCGTCGATCTCGGCGAAGATCGCGGGCAAAGCCGATCGACTGCTCAACTGCACGACCTCTTCGAGTTCATCGCCGACTTGCACAGCGGTGTAGCGCAACGTGCGCGAGGCCGTTACTGTGCGAGCCAAGGTCCGCGCCCAAGCGTAGTTGAACAATACGAGGCTGATCACTGTGACCGCGCCCGTCAACACCCATGGCTGCGGCCAGACGATATACAGTGCGATCAACACCAGCGGCGCGATCAACCACAAGCGCTGACGCAGTTCGAGGCGAGCTTCGCCATCCGGCAGATTGATCCGCCAGAGGCGTTCTCCGCGCTGAAGCAGGTAGCGCTGTACAGCACGCAGCCAATTCATGCTGATTGTGCCGCGAGGTGACTATCGGGCAGCGGCAATTGATCGAGGATATCGCGCAAAATATGCGCCGCCGTAAGTTTGCGCATGCGAGCCGCCGGTGTAATGATGAGGCGATGCGCGAGGATCGGTTCCGTCAATGACTTGATGTCGTCGGGCAACACGTAGGTGCGGCCTTGCAGTGCGGCCTGCGCTTGCCCGGCGCGAAACAGGCTCAAACTACCGCGCGGACTGGAACCCAGATAAAAATGCTCGTTGTCGCGCGTGGCAAAGGTCACATCGACAATGTATTGCTTCACAGCCGGAGCGACATACACGGTCTTCACCGCCGCTTGCATCGCTGTCAGATCAGCCGGAGTTACTACAGACGCAAGCGCTTTGAGCGGATGATCGAACTGCTGATCTTCGATCATCTCGATCTCTTGCGGCTTGTTGAGGTAGCCCAGGCCGAGTCGCAACAGGAATCGATCGAGTTGGGCTTCAGGCAGCGGGAATGTCCCTTCATACTCGATCGGGTTTTGCGTAGCGATCACCATGAACAGCGATGGCAATGGATGGGCCACACCATCGATCGTGATCTGGCGTTCCTCCATTGCCTCTAATAGGGCCGACTGCGTTTTCGGCGTGGCCCGATTGATCTCGTCGGCCAACACGATCTGCCCCATGATCGGACCGGGCCTAAACTCAAATTCGCGGGTCTGTTGATTGAAGATCGATGTGCCGGTCACATCGCTGGGCAGTAGATCGGGCGTGAACTGAATGCGGCTGAACGTGCAACCCAATGATTGCGCCAGGCTGCGGGCCAGCATCGTCTTGCCGGTGCCGGGCACATCTTCAATCAGCAAATGGCCCTGACACAGAAGACTGATCACGGCCAATTCGAGCGCGCGGCGTTTGCCGACGATCACGTGCGACAGGTTGTCGATGATCTTCTCGGACTGAGTGTGTACGTCGGTAATGGTAAAAGTCATTCAGACCAGACCTTCCGGCGAAATGATTGAGATTTAGGGTACTGCGCTCGATTTGAAAAGTCAATTACACCCGCGATTACCGCTGATAGGTATGACACTCATGGCAATAACGCGATTCCTGCTGATCGGGTTTTTGCAGACAGGCCGTCCCTTTCACCAGTGGAACTTCGTATTGAGTGCCCACGACTTTCAAAGTCTGGATATATTTGCCATCAACGAACTTGATCGAACCGAACTTCTCATTGCGTTCGGTCAGCAAGACTACATCGCCGACTTTTAGCGCGTAACTGCCGTTCAACTGCGCGCGACGAATCTCCACATCGTTGGGATCGGTGATCTTGATCGTACGCGGTAGTTCATCGAGCGTGCCGTGGCACGTTTTGCAGCGCGTGTATTGAATATCGAACTTGCTACTGTACAGATCACCATCGCCCATCGCCTCGGTCGAAGTGTGGCAGTCGATGCAATCGAGTTCCCATTCGCATTTAGTGAACTGCCCGATCGGTTGATAGTAATCGCGCAGTCGATCTTCGGGCAGCGGCGCGCCCGTTGTGGGCAGATCAGACCGCGGTAGAAACGCCATCTGTCGCAGCGAATAGTTGCCGCGATTGTGGCAGGTGTTGCAGGTTGTGTAGGGCATCTTTGTGGTGAGGCGATGCTGCATCGGGTAACCAACTTTGGTTTTGTCCAAAGTGGGATCGCTGCCGCGATAGAGACCGTCACTGGCATACGTGACGTGACAGGCCGCGCAGCCCGTGCCGCGATATTGATACGGCTGCATCACCGGTGCGGCACTGAGATGACACGTGAGGCATTTGTCGAAGAAGTCGATGACGGGCTGCGGATCGTTTGTCAATTTCGGATCGAACATCGCCAGCGACGGCACGGCTTTGCTCGACGTAACCTGATCAGCGTTGATGGCCGTGATGCCAAAACGCGCTACACCATCGGACTGCGCGCCAAACGAGCGGCGCACTTGCGCGATCGCACCCGCGTACGTCGCCTGAATGCTGGTCATCGAACGCTGAATATGATCGCGTTGATCGGCGCTCGTTCCAGAGTGACATTCCACGCCACCGCACGACGCTTCAACCACTGAAAAATCAGCCGGATTCTTACCGCCGCGCAGACCGGCATGCGCGAGATTTTTATCGAGGGCCAGTGCGTTGCCGCCGTGACAAATCACGCAGCCAAACGCCTCTACCGGATGCGACGGACTGATCTCTTCAACGCCATCGTGACAGGTCAGGCACAGTTCGGGCTGATTGGTCAACGTCGGTGTAAGCGATTTAGGCGCGGGCAGCGTGAATTGCCGGAACGCGATCAGGCCGAGGAGGAGCGTGAGTACGATCGAAGCGAGGGTGAGTCGACGGTTCATACTAAGGCGAAGTTTACCACAGGGCAAAAGTGCGGATGCCAGCACCGTCAACCGATATCGACGCGCGCCAACCCACGCCGTGACGAAGTGCTTTTTATCTGAGACTCAATGGTCACTTGTCACTAGTCGCGCCTACAGGATAAGGTAACTTAGAGAAATATTTCAACCACCTGAACAGGAGCGTTTGATGAGCACACCCATCCAGAATGCCGATCGGGTTATCCGTTGTTGCCCGCGCTGCGGAGCCGATTTGCCCGGTGCGGCGGCTACTTGCCCGGCTTGCGGCAATGTGCTTCAAACTGATGCCGGCCCGGCGTTGCCAGCCGCGGCGCCAGTATCTAATGAGCAAATGCTATACGCACATGCCGCTGCTGTACGGATGATGGAATCCAACGCAACGCCACAGCAGGTTGTCGATCAATTAGCCAGTCAACATCTTGATCGTACCGCTGCGACAGCCCTGTACAATACGCTGGCGGCGACGCGCTATCAGACAGAGCGCCTGACGGCTCGGCGCACTATGCTCGACGGGTTGCTCTGGGCCATCGCGGGCATTGCCGTGACACTGATTACGCGGCTGATTGCCGAAGAGCGCGGCGGCACGTATTTCATTTTCTGGGGGCCGGCACTGTTTGGCGGCCTGCAATTCTTCCGCAGCTTGAGCCAATTTCTCCGTAGCCGCGCGCCGCAATCGCTGGTGGGCACCGTAGTCGCAGACGCCAATCTCGTCGCGCGCGGCTACATCTGGCCGCGCCCTGCAGTGAACTTGAAGGCGACGTTAGGCTCAGTGGCATTTTTAGCC
>JAXLWI010000004.1:0-124485 GCA_046328575.1 Anaerolineae bacterium
CTAACGATGTAGCCGCCACTATCCACGGCCGCGCTCGTCACCTGATCGATGGCGCGATCGGTGTTCGCCACCATCAGGCTCATCTCGCCATTCTTGATGATCATGCGATTGGCCTGATAGGGCGAAGCATTCGACGGGTTCTTGATGGCGGTGGTCAAGCCGCCCGTGTTAGCACCGGCCGCAGGCGCAACAGGTGCTTCAGCAGGCGCCGCTGGCTGTGCCGGAGCCGCACCACTGGATGCTCCTGCATTTTGACGCTGCATTGCGGGCGCTTGTGTGGGAGCAGGCGTTGCCGCAGGCGCGCAGGCCGATAGCATAACAACGAGGACAACTAACACACTCAATACGGTTGATAACTTGCGGGCGTTCATCGTTCTTTCTCCTTGTCGAAAGATGGACTCAGCGATACTGGCTGCCCCCCGCAGCTTCAGTTTACACCCATTTCAATGACAAATGACCAAATGAAAATAACCACCAAAGCACCTGGCCGGAGCCGGCGTTTTTGTCATTGGTCACTGCGAATTGTTCATTGTTCATTTTCTAGGCTATAATCCGCAGCGTTTCATTCAAAGGACGTTGAATTCAGTGAGTGTGTTCCGCTTCCTCAAATATTTGTGTGGCGTGCTGCTCCTCGCCGCCCTCACCGCCTGCGGTTCCGCTCCCGCCGAGACCGCTTCGCCCACGCCATCGCCGACCGCCACGCCGAGTTTGCCCGTCGCCGTCGTCGATGCGATCCGTCCGTCGGTCACGCCCACGCCCGTCAGCCGTGCCATCACACTCACCCTGTGGCTGCCTACTGCCTTCAGCGCCGAACCCGTGCGCGGCCTGCTGCATCAGCAAATCGACGCGTTTGCAACTAGTGAAGACGGCGTGCCGATCGACGTACTGATCAAAAGCGATCACGGCCCCGGCGGCTTGCTCGATCTGTTGAAGACTGCCAGTCCGGTCGCGCCCAGTGTGCTGCCCGATCTGATTGCTTTGGACGCGAACGAGTTGGAAGCCGCGGCGCGCTCGGGCTTGCTCCAGCCGATCGGCCCGTTGCTGCCCGCCGATTTCGTCGGCGACTTCTTTCCGTTTGCCCGCGACCTCGGCACGATCAATGGCACACTCTACGGCTTGATCTACGCCGCCGATCTGGAGCATCTGGCTTACAACAGCAAAACCGTCGAGGCCGCACCCGCCAATTGGAATCAAATTCTCACCGATACCTTGACCTACGCGCTGGCGCTCTACGACGCCGATAACTTTGTCAGCGACAGCGTCTGGGCCAATTACACGGCGCTGGGCGGCACGCTAATCGTCAATGATCAACCCGCGCTCGATCAGGCCGCGCTCGCGCAACTGCTCGATCTCTATCAACGCGCGCAGCGCGACAACGTTTTACCCGCCAACGTCCTGCGTCTCGACAGCGCCGCCGACGCGTGGAACACCTTTATCCCCACCGAAGCCGATCTCGTCAACGTGCGCGCTTCGCTGTACATGAGCGTCGCGCAAAGTTTGCCGACGATCCAATTTGCGGTTTTGCCCGCACTCGATCGACCCACGGCGCCCATCGGTCGTGGTTGGGCGTTCGCGCTCGTCGCACGCGATGCCCGTCATCAAGCCGCGGCGATCAAGTTGCTGCAATGGCTGCTCGCGCCCGATAACGCGAGTGCTTTGACGCGTGCCGGTCGTGTGCTGCCGGGTCGCGCCGCCGCATTGACCTCATGGGATCAGACCGATCCGTATACGGGCTTCATCCGCGATCAACTGTCGGTGGCGCGCGCTGCCCCGCCTGCTTCCATCGTCAACGTCGTCGGACCGGTGCTGCATCAGGCCATCGACGATGTGCTGAACGGCCGCGCCACACCTGACGAGGCCGCTTTGACCGCCATCACCACGCTGGGAACCAAGCGCCCATGATCGATCTGCGACTCGCCGCTGCGCAGTTGCAGCAGGCCGCTTTGCGCGCCGTCGATCCAGCTGAAGCCATTTACAAGTGCGTGTCGCGCATCGGCGACCGGCTCCTCGTCGATCAACAAGCCTACCCACTCAACGATTACGATCACGTCTACGTCGTCGGTTGCGGCAAAGCCGCTGTGCCGATGGCCGATGCGGTGTGCGAAGTGCTGCGCGATGCGTTCGAGAGCGGCATCATCATCACCAAGTACCAGCACGTAGATCGGCCGCTGCCCGAGCGGTTAATCGTGCGCGAAGCCGGTCATCCGGTGCCCGATGAGAATTCAGTCGCTGCCACGCGCGACCTCGTCACGCTGATCCAGCGAGCCACGCCGCGCGATCTGATCGTGTGTGTCATCAGCGGCGGCGGCTCAGCGCTGCTGACGCTGCCCGCTGACGATCTCAGCCTGGCCGATCTGCAAACGACGACACAGTTGCTGTTACGCGCGGGCGCGACGATCCATCAGATCAACACGGTGCGCAAGCACCTCGACGCGGTTAAAGGCGGCGGACTGGCGCGGCTCGCCAATGGCGCGACGCTCATCACGTTGATCCTCAGCGACGTGATCGGCGACGATCTGTCGGTGATCGCGTCCGGCCCCACCGTGCCCGATCCGTCTACGTTTGCCGATGCGTGGCACGTGGTCAAGCAGTTCGATCTCGTCCTGCAGTTACCGGCGCCGGTGCGGCTGCGGTTGGAGGCTGGAAAACAAGGTAAAATCGCGGATACCCCCAAGCCCGGTGCACCGCTCTTCGAGCGCGTACAGACGGTTATCATCGGCAGCAATGCGCGCGCAGCCCTGGCCGCCGAGGCTGCCGCGAAGCAATTGAAATTCAACACACTGCTGCTCTCGACGTCGATTCAAGGCGAGGCGCGCGAAGTGGCCAAAGTGGCCGCCGCCATCGCTAACGAAGTTCAACGGTATAATCGGCCCGTTGCAAAACCGGCGTGTATCATTTGGGGCGGCGAGACGACCGTGACGTTGAAGGGGAACGGTCTCGGCGGACGCAATCAAGAGTTGGCGTTAGCGGCGGCGCTAGGGATCGACGAGTTGCCCAACACGCTCATCGCCGCGCTGGGCACCGACGGCACCGATGGTCCGACGGATGCCGCAGGCGCGATAGCGACGGGCGACACCGTCGGGCGCGGTAGATCAATCGGGTTGGACGCGGCAACCTATCTTGCGGCGAATGATGCCTATCATTACTTTGAAGCACTCGGCGATTTGATCATCACCGGTCCAACCGGAACGAATGTTAACGATCTGGTGCTTATCTTAAGCAGTTAACGAGTGATAAGTGAAATCACTCGTCACTTATTACGGAGGTTTCATGGCAATTCATTTTGGCACCGACGGCTGGCGAGCCGTCATCAGCGAAGATTTCACGTTCGACAATGTGCGGCGGGTGGCGCAGGCCATTGCCGAGTACATCATCGAGACGCACGGCGCGCGGTCGAATGTGGTGATCGGTTTCGACACGCGCTTCTTGAGTGATCGCTACGCGGTGGAAGTGGCGCGCGTGCTGGCGGGCAACAATCTGCACATCGATCTGTCGGTGGCTGATGCGCCCACACCGGCGGTGTCGTTTGCAGTGAAAGATCGCAAGGCCGCGGGCGGCGTGATGATCACAGCCAGTCACAATCCGCCGCGCTACAACGGCATCAAGCTCAAGGCGGCCAACGGTGGCAGCGCCCTGCCCGATGACACGAAGCGCGTCGAGACGCTGCTCGATCGGGGCAGCCCGTTCTCGCTGAACATCGCCGATCTGGAAGCGGCCTTGGAAGCGAAGAAAATCGAGCGTTTCGATCCGGCGTTTGCCTACGAGGCACATTTGGAGAAGCTCCTCAACCGATCGATCATCAGTGCCAAACCGGGCCGCGTGGTTATCGACGCGATGTACGGCGCGGGCCGCGATTACATCAAGGACTTCTTGAAAGGCACCGGCTGGCAGGCGGCGCAGATTCGCGGCGATATGAATCCGGGGTTCGGCGGCATTCACCCCGAACCGATTCTGCCGCACCTTAACGCGTTGGTGGAGGCTGTCAAAGAATCGAACGGCGCGTTTGGCCTCGCCACCGACGGCGATGCGGATCGTACCGGCGCGGTGGATGAAGACGGCAACTTCGTGAGTCCGCACGTGATATTTGCGTTGGCGCTGCGCTATCTCGTCGAAGTGCAGGGGCAGCGCGGCAGTGTGGTCAAGACCGTCTCGACGACGCGCATGCTCGATCGGATTTGCAAAGCGCACGGTCTGAAGGTTTACGAAACGCCCGTTGGTTTCAATCACATCGCCGATTTGATGATGAAGGACGATGTGTTGATCGGCGGCGAGGAATCGGGCGGCATCAGCATTCGCGGCCACATTCCCGAAGGCGACGGCGTATTGATGGGCTTGCTGCTGTTGGAGATCGTGGCCCACGCAGGCGTGCCGCTGCGTGAACTGATCGCTGATTTGCAGCAGAAATATGGGCCGCATCATTATGCGCGCAAAGACCTGCCGTTAGCGCGGCCGGTAGCGAAGAAAGAGATGGTGACCCGTTTAACCGACGGCGCGCCGAGTTCGATCAATGGAGCGCAAGTGATCGAAGTGCGCTCGTTGGATGGCGTGAAGTATCTGCTATCCGATGATTCGTGGCTGCTCATTCGGCCCAGCGGCACTGAGCCGGTGCTGCGCGTTTATGCCGAATCACCGGACGCGAAGATGGTCGAAGCGCTGCTGGCATACGGACAATCCGTCGCGGCGCAAGCGTAATTGGAACCGGAAAGTCTTGAAGTACGCAAAGAAAAAGAGAGTGCCGAATCGGCCACTCTCTTTTTGCTCGTTACTCATTACGCGTTAAAGCGCCTTCTCAAAGATGCGATACGTCTTGTAGATCTCGCAGCCCAAGCCTTCCAGCGCGTTGCGCATGGGGACGTTGTTCTCCAGAATCCACGAGAATTCGCCAACTCGATAGCCCTTCTTTAAGCATGCCTCAGCGGTCTTGGCATACAACACACCGTCGATGCCGGTTACACGATATTCGGGCAACACGCCCAGCACCAACACGCGCACGTACTTGGCCAGTTTGCGAACTTTATAGTTAAAGAAGAACTTGGCAAGGGTCAACAATTCAGGCGTGCCGGGCCGCGGATAAGCGCGCCGCAGCGGTTCGTTCACATCGGGAACGGTTAAGCCGATACCGACCGGCTTGCCTTTGGCCTCGACTACGAAGACCAGTTCTGGGTCGATGACCATCTTGAGACCCTCGGCCAGATGATCGAATTCGGGATCAGTCATGGGGATATTGCCCCAGTTCTTAGCCCAGGCTTGATTGTAGACCGACTTCAAGCGCTCGACTTCTTCGGGCAGTTTCTTCATGTCAATGTTGCGAATAGTGATGTTGCCACGTTCCATCACTTTCTCAGTGACACGCCGTAGTTTAGGCGGGAAGGCATCCATCGTCGGGATCTGGCTCACATCGCGGCGATATGCGTATACATCCATGATCTTGGCGTAGCCTGCGTGCTCGATCAGATCTCGATAGTACGGCGGATTGTACGTCATCATCAGACGCGGGGCGTCGTCGAAGGCGTCGATCAACAGGCCCATTTCTTCGTTGACGGAGAAATTGAACGGGCCGCGAATGGCCGATCGGCCGCGGGCTTTCACCCACTGCTCCGCGCGTTGAAACAGCGCATCAGCCACGGCCTGATCGTTGAGGCATTCGAAGACGCCGAACATGCCGACGTTTTCGTTGTGATATTCGTTGTGCCGGAAATTATCGATGGCGGCGATGGTCCCGACTGTCTGGCCGTTACGCTTGGCCATGAACAGCGCCACCTCGGCATGTTGGTGGAAAGGATGCTTGGTCTTGTCGAAGAAACTGCGTCGATCACTGATCAGTGGCGGAACCCAGTATGGATTACCCTTGTACGGCACCCACTGAAAGAAGATAAACTCGTCACGCTGCTGCGGCGTAGTGCATTCGACGATCTCGATGTCGTTGGGCGACATACGCGGGCCTCCCGGCTGCTGGATGCCGGTATTATACTCCCGCCGCTGTCAAAGCCCAAATTTTGGGGACAGAATTTTGTGGACAAAACACCGCTGGCCTTTCGACCAGCGGCGGCGTGAAAGTTGACTGAGGCACATTCAAACTAGCGCATGATCAGCGGCAGAAAAACGCGCTGCACGTCTGGCAGGACGCGCACTTCCAATGCGACAGTGCGCGGATTATTGCCCGCGCCGGTTGCGAACCAGTTAAGCGTCAACGTGCCGGTGTATGTGCCTAGCGTGTGCGTAAATCCGGCGATGTTGAAGTTGATCCACGACTGGGCGGTGGGGCTGAGTGAACCAGTCGGATTGGCAATAACCGGCACAACATCGGCGCTGTTGTTAACTGTCGCCGTGTACACCACCGAGCCCCAGCCCCAGTTTGCGATATCGACGCTGCCGGGTAGATCAACCGGTTGTTGATCGACATCCACCAACCATGTCAGTTTAGTGGTCGTTGTGCGCAAACGACCGGCAATGGTCGCAGGATTCTTGGGCATAGCCGTGAGCGCACTTTCAGCAGCATGGCCTTGCACCGCATAGAAGCGCATCTGCTCGCATTCAGGATGCAAGCCGGGTTCATTGAAGTTAAGATTAAAGATGAACATCGCGCCCATCCACGGCCAATTTGCCTCAGCATATTGAAACG
The DNA here is from genome assembly GCA_046328575.1 of Anaerolineae bacterium. Taxonomy (GTDB): domain Bacteria; phylum Chloroflexota; class Anaerolineae; order Fen-1058; family Fen-1058; genus JAGOBP01. The sequence continues at coordinate 6,623 of JAXLWI010000004.1, forward strand.
CACCGACCAGGTTAGACGCTTGCTTTTCATCTGTGACGATCTGCCACTGCCGGCCACTCCAACTTGGATCGCCTAGACAGTTATCGGGCGGCGCGGTGATCCAGCCAAACTCAGTCGCCCAGAGTTTTTTATCACCTGCCCCATGGGCCTGCATGATCTCGTAAATTTTCTCTGCGCCGCGAAAACAGAAACCCTGCACGCAGTTCTGAGTAGGATCCGCAGACGCGACATCAGGCGCGGCATCGAAATCAGCACTGTAGCCGTAAGGGTGATAACCTACGGCATCCAGACACGTGCCGCCACCACTGTCGAGCAGTTGCGCGACAAATTCTCGATCGTCGATCTGGTGACTGTTGGTAAGTCGCCCTACCGGAGCCAAGCCTGCTGACACAACAATTGCATCCGGCTGCTGGCCTTTGATTTTGGTGTAAGCAGCACACAGTCGATCTTTGTACGCCGCCACATTCGGAGTAGTGCCCCAACCGTATGATGCATCAATGTTTGGCTCATTGCCAATTTCCCAGGCTGCGACGTTAATGGAGTGAGTATTGAGATAGTTGAGTTTATTGTCCAGGTCTGCTAACAGCTCGCTGACAGATACAGCACTATTGGCTTCCACACGTAACAAAATTGTTTGGGGCAGGTTGGCGGGCGGCACTTCGAAAATCTTGATCCAATTAAAGCCCATCGCAGTGAGACGAGCTGTGTCGAGTGCAGCTACATTGAAACCATAACCCAAATGCGGCACCGCCGATTGCGCCGGCGCGATGCCAACCGTAATCAGCAAGGCCGTCACCAGCACACTGATTTGAAACACACGCAGCGAATGGGGAGAGCGGTTAAGTTTGCGCATGCGCTAATTTTAGCCTCAAATCCCCGCTTCAACCAATAAGCCATAAGTACTCAAACAAAAAGCCCCGACTTTCTCAAGTCGGGGCCAGGTTCAACATCGTCGATTAGTGGCACGGAATCCACAACGAGCGCCCAGCGTAGATCAGGTTCAGATTGTAGATGCCGTTCGCGGCAGCGATCGACCAGACATTCACGCCCGTCGTGCGTGCAATCGAGAACATGGTGTCACCGGCATAGACCGGTCGCCAGTACCCGCAAGTCGGCGGCGGAGGCGGCGGCGGATTCCAGGCCGGAATCCACAACTGCTGGCCGGGGAAAATCGTGTACGGCGCGCCGATGCCGTTGGCATTGGCAATATCCCACGGATTGACACCGGTAGCCCGCCCGATCGCGAACAGCGTATCGCCCCAGTGGACGGTGTACCAATAGCCACCGCTTTGCGCCGGAGCGGCAAAGGCCGTGGTGCTCATCAGCATCGACAGCAACACGACGAACAGAATGATGTACTTGAAGCGACGCATAGATCCTCCTCAGAAAATAGACTGTTAATTGGATTGGACTCGGTTAGACACCGACCAGATAACAATCCGAGCCGGTTTCATGTCATAGACGTTTCTCCTGCCAACAAGGTTCCAACCAAATTTTCGAATCGCCCCCAGCCCATTGATTCAACAGACTGTATCTAGATTATAGGAGACTCAACGTCAGAAGCAGGTCAGAAATCTGTAGCAAATACCCGTCAGCGAATGCCGCTGTCGAGTTCGATCGTGATCTCGACCGTCTGCCCAGCCGATAATGTCACCTCGACTGGCGTACCGCGCGGCGATTTACGGCCACCGGCGGCCGTTGGCGCCACTCGATAGTCCCCCGGCGCGACCTGGAGTGCCGCATGTCCATCAGTATCCGTCGTGAAGCGGGCGATCTCGTTACCGGCGCTATCCGTCAGCGTGAACTCCCCGCTGTAAGGGCCGGTACAGGTTTGCCCTTCGCGCTGCGGACCGGGACAGGTCGGCCCAATGGTGGCTGTTACGCGCAGCGTTGCAGTGGCCGGTGAAGCAGGTGTTGACATCGGGTGAACCTCCGTCGGGGTCAGCGTTGATTTTGGTGCAGCCGTCGCGGAGAATATGGTTGGCGCTGACAGGCTGGACGGCGCTGAGGCCCGTGGCGCGCAACTTGTCAACGCCAATATCCCAAGAACGGCCAACATCCTTATCTTCAGCGATTGCATCTCCCCTCCCAATTATCCGATCACTATCCCTAAACTGATTATAGCCCTGCTGTAAATAAACCGCCCCTGTCATATCAACGACAGAGGCGGTCAATTTGTTGCCTACCCCACACGATAGGTGGCTTTGTCACTCCTGCATGAAGCGCCGCACGGCATCAGCCGTGTCCATCTTCAGCGCCTCGGCGGCTAAGCGCCGCGCTTCTGGCATCTTCAGCGCGCGGATAATCTGCTTGGCACGCGGAATCGAACCAGACGCCATGCTGAGTTCCTTCACGCCCAGACCGATCAAGATCGGGATTGCCAGCGGATCGCCGGCCAGTTCGCCGCACACGCCAACCCACTTGCCTACCGCATCGGCTGCCTCGACGGTCGACTTGATCTGATTCAGCACGGCGGGATGCAGCGCGTCTTGCAAATGCGCCACACTTGCATTGCCACGCTCCGCGGCTAACGTGTATTGGGTGAGGTCATTCGTGCCGATGCTGAAGAAATCGACTTCCTTAGCGAACGCCCGCGCCAGTACGGCCGCCGCCGGAATCTCCACCATGATGCCCACATCCACTCGATCGGCCACTGGCACCTTGGCGGACCGCAATTCCGATCGGGTTTCGTTGAGCAGCGCGCGGGCACGCCGCACTTCGCCCACGTCCGCAATCATCGGGAACATGATCTTCAAATTGTGTTTCGGCGTTGCCCGCAAAATCGCGCGCAGTTGCGTCTTGAAAATATCGGGGCGATTGAGACACAGGCGGATGGCGCGCTGCCCCAGGAATGGATTGTCCTCGTGCCCCAGATCGAGGTAAGCCAGCGGCTTATCGCCGCCCACGTCCAGCGTCCGCACGATGACGGGCCGCGTGCCCATGACTTCTGCGATGGTCTGATATGCATCGAACTGTTCTTCTTCGGTAGGCGCATCACGCCGATCGAGGAACAGAAACTCCGTGCGCAGCAGACCCACGCCCTCCGCGCCGTTATCGATCGCCACCCGCGCATCTTCAGGACTGCCGATGTTCGCCACCACTTCGATCGGCGTGCCGTCCTTCATCACCGCGGGAGCCGCGCTGGCAGCACGCGCTTTCTCACGCGCATCGCGCCAATCCTTCTGCTTCGTCGTGTATTCTTTGGTCAGTTTGGCTTCCGGCGAGATCCACACTTGCCCAGTATTGCCGTCGATGATCAGCGGCGTGCCTTCGGCCACTTGCATGATCGTTGGCCCCAGGCCGACGACGGCTGGAATGCCCAGAGTGCGCGCCAGAATCGCGCTGTGGGACGTTGGCCCGCCGCGCTCGGTGCAGATGCCCAGCACCTTCGAGCGATCGAGCCGCGCGGTATCTGACGGCGCCAGATCGACTGCCAGCAAAATGCCCGGCTGATCCATCACTGCCTGCGTGGCTTGACCCGTCAACTGCGCCAACACCTGCCGACCAATGTCCTGCACGTCGGCCGCGCGGGCGCGCATATACTCGTCGTCGATTGACTCGAACGATTTGACTGAAGCATCGATCGTGGTGCGCCACGCCCATTCGGCGTTGACGTGATCGTTGAGGATTGTGGTGTGAGCCTGCTCGATCAATTCCGGATCGTTGAGGAACATCAGGTGCGCGTCGAAGATCGCCGCATCGTAAGCATTGGCGGCCCGTGCTACTTGATCGCGCAGGCGGCGGGTGGCTTCGCGGACCACCTCCAGCGCGGCTTGCAAACGTGACCATTCAGCGGCGGTATCCGTGATTGCAGCGCGTTCGACATGCGGCTCGGCAAAGTGCAGCGGCATGGCCGCACCTAACGCATAGCCTTGAGAAGCAGCCACGCCCAGCAGTGCGCCCCGATCGGCGATCACAGGCTTTTGGGGTTTGGTTTCAACCGGCGATGCCACTTCCTCTGCCTCGCCGAATTTTTCGGCGGCTAGTTTTTGCAGCGCCGCTAACGCTTCGGCGGCATCCGCTCCAGCCGCATAGACTTTGATCAGTTCGTTCTGGCGCACACCGAACGAGGCAACAGCGTTGATACTCTTAGCGTTGATGCGTTTACCTTCGTTGCTAGCACGCGCAATCTGAATCTCGGAGGTGAAGCGCGCGGCCGTCTGCACGAACAACGCCGCTGGTCGGGCGTGCAGCCCCAATCGATTCTCGACCTTCAGCGTGATCTCTTGTGCATTCGCCATTGATGCGCTGGTGACGACGACTTCCGGTAACGCATAGTGACTCAGCCCTTCGACTTTAGACGACAGCGCATTCATCGCCTCAGCCGCGACTTGATCCAGTGACGCGCCGATGCTGGCCTGCACGGCCGCCGCAATCGAGCCTTCGATCATCGGGGCGGCGCATAACCGCACGTTGTGACGCTGTTCTTCAGGCAAAAATTCCACCGCCATCTCGGCGCTTAAAATCGCGCTACCTAAATCCATCAACACCAGCACGCCGTCTTCACTGTACGCGGCTTCGATGGCGCGGTGGATCTTCTCGGCGTTGGTGCCCAGCGGGTGAATCGGATCGCCGGTGCCAGCCGCTGTGGCGATAACGATGCGCGATTGCTGCGTCATCGCGCGCGCCAGTTCAGCGACGCCAGATACGAGAGATGGGCTATGGGAGACTAAAACGAGATTGACCATATCGTTACCGGTTGTCCATCAGAGTTGGATTATTGAAGCTGGCAAGCCGGGCAATTGATAACTTCAACGACTTCGTTCAAGACTTGAGGCGTGATGAATTTTGGATCGCCGGGTGTAAAACCGATGCTGCCACATTGACAGGCGTACCACCCCACCCGATCGACCCGGTATGGCACCGCCGCTCGGAGGTTGATCTCTTCCACGCCCATCTTCCAGCGGGCGTTGGTGATCAAGCGTCGGCAACCGACGGCTTTCAAACGCGCCACGTATTTGGCAAAGTGCTCACGCGTACAATGCCGCATCAATAACACCGCAACAGTGGCATCCTGCGGTAACGGCCAGTCCAGTGCATCCGCACAGATCGGGACTAAATTATCGGCCCGCGAAAACCGATCGGCTTGGGCAAGAACCGCCGAGTTGCGTTCAACGGCATACACCCAACTGGCAATCTCGGCCATGCGGCACGCCAAGCGCAAATCGCCCGCGCCAATATCGACCACCACATCCCACGGCATAATGCGCTCGACGACGAAACGATAGGTCGCCTCGTCGTAGGGTGCCCAGACAGCTTCCCAGTCGGCGATCATACCCGGCCCTGCGAAACAATGGTGGCGCTAAGCCAGATGCCGTAGGTTACGGCTAAGACGCCAATCACCGTCAGCACTACTGTGATGCGGCGTTCATGGTGCGGCTTCAAGCCCAAGTCAAACAAGACGGCGCGCACGCCCAACAGCGCATGCCACGTCACGATGATTAGAAAGGCAATTTCCAGCAGGAAAATAAAGGGATTGGACAGGTAAGCGACGACATCAGCGTAGGTGCGCAAGCCGCCCGCCACGACAAAATGCTGCGCGACCATGTGCAAGCCCAACAACACTAACAGCATCACGCCGGTAAACGCTTGCAGAATCCACGACCAGCTGCTGGCGCGTTCACGGGAAAGTTGTTTCTCAACCATGCCCAGCCCCCTCACTTAGTTTCCGCAAAAATCGCCAGCGCGCTGAGCAGCGATAGTACGACCGTCAACGCGAGGCCGATCCACAACATGATCTTGTGGCGCGGCACACCAATGCCAAAACCGATCAGCGACAGGCGCAGGCCATTGAGACCGTGCACCAGAATACCGATGATCAGCACCACGTCCAGAATGAGAATCAGCGGCGATTTGGCCAGCGCGACGAAGTTATCCCACGCCGATGGGCCAACGGCCAGCTGACTGAGAATGCCGAGATGCAGGAACAGATATAGCACCAGCCCGGCTGCACTGAGGCGCATGAAGACATACGCCCACATACCAATGCGGCGGCCGCGCACATCAAACCACTGCATAGGCTTGCGTTCGACTGGTTTTGGTTTAACGTCGATAGACATTCATTCCCTCCAAGCCACCGCCGTCACGAATGAACACACTCCGTCTTTCGTGAAACTGCGCGGACCGTAACTAGTTTTTGCCAAACAATTTGCCAAACTTGTAAGCAGCCACTTTGCGACGTAAGCGCATGATGGCCGCGCCCGGATCGACCTCGTACGGGCAGGCTTCGGTACACTCAAACGAGGAGTGGCAGCGCCACAAGCCGTGCTCGTCGTCGACCAACTTCAACAGTTGCTCGCGGCTGATCCCGCGCGGTTCGTCCCAGGCCCGTTCAGCCGCCGCCAAACCCATCGGGCCGAGAAAATCCGGATCGGTCGCCATCACCGGGCAGGCCGACAGGCACAGGCCGCATTCAAGGCAATTCTCAAATCGGCCAAATGTCGCGAGTCCTTCCGGCAGGATGGCCGCGCCATTCGGTCGCAGCGGCTCAGCTTTTCGGATGATGGGCATGCCGACCAACTTCATGCGCTGATAGATCGGCGTGGCATCGATCGCGATGTCCGTAATCACCGGATAGTTCCGCATCGGATCAATCCGAATCGTCGCGCCGTCGCCATAGTCGGTGACAGGTGTGACGCATGGCAGCTTCTCGACGCCGTTGACGAGCAGACCGCATGAGCCGCACGACGCGTGGTGACAGGCGTGCCGGAACATCACGGTGTGATCGGCATTCCACGCTTGCTCGACGGCATCGAGCACATTGGCCGCGTCTGGCACTTCCACCGGGAAGGTGTCGTAGTGCGGTTCGGTCCCTGGTTTGTAGCGGTAGATTTTGACGTTGAGTTTCATAGTCATCGTAATGAGTAACAGGTGATGAGTAACGAGTATTAACTAATTACGCGTTACTGGTTAGCTCAGTTGTTGTAGTACGACCGATACGATTCCAGCACATACTCACGCGTGCGGCATTCGGCAGTAACGTTCAGCTTGGCACAGACGATATCGGTGATCTTCTCTGCCATGCCGCGTGCGGTGGTCGTTTTACCGCCAGAGATGGTAACGAAATTTTCGACACCATCGTGCGCGTGATCGAAGCCCGCAAACGTGCGGCTGACCTCGCGCTCGTCGGCGCTCTTCTTGCCGATGAGAGGTCGCGCCACAGCCATCACGCCGCGAATCTTATTCACGCTCAGTTCGGGAATCATCTTCTTGCCAAACTCGATCATCTTGTCCACGTGTTCCTGCGGGATAACAATCGCGTCGGCGTTGTCCACTTTCCAGGAGGTAGTGCCGATAATGGACGTCATGCGCTGCGGCACGACAATATCGCCGTCATGCGGTTTGTTGAGGCGATTCACGACCATCTGATTGCAGCGCTTAGCGATCGAGACCATGACGCCTGCCGTCGGGATGACAGGCACATCGACGTTCGCCATAGCGGCGATCTTGCCCGCCCACGGCCCGGTGGCGTTCACGACGAGATCTGCACCGATTTCGCGTTCTTTGCCGGTGCGGTTGTCGCGCACTTTGACGCCGCAGACCGCGTTGCCTGACATCATCAACGCGGTGACTTCGTGATACGGTAAAACAGTCGCGCCGTTCTTAACTGCCGTTGCCAAAAATGACAGGCAGAACCGATAGGGATCGAAGACCCCATCGGGTACTTGAACGGCTGCGAGAATTTTCGGATTGAGATAGGGTTCAATTTCCAACGCGCGCTTGACGGGAATATCGCGCGCCGGAATCCCACATTGGGCGCAGCCTTCCAGGAAGGTATTCTTGAAGGCCAGATCAGATTCATCGACGGCCACGAACAAACCATCGTTGAGTTCAAGCCCATCTGGCATGATCTTGCGCAAGACCATGTTCTCGTCGATACACTCCACTGCCCCTTCATGATCGGTCACTGCATAGCGGCCGCCACTGTGCAATAAGCAGTGATTGCGACCGGTAGTGCCGGAAGCGATCTCACCGCGCTCGATGATAGTTACCGCGAAGCCGCGCAACGCCAGGTCATGCGCGGTCGCAGTTCCAGTCGAGCCAGCCCCAATTACAATGACATGTTGCTTTGTCATATCAAGTGCTCCTTGGAAGTTTCAACGTCTACAGTCAAGCCCGGTATGTTAGAGAATTTCAGCGCTGAGTAAAAAACGTCACAATTTATGAAGCGAACCGCCGGCTTCAGTCGCGCTTCGTTCCGACTGAAGCCGGCGGAGAGGTGATCAGCAGCAGGCTACCACCAACTCACCGCTGCCGGAAAGACTATTCAACCCAGTCGAACGTGCGGGTGACGGCTTTCTTCCAGCCCGCATAGATCTTCTCGCGATGCTCGGCATCCATCTTGGGCGTCCACTCGTGATCCTTGCCCCAGTTCTCGCGCAGATCCTCGACGGCCTTCCAGAAGCCAACGGCTAGACCAGCGGCATAGGCCGCGCCCAGCGCGGTGGTCTCGGCCACGGTCGGGCGAATGACGGGCACGCCCAACACGTCAGCCTGGAACTGCATCAGCGTGTTGTTGAAGACCATGCCGCCGTCAACCTTCAGAGCAGTCAGCGCCACGCCCGAGTCCTTGTTCATCGCATCGAGGACTTCGCGGGTCTGATAGGCGGTGGCTTCCAGGGCGGCGCGGGCGATGTGGTTGCGGGTGATGTAACGGGTCAAGCCGACGATCGCGCCGCGGGCATCGCTCTTCCAATACGGAGCGAACAGGCCGGAGAAGGCGGGGACGAAGTAGATGCCGCCGCTGTCCTCAACGGCCGTGGCATATTCCTCAATATGCTTCGAGAAATCGAACATCTTGAGGTTGTCGCGCAGCCACTGCACCAACGCGCCGGTGATGGCGATCGAGCCCTCGAGGCAGTAGACGGCCGCTTGATCGCCGATCTTGTAACCGAGCGTGGTCAGCAAACCATTCTTCGACTGCACGGGCTTGGTGCCGGTGTTCAACAGCATGAAGCAGCCGGTGCCGTAGGTGTTCTTGGCTTCGCCGGTGCTGAAGCAGGTCTGGCCGAAGAGAGCCGCTTGCTGGTCGCCGAGGTCGCCCGCAACAGGGATACCTTCGAGCGCGCCCTTGGCTGGGCCGTAGACCGCCGCCGACGGCTTGATGGCCGGCAGCATGGCGCGGGGGATGCCCATGACCTTGAGCATGTCGGGATCCCAATCGAGGGTCTCGAGGTTCATCAGCATCGTGCGGCTGGCGTTCGACACATCGGTGACGTGCACGCCACCGGTCAGATTCCAGATGACCCAGGTATCGATATTGCCGAACAGGACTTCACCCTTCTCGGCCTTCTCGCGCACACCGGGGACGTTGTCCAGAATCCACTTCACTTTGGGGCCAGAGAAGTAGGTCGCCAGCGGCAGACCGACCTTGGCGCGGAAGCGATCTTGACCGCCGTCCTTGGCCAGTTCGTTGCAAATCTGATCCGTACGGGTGTCCTGCCACACGATCGCGTTGTAAACCGGCTTGCCGGTGGCTTTCTCCCACACGACGGTGGTCTCGCGCTGATTGGTGATGCCGACGGCGGCGATATCGGCCGCAGCCACGCCGGACTTCTTCAAAGCGCCGGCGATAACTTCCTGCGTGCGCTCCCAAATTTCCATCGGGTTGTGCTCAACCCAACCGGGCTTGGGGTAAATCTGCTCGTGCTCTTTTTGATCAACACCAACGACCTTGCCGCTGTGATCGAAGATCATGAAGCGGGTGCTGGTCGTGCCCTGATCTACTGCGGCTGCATACTTTGCCATGTTAGTTTCTCCTAAGAGGTGTGAAGTTGAGGTTACACAGTCAGTAGCAACTACAACGGCTTTCTTCGATGAGTAACGAGTAATGAGTTGGCGGAGAAAAGCGACTCATTACTCGTTACGTTGGTACGCGATACGATCTACTTACTCCACGACGCCGCAGCTGCCTTAAGCAGCAAGCACGACGAGGTGGCTCCAGGATCTTGATGTCCGGCACTACGTTCACCCAGGTACGATGCGCGCCCCTTGCGGGCAACCAGCGGAATGGTGTCTTTCATGCCTTGTTCGGCAGCAGCAGCCGATCGGCGGAGCGCCTCATTGGTGTCAACCCCATCGGCCACAGCTTGCTTGAGGGCCGCCAGAGCCGGGGTCAAAGCATCCACCATGGTTTTATCGCCAGGGCTGGCTTTGCCGCGCGCGATGACGCCATTGAGAGCCGCTTCCAGCGCCGACGCCCAATCAGCGATCGACAATTCCATCTTGTTGGCCGTGGCCGTGCCTGCCTGCATGAAGAAGGTGCCATACAGCGGGCCGCCGGCACCGCCGACGGTTTGCACCAGCGTCATGCCAACAGACTTGAACAACGTCCCGATGTCTTTGTCAGCCACCGTGGGCAGCTTGGCCAACGCGGCTTTGAAACCTCGATCCATGTTGGCGCCGTGATCGGCATCGCCGATGTCTGAGTCGAGCTGCGTCAGATATTCCTTGTTTTCGGCCAGAGCTTGGCCACACGCATTCAGCCAGTTAATCACATCGTCACGGGTGATCGACATTGCCCCTACACTCCCCAGCGGAGACCCGGTGTCTTCACCGGCGCATCCCAGAGTTTGACGAGATCGTCGTCCATCTTCAGCATCGTGATCGAACAGCCAGCCATCTCCAGCGACGTGATGTACGGGCCGATCAGGTTGCGGACGACCTTGAGGCCGTGCTTGTTGGCGATTTCGACGGCCTTGCGATAGATGATGTACAGCTCGACCAGCGGCGTGCCGCCCATGCCGTTGACGAACAGGAGGACATTGTCGCCCGCCTTGTAAGGCAGATCGCCAATGATCGGTTCCATCAACATCTCGGTGATCTCGTCCGCGGTCTTCAACTTCATGCGCGTGCGGCCAGGCTCGCCGTGAATGCCAATGCCGATTTCCATTTCGTCTTCGGGCAGATCGAACGTGGGCTTGCCGGCATGAGGCACCGTGCACGAAGTGAGTGCCATGCCCATGCTGCGGCCCCAGCCGTTGACCTTGCGGCACAGATCCGCTACGTCCTTCAACGAACGACCGGCTTCGGCAGCCGCACCGCACACCTTCTCGGTCAGCACGGTCACACCGACGCCGCGGCGACCAGCGGTATACAGCGAGTCCTGCACGGCAACGTCGTCGTTGGTGACTACCGCCTCGACCTCAATCCCCTCGGCGCGCGCCAGATCGGCCGCCATTTCGAAGTTCATGATGTCGCCCGTGTAGTTCTTGACGATGTGGAGAACGCCAGCGCCGCCGTTGACGGCCTTGGTGGCTTCCAGCATCTGATCGGGGGTGGGGCTGGTGAAGACCGCGCCGGGGCAGGCCGCATCCAACATGCCCATACCGACAAATCCACCGTGCATCGGTTCGTGGCCGGAGCCGCCGCCCGAAATGACCGCCACCTTGCCCTTCACCGGCGCATCGGCGCGAACGATGAAGTTGGGATCATAGTGGACCTTGACCAGATCAGAATGCGCGTACTCGATGCCTTTCAATTCCTCAACAACTACATCTTCTGGCTTGTTGATCAACTTCTTCATGCCCATGCCTCCTTGGCAACTACAGACTGCAGACTAGAGGCCAATCGCCAAGCGAACGACCATCGCCAACACCGCGCCAATGATCGGGCCAACGACGGGCACCCAAGAATACTCCCAATCGCTGCTGCCCTTGCCGGGGATCGGCAGAACGGCGTGCGCAATGCGCGGGCCGAGGTCACGGGCGGGGTTGAGGGCATAGCCCGTGGGGCCGCCCAATGAGAGGCCGAGACCCCAGATCAACGCGCCGATGGCGAGTGGGCCAAGGCCAGCCGTACCACCGATGCCAACCTTGCCAGAGAAGATCGCGCCAGCCACGAAGATCAGCATGAACGTCGCCAGGATTTCGGTGAGCAGGTTCTGCATGGGCTTGCGAATCGCCGGGCCAGTGCTGAACACAGCCAACTTCAGACCGGCATCGCTCGTCACTTCCCAGTGAGGCAGGTACAGTAAGAAGACGACGATCGCACCAACGAACGCGCCTAGGAACTGCGCGACGATGGCTGTGATGGTGTCGCCCATATTGCCACCCGCCAGCAAACCGGCGATCATGCCCGCTGGATTCAAACTGCCCGGGCCACCTAACGAGCTCGAGACGAAGACACCGGACATGACCGCGATCATCCAGCCTGCCGTAATGACAATCCAGCCGCTGTTCTGACCTTTGGACTTGTTGAGAAGCACGTTGGCGACTACGCCATCGCCCAACACGATGAGCGTCATGGTGCCGAAGAACTCTGCTAAGAACATGACATTTTCCTCCGAGGATTGGTGTGATTTGAATGTTTGATGGTGCGCGCTGCGAATTGCCACTGCTAGTTAAGCGGATTGAGGCAAAACGTGTTCTGGTCTAGGTTATCCCTCCTTTTCTGCCGGATCAGCCTGTCTGCCACTACGGGATGTCGGGTGAATGGTAACTTTGCGGCTTCCGACGTTGAGTCCCGTGACTAACAAGAATCCACAACTACTGGGCTGCTACCGGATACCTGAGAAATGAAAAGATTGAGGAAACTAAAAGCGCTACTTGGGGTCGGCCCCTAATAGCGCTTCGAAACAGAAATAGAATGCCCGTTAGATTGGCTCTGCCACGAACACCATTGAACATTCTGCCGGTCCAACTTTTGCCACTGCTGACAACGGGTTGCGACCTGATGCATGAGTTCCCCTTGAAGAACCAGATGGGCTGACAGGTGAATCAAACAAGGTCACTATATCATCTTCTTAATTTGAATGTCAATATAAGTTAGAGAAAACGTTCCATATTGGAACAATTAGCAGTTTAGTACTGTTTCGAAATAAAACACTAAGTTCAGTTCGATGAGGAAAATTACGCGGTTCAACTGCAAATTCGCCTAGGAACGACGGGTCGGGGGTGTAGCAGAGGTAGGTGTACGAAAGTCTTCCAAGCGCATGCCCGAAGATTTCATTTTTCGCCAGAGGGTCGTGCGACCGATCCCAAGTGCCCGGGCCATTTTAGTTAGATTGCCTTGACACGCCCACCCTGCCCGTAAGATGGCTTCATATTCGGCTTCGTGCAAGGCTGGCACACGCTCGGCGGGTTCGTTCCGGCCCGATCGGCCCCGGATGACGTCCGGCAAATGCCGCACTTCGATCTCACCCTGATCGGCAAGTGCCGCAGCGCGCTCCAGAGCATTCTCCAACTCACGCACATTACCCGGCCACCGGTAACGGCGGATTACTTGAGATGCTTCAGTAGATATTTCAATGCGCCGCCCGGTTTGTCGCCGCAACCGATCGAGGATGGAGCTAACCAACTGAGGCAAGTCGGACATGCGGTCCCGCATGGGCGGCAATCGCAGCGAGATGCGGCTGAGCGCATAGAATAAGTCGGCCCTAAAGTCACCGTCGATTACGCGCTGCTCCAAATCGACGCTGGTCGAAGCGATAAAACGTACGTCCACGGGCATCACACGCCGCCCGCCTAAACGCATGACCTCGCCGGTCTCAATCACGCGCAGCAAAGCTGCCTGCATTTCCAAGGGCAACGCATCGATCTCTTCCAGATACAACGTGCCACCGTGCGCCAACTCAAATTTGCTCGGCTGGCCTTGAGTGCTGACACCCCGCATCGGACCGCTTTGATACCCTAAGAACTCACTGACGACCAAGTCGCGTGGCAGTACCCGACAATTGACGGTGACAAACGGACCCTCGGCGCGCGCGCTTTCGTTGTGAATCGCTCGCGCGACCACGCCCTTCCCCGTGCCACTTTCGCCTGTAATCAAAATCGGCGTTTGACTCCGTGCGGCAACTTGCGCCTGACGTCGTACCTGATTGATGATGTTGGATTCACCGACGTAATCGGCCAGCGTGAAAGTTGAGCGCGCACCGACCATGCGCTGCACCAATCGATGTACCTGCTCAATGCGGCGCAAGGTCAAAATACAACCGTCAACTGTGCCGTCACCTTCGTGCAAGATAGGATACAAGCTCAACAGACACCCAATTTGCAATCCCTTAACCTGAAACGTGACCTCAGTCTCCGTCAAAGATTGCAGATTCCGTCGTGCTTGCTGTACCGCTTCCGGCAATTCAAGATATTCACTCAGCGGACGGCCGACGACGGTTTCAAATTTGAGGTTGAGGATTTGCGCAGCTTGCGCATTCATGTGCGTAACCAAACCGTCGTTGTCACACACGATTAAGCCATCGGAAATGGCTTCTAGCGTGGCGGTCAGCTGAGTATGCTGTGTGTTGACTTCGGCAAACAACCGATCGATCTGGACCTGATTTTCGATGGCGCGCGCGGCGGAATGCACCAGCGCCAGAGTGTGAACATCGCTGGCTCGAACTAGACCGGCCAGCCCCAACACTCCGATCGGATGTCCTTCGGCTTGATAGATTGGTGCAGCCGAAGTAGCAAGTACATGGAATTTGAGGAAGAAATGTTCCGCGCCAATAACTTGGATCGGGCTGCGCTCCCATAACGCTAAACCAAAAGCATTGGTTCCCGCATGGCCTTCGTCCCAGTAAGCCCCAGGAACCAACCCCAATCCTTCGGCCTGCGTTTGCATCGCCGCGTCGCCCAATACCTCCAAGATACACGCCGAAGCGTCCAGGAGCACGACGATGTAGCCTGAGCCTTCAATCAGCTGATAGATATCCTCCATGAATGGCCGGGCGATCGCGATGAGATCGAAGCGTTTGATGCGGAGGGATTGCAATAGATTCTCAGACAGACGCGGCAAATCGCCCGCCGTAAGCGGGTTATTTTTGGGCGCACACCGCCGCCACGACATGGCAACCAGCGGATCGACGCGCTCATCCAAAATATTCGTGTCGACGAATTGTCGCCAGCGAGCATACAGTTGGTGAAAATCGGGGGGATATTGCGTCGGTTGCATGATCGAGTCTCGCGGTCAGATGGGACGACACTGGCGAGTATAGCCGTTTATGCCATGGCAGGCAAATGATCAGGCGGGCGCACCATCACGATAAGGCGCTCACGGAACAATCGGGTGAACACTAGCCCCAGGATGTATTTCACTTTTAGCGAACCTGGCACATCGTGTAACATCGCGCGTCGAAAACCGAACTTGGCATAGTAGCGTTCGCGAAAGGCGAGACAAAACAAAACCAGCGGCCCTGATTCGCGGGCCACTAGGGCATGGATGAGTGCACCTCCAACGCCGCTGCGCCGATATTCGGGCACAACCGCCAATGATCCCAATTCGCGCGCGCCCGGAAAAGGCTTGACCTGGCCGATGCCGATGATCTGGTCGTTGGCTTCAGCCACGAGGAAGTTCTGCCAGTGCACATTGAACGGGTCCAAATGCTCGCGCCGGATCAAAGCGCAAATAAGCACTTCGTCATGCATTGTTGCGGGACGAAGGAGATAGTCACTCATAAGACTAGTTGTACCGCCGTGCACACAACCTGTCAATTGAGCCTAATTGGCCGCACACTGCATCGAAAATTCATTGACAGCCCCTAGAGCGCATGTTAGAATTTCCGAACTGCCCTCGATCGGTACTGTGATCGTCATCTCTGCTACAAGGTAGGCTGCATGCCGCTGGATTCTTACGGGCGTAATATCCATTACCTGCGTATTTCCCTCACCGACAAGTGCAATATGCGCTGCGTCTATTGCATGGCCGAAGACATGGTCTTCATGCCGACGGCTGAGCTGATGACGACTGCCGAAGTGCTACGGTTGGTGCGAATCTTCGCGCGCTTGGGAGTGGATAAGGTGCGTTTGACAGGCGGCGAACCGACCGTGCATCCCGATCTGATCGAGATTGTGCGCGGCATCCGCGAGACCGGCATCACGCGCATTTCGATGACCACCAACGGTCTGCGCCTGGCCGAGCTAGCCGCGCCGCTGAAAGCTGCTGGCATGGAGCGCGTGAACGTCAGCGTCGACACGCTCGATCCAGAACGCTTTCACCGCGTCACGCGCTGGGGCAAGCTCGATCAAGTGCTGAAGGGCATCCACGCGGCCGAAGCGCATGGCCTGACTCCGCTCAAGATCAATGCCGTCATCGCGCGCGGCTTCAACGAACAGGACGTGGTCGATCTGGCGCGCCTGACTTTGACGCACCCTTGGCAAGTGCGCTTTATCGAGATGATGCCCTTTGGCGAAGTCGCCAATTTCGCACAAAACGCCGTCGTTTCGCAAGAGGAAATCATCCAGCAACTTGAAGCCGCCCTAGGTCCGCTGCACGCTGTGGATGATGGCCGACTCGACGGGGAAGCGCGGCTCTACCGGCTGAGCGGGGCACTGGCCGCGATCGGGTTCATCAGCACGGTGACGAATCCGTTCTGTGCGTCGTGTTCGCGCGTGCGCTTGACGGCCGACGGCAAGCTGCGACTATGCTTGCTGCGCGATGACGAAGGCGATCTCCTCAAACCGCTGCGCGCGGGCGCCAGTGACGAGGAACTGGAACAGCAAATTCGAAGTTTGGTTTGGCGCAAGCCCTGGGGTCATGGATTGCCCGATGGGGTGATCCCGCTCGATCGGGTGATGTCGCAAATCGGTGGCTAAGAAAAACCTCCGGGATCGTTATGAACTCGGAGGTTTTCGTTACTCTTGGCTCAGAATGGTCTGCATGTCCAACAAAGCCCGTTTGAGATATAGCCACACGACACCCAGCCGATTGGGTCCGAGGCGTCGATCAAAAATCAGCATGACAAACACCTGCGCCGAGATATTGGCCGCGTAAAGATCGAAGCGCGTGCCTTCGTGATAGATCAGATTAAGCGCGCGTGGTTCATGCCACGCGTACGTGATTGACTGTGGTGCGTCGAAGCTGCGGCGCAAATAGCCAACCACTTCCGCAGTCTCAACGCCATCGACTGAGCCGACTTCCGTGAGCACTCGCCCGGCAGTATCGGCGAGCAGCACACACGCTGCTCCGGCCTCGTAACGCAAGTCTTGCAGGCGGACAACGAGCCGATCGAATTTTGTGGTCGCGATCGGCTGGATGACTTCTTCTGGCGCTGTCAACACATCTTGAACCGCGTTCAAAAATTCTTCGACCTTGAACGGCTTGGCAAAATAACGTGTGGTCTGTAAACGTCGGCTGGCCGCCTGCACATCATCCGATCCATAAGCGGTGATCAAGATAGTGGGTAGGCTGGGTCGATCGCGCCGCACGCGGCTGAGCAGATCGAGACCGCTCATGCCTGGCATGCGCAAATCTGTGACGACGAGATCATACGGCGCGTGCGCCAACGCCGAGAGCGCCGCTTCGCCCGATTGAACCTGCGAGACCGCATAATCCTGTCCGGCCGATTCCAGACTCTCTTTCAAAAGGAACGCGACTTTTGGTTCGTCGTCGACAATCAAGATGCGTTTAGTCACCGCGGTTGCTCCGAGGGTATCAGCCTGCGCTAAGGATAACACGGAAGCCCCGCCGACCGCGTTTCTATCAAGTTACGATTGCGTGACGAGAAAGCATGTGGGATTTTCGATTGCTGATTTTGGATTGATTGAAACGACAACGTCACTCGCTCAGCCTGGACACCGATCGAGTGATCATGCGAACCGAAAATCCAAAATCAGACTTCCAAAATCAAGGAGTTGGTGCGTTCGCCGAGAAGAGGTAACCTACGCCGCGCACATTGAGCACATAGACGGGTTGATCAGGATCGGGTTCAATTTTCTGGCGCAAGCGTCGAATGTGGACACGCACGATCGCGCGGGCTTCATGTTCGTCGGCATCATAGCCTTGCACCGCCGCGACGAGTTCGCGCGGCGAGATTACTTGATCGGGATGCTCCATCAAGTAGGCCAGCATTTTGAATTCAGTTAACGTGAGATCAAGTAATTGATTGTTGGCCGTCGCCACATGCCGCTGCAGATCGAGACTGATGTTCCGCAGGCTGAGATGCCGATCGGATGAGGCTGGCGGCGCGGCATCCACGCCCACCGGCGGCTGCAATTCCACAATCGCGCGCTGCATCAGGCCCACCAAATCGCGCTGGCGCATCATCTGCGCACGATGACTGAGGCCGCGTTGCACGGCGGCGATGATCTCGGCTACAGCCGCCGGTTTGAGCAAATAATCGAACGCGCCACGCCGCATCGCCGCAATCGCCGTTTCCAGCGTGCCATGCGCGGTTAACATGATGATGACGGTTTCCGGCGCAATCTGCTTGGCGGCTTCCGTCACTTGAATGCCATCCATGCCCTTCATCTTCAGGTCGAGCAGCATTAGATCGATCGGCGTCTGCTTCAAGATCTCTAACGCGAGTTCACCGCTTTCGGCCTCGTTAACCTGAAAGCCTTCTAGCTCCAGGATCTCCTGCAGCGACTCGCGCATCGAGCGTTCATCATCGACGACCAGAATGTGGGGGATGGCACTTTGATTAGTCATAGGCTATCAGTTCGTTGGTGCGATAGTACGATAGTCAATCACCTTGATGTGATTCCGTTAGCTATCGTACTAGGCCGCTACGTCACTCATCAACCGTTTGTCGATCCAATGGTAGGCCGATCGTGAACGTCGTGCCTTGATTAGGTACGCCCGCCACGTCGATACGGCCGCCATGTCGTTGAATAATACCATAGCTCACCGCCAGACCTAAACCGGTGCCGTTCGTCTTCGTCGTATAAAATGGCTCAAAAATCTTCGCCGCCTCGTCAGGGCTGATACCCTGCCCGGTGTCGCGCACCGCCACGTGCAGCCAACCGTCACGCATACTGGTCGTCAGCGTCAGCGTGCCGCCGTCCGGCATCGCCTCGACCGCGTTAATCACGAGATTCAACAACACCTGCGTTAGCTGATCCGGCACGCCGACAATGTCAGGCAATTCGGGCAACAGCTGCGTTTGAACTTGAACATGACCGTGCTCCAGCCGCTTGTGCGATAACGCCAGCACATTCTCGATCAAGTGATTGAGATTGGTCGTCACCGCGCGGCCTTTGCTGGGCCGATAGAATTCCAGCGTCCGCTGGACCAGCGTAATCAACCGTTCCACTTCTTCCTGAGCCATCGTCAGATAGTGCAGCTTCTTCTCATCGGTCAACGGGCGGTTGAGCGCCAGATACAGGCAGTTGTGAATAGCCTGCAAGGGGTTGTTGATCTCGTGCGCGATGGAAGCCGCCAGTCGACCGGTCGCGGCCAGCTTTTCAGCCTGAATCAACTGCGCCTGCGAGCGTTCCAATTCGCGCGCAAAATCGGCCAGTTCCCCGTACAGCCGTGCATTCTCAGTCGCTACGGCTACTGCCGCCGCTTGAAACTGCAGGAGTTCCAGATCGTCACTGGTGAAGTTTCCGCTCGATCGGTTGACCACTACGATCGCACCCAGTACGCGGCTCTTGGCGATGAGGGGCACAGCCAATACGTTACGAATTCTAAAATCGAATGGAAGCAGATCGGGCTGCGGTTCACCCATCACCAGCGGTTCGTGCGTCGTCACCAAGCGATTGATGATGCCGCCCCCAATTTGATCAGCATCGGCGCGAATCCAGGCTTCGATCGTGTCAAGCGTGTTGCGGAATTGCAGCTCGCCAGTCTCCGTATCGAACAACACCAGCGAACCCGCTTCGACATGCAAGATCTGCCGAATGCTGTGCAGCGACGTAGTCAATACCCGATCGAGTTCCAGCGACGACGTAACCGCGCGCGTGATCTCGTTAAGCACCGCCAGATCCTCACTGCGCTGCTGTGCGTCTTGATACAACTTGGCCCGTTCCACCGCCGCGCCGATCTGATTGCCGATCGAAATGAGCAAATCCAGCGTTTCCGATCCGGTGGTATGCAAGCCCACCACCAGCAGTGTGCCCAGCACGTGATTGCGGCTAATCAATGGCACGCAGGCCGCGTGATACGGTACAGTTGTATCGATCAAGTCGGTGTGAGTCGGAGGCGTGCGCATGAACAACTGCGCCTGTCCGCTTTGCGCCACCTGCTCGCAGACATTCAGATCACCTACCACATCGGTCTCTGCCCAGCGCTGCGCCATAATCGCCTGTCGGCCATCGGACGCACGCAGCGTGATCAGGCCCGCGATCAGATCGAGCGAAGCCAGCACCTGATCGAGCGCCGTGTTCAGCACGTCCGGCAGTTCCACCGCCCGCCCGATCGTTTGGGCGACGGCGTTCAAGGCCGCCAGCGCCTGATTGCGCACCCACAAATTCTGTTCAGCGCGATGCAGGCGCAGCATTGAGTTGACGCGCGCCAGCATCTCCTGCGGATCAAACGGCTTGGAGATGTAATCGTCGGCACCGGCCTCTAAACCGCGCACTTTTTCCAGCGGCTTATCGCGGCCCGTGACCATGATGATGTTCAAATGCTCCGTGCGCGGCATCGACTTCAAGCGCTTGCAGACGACGAAGCCGTCGATGTCGGGCATCATCACGTCGAGCAGCACCAGATCGATCTCGTCGCGCTCAGCGGACTCCAGCCGCTCAAGCGCTTCTTGCCCGCCGCGCGCCACGCGCACGTTGTGACCGGCATTCGTCAGCAGTTCGCTGATAAAACCGGCGATCAGTTTGTCATCATCGACGACGAGGATGGTGGAAGGAGTGTAAGTCACGACCTGATTATAAAACAAGTCGAGGCCGAATCCAACCAGATTCGACCTCGACGATTAGCGCGTCACGCCCAGGCCCGGCGCGTCCGGCAGAATTAACCGCGCCCCATCATACTGCACACCGCGATACGGATCGTTAGCAATCAACAGCGGCCCGTCCAGATCAGCATAGTCGCATAGCGGCGCTAAATGCGCGGCCGCGGTCACGCCGATCGACGTTTCGATCATGCAGCCGATCATGATTTGCAGGTCATGCGCGCGCGCCACCGCAATAGCACGCAGCGCTTCGCGCAGGCCGCCGGTCTTCATCAACTTGATCACGACGCCATCCACCGCGCCGACGTGCGCGGCGACATCCTTTGCCATCTTGATCGGTTCGTCTGCAAAGATGGGCACGCCGAAATTCTGGGCGCGCAGCCAGCGCAAGCCTTCGATGTCGCCGACCGGCAAGGGCTGCTCCACAAATTCCAGATCGTATTGCGCCAGCCGCGGAATCAGATCGGCGGCTTGCTCGCGCGTCCAACCCGCATTGGCATCGACACGCAATTTCGCCGTCGTGGCCGATCGGATAGCGCGCACCATCGCTTCGTCGTCGGCTCCGCCTAACTTGATCTTGATGATGGGCAGGTTCGCATCTTTGGCGCGCTGGGCCATCACGTCTGGCGCGTCCATCGCAATCGTGAAGGACGTCAACGGCAACCGATCAGATGCCAACCCAAACAATCGGAACAGCGGTTGCCCCAGGCGTTTGCCCCAGCGATCGTGCAACGCCAAATCAATTGCAGCGCGGGCGGCATGCGATCCAATCGGCAGCGAATTGAGTGTCGTCTCCAGCGCGAACGGATCGTCGCTGACCCGATCGAGCACGGCGGCGAGATAGTCCATGATCTTGGCCTGGGTTTCGCCATGATAAGCTACGGCTGCGGCTTCGCCCAGGCCGTCGTCGATGTGCGCGATCACATTGTGACGCTGTTCGCTGACGCCGTGTGCGATGCGGAAAGGGGTACGAAGATTGAGCGTGATGGGTTCAAAGGTGAGCATGTTTTTAGCGAGTGAAATGTGGTGAGTATCAATGTTAGCGAAAGCGCCTGATACCAACTAAATGTTCTTTCAGCCACGCGCGATAGATCGGGCTGGCGGGATCGAGGCTATTGTAAGCAATGTTCCAGGTGGTGCCGTTGGCGTGAATGATCTCTGTGCCGCCCAATGAGATGGCGACGTGGGTGATGTGCTCATGCCGCGCGTCGATCAAATCGTTATCATCGCCGCCAAAGAACAACAAATCGCCGGGCTGTGGTGTACCCGCCACCGGCGTGCCCGCGCGAAATTGTTGATCGGCATCACGCGGAATCGACACGCCCATGAAGCCGTAGAACGCCTGCGCCAACCCGGAACAGTCATAACCAAAGGGACTGCAACCGCCCCAGTAATATGGCGTCCCTACCAAGCGTCGAACTTGATCGAGTGTGAGGGCAATGCCCGTCTTGGTTGGTTTGGGCCGTTTAGCTTTGGGCGTTACGTGCGCGGATTTCACCCACCACACGCGATCATCAGGCAGGCGCAGCGCTACATACAAATAGTGATCGCCCGCATAGGGCAACGTCGCCCCCCACGGCAATTGGCCGACTTGCAGCGGCGATCGTTTTGAAGCACGCTCAAACGCCGGGGCCAGCGGCACGTTGACGAGCGTATTGCACGCCGAGTGATAGGTGTGGGCCGTTTTGCGGTCGCAACAATGGACCGCGCTGGCGCGCGTCCACCCTAAGTAACCGTCACGTTCCATACGCACAAAATACCAGCCATCCTGCTCGATCAGCACACGCACCGCTTCGCCGATGATCAGCTGCGTGAGTTGCTCGGAACCACTGCGCGGTTCACGCCGCACATCAGCCACTGGACGATTGATCAGCCCCCACGGCGTGTCCTTGGTCAACAAGACCTGGAGGTCATCGGTGGCGTTTTTATCAAGCAGCACTTCGTGCGCAGCTAAACGTTGATCGGCGGTGAGGACCGTGCCCGTTAGCGTTCCAATCGCCTCTGACGCGACCGGCGGCTGATATCGCACGTCAAAGACCGTCTCGCGAGCGTCGGCATATCGCACGCGTTTGCGGCGATACAACCGATCGTTGACATCGTCGCCGCGCCGCTTAAGAAAACCCAAGACGCGCTCCAACCACAACAGCGGCATTTCGGCGTGCACCGCGTGACCGACACCGGTCGGCAGCCACACTTCCGCATCAGGAATGTGCCGGGCGATGAATTGTGCGTGCTTCATCGGCGCATTGACGCGATCGGTCTCGCCTTGAATCACCAGCACGGGCCGCGTCACTTGCGTTAGATCGTTTGGCGTGTAGTTGGGCGCGCTGATAATCTCACGCACGGTGAGTGACAGCAATTCGCGCCAATAATCAGCGCCGTGCGTCGAGCCATGCAACGCGATCATTTCGTCCAGCCACGCCCGATCGTCCCGCGCCACCCGATCGGGATCAAAGATGGCCGGTTCTTTTTCGCGCAGATCGGCGCTGACGTAGGCATTGGCGGCTTGCAGAATGCACGACTGGACTACGTCGGGATGTTCGAGCAATGTAACCAGCGCCACATTGCCGCCATTGCTGTGTCCGATGAGATGAGCGCGCTCATAGCCCAGCGCGCGGATCAAGCCAGCCACATCGTCGGCAAGTTCTTTGAAAGAATAGGTGTGTGTGGTATCGCTCTGCCCGTGGCCGCGGCAATCCGGTACGATGACAAAATGACGCGTGGCCAGCAGCGGCGCAACAGCTTGCCAGTCGGCACGGCCAGTGCGCGTCGAGCCGTGGATCAAAACGACCGGCGCTTGATCGGTTGGTGGTTCGCCAAAGGTTTCGTAGTAGAGCTGGATGGCGTTGACGGTTATGAAAGACATGCTGGAGTTCTATTTTTTTTGATGTTTGATTTTGGATTGTCGAGCGCTGAAGCTGATTGCTATTTCTTGCGAGGTCGAGTGACGATCGAGAGTATAGTGGCAATCACGATAAATGTGACCAGGCCAATCCACAACGACGAGTTATCCGGAGCTGCGGAGGGCGACACAGTCCGATCGGGTATGGGCGTAACCGTCAACTGCGCGGTTTTGCTTACGATGATGCTGCTTAGGCTGTCCACATTCAAGGTCGCACCTGTCGCGACCAGGCTGTTGCGCTCCAGCAAAAAAGCTGTGAGATCAAGATATTGCTGTGGCTTCAAGGAACCCGGTGCATTGAAAGGCATGGCCGCGTGAATGAAGTTATACAGTTGTTGCGCTGTGGAAAATTTCTGAAGCGTATCAGAACCAATCAAAGCCGGAATGGTCTTGGGTAAAGTGAACCCGTTGTCGTAAGGTCTTTCGCCGTGACAACCGGACTTCCAGCAGTTCACATCTTCTGGCGGATATTGGCGGTTGCGGAATTCGTCCGTGAGGCCCTGCCCTTGATCGCCATGACAGGGCATGCAGTACACCTGAAAGATGTTAGCGCCATTTCCGCCCTGCGTGGACGGCGTAATAGTGGGATCAGAAAAGCGTGTGCGAGTCGGTTGCGGTTGCGCGTTAGCGATCGTTATCGGGCGAGTACTACCGACGGGATTAAACAACAGCCAACCCAAGCCAAGCCCAAAACACATCACCCAGACCGTCAACCAGCGTTTCAAAAGTCTCGCCCTGCCCATCATGAAGGTAATGATAACACAAATGGCCTTTCCTTTTGCTAAGGAAAGGCCATTCAATTTGAAAATCGATCGGGTTAACGTGTCTTGCGCATGCGCGGATCCATGATGTCGCGCACGGCGTCGCCTACCAGATTCCAACCTAGCACAAAGAATACCAGCGTAACGCCGGGGAAGAACACGATGTACCAGTATTGATCGAGCGTAGTGATCCAGCTGCGAGCAAAGGATAGCAGCTGGCCCCAGTCAGCGTAACCTTGCTCCGCGCCGAGGCCCAGGAACGACAGCGCCGCGAACGTCAGCACGTACGTGCCGATGTCGAGCGAGGCCACAACCAACGTCGGGAACACCGCGTTCGGGATGATGTGTCGAATCATGATGCGGAAGTCGCGCGAGCCAACCGCACGGGCTGCCATGACGTAATCTCGTTCGCGCACCGATAGGATATCGCCGCGAATCAGGCGCGCATACCCCATCCAGCCGAAGACAATGATGGCGATGCCGGCCGTTAACAGGCCCGCGCCGCCCACACCGGCTTTACCACCGATGATGGGTTGTAAGATGGTGGCCGCGGTCAGGGCCGCCATCAGGAAGGGAAAGGTCATAAAGACCTCGGTAATACGCTGGAGTATCAGGTCCACTACTCCACTGTAATAAGCCGATATCGACCCGACTAACACGCCAATGACTAATGTCACCAGCGTGATGATCATCCCGCCCAGGAAGGCGATGCGCGTGCCCCAAACTACACCGTAATAGATGTCCCAGCCGCCAGACGCCACGCCGAATGGATGCGTCCAATGATCGAGGCCGGTCAGCGGCTTCCACCAGAAGGGCAGCGGCGGTGCATTGCGCTTCCACTCAGTACCGGGCGGCAATGGAACTGTGCCAAAACCGTCACGCGGAATCTTCATCGGATCACGCGTGTTAGGCAGCGGAGGAGCCAGTAACGGCGCGGCCAAGAACACAAACACGAAGAAACCCAGGATAATAAACCCGGACAACGACAGCCGGTTCGACAACATCTGCTTAATCAGGCTTGGCGGTTTGCGGCTGGCCGGAATTTCATCCACGTCGAGGGGTTGATCGATCGGCGCACTTATGCTTGACATGAATCTGCTCCTTGCCCTAACTCAATCGCACGCGCGGATCGACTACGGCGTAGAGCACGTCGACGACCAGATTGGCGACTAATAAGATTATGCCGTTAAACAAGGTAAAGCCCAGCACCGTCAGCACATCCAACTGAACGGCGGCTTGTGCCGCCACCGAGCCGATGCCGGGATAGGTGTAGATTGTCTCGGTAATCACCACGCCATTCAACAGGCCGACGATTGTGAAACCGCTGACGGTTACAACGGGGATCATGGCGTTAGGCCGGGCGTGCTTGTTGATGACAGCCTTTTCCTTGAGGCCCTTGGCACGCGCGGTAGTGACGTAATCCTGGCGGAGCGCTTCCAGCATCGATGAGCGGGTAACTTTCAGGAGCAAGGCCCACTGGATATAAGCCAACGTTAGAATGGGCAGCACGAGGTGGCGAAGCGCGTCAAAGAAAATGTCGAGGCGGCCATTCAACAGAGCGTCAAAGGTATTCATCGACGTATAGCGGACGAACGAACTGCTAGTGACAATCGCGTTAGCCCAGTCAGACAGACGGCCGGGCGGGAACCATTGCAGCTTAGCGTACAGAATCATCAAGGCCACCAGGCCAAACACGAACACTGGCACTGACGTTCCAATGATGGCAAATACGCGCAAAATCTGGTCGATAAGCTTATTGTGGTTAACCGCTGCTAGTACGCCCATCCAGATACCCACGCCCACGATTGGAATAATAGCCCACAAGGCCATCTCTAAGGTTGCGGGGAAACGGCGGGAAATCACGTTAGCAATAGTGTCTGAACCGCTCTTGGACCAACCGAAGTCGCCGCGCAAGATGCCGCCCGAAATCTTTTTCTGGCCAGTTTCGGGATCGGTCACTTCACGCCCAAACAACCAATTGGCATACTGCACGTAAATCGGATCGCGCAAGCCGTATTGCTTGATCAACGTTTCGGCCTGTTTGGGGTTCTTGGGCAGGTCACGCAAGTAAAGCGCCAAGCGCTCGTTTTCATCAAGCATACTGATCATCAGGAACAATAGAATCGTCACCCCAAACAACAGGATGGGGATGATCAGGAGGCGGCGGACAATATATGCGTACATAGTGGCTCCTTGGTCGTGCGGTCTAAACCAAATACTATCAACCTAACGTTTTGGTTCAAAACCGGCCAGTAGATCAATTCACCAACTATGGTTGGCACGCTGATCTCCGGGTAGGTTTTTGAGTAGGGGCGAGCGCCTGAGTGCTACGCGGGCAGCCTCGCCCCTACTGTTAGTTACGCAATTCCCTGCTTAGATTGGCACAATTGTACCGCCTGGCCAATCTTTCCAATTACGGCTTGACGTTGTCCTTGGACAGTTCCTCAACAGCGCCTGGCAGCGAAACCAGCGGGTTCTGAGACGTGCCGCCCAACCAGCCCTTCATATAGAGCTGCTCGTACGAACGGTTGGTCTGGATCGACATGATGATGTAGATCGCATCATCGTGAATCATCTGGTTCAGTTCGCTGTAGATCTTCGCGCGGGCATCGAAATTGGTCTCAGCAGCGCCCTTGGCGATCAACGGCGTGTACTTGTCGACCAAGTCCTTGGAGATGTTGAAGCGCGAGCCATAGGTCGTCTGGATGTACGGCACGTACCAGTTGTGCGGGTCGTGGATGTCTTCCTGCCAGCCGGCAACCGCGATCGGCATTTGCTTAGCGCGGAGCACACGCAGGTAGGTCGGCCACGGCAGCGCCACCGGGTTGACGATGAATTTGCCACCGCCCACATCCGACAGGTTAGCGGCCAAAATTTCGGCCATGGTCTGGCGGGCTGTGTTGCCCGTGTTGTAACCCAGCTGCAGGTAGAAGCCTACATCCATGACACCCTTGCCATCTTCGGTCTTTAGCTCGGCAGCCTTGAATTCTTCCTCGCACTTGGCTTTGTCGAATTCATAGATCGGCGAACCGTCATAACCGGGCTGACCGGGCAGAGTCAACGCCAAGGAGCGCACGGCTTCATTAAACTGCACGTCCTTGATGTAGGTCTCATAGTCGAAGCAGTAGTTGAAGGCACGGCGGATGTGCACGTCAGCGAAGAAGTTGGGCGGGACACCTTCGCCGTCCAGCTTGCCACTGCCGATGAACGGGCTATCCGTGGGGATGTCTTCATTCAAGCCAATGTCCGAGCGGGTCAGCGAAATCAACGGCTTGATCACGCGCAGGATACCGTCGGGGTTGACTTCCTTGCACTCGCCAGTGTCAGCGTTGCATTCCTCGCGCACGAGGGTGTCCATCTGCGCCCAGTCGGCGGCTGAACCCACCGAGATGCGGTCGGCGTCGCCGGCTTGCAGCGCGGCGAAGCGGGTACCAAACTCACCCACATTCTTGACCACTACACGCTTGATCGAGGGCGCCGTGCCATGGTAACCATCGAAGGCCGTTAAGACGACTTCTTCGCCAGGCGTCCAGTGATCCAGCTTGTACGGGCCGGTACCATTGGTCTTCTCACGCAGCGCCAGCGATTCGCTGGGGATGCCATAGAAGTTCTGCCAGGTCTTGCAATCGCCGTCCCACTCGCCGTTCGCCGCAACCCATTCCTTGCTGGTCACGCTTGCCCAGCGCTGAGCAATGGTGGCGATGAAGGGCCCCCACGACTGCGCGAGCTTCATGGTGACGGTGCCGGCAGCATTGTCGAAGGTGATGGCATCCTTAACCGTCTGGCAAGCCGCTTCCAGCTTGGCCGCGGGCTGCTTCTTTAGGCCATCGGGATCGCCATCCAACGCACCGGACGGATCAACCAACTCAGCCGCATCAAAGACCTTGAAGAACGGCTCGGTCATCAGGAAGCCGGGGGTGTTCGGATCGGCCTTCAACAGTACACGCCAGAATGAAAACGCCACATCTTCGGGCGTCATTTCCTGACCTTCTTGGAACTTTACGCCCTTCTTGATTTGCCACACGTACTGCACACCACCCTTGTCCAACGGCGTCGGATCGGGGATGGCTTCGGCCAGCACGGGCTTAAACTTGGTGGCATCCTTGCCGTCAAACGACACGAGGCCCTCGTAGATGTTGAACAGAATGCCGCCGCCAGCGGTCTCATAGTTGTAGGCGGGGTCGAGTTCTGAAGGATCACCGAAGGTCTGGACGGTATAGGTCGCCGGATCCTTGGCGGTCGGCCAAGGCTTCACGGCTGGGGCCGCGGTCGGCGGAACATCAGTCGGCTTCGGTACATCAGTCGGCTTGGGAGCCGCGGTCGGCTGGGCAGCCGTGGTCGGCTGGGCAGCTGGAGCAGCCGTCGGCGCGGGGGCCGGGGCGCAGGCCGAAATAACCATGCTCAATACGGCCAACAGACTCAATACCAACAACAGGTGCTTGCTGCGAAACATTGTTTCTCCTCCTAATCAAATTTGAAGTTAGTTGGGCGAACTGCAACTTCAATCGACATACCGGTTTGGTCACCGGTCAACCTCGGATTACCGAATCAGGCCTCACCTCCTTTCAATCTGAACAACCACTGCGACGAATCAGGTCAAACCCGATACCAAAATCACTTAGCAAAGTGACAGGCCACAAAATGACCGGGTAACACTTCACGCAGATCCGGATCATCGTGGAAGCATTTTTCCTGCCGCACCGGACACCGTGTGTTGAAGTGACACCCCACCGGCGGATTCGCCGCGCTCGGCACATCGCCTTCCAGAATAACACGCTGGCGTTTGGCTTCAATGACCGGATCGGGGATAGGGATGGCGGACAGCAAAGCCTGCGAATAGGGATGTTTGGGATCATCGTAGATAGCTTGCCAGTCGGCAATCTCAACGATGCGACCCAGGTACATCACCGCGACCCGATCGCTGATATGGCGCACCATCGACAGGTCGTGGGCAATAAACAAATACGTCAAACCGAAACGTCCCTGCAGTTCTTCCAGCAGATTGACGACCTGCGCCTGGATGGACACATCCAACGCCGCGATCGGTTCGTCGCAGACAATAAACGATGGATTTAGGGCCAGCGCACGTGCAATACCAATGCGCTGACGTTGACCACCGGAGAATTCGTGCGGGAAACGCGTAATAAACGAGGGATTGAGACCGACGAGTTTCAGCAGTTCCTTAACGCGGGTTTCTTTTTCCCGGCCCTTGACCGCACCGTGGACTTCAAGTGGCTCACCGACGATCTCGCCAATAGTCATGCGTGGATTTAGCGACGCAAACGGGTCTTGAAAGATAATCTGCATCCGCTTACGCATCAAGCGGAGTTTTTCGCCTTTGACCTTGGTAAGATCTAAGCCCTCCAACCAAACTTCACCTGCTGTGGGGCGATCGAGTTGGAGGATGGCCTTGCCGGTGGTGGACTTTCCGCAACCCGATTCACCCACCAAGCCTAACGTCTCTCCGCGCTTGATATTGAAACTAACGCCGTCGACGGCCTTCACATCCCCGACTTTACGCTGGAACACACCGCGCCGAATCGGAAAATACTTCTTGAGGTTACGAACCTCCAAAATAACTTCATTTGTGCTCTGGTTTTGGGTCACCGCAGCAGCCATAGTTAACGCGGCCTCCTCGTCGTCACGTCTACCCAGCAAGCCGCTTCATGGGCCGGGCCAACCGGCATCAGCGGCGGGTTTTCTTCTTTACACCGATCGATGCGGAAGGTGCAGCGCGGCATAAACGGGCAGCCTTTCGGCAAATCGACCAGATCGGGTGGTGCACCATCGATCGAGACGAGGCGATGCCGCTCATTGTCGTCGATGCGGGGCAGCGATCCCAGCAAACCTAACGTGTACGGATGAGTCGGATGGGCGTACAGTTCTTCAACCGGGGACCGCTCAATGATATACCCGGCGTACATAACGATGACGTTCTTGACGAGGCGTGCCACCACGCCCAAGTCGTGCGTAATCCACACGATGGCCATGCCCAATTCGTCGCGCAGCTTCTTGACTAAGTCGACGATTTGCGCCTGAATCGTCACATCCAACGCCGTGGTCGGTTCGTCGGCGATGAGGATTTGCGGCACACACGACAGGGCCATAGCGATCATCACGCGCTGGCGCATACCGCCGGAGAATTGATGGGGATAGTCGTCCAACCGATCGGCCGCGCGTGGGATACCGACCATCGTGAGGAGCTCCGCGGCCCGGGCACGGGACTGCTTCTTGTCCATGCCCATGTGCAGTTCCAGCATCTCGGTGATCTGTCGCCCGATAGTCATGACGGGGTTGAGTGACGTCATCGGGTCCTGGAAGATCATAGCGATCTCTTTGCCGCGCACCTGCCGCATCTCATCCATCGTCAGCTTTAGAAGATCGCGGCCGTTGTATACCACGGAGCCTTTATAGATCTCGCCCGGCGGCTGCGGGATGAGGCGCATCACGGATAATTGCCCCACGCTCTTACCGCAACCGCTCTCACCCACCACGCCGAGCGAGTCGCCTTCGTTCAGGGTGTACGAGATACCATTGACGGCGTTCACGTATGCGCCCGTGATCTTGAATCGAGTTGCGAGATCCTTCACTTCCAGCAGCGGCTGTTGTTGCGCCATACGAAGACGCCCTCCAATGAATGATATACGACAACAAAACCGGGCACTTGACCCGGTTAGTCCTTACTCAAACTTAGCGAACAGCGTAAATCGGTGCCACCAGTAGGAGCCACTGTCCTCTGGCGGTGATGACATCTGGGATGTTGACTGCCATTCGGCAATCATCCTCGCTAGTTTCGCACAACCCGTCAACCAACGCCGGAATTGATGGACCCAACGCCGAACGCTGCGCCGCGCTGCGTGCCGCTTCAGCCAGCAACGATCCGCGGATGGTGGCGGAAGGTTCCGCGTCATCCACACCATCATGCATGGCCTGACGAATCAAATTATCCAAAGAGACTCCTTCTGACATAGCCCGCACTCCCCAGCTAGACCGACGAACGGCCGCTTTGAGTCGCTGGCTTGAGCATTGTCGGTCGATAAGCTTCCAGACAATGCTTCAAATGCTCGCGGCCATAGTGCAACCGAGACTTCACCGTCCCCACCGGACAATCCAGAACGTAAGAAATCTCTTTCAGGCTGAGATCGTTTAAGTAGTACAGAATGACGGTCAAGCGTTGAGCCGACGGCAATTCGTCGATGGACTGCTGGATGACCGTCTGGAGTTCCGATAACTCGGCCTGATATTCCGAATTGGTGCGAGCGGGGGCCACCAACCGATCGATTACGGCTTCGATCGACGTCAACCACCGCGATCGGCGGCTGACCCAGGTGTAGGCAAGGTTGACCGTGACCCGATAGAGCCAGGGCTCCAACGGCAGGTTCAAATCGATACGGCGGGCATAAGTATTGAGTTTGAGAAAACATTCCTGCAAAATGTCTTCAGCCGATTGGCGGTCGCGCGTAATCGCCAATGCTGTATGGAACACCAGCAAGCGATACCGATCGTACAGGGATCCAAGGGCACTGAGATCCCCGTCGCACAGGCGTTGAATCAGCTGGGCATCTGTAGGAACCGTCATACTCTCAGTCAATACTTCCACCTCCGTCAGAAGGTTCAATGTGAGGGTAAATCTGAACCTCAACTCAGAAAGTGTGTGTAGGTCGCCATTATACAGAAGATTATAAAAAAGGCAAACGGTTCGTCAAGATTGAAACATTTCGTTTCGCCACTTAGCCAGTAATTTCCGGTCCACCTCAGTCAAATCCGCTCGTTCCAGCAAGTCCGGGCGACGAGTGAGCGTCCGCCGAAGGGCCTGCTCTCGCCGCCAGCGGTCAACTTTGGCGTGATCGCCGGAGAGTAGTACTTCAGGCACACTCCACCCGCGAAATTCCGGCGGGCGAGTGTAGTGCGGATATTCCAGCAAGCCGCTGGCATGCGAATCGTCGCTTGCGCCGTCGGGGTCGCCCAACGCTCCCGGCTTCAGTCGAATCACTGCGTCGAGGATAACCAACGCCGCCAACTCACCGCCCGTCAACACATAATCGCCGATCGAGATCTCATCGGTCGCGAGATGCTCGCGGATGCGTTCGTCAAATCCTTCGTAACGCCCGCAAATCAACACCAACCGATCGTGCTGCGCCAGTTCATAGGCCACCTGCTGGTTGAAAACTCGGCCTTGCGGGGTGAGCAGCACAATCGGAACATCGGACGTTAGGTGTTGGAAGTTGGAATTGTCAATGTGGGCAGTCGCTCCATCTTCCATCTTCCAATTTCCAACTTCCAAATTCAACACACTCTCTACGGCCGTAAACACCGGCTCCGGTTTCATCACCATCCCGCCGCCGCCGCCGTAGGGATAGTCGTCGGTGACT
The DNA here is from genome assembly GCA_046328575.1 of Anaerolineae bacterium. Taxonomy (GTDB): domain Bacteria; phylum Chloroflexota; class Anaerolineae; order Fen-1058; family Fen-1058; genus JAGOBP01. Next base: position 39,215 of record JAXLWI010000004.1, read on the forward strand.
TGATGTTTGCCCGCGGCGTAATCGCGGATGTTGTGCAGATGAACGTCGAGCAAGCCATTATCGATGGCCCGCTTGATCATGCTTTCTTGCAGCGGCCCGTCAAAGATGCCGGGGAATAACGTAAAGATGTCGAAGCGCATACTGCGATTTTATCACAGTTAGCAGCTGGTATAATCGCGCCATCTTCTGCTTGCGAGAACGTTATGCGAATCTACATCACTGGCGCTAAAGGCCAACTTGGTCGAGCCCTCATGCGTCGCTTGGCGCAGTACACGTTGTTGGGCACTGATCTACCCGAAGTTGATCTAACGAACCTCAACGCCATCCGATCGGATGTGCACGCCTTCAAGCCTGACGTCATCATTCACGCCGCAGCTTTCACCGACGTCGACGGCGCAGCCCGCAATCCCGATCTGGCCTATCGTATCAATGCGCTCGGCACGCGCAACGTGGCGGTATCGGCCGAAAGTTGTGGCGCCGCCCTGCTCGCCATCAGCACCAACGAAGTCTTTGACGGCACAAAAAACGAGCCGTACTTGGAGTTCGATGCGACATGTGCCATCAACCCCTACGCTAAATCCAAACTCGCTGCCGAGCAGTTCATTCGCGATTTGAGCACGCGTTTCTATATAGTACGCACGGCGTGGTTGTACGGGTTGGGTGGCAATAACTTTGTGAAGAAAATCCTCGCGCGCGCCGACAGTGACGGCAAGTTGCGCGTCGTCACCGATGAGGTCAGCTCGCCCACTTACACCGAAGACTTAGTTACTGCGATTGAACAGTTGATGGTGACGGGCGCGTACGGTATTTATCACTTCACCAATGATGGCGTGTGCTCGCGCTTTGAGTTTGCACAGAAGATTCTGGAACTCAGCGGACGCAGCCACATCCCGATTGAGCCGATCGTTTTAGCGGACTTTGCGCGCCCGTCGACGCCCCCGCCCTATGCTCCGCTCCGCAATTTCTGCGGCGCGCAGATCGGCATTACGCTCCGACCCTGGGCCGATGCCCTAGCCGACTATTTGGCGCATGAACAATTCTGAGACCGCAGTCAGCGGTCAGCCATCAGCCGTCAGCATTGTCCTCGTCAACTGGAACGGCGCGCATCACTTGCGCACGTGTTTCAACGCGCTGCGCGCTCAGACCTTCCGCAACTTCGAGAGCATCCTCGTCGACAACGACTCACATGATCCTTCGCTTGAACTGCTGGCAAATGAATTCCCCGAAGTTAAAGTGATCGCGCTAAAAGAGAATCGCGGCTTCGCGGGCGGATCAAACGTCGGCGTGCGAGCCGCCCGCGGCGAGATCATCGTCTTGCTCAACAACGACACGGCTGTCGATCCGCATTGGCTGGAAGAAGTCGTCGCCGCGTTCGAGCGCCATCCCGAAGCGGGCAGCGTGGCCTCGAAGATGAAGTTATTCGATCAGCGCGATCGCTTTCACACCACCGGCGACTTCTACCGGCTCGACGGTATTCCCGGCAACCGCGGAGTGTGGGAAGTCGATCGGGGGCAGTACGACCGCGAAGAGTATGTGTTCAGCGCGTGCGGCGGCAGCGCCGCCTATCGCCGCACTGTACTTGATCGCATCGGCTTATTAGATGAAGACTTCTTCTTCTCGTGCGAAGATGTCGATCTGGGCTGGCGCGCGCAGTTGGCCGGCTTCAAGTGTGTGTATGCGCCGCGTGCTGTGGTCTATCACAAGTTGAAAGCCTCGGGCGGTGGCGCGACGGCTTCGTATTACGATGGCCGCAACTTCATTTGGCTCATCGCCAAAAACTATCCGTCGTCGTTGTGGCAAACCTATCGGGGTGTGATTATCCGCAAGCAATGGGCGTTGTTTACGGAAGCGCTGCGTGCCTATCGCGGCGAGGCAGCCCGTGCTCGAATGCGCGGGATGTTCGCGGGGCTGATCGGCCTGCGCAAGATGTTGAAGAAACGCCGCGCGATTCAAGACGCCCGCCGCGTTGATGACGTTTATCTCCGGTCGATCTTGTCGCCTGTTAAATGAAGGAACTGACCATGAACACTGCGTCGTTCACCATCAAGCCCTTTTCAGCCGCACGCCAAACAGTGGTTGATTCAGGTTGGTTGGCTTCCCGCCGACACATCATTCACGCCTTGATCGAACTCGACGTGACCGCCGTGCGACAACGGCTGCGCGATCACAAAGCGCAGACCGGCGAGAGTCTGTCGTTCACAGCTTTTATTGTTGAACGATTGGCTCACGCCATCGATCAAGATCGCAGTGTGCAAGCCTATCGCAGTTGGCGCAATCAATTGATCATCTTCGACGACGTGGATGTGGTCGTCTTAGTCGAAACGGAGCGCGGTGGTGTAGCGCTGCCGTACATCATCCGCGCCGCGAATCACCGCACGTTCCGGCAGATTCACGACGAGATTCGCTCGGTGCAAACCCAGCCGAAGCACAAAGAACAGTCACCCCGGCTTAGGAAGCTGGGCATGTACCTCCCCGCCGCGATACGCCGCATCGGTTATCTCTATTTGCTCGCTAGTCCGCAGCGTTTCAAGCGCTTTGGCGGAACGTGCGTGGTCACATCGGTGGGCATGTTCGGGCACGGCAGTGGCTGGGGCGTGGCCTTCCTGCCGATGCACACGTTGGGTTTGACAGTAGGCGGCATCACCGAAAAGCCCGGCGTCGTTCAGGATCGTATCGAAATCCGCGAGTATCTCAACCTCACGATCAGTTTCGATCACGACATCGTAGACGGTGCTCCAGCCGCGCGTTTCGTGCAGCGTCTAAAGGACGTCATCGAAGCCGAGGATGCGTTGACGTTGTAGCCCTCAACTATCGCACGATCTTACTATCGCCGTCTACTTCGCCACTTCCCCAACTCAATCGCTGCAAACACAATCACGCTCGCGCCGACGCTGACGAGTAGATCCGTGAATGCCAACGTCGTCGTCGAGAAGAACTCTTGCAAGAAGGGCACGTAGATCACCGCGAGCTGCAAGCCAAACACCGTGATCGCCATCGTCAGCAACAAGCGATTCGACAGCAACGGTAGTTTGAAGAACGAATCACGGCTCGATCGGGTAGCCAACGCCTGTCCGATCTGTGCGAAACACAACGTGGTGAAGATCATCGTCTGCCAGTGCGGATTGCCCGCCTGCCAGTACAGCACACCGACGAGCAGCGCCAGTGCACCCGTCAACGCCCCTACCCAACCGATGTAACGTCCGAGGCCGCCCGCCAAAATGCTGTCGTTGGGATTCGCGGGCGGGCGCTGCATCACACCGCGCTCCGCCGGTTCGACACCCATGCCCAAACCCAGCAAGCCATCGGTCAATAAGTTGAGCCACAACAGTTGCAGCGGTTGTAACGCTAACGGGGTGCCCAACAACGGCGCGAACAACGCAACCGAAATCTTGCCGATGTTGCCCGCGATACTGAACTTTACGAACTTGCGGATATTGTCATAGATGACGCGACCTTCTTCAATCGCCGCCACGATTGTCGCAAAGTTATCGTCGCGCAGCACCATATCCGCCGCTTCCTTTGAAACGTCGGTACCGGTAATGCCCATCGCCACGCCGATGTTGGCGCGTTTCAACGCGGGCGCATCGTTCACGCCGTCGCCCGTCATCGCCACGATGTGACCGCGCTCTTGCAGCGCCTGTACGATTTTCAACTTGTGTTCCGGCGACACGCGCGCATACACTGACACCTCTTCGACGACGGCCTTCAAGTCATCCATCGACATCTGTTGCAAGTCCTGGCCAGTCAACACCTGGCCGTTGGTGCTGATGCCCAACTCGTGGGCGATGTGCCGCGCCGTCAACGGATGATCGCCCGTGATCATCACCGGGCGGATACCAGCCGATCGGCTGGTGGCGACCGCCGCTTTCACTTCGGCCCGTGGTGGATCGATCATGCCGAACAAGCCCACGAAGATCAACTGGCTCTCGATCGCGGCGGCGTGGCCGTTATGGGTCGCCGCCGAATCGATCGGGCGCATGGCTACACCCAGCACGCGCATACCATTCTGCGCCAACTTGTGATTGGCGATCTCGATCCGATCGCGATATTCATCCGTTAGTTCGATCGGCGCGTCATTCACCCACACGCGATTTGACAGCGCCAGCAAGCCGTCGACTGAACCTTTCACAAACGCAACGTAGGGCGCAGACCCAGCGGTCAGTAACGCAGTCGATGACGTCTTATCAATCGCGTGCACCGTCGTCATGCGCTTGCGATCGGAATCAAACGGCACTTCACCGACACGCGGCAAAGCCCGGTCGAGATCGTGTTTCCACAAGTTGTATTTAGCGGCGGCGACGAGCAACGCACCTTCAGTAGGATCGCCGAGCGTGTGAAACTGACCGCCCGTTTCCGCTTGTAGCGCTGCATCATTGCACAACGCGCCGCCCGTTAACAACAGCGACAACGCCGGCGATAACGTTTCGACCGGCTGCGCCACTTCATCGATGACCGGCATCTTGCGCGACATATTTTCGGTCACATCGACGCGATGCCCCGCCACGTCCAGTACGGTCACTGTCATGCGATTCTCCGTCAGCGTCCCCGTTTTATCGGAGCAGATAACGGTCACTGACCCCAGCGTCTCAACTGCCGGAAGTTTGCGAATCAACGCATTGCGCTTCAACATCCGCTTTGCGCCCAATGCCAGCGTGATGGTCACCACCGCGGGCAGACCTTCCGGCACAGCGGCCACCGCCACGCTGATCGCAGTCATGATCATCAAGCGCCAGTCTTCGCCGCGCAACAACCCTAAACCGAAAATCAACGCCGCGACGATCAACGCGATCACGCCGATGGTCTTGCCCAACCGATCGAGCCGCCGTTGCAACGGTGTCAGTTCGTCCTTGACGTCCTGAATCAAATCGGCGATGCGGCCCAGTTCGGTTTGCATGCCAGTCGCGACGATCAGCGCCAGGCCGCGCCCGTACGTGACGATCGTACCCATATACGCGAGGTTGCGGCGATCACCCAACGGCAGATCTTCACCGCGCAGCGCGTCGGTCTGTTTCTCGATCGGTTCCGATTCACCCGTCAGTGCCGCTTCTTGAATCCGCAGATTCGTCGCTTCCAGCAAACGCGCATCGGCGGGCACGACGTTGCCCGCTTCCAACAGCACGATGTCGCCCGGCACCAACTGCGTCGCCGACACTTCGCGCACGTCGCCGTCACGGCGCACCTTCACGCTCGGCACCGACATCTTGCGCAGCGCGGCCATCGCCTGCTCGGCGCGATATTCCTGCACGAAGCCCAACAGCCCGAACAGCGCCACAATCGCCATAATCACGATCGCGTCTTTAGCATCGCCGACGAGCACCGACACCACCGCCGCCGCGATCAGGATCAGCACCATCGTGGCGGTGAACTGCTCCCACAGGATTTTCCACGGGTTCTTCGCACCGCGGTCGATCAGTTCGTTGGGGCCGTGTTCAGCTAATCGGCGCTGCGCTTCGGATCCGCTCAACCCGAGCGCGCTGTCCACGTCCAAGTGCTGTGTGACTTCTGTCGGTGACTGTTGATACCAGTTCATCCTCACTCCTCGAAAACTTGTTTAGGCGCTGCTGCCAGGCCCGCTAGGCGGTTGTGGCTAACTCTCGGCGATTCTTGTCAGCGACTTTCAACGCCGATTGAATCATCAGGAATTCGCCGACATTCTCCAGTGTAAGCAAGCCGATCAGTTGACCGTCCTGCATCACCGGCACGGTATGCACCCCAGTCAATTGTAACTTGTCCGTCGCGTCGCCCAGCAGCGTCACCGCCTCGATCGTTTGAAAGTCGCGCCGCATGATGCTGGACACAAACCCCTGCTGACCGCGCTCGGCTAAGGCTTTCACCACATCGCCGCGCGTGACCAGGCCGATCAAGTGGCCGCGATCGAGCACCGGGAAATCCTGCTGAGACCCGGCGATGATCAGATCGGCGGCGTGCTTGATGGAGTTCTGCGGCGACAGCGTGTCGAACTGCGTCATCATCGCGCGGCTAACGGGGATGCCGCCCAACGCGCTTTTGGTCTGCACCGCACTGGCCTCTTGCGCCGCGCCCAGCCAGATGAAGAGCGCGGTGAACATCAACAGGGGATTGGTAAAGAAGCCGATGAGGCCGAACACGAAGGCGAAGCCCTGCCCTAACGCTGCGGCAGTGCGCGTAGCCTTGGCGTAATCCATGCGCATCGCCAGCACAGCGCGCAGCACGCGTCCGCCGTCCATCGGAAACGCCGGGATCAGGTTGAACAGCACCAGCGTCACATTCACCATCATCAGCCTTTCCAAAAACGAGCCTTGCGTGACGGTGAGATTCGCGATTGGTTCCAGCGCATTGGTCAGCGTCAGAATCACAAACAGCACCGCCGCGATGACGACATTGACCAGCGGCCCCGCAATCGCCACCCACAATTCCTGGCGTGGCTTATCCGGCATCCGCTCCAGCCGCGCCAGCCCGCCGATAGGCAACAGCGTGATGTCCTTTGTGGGGATGCCATAGCGTTTAGCGGCCAGCGCATGCCCAAATTCGTGCAGCAGCACACACGCAAACAGCGCCAGCACAAAGCCCACGCCGTTCAACAGGCCGGTCAAATTCGCGCCTGCAATCAAATTACTGATGATCAAAAAGCCAATCAGCATCACAAATGTCGCGTGCAAATACACGCCGATTCCAGCCCATTCACCGATTTTCCATGACCATTTCATGTCCAGACTCCTTTACTACTCCACGTTCGCCAACATCCGAATCAAATCGATCCTCGAGATAATGCCCACTAATTCGCCGCGGCGCACCACCGGCACGCGATGCAGATTTTGCTCAACCATCAGCAAGGTCACTTTACCTACATCGTCGTCGGCCTCGACACACGTCACGCCGGTGGTCATCACATCGGCCGCCGTATGCCGCCGGGCTGCCGCGTACACTTCATCTATCTGCTGCGAGTCAGCCCATTTTCGAAACAGGGTCGGCGCTTTCACCGCCGAAAACGGAATGCCCTTTTCCTTTAGAAACAAGTCGTCTTCACTCACCAGCCCCAGAATGTGCTGTTCATCATCGACCACAGGCACACTGCTAATCCGGCGCGTGGTTAAAATTCTTACCACTTCTTCCACCGTGGTATCGATGTGTACGACGCTCACATCGGTTGTCATGATTTGAGAAGCATTCATCGGTCACCTCGCTAAACCCGCCGAGTGATTACATCCGCGGGTTTGCTTACGCTACGCCATCGCTAGTTCAACCTGCGTCATAGCCCGCAGCCGGGCCACTCGTTCTGCCGTTGGCGGGTGCGTGCGGAACAGGCCGGCCAGTCCGCCGCGCAGCGGATTGATGATGTACAGGTGCGAGGTCGCCGGACGCACTTCCATCGGCGGACGATTGAACGCAGCCCGTTCAATCTTTTCAAGCGCGTCCGCCAGCGGGTATGGATCACCCAAAATGCGCGCCCCGCCTTCGTCGGCACTAAACTCGCGCGAGCGCGAGATCGCCAGTTGGATCAGCAGCGCCGCGATGGGGGCCACGATGATCATCACCAGGCTGCCCGCCAGGCTGCCGCCTTCTTCTTCATCATTATTGCCGCTCAGGCCGCCGAAGATCAGCGCCCACTGTGCCATATCCGCAAGCAGGGTGATGACGCCCGCAATCGTGGCAACGATGCTCGAAATCAGCGTATCGCGATGGCGAATGTGCGCCAATTCATGCGCAATCACGCCGGCCAACTCAGCCCGATTGAGCGTCTGCATCAAGCCGGTCGTCACTGCAACAGCCGCGTGCTGCGGATCGCGGCCGGTGGCAAAGGCATTAGGCTGCGGCGTATCCATCACGTAGACACGAGGCTTGGGAATACCCGCGTTCTCTGACAACACTGCCACAATGCGATGCAGTTCCGGCTGTTCGAATTCATCCACCTCGCGCGCGCCGCTGAACTTCAACGCGATCTTGTCCGAATACCACCACGCGCCCAGGTTGAGCGCAGCAGCCAGGCCAAAGGCGACGATCATGCCAGTCGCTCCGCCGAGCGCCGAGCCGGCCACGATCAACAACCCGGTCAAGGCCGCCAACAACAACGTCGTTTTCAGCGTGTTCCACCCGCTCATCTTTAGCCTCCTCTTATCCGATAAATAAAAAGACCACCACGGCAATGTCTGTCGTGGTGGTCTTGCCCATTTCGCTTGCGCGACTCCGATCAACCGGGGACAATGTCCCGTACTGACGATTGATCGGCCTGTACCGCCGGGGGCTACTCCCCAACCAAATTCACAGTGATTCTACCTGATGGCATTGAATCTGTCGATGGTTAAAACCGACAATTGGCTGACAGATCGATCGGGCGGCGCGCTTTCATCTACGGTTAAACTGAGGGCATAACGATTGACTTATCCTTTGGATCGGGGTATTCTAGCGCCGCTTAATTTTCATCTACGAGGCCCGATCATCAATACCGCGCCCCTGCTGTCCATCATTATTCCAGCCTACAACGAAGAGAAGCGCCTGCCGACCAGCCTCGAACAGGTCGATCGGTTCGTGGCCGCTCAAACGTACCCGATCGAAGTCGTCGTCGTCAACAACAATAGCCGCGATGCCACGCGCCGCATCGCCGACGAGTTTGCCGCGCAGCATACATATGTCCGCGTGCTCGATCAGCCTCGGCAGGGTAAAGGCGCAGCCGTGCAAAAAGGCATGCTCGAAGGCCGCGGCGAATACCTGTTCATTTGCGACGCCGACTTTTCGATGCCCGTCGACGAGATCAGCAAGTTCATGCCGCCCAACGCCGACCACTACGACGTGGCGATCGCGTCCCGCGAGGTGACCGGTGCGCGCCGCGTCGACGAGCCGAACTATCGGCATTTGATGGGCCGCATCTTCAATCTCATCGTGCGCGTGCTGGCGATCCCCAAGATTCAGGACACGCAGTGCGGCTTCAAAGTCTTTCGGCGCGCGGCCGCCCGCGATGTCTTCACGCTGCAAACCATCGACGGCTGGGGCTTCGATGTGGAAGTGCTCTTCATCGCGCTGAAGCACGGCTACCAGTTGATCGAAGTGCCGATCACGTGGTACTACAAACCGCAGACCAAGATCAGCCCGCTGCGCGACTCGATCAACATGGTGCTGGAAGTGATGCGCGTTCGAATGAATGGCTGGCGCGGCAAGTATGACCGGCAGAAGTAAAATCTCCATACCCGATCGGCCTTCGCTCGATCACGAACGACGTTTGCACCGCGCCGGGCACGCCCTCGTCGCCGGTATCGACGAAGCGGGCCGCGGCGCCTGGGCTGGTCCTGTGGTCGCCGCCGCGGTGATCGTCGATTCCGTCCAGGCCGATCGACTGGCAGGCGTCAATGACTCGAAGCAACTCTCCGCCCGCCAGCGCGACACTCTGTACCAAATCATCGTCGATAATTGCCGCGCATTTGGCGTGGGCTACGGCACCGTCGAAGAGATCGATTCGATCGGGATTCTGCCCGCCACGCGTCTGGCGATGACGCGGGCCGTTGAAGCGCTATCGCCGCAACCCGAAGCGTTGATCATCGATGCGGTGCGCTTGCCGCACGTGGCGCTGCCGCAAAGCGTGTTCTTCTTCGCCGATTCGATTTCGCTCTCAGTGGCCGCGGCATCGATCATTGCCAAAGTCACGCGCGATCGGTTGATGATCGATCTCGACGCGCAATATCCGCGTTACGGCTTTGCCCGCCACAAGGGTTATGGCACAGCGATCCATCAAGACGCGTTACAATCGATCGGGCCGAGCAAGATTCATCGGCAGTCATTCAAACCCATCAGTCTGTTACTGGCCGATCGGCTGATTTAATCTCACTCGTTACTTGTTAGGCTTCATGGAACTCGCACTCGTTCACGATTGGCTCAATCAACTCGGCGGCGCGGAAGGCGTACTGGAAAATCTGGTGCAGATGTATCCGCGCGCGCCGATCTATACCAGCATCTACTGGCGCGATGAAATGCCCGCGCATTATCTGGAGTGGGACATTCATCCCACGTGGCTGAATCACGCGCCCGGCATTTATCAACATCATCAGCCGTATTTTGCGCTGTATCCAACCGCCTGGTCATCCCTAAACCTCAGCCGCTACGATGTCGTGCTCAGTAACAAGAGCGGCTTCTGTCACGGCGTGCGCACGCGCAGCAAACGCCGCACAGCGTTGCACGTTTGTTACTGCCTCGCGCCCACGCGCTATGTGTGGTCGTTCGATGACTACGCCAGCGGCGAAGGGCTGGGGCGCACCGCGCGTCTGATCATGCAACCTTTAATCGCCGCCTTGAAAAAGTGGGACTATGCCGCCGCGCAACAAGTCGATTACTTCATCGCCATCAGCCGCGAGATTCAAGATCGTATTCGCCGTTACTACCAACGTGAATCGGTCGTCATCCATCCGCCGGTCGATATTCGCCGTTATCGTCCACAAAAAGACGTTGGCGACTATTATCTGATCGTGTCGCGGTTGATTCCTTACAAACGGATCGACCTGGCGATTGAGGCTTTCAATGCATTGGGCCTGCCCTTGGTGATTGCGGGCAGCGGACGTGATCAAGCCCGATTGGAAAAACTGGCCAAGCCCAACGTGCAGTTTTTGGGCCGGGTCTCCGACGCCGATCTGCCCGATCTCATTGCCCGGTCGCGCGGTTTCATCTTCCCCGGTCACGAAGATTTTGGCATCGCGCCGGTTGAAGCGCAGGCCAGCGGCCGACCGGTGATCGCTTTCGGTGCGGGTGGCGCGCTCGACACCGTGGTCGATGGGCAAACCGGCGTCTTCTTCACTGAACCCACCATCGAATCGCTGATCGATGCCGTGCAGCGCTTTAACCAGATCGATTTCGATCCAGCCGTCATCCGCGCCAACGCCGAGTGCTTCAGCACCGAAGTATTTCGTGACAAGTTGACGCAGTTCATCGAACAGAAATATACTGAGCACGTCGTGCACAATGCGTAGTTCTCAACTCACAATTCGTCAGGCACAGCCCGACTTCAACGGTACACCACACATTGTGCATTGGAGTTAGCCATGGAACTTCGCCTCATCTTGAGAATTCTTCTGCGGTACTGGTGGTTGGTGATCGTGCCGCCGATTTTGGTGGCGGCGATCACGCTGGTCACGTATCAAGCTCCGGCGACGTCGTACGCCACAACGCTGCGCTTCGCCGTCGGCTATCCGCCGGAAGCCAATCTCGCGACGCTGTACGATCGTAAGTATCCGGCGTGGCTAGCCTCAGAGTATATCGCGGGCGGACTCAGCGATTGGGCTAAGACTGGCGCGTTTGCGCAAGCCGTGGCCGACGATGCGGGTGCAGGTGTGACCGCCGCGGAAGTCGCCGGTTCGATCACGTCCGATCACTTACGCAGCATCGTCGTGCTCTATCTCAACGGCGGCGATGCCGAACACTTGAAAGCGATCGGTCGTTCGGCAATCAAGGTGCTGCAAACGCAAAACGGCCAGGTCTTTCCGCAAAACGGTGACGGCGCCACGGTGACGGCGCTCGACGATGTTTCAGTCGGGGCCGCGCCGCCGTCTCTCCGCACCCGGCTGGACATCCCGATCCGCATCGCGCTGGGTTTGGCCTTTGGCGTGGCGCTGGCCTTCCTCGTCCACTATTTCGATCCGCGCGTGCGTGATCGATCGGAAGTGGAGGCGATCGGCCTGAGCATCATCGGCGAGATTCCCAAATAGCGCGTTGTCATTAGTCATTGTTCATTTGTCATTTCTTAGGTAGAATGGCGCCCGAAAGGACTAGCAGTTCATGGAACTACGAGATTACGTCCGTATTCTGCGTAAACGCGGCTGGATCATCCTGCTGCTGGCGGCCCTGACGGCCGGAGCGGCCTGGGGCTTTAGCCAGCTGCAAACCGTGGAGTACAAGAGCACCATCAACGTCTTTGTGCGGCCAGAGCGCATCGATAACGGCACATTACTGGCGACCAAGCAAATTCTGCGCGGTTTTGTAGCCTACATCGATAGCCGCAACTTCGCCCAACGGGTGATCAACTCGATCGGGCTGGATATGCTGCCCGAAACGTTGAAGGGTCGCGTGACGATTGCTTCCAAAGATGAAGACTATCTGATCCAGATCGACGTGATCGATACTGATCCAGCGCAATCCGAACGCATCGCGCTGGAGTGGGCCAATCAGTTCGTGCAGTGGCGCGATCAAGACAACTTGAAGCAGCGCAAAGAAGACCGTGTCGATGCTGACATCGTGCAAAACCCGACCACCAGCAAGTTTCGTCCACAAACGACGTTGAACACGGCGGCGGGCGGCATTATCGGTCTGATGTTGGGCGTGTTGATCGTCTTCTTCCTGGAATCGATCGAAGCCAACATTTTGCGCGCTGTTGACGACGTAGAGCGCGCGACCGGTCTGACCGTCATCGGCTCGATTCCGGCGGCAGGCGCGGAGTCCAATCGCTCACGCCGCGCCAAATCTGCGGCATAATTTCGCACTACTCGCTCACTATTAAGGCTGACTCAATGTCTCAACCATCACTCATCACACTCACCGATCCGCGTTCACCCGCGGCCGAAGCATATCGCACGCTGCGCACCAACGTTTACTTCGCCGGCCTGAACCATTCCATTCACACGCTGCTCGTCACAACCGTTGCGCCGCTCGAAGGCAAGTCGATGACGGTGGCGAACCTGGCGGTGTCGATGGCGCAAGGCGACAAGCGCACAATTCTGGTCGATGCCGATCTGCGCCGCCCGGCGCTGCACACATTGTTCGGCTTGAACAACGATAAGGGTTTGACGTCGCTCTTTATGGACGCCAAAGGTCCGATCGAGCCGGCGTACAAGGATGTCGGCGTGCCTAATCTGCGGGTGCTAACCAGCGGGCCGCTGCCGCCTAATCCGGCGGAGGTGCTGGGCGCACAGCGGATGCTGGACGTGATCGAAGCGTTGAAGCAAGCCGCCGACATCGTGCTGTTTGATGCGCCGCCCGTGATCGCCGTCACTGATGCGACCGTGCTGGGTACACGCGTCGACGGCGCAGTACTGGTCATCGATGCCGGTCAGACTCGGCGCGAACATGCCAAGCGGGCCAAAGAGCAACTGGAGAAACTCAACATTCGCATCGTCGGCGCGGTACTCAACGGCGCGTCGATCGATAGCACGTTGGGCGGGTACTAAACGAAGTATCCAATAGTCACGAGTCAGAATCTGGTAGAACAGTCCATTCTCAATTCTCACTTAAACGGAGTCAGCGCATGAAAGGTCTCATTCTCTCCGGCGGCAAGGGCACGCGCCTGCGCCCCTTTACGTACACCGGCGCGAAGCAGCTCGTGCCGCTGGCTAACAAACCCGTGCTGTTTTACGCCATCGAAGATCTGGTCGAGGCGGGCATCACGACGATCGGCATTGTGATCAGCCCGGAGACCGGCGAGCAGGTCAAGACCACCGTCGGCGACGGCAGCCAGTTCGGCGCGCAGATTAGCTACATCGTGCAGGACGCGCCGCGCGGCATCGCGCACGGCATCAAGATCGCGCAGGACTTCATCGGCGATGATTCCTTTGTGCTCTTCCTGGGCGATAACTTCCTGCGCGAAGGCATCGTGCCGCAAGTGCAGGCCTTTCAAAAAGGCGGGCTGAACGCACAGATCATCCTGTACCCGATGGATGATCCCAGCTCGATGGGCGTGGCGGTGCTCGACGGCGATGGCCGCGTCACGCGGCTCGTGGAAAAACCGAAACAGTTCATTTCGCCGTATGCCGTCATCGGGATTTATATGTTCGATCGGAACGTGTTTGAGGCCGTCAACTCGATCAAGCCTTCGGCGCGCGGCGAACTCGAAATCACCGAGACGATCCAGTACCTGATCGATCACGGCTGCAACGTCGGCGCGCACCAACTGACCGGCTGGTGGATCGATACCGGCAAGACCTCCGACATATTGGAAGCCAACCGCCTGATCCTCGACATCCTCGAATCGAAGAACAACGGGCAGGTGCAGGGCGACTCGCGCATTGAAGGCCGCGTGATTCTAGAGCCGGGCGCGGTGGTCATCAACAGCACCGTGCGTGGTCCGGCCATCATCGGCGAACGCACCCGCTTGGAGAACGCTTTCGTCGGACCATATACGTCCATTCACAACGACTGTGTCCTGCAGAATTGCGAAATCGAGCACAGCGTGGTGCTGGAAAATACGCACATTGCGGATACGACGGCCCGCATCGCCGATAGTTTGATCGGCCGCAACGTCGAGATCGGCCGATCGGGTGGCCAGACCAAGACGCTCAAGATCATGCTGGGTGACTTCAGTAAGGTCGGGATGTTATAGTTTTGACATGCCGCCCGTTATGGGGTACACTTTCTGACGGAATGTTCGGTCAGAAAGCCACTTAATCTATAGCCGCCGGGGGTGTTTCGACACGCTGGGCGGTTTTTTGTTTATCGGACTAATTGCTAGGAGTTTTGAAATGGCTTTACCTTTACGCGTCATCCCGCTCGGCGGCGTTGGCGAAGTGGGCAAGAACATGACGGCCTTTGAGTACGGCAAGAACATCGTGCTCATCGATTGCGGCGTCATGTTCCCCGAAAACGACATGCTGGGCATCGACTTCATCATCCCCGATTGGCGTTACCTGCGCGACAAGCGCGATCAGATCCGGGGCATCATCGTCACGCACGGCCACGAAGATCACACTGGCGGCCTGCCGTACTTGCTCAAGGAGTTTCCGGAACTGCCGGTGTTTTCCACCAAACTGACGCGCGGCTTGATCGAAGTGAAGCTGCGCAATCACAAGATCCTCGATCAGACGCGCCTCAACACGATCGAGGCGGGCGGCCGTCTGGACCTTGGCCCGTTCGGGCTGGAGTTCTTCCGCGTCGCGCACTCGATCCCCGACGGCGTTGGCGTCGGCATCACAACGCCCGCGGGTCTGGTCGTTCACACCGGCGACTTCAAATTCGATCATACGCCAGTCGACGGCAAACCCACCGACTTTGCGAAGCTGGCCGAGTTCGGCGGACGCGGCGTGATGGCATTAATGTCGGACTCCACCAATGCCGATCAGCCCGGCACCACCCCATCGGAGCGCGTGGTGGACGTGGCGTTTGCGCAGGTCTTCCGTGAAGCCAAAGGGCGTATCATCGTCGGCACCTTTGCGTCGCTCATCTCGCGCATTCAGCAAGTTGCCAATGCAGCGGCGAAGAACAATCGCAAGTTGGCATTCACCGGCACCAGCATGCTGGAAAACGTCAAAATGGCGCAAAAACTGGGCTATTTGGAGTTGCCCAGTGATCTGATCGTGCGCCTGGAAGATACCAAGAAGATGCCGGCCGATCGCGTGGTGATCATGACCACCGGCACACAGGGTGAACCTTCATCGGTGCTGGCCCGCGTCTCGATCGGCCAACATTCGCAGATCCAGATCGAGCGCGGCGATACCGTCATCATGTCCTCGCACCCAATCCCGGGCAATGAAGAGATGGTCAACCGCACGATCAATCGCCTATTCCAGCGCGGCGCGAATGTGCTCTACGACCCGATCGCGCAAGTCCACGTGTCCGGCCATGCGTCGCAGGAAGAGCAGAAGTTGATGCTCAACCTGGTGCGGCCCGAATATTTCATTCCGGTGCATGGCGAACTGCGCCATTTGCGCGCGCATGAGACACTGGCGCGGCAGTTGGGCATTGCGCCCAACAACATCTTCGTCGTCGAGAACGGCTATCCAGTTGAGTTCAGCGAAGGCGAAGCACGCGTGGGTGAACGTGTGCCCGGCGGCTACGTATACATCGACGGTTCCGGCGTGGGCGATGTCGGCCCGGCCGTGTTGCGCGATCGTGAAGTGCTGGGCCGCGACGGGTTCGTCGTCGCCGTGGTGCATCGTGATCCCGATACCGGTCAGCTCATCGATCAGCCGGAGATCATCACCAAGGGCTTCATCCACACCAACGAGGCTACCGACATCATCAACGGTGCGTCCGACATGATCACCCGCATTGCGCAGGACAACTCGCTGAGCGATAAGGCTTTGCGCGATCGCATCGAAGACAAATTGAGCGAGTACCTGTATCATGAGACCAAGCGCCGCCCGATGATTATTCCGGTCCTCTCGTAATTTTGGATTGCCGACACGTGCGCCTGCGCGCAGTGCAGGTGTTCTAGATTTTGGGTTAGACTCTACCGTGATCCAAAATCTAGAATCCAAAATCTAAAATGATCATCTCCCTCATCGTTACCGTTCTTAACGAAGCACGCTCGCTGCCCGCGCTGCTTGCTTCGATCGCCGCGCAGACCCGCCAACCCGATGAAGTGGTCGTGTGTGACGGCGGCTCGACTGACGGCACGCTCGATCTGCTGCGCGCCGAGACACGCTTTCCCTTGCGCGTGATCGAACGTCCCGGCAGCAACATCTCGCAGGGTCGCAACGCCGCGATCGAGGCGGCGACGGGTGACGTGATCGCTTCGACGGATGCGGGCGTGCGGCTCGATCCAAAGTGGCTGGAAAAACTCAGCGAACCATTTGCCGCAGACACAACCTCGGTTGTGGCAGGCTTCTTCCTGCCCGACGTTCACACGCCGTTTGAGATTGCGATGGGGGCGACGGTGCTGCCACAACTGAACGAGATCGATCCGGCGAAGTTTCTGCCATCGAGCCGCAGCGTGGCCTTCACCAAAGCCGCGTGGCAGGCCATTGGCGGCTATCCCGAATGGCTGGATTACTGCGAAGATTTGATCTTCGATTTCAAACTGCGCGATCGCTTTGGGGCGTTCGCTTTCGCGCCGGAAGCCGTGGCGTATTTCAGGCCTCGCGCGTCAATCAAGTCGTTCTTTAAGCAATACTACCTGTACGCGCGCGGCGACGGCAAAGCGAACCTGTGGTTGAAGCGGCATCTCATTCGCTATGCCACGTACCTCGTCGCCGTGCCCGCCATCACGTGGCTGACTTTCAAAGTCAGTGCGTGGGCGGCGCTGCTCTACTTCGTCGGTGCAGGTGTTTACTTCAAGCAGCCTTATCAGCGTCTCGCGCCACAATTGCGCGACATGGAACCGGCGGGCCGCGCCAAAGCGATCGGGTGGGTGCCCATCATCCGCGTCGTTGGCGATATCGCGAAGATGCTGGGCTACCCGATCGGCGTCATCTGGCGACTCCACCGATCGCGCTAAAATGTGGTAGACTTTTCGGCGATGAAGCGTCACACCCCGCGCCGATTCATGTTACTCATCATCGCCCTGCTGTTGGCTGGTCTGCCGCTCAGATCTGCCCTGGCCGATGACGCCCTCTCCGCCTACTGGCCCGATACGATCTCGCGCTGGTCTGATCTCATTATCCAGTATTCAAACAACAACGGACTCGATCCCAATTTGGTGGCCGCCATTATCGAAGAAGAATCGAAGGGCGATCCGCGGCGGGTCAGCCCGGCGGGCGCGGTGGGCTTGATGCAGATCATGTCTTACGAGGCGGGCTTCTCATGGCGGCCGAAAGCGGCGCGCTTGAAGATTCCCGAAGTGAACCTGGAATGGGGCACGAACACTTTAGGCGAAGTGATTCGTCAGGCGCAGGGGCGTTTATCGTTGGCGTTGCTGGCCTACAATAGCGGCTGGGATCGCATTCGGTTGAAGGCCACGCGCCTCTTCGCGACGAAAGTAATCGATCATTACGCGCGCAGCATCATCAGCAACGAAGGCTTCGATCCCGAGACGCTGCACGACTACACGGTCTATATCGTAGCGCGCAGCAGCGCCAGGCCATCGTTCGTCGATCGCGTCGATTCAAACGGCCAGTTCGAAGCGTTGCGCAACTTCGATCCGGCGACACTCACTGATGACTTACCACATGCCGTCGCTTACGCTACGATCGACGAACGGCACGTTGGCTGGTGGGTCGAGGTCTACATCGAGACAGCCGATTTGAGGCGCTAAAGAATCGGGGCGGTAGTTAGCCGCCCCGATTGTCCTACATACCCCGAATCACGTCTTGCCCGCCCATGTACGGGCGCAGTACATCCGGCACAATCACACTGCCGTCCGCTTGTTGATAGTTCTCCAGCACCGCGATCATCACTCGTGGCAGCGCCAACCCCGAACCGTTCAACGTGTGGACGTACTCAGCCTTCGCACCCTTTTCGCGCTTGAACTTGATGTTCGCGCGCCGTGCCTGAAAATCCTTGAAGTTGCTGCACGATGAGACTTCCAGCCACTCATTGCAACCCGGCGCCCACAGCTCGACATCGTATTTCACCGCCGCTGTGAACGAGAGATCGCCCGTGACCATCTGGATGATGCGATGTGGGATCTTCAACAACCGAGCGATCTCCTCGGCGTTATCGATCAGCTTCGTCAACTCGCCCATGCTGGTTTCCGGCGTGCAGAACTTGACCATCTCCACTTTGTCGAACTGGTGGCCGCGCTTGATGCCGCGCGTATCGCGACCCGCCGACATCTGCTCGCGGCGGAAGCAGGCCGTGTAGGCGACGTGATTGATCGGGAGTTTAGCACCGTCCAGAATCTCGCTCGCGTACATGTTGGTTACGGGCACTTCGGCTGTTGGGATCATCCACAAGTCGTCGACTTGATCGAAGTACTGGTTCTCCGCGAACTTGGGCAGCTGCCCCGTGCCGATGAGCGTCTCGCGCTTGACGAGATACGGTGGATAGATTTCGGTGTAGCCCTGCCGAATATGCACATCCAGCATGAAGCTGATCAACGCGCGTTGCAACTTGGCGCCCGCACCGACGAGCATGTAGAAGCGCGTGCCGCTGACTTTGACGCCGCGCTCAAAGTCGATGATGCCTAAGGCCGCGCCCAGATCCCAGTGCGGCTTCGGCTCGAAGCCAAAGTGGGCGGCCGTCTTGGGTTCGCCCTCGACGCGAGTAACGATGTTTTCCGTGTCGTCCTTGCCAACCGGCACCGACGGATCGGGGATGTTGGGCACGCGCAGCATCAGGTCGTTGAGCTGCGTTTCGACGTCGCGCACTTGCGCGTCCAGCGCGTCGATCTGATCGCCGACGGCCCGCATCTCCGCTTTCTTCGCTTCGCGGTCGGCGGCGTCCTTCATTTTGCCGATCTCTTTCGAGACGACGTTGCGCTGCTGCTTCAACGCTTCGACTTGCTGCAAAGCCGCGCGGCGCTGCTTGTCGAGATCAAGAATCGCGTCGATAGGCGTGTCAGCGTACAACTTCGCCATCGCCTCTTTGACTTCGTCGGCATGTTCACGGATGTAAGTTAGGTCTAGCATTTTTCCTCCAGAACTTGTACCACGGATGACACGGCTGACATAGATTCTTTTCAGACTTTATCCGTGTTATCTGTGACATCTGTGGTTGCGTGTTTAGCTTAATAACACTGCGTCCCGCAGCATCTTCTCAACCTCCGCGCGTTGAGGTGCGCCCAGCGGCAGCAGCGGCATTCTCGGCCAGCCGCCGCGATAGCCCAACATCGCCATGGCGGCCTTCAGCCCCGGCACACCAAACTGCGAGGTGACCGCGCGCGCCACGGGCAACAGTCGTAGATGCAGGTCGCCCGCCGTTGCCAGGTCGCCGCGCTTGAAGGCATCATAGATGGCCACACATTCAGTGGGCGCGATGTTCGCCACCGCTAGAATTGCGCCAACGATGCCAAAGGTCAGGCCGGGCAGCATCGCGCCATAGTTACCGCTGAAGACCGCAAACTCGGCAGAGGACGCTGAAGGAACATTTGGCGCTGTTCCTTCAGGATGCTCACTTCCTTGTTTACTTCTGGTCAGTCTTACCGCTTCCGCCAGTTGATTGATGTCGCCCGCGCTGTCCTTCATGCCGATGACGTTGGGATGCCGCGCGATCTCGGCCACGATGTTGGGCGCGATGTTGAAGCCGGTGTTGGCGGGTACGTTGTAGATCATCACCGGAATCGGTGACCGATCGGCAATCGCAAAATAGTGGGCGCGCAAGGCATCGAGCGTCATGCTGTTTTTGTAGTAGAACGGTGTGACGATCAGTGCTGCCGCACAGCCCGCATCGGCGGCGCGCTGCGTCATCTCAACGGTGGCTTGCGTCGAGAATTGGCCCGTTCCGCCGATGACGGTCTTATCGGACGCAGCGGCTTGACACACCGTCGCATACACCTGCGAGGCTTCAGCCGGTGTGACGTGCACGGCTTCGCTGTTGGAACCGAGCGCGAGATAGCCAGCTAAACCGGTCGGATTGAGTTGTTCGACGTTGGCGCGCAGCGCATCGAGATCGAGTGTACCGTCTTCAGTAAACGGCGTAGGCAGTGGTGGAAATATTCCGCTTAACATGTTGCTCCATTCCATGACAGGCTGACGCACGACAACGTCCTGTCATTTGCCCAACGGTTTTAACAAACAGAAAGCCCCTCATCCATTCTAGGACGAGGGGCTCGTGGTGCCACCTAGATTCGCCACACGGACTGTGGCCTCATTCGTGCTCGATAACGGGAGCGCCGCTCAACTCCAGAGGTGGATTTCGGTTCAGGCGTCTATCGCTTCACACCTACCAGCGACTCTCTGCAAGTCCGACTGAACGTACTCGTCTCTATCAACGTTGATGCGTCGATTATACGCGCAGTAAAATGGCGTGTCAAGCAATGGGCAGTCCGCTCGTGGTTAACGGTGAGCCGTTAGGCCGCCACCGGTTCGATCGGGTTGGCAGCGGGCGCGGGTTCCTCGGGCGTGGTCTTGGCGACGACTTTGAAGCCCCAGTTTTGCAGTTCGTTGACGACGTGCCCATCGAAGCGAGTGACGACGAGGGCGAAGGCGGCTAGTTGGAGATGTTCGAGCAGGCGGGTGGCGGCCGCCGATCGGTTTTGCACACCCACTTCGCGCTGATTGCGTCCGCTGAGTCGATCGGTGAGCGCCTGCGTGACGATTTGGTTGAGGGCTTGCATCTTCGCCAGCGCGGGATCGGTAAGGCGCTCGGCCTCGTCCAGTTCGGCCTGTTGGGTGGCGTAGGCGGCCAGGAAACGCGCCCAGTCTTTGGCGGTGGCGGGGCGCGTCACCAGCACTTCGCCACGTGCGCCGATTTTGGTGGGTAAGCCGTAGCGTTCCAGTTGGGCGGGATTTTTGCTGTAGCGGCCTTTGAGTTGTTTCAAGGCATCGATAAGCAGGACTTTGGCTTCGGTCAGGGCGTTGGCCAGGTCGGTGGCCGAGATGGCGCGCTGCGTTTCACTTCCGGTGGCGCTGTCGGCAGCGGCGCTGGCGGCTTCCAGCAAAGCCAATACCTGGGCGTAGGTGGGCAGGGCTAATCGCGCCTGAGCCGATTCCTGTCCCTCGAAGGTGGTATAGGCTTTGCCCAGGGCGATGATGTCTGTGTCGCGTATGGGCCAGGCGATGTTCAAACGGCCAGTTGCATCGATGCGAGTGCTTAACATTGCGATCCATCCTTTGACGATTGAGATTTAATCGGGAACGGGGTTGATTCCACGCCCGATTACTTTGCGGTAATTATTGAGATTTATCTCCATTGATTTGCCAGGCTGCTCACAGCCGATTGCAAAATCCACCAAGCGCCCGCTGGATATGCCAATCCAGCGGGAGAGTTTTTGATAAAGCAATTTCAGTTAATTTGAACAGGGAGGATATTTAATTCTTGGATTTTTTAGTCAGGACGATACTGTTGAATGTTTAACCAACTGCTCTTTTAGTCAGGGCGACTCTGTTGAATGTTTAACACACTGCTCTTTTAGTCAGGAGGACACTGTTGAATATTTAACACACTCCTCTTTTAGTCCGGAGGACACTGTTGAATATTCAACACACTGCTCTTTTAGTCCGGAGGACACTGTTGGATATTTAACACACTGCTCTTTTAGTCCGGAGGACACTGTTGAATATTCAACACACTGCTCTTTTAGTCCGGAGGACACTGTTGGATATTTAACACACTGCTCTTTTAGTCAGGACGATACTGTTGAATGTTTAACATACTCCTCGCCCATGCGCCTCGACCGCGTCCTTGCGAAGCACCCTTTAGAGGCACGGTCGAGCCACCCCGCGGGGACGCGGTGTGGGAGCAGCGGCGGCGGGGGTGAGGCTTAGCCAGGCCCCACACTCCTCGACCGCGTCCTTGCGAAGCACCCTTTAGGGGCGCGGTCGAGCCACACCGCGGGGACGCGGTGTGGGAGCACCGGCGGCGGGGTGAGGCTTAGCCAGGACCCACACTCACCGCGTCCTTGCGAAGCACCCTTTAGGGACGCGGTCGAGCCACCCCGCGAGGACGCGGTGTGGGAGCAGCGGTCAGGAAACGGTGAGGCGAATAATGGCACGGTGAAACGCGGCGATTAGGCTTCAGGCCGTCATCGGCAGCCAGATGCGGAAGGTGCTGCCCACCCCGACCGTGCTTTCCACCTCCACCGTGCCGCCGTGCGACTCGACGATCTCTTTCACAATGGACAGGCCCAAGCCTGTACCCGGAATGGTAGACTGCGCTACCGCCCGCCCGCGATAGAAGCGCCCAAACAAGTGCGGCAGTTCGTCGGCGGGAATGCCCTGGCCGGTGTCGCGCACTTCGACGCCGACGTAGCCCTCGACGACCAGAGTCGTCACGCGGACCGTGCCTTGCCGGGTGTATTTGATCGCATTCGAGACGAGGTTCGTCATTGCCCGCGTCAGCTGATCGGGCCGCACGATGACCAGCGGCAGTTTCTCGGCGGCGTCACAGATCAACGTCAGTCCGGCCGCCTCGGCCGACCCGCGCTCCATCGCCGTGACGTGTTCGACGATCGAGTTGAGATCTATCGGCAGGCGGCTGCCCTCATCCTGATCGCGCTCCAACCGCGACAGATCCAGAATGTCGTTGATTAATTTATGCAGCCGCTGATCTGATCTTTCAACTGCTTAATAGTACGCGCCCGGCTTGCCGTGATCCAGCAGATCGATGTTGCGACAGGCTGGTCACGGTGGCGCAGTTCGTGCGGACATCCGACACGAATTTGCTCTTCAACCCGACCCGGTCAACTTATCGTTCGCGGTCGCCAGCGAGGCGGAGGTAACCAGTTTTTGCGCGCTCAATAAAGTGCCCAGGTTTTCAACGATCGCCGCGCGGTGTAAAACGGCGGCAATGTCGGCAATGGCCTGCAAGATGCGCAGTTCACCCGGCCCGATCGGATTCGTGCGCCGACGCTCAGCGTACCGATCGTGCCGACCTGCTCGATCAAGGGTACACAGGCCACCGCATGGTACCCAACAAGGGATGAACGGCATACGTTGATCGGCGACATCATGGCTCACATGGTGGCCGTCAGCGCCACTTGCCCGGTCACGCTGTGGGTACGCGGCACGCGCAGGCCTGTCAAGCTCGCCCACTCGCCGCGCGCCACGACCACTTCCTCGACATCTTCGGCCGGTCGATCGAACGTGATCGAAGCGGCTGAACCCGTCAGCAGCGCCATAACCCGATCGACTACGGCGGCCAGCATGTTGGCGCTGGTGGGGGCAGATCGCAGGGCCGCGCTGACTTCGGCCACTGCCGTCAATTCGCGCTCGCGCTGTTTGCGCTCGGTGATGTCATGCACCACCGCCAGGAACATTTTTTGATCGCCAAACTCAAATGGTCCGCCGCGCAGTTCCACCGGAAAGTGTTCACCGTTTGCCCGCACGTTGACGGTTTCTACAATCTGGCCAGCGCTTTCATCTTCAATCTGAGGCAGCGTAACCAAGTTCTCGGGCGCAGGAATGATGTCATGGACGTGCTTGCCAATGAACTCGTCTCGGCTGTAACCATACATGGCGCAGGCGGGTTGATTGACATCCAGAATGGAGCCGTCCAGCGCCTCTACAAAAATCGCGTCGTGCACCCCGTTAAAAATGCCCCGATAGCGTTCCTCGCTTGCCAGCAAAGCCGCTTCTGTTTGCTTACGATCGGTAATATCCGTCGTGATGACCAGCGTCATCGGTTCGCCGTTCAAGTCGATCACATCGAGCGAGGCGAGGGCATCGCGAATTTCGCCGGACTTGCGCCGAAGCTTGGCGTCTAGGTTGCGCAGCGGCTGGCCGTTACGCAGCGCCTGCAGCCAACTCGCGCGCGCCGCCGTATCGACGAACAAGTTAAGGTCGGCGGCCGTGTGATTCAGCACCTCGGCGCGCGTATAGCCCACGATGTCCAGAAACGCATCGTTGACCTGCACCGAGCGGCCATCGGCCAGCCGGAAGATGTTGATGCCCACCGGACTGGCCTGGAAGACCTTGGCGAACAACGCCTCGGACTCACGCCGCGCCGCTTCGGCTTGTTGGCGCTCGGTAACATCCTGCATCGTCGCCACGCGATACAGAATGTTCCCTGCCGTATCGCGCACGCTGACCACATCCATCTGCACCGGGAAGGTGGACCCATCGCGGCGGATCATGCGGGCCTCATACTGAACCTGCCCCACCCGATCGGCTTCAGCGATGCTGGCCTGCACGCGCGCGTGATCGTCCGGTGCATAGACGCTGAGAATCAAAGTGCCGACGATGTCTTCAACTGCGCAATGATGTAAACGGGCAAAGGCGGAGTTGCAGGCCAGAATCCGATTGGTGTGCGGGTCCCCCAGCGCAATGCCGTGCGCGCAATTCTCAAACGCGTCGGCCCATTGGCGAATAGCCAGTTCGGCCTGTTTGCGCTCGGTGATGTCCTGCGTCGTGCCGTGCATCCAGATGGCTTGGCCCTGTGCGTCGCGGACCACCTCGCCTTCGTCATGAATGTACCGCACTTCACCGTCTGACCGAATGATGCGATAGTCCATGTTATAAGGCGCAGTCCCATTGATCGCCGCATCCATGGCCTGGTGGAAACGCGCTTTTTCGTCGGGCGGAAAGACACAGGTCGCTTCAGTCAGGTTCAGCGGCTGGTTCAGCGGAAAGCCCAGAATGCGATACATCTCTTCCGACCACTCTAACTGCAGGGTGGGTAGATAGTCCGTCCAACTGCCAATGTGCGCCAGGTGCTGCGCGCGGGTCAGTTTGGCGTTAGCGTCCTGCAGCGCCTCTTCCATCCGTTTCCGCTCGGTGATGTCCTGACCAACGGTCAACACCTGCGGCTCGCCATCCAAGTCAATTAACTCAGCCGACATGAGCAAGTCACGGTGTTCACCCGAGCGATGCCGCAGTTGAAATTCAAAATTGTGGGCGAAGCCGTTGGCGCGTACGGCCTCGATCATCTTGCGGCGGCGTTCAGGCACTTCCCAGATATTCAGTTCCGCGGCGGTATGTCCGATGATATCAGCCGCAGTATAGCCAGTCAGTTTTTCGAAGGCGGCATTGGCCTCAGTGTAACGGCCATCGTCCAACCGGCTGATGACGATGGGCAGCGGGCTGGTGCGAAAGATGGTGCTCAGGCGCAGCTCACTCGCCTGCAGCGACTTCACCAGATTGTGCCGCTCAATGGCGTGGCGAATGGCGCGTCCGGCCATGTCAAAACCGCTCTGGCTTTTCACCAGATAATCTTGCGCGCCGGCGCGCACCGCCGCAATGGCGTCCTGCTCATCGCTGTTGCCCGAGAACACCACAATGGGTCGATCGGGCGCGGCCTGATGCACGCGTTCAAAGGTCGCCAGACCTTGACTATCGGGCAGGCCAAGATCGAGCAGGACGACATCGCTGCCCGCGGCTTCAAGCAGCGGCAAGCCGTCACTCAACCGTTCAACCACGCGCAACGTGAAGGTGTTCAGCGGATCGCGCGCTAACGCTTCGCGCAAGAACACCACATCGGTTGGGCTGTCTTCAAAGACCAACACGTGTATTTCGACTGGGGCCATATCACGTCTCCGACGGCAGGGTGACGACGGTGAACCAAAATTGACGGATGGACTGCACGGCCTTCACGAAGTTATCAAACTCAACCGGTTTGACCACATAGCAGTTGGCGTGCAGGTTATAGGATTTTAGTACATCTTCTTCCGCGCGGGAAGTGGTAAGCACGACGACCGGAATGGACTTCAAGCGCTCGTCGGCTTTTATTTCAGCCAGCACTTCGCGGCCGTTTTTGCGCGGCAGATTCAGATCGAGCAGGATCAGATCGGGCCGGGGCACCGTCGCATATTGGCCTTGCTGGTGCAAAAACTCCAGCGCTTCTACGCCATTCTCGACCACGTGAATGGTGTTGAGCAGCTTGGCTTCGGCCAACGCTTCGCGTGTGATCAACACGTCGGCCGGGCTGTCTTCAACGAGCAAGATATCAATGATTCTAGGATTGAGGTCGGTGGTCATCGTTAACTCCTATTTGGGATGGTGAAATAAAAGGTGGAGCCTTCGCCCAAAGCTGACTCTACCCAAATTCTGCCGCCGTGGCGCTCCACGATCTTCTTGCACAGCGCCAAACCGATGCCGGTGCCGGGATATTCGCGGCGGGTGTGCAGACGTTGAAAGACCTGGAAGATGCGCTCGAAGTACTGCGGTTCAATGCCCAAGCCGTTGTCGCGCACGGCGAACTGCCAGGCCTCGGCCACCCGCTGCGCGCTGATGTGAATGTGTGGCGGTTGCTCGCCGTGGAATTTCAGCGCGTTGCCGATGAGGTTCTGGAACAACTGCGTCATTTGGGTCGGATCGGCGGTGATGACGGGCAGGTCGCCCGATGTGACGGCGGCCCCGCTCTCATGGATCGCGACTTCCAGATTCTTGATCGCCGCGTTCACGTGATCGAGGGTATTGATCACTTCCAACGGCCGCCCGCGCCGCTCGACGCGTGAGAAAGCGAGGAGATCGTTGATGAGCGCCTGCATCCGATTGGCCGCGTCGACTGCGTGGTGAATGTATTCGTCTGCGCGCTCATCCAACTGGCCTTTGTAGCGCTGCTGCAAGAGCTGCACCATACCCGCCACCGCGCGCAGCGGCTCTTGTAAGTCGTGCGAGGCCACATAGGCAAATTGCTCCAACTCGGCATTGGAGCGGCGCAACTCCTCCAAGGCGCGCTGCAATTCCGCCTCGGCCCGTTTGCGGTCGGTGATGTCCAGCATCGTCGTCAGGGCATAACGTTGTCCGCCCCACTCCATTGGATTCGTATTCGCCACAACGACCCGCACTTCACCCGACTTGATCTGAATCTGCACTTCATTCTCAGACAACGCGCCCTGCTTCAGATACCGGTCGATCATCTGTGTCCGCTCTGCCGGGCGGTACAAGCCCAATTGGACACCGGTGTTACCGCGCATTTCTGCACGGCTGTAACCCAGTAGTCGTTCACACGCCGGGTTGGCATCGGTAATGACCACTTCAGGCAGCTTCAGCAGCACCGCCGGCACCGCCGATTTTTCGAACAGGGTGGAGTATTTTTGCTCGCTCTCACGCAGCGCCTGCTCGGTATGCTTGCGATCGGTGATGTCCTGCACCACCCCCAGCATCCGCGCGGGCTGACCGTCGGGGCCATAAGTGACTTTGACTTGTTGATGCACCCAGCATGAGCGGCCGCTCGCCAAGTTGAGGCGAAAGTCATACTCAAAGTCAGTCTGGTTGGCTAACGCTTGCCGATCGATGGCACTCACGCGTTGCAGATCGTCCGGGTCCATCAGGCCGGCCACTAGCGATTGCGACACCGTACGCTGTTCTGGCGGCAAGTCGAAGATGCGCAGCAACTCATTAGAACAGATCAGAATTCGATCGGGCGCAGTCCATTCCCAGTGGCCCACTCGTCCGACGCGCTGCGCTTCGGCCAGCAGGGTTTCGCTCTGACGCAGCGCTTCTTCCGCTTGTTTGCGCGCGGTAATATCGGTCGTGACGATGACGATACTCCAGTCTGGATAATTCACCGGGACAGCGCTAACGGTTGTCCAGATGACATTGCCATCTTCTTTGACGACGCCGGTTTCAACATTGTAAACAGCGCGGCCTTCGGCCAGGACGCGGGCACTGGCGAGTTCGCTGGAGGGCAGCGGTGTCCGATCGGGCCGCAGATAGCGCCGCTGGCTGTAGCTACCGTCACGGAAACCGTCAACGGTGATGTCGAGCATTCGCTCCAAAGCGGAATTGGCATACATCAGGTGGCGTTGGTTGTCCAAAATGGAGACGCCCACCGGCAGCAGTTCAAAGACCGTGCGGAGTTTAGCTTCGCTTTCGCGCAGCGCCTCTTCCATCTGCTTACGCGCGGTGATGTCGCGTGAGACGCCCACAATTTCCACTTCGCCGCGCTCGTTGAACAAATAGGTGGTGGTTACCTCGGTGTGAACGATGGCGCCGTCTTTGCACGGCTGATCGACCTCGTTGATGTATGAGGCGGTGCCGCGGCCCTGCGCCATAAACGCCGGGATATTCTTAGCCAGCGAGTCGCTTACCAGCTGGAGTGACTCTGGCGTTAGCGCCTCTGTCACTGACTGCGCCATGACTTCTTCGGGCGTATAGCCGCGCAATTTCCGCACGGACGGGCTGACGTACGTAAACTTACCGATGGCGGGATTCATCACCCAAATCACGTCGGCCGCGTTTTCCGAGATGAGGCGGTAACGGGCTTCGCTTTCTCGCACGGCTTGTTCCGCTTGCTTGCGGGCGGTGATGTCTTGCATGTTGGTCAGAATACAAGCTTCACCGTTAAAGGTGATCAATTCCTGCGCGGCCAGGACCTGGCGCAATTCGCCGGAGCGATGACGGATGCTCGATTCAAAGTCACGGATTGAGCCAGTGGCCAACAACTGTTGAACGATAGCCTGCCGATCGCCGTTCTGGATGTAGATATCGAACTCAGTGGTCCGGTGCCCGATGAGTTCGGCCCGCTCCCAGCCGACCATTTCACAGTAAGCGTCATTCAACTCCAAGAACTGCCCGTCAGCCAGGCGTGTAACGATCATAGCGGTGGGGCTGGAGCGGAACGCCTTGGAGAAATTCTCTTCGCTAAGCCGCAGGGCCGCTTCGACCTGTTTGCGCGCGGTAATGTCTTGCACACTTACAATCCGGTATAGGACTCGACCGTCAGCAGCCTTAACCGCTGCCGCATCCACCAGGGCGTGGAATATCGTCCCATCTTTACGGATGTGTTTGGCTTCCCAGGCGTGGTGACCGTGTTCATGCGCCAAGCGGATATGCTCTGGCAAGTCGGCGCGGCTCTCGGGCGCAAAGACGCTGGCAATCGGCGTGCCGCCTAATTCCTCGACGGTGTAGCCATGCATGCGGGCAAAGGCCGGGTTCATCAGCCCCAGGTTCGGGCTGTCCGGGGAGCCAACCACAAACCCAAAAGTCACATTTTGGAACGTGTCAGCCCAACGTTTCAATTCCTGCTCAGCTTGTTTGCGGGCCGTAATGTCCACAAACACCGAAAGGAAATATTTATCCCCGCGCTGTTCAAAGACCTCGGTGTAATTGAGCGCTTGACCGATGACGCCGGACTTGGTTTTGAAGGCAAATTCAAAGTCACGGAGGGCGTGGCCGCTAAGCAGCGTTTCGAAGGCGTGCTGCCGCACTAGTGGATCTGCCCAATAGTCAAAGTTTACGGCCGGCTGGCCCACCAGTTCCGCCCGAGTGTAACCGAGCCAATTTTCCAGCGCGACGTTCACGTCCACAATCGTGCGATCCGAAATGCGGGACAAGGCAATGGGCACCGGGCTGGTGGTGAAGATTTTCTGAAAGATCTCACGCGCCGCGCGCGCCTCTTCTTCCGCTTGTTGGCGTTCGGTGATGTCGTTGAACGACACGATGATCAAGCCTTGGATGCCGCGCGCCGTAATTTCCACCACGCGCTGCCGACCGTCTTTGCAGGTCACGTTGAACTCACGCGTAGGAGTCGGTCGATCGTGCTTCAGACTGTCCGCAATTCGCGTCGCCCAATTGGCGGCCACTTCTGCGCGATAATCAGGCTCAGGATAGGCCCGCAGCATCCAGGCGTCGATGGTGGGCAGGTCTTGCATGGTGTAGCCGTAACGCTCTGTAAAGCGTTGATTCAGATGGTGAATGAGCCCGGCTGAATCGGCCACCGCAATGGGGATGGGCAGAAATTCAATGGCCGCTCGGAAGAGTTCCCCACTCTGGCGAAAGTCCTCTTCAGCCTGTTTGCGGGCCGTAATGTCATAGTTCACGCCTACCATGCGCAGCGGCGTGCCCTGCTCGTCACGGAAGACATGCCCGTTCGCTTTGAGCCAATGGATCGAGCCGTTGGGCCACACGACACGAAATTCGGTGTCGTATTCGCCTGCGCCGATCCGGGCTCGCAGCGATATTTCATCGCTGACGGCGCGGTCGTCGGGATGCACGCCCCGCAGCCACGCCTCGTAGGCACCGCTGAACTCGCCCGGTCGCAGGCCGTACAGCGCGTACATCTGATCGTCCCAGACCAATTCATTCCGCTGGATGTCCCAATCCCAGATGCCGATGCCAGCCGCGCGCGTCGCCAGATCTAACCGCTCAGCCAGTTCACCCGATTGGTCTCGCTCGGCCCGATCGGGTGTGGGCGCCGATCGGGCTTCCAGTTCCACGACCCGCTGCCGAAGGGCTGTCAATTCTTCCAGTAACTGGGCTTTAGTTTTGCGACGATCATCCATGCTCGACTCCCTGTTAATTATCCGCGACCAGCCTTGTCTCTTACTCAGGTTCGGCAGCCAATGGCATTAAGTCAACTATAACACTGCTTAGCGGTCGGGACAAAATGGTTTGAACTCTGTCTGAATGACCACGATTGCGATAATAAGCGTAACAGCTTTGCAACAGACCGGTTGCTAGCCCCTACATGATAGGCTAAAAGCCCTCCACTCGTTAATGGCATAGATCATATTTCCGAGGGCAATCTGTCAGGCTGAATAAAATAGATCACCCAGGCTCACGGCGAACGAGGCAGGCCTCGGTGTAACCGACTTTGGCCAGATCCGCCAAATATTGGGCTGCGCCCGTGCCCGCCGATAGAGCATCTTGTACCCATCCGTTGAGCGCCGCGTTGATGCGGTCTTGGTAAAGAGGGGGCTGGCCTAAGCCAATCAACGGCTTATCAGGGCGGACCAAGATTAGGGGCGGCCATTGAGCAACACGAGGACATGGTACTGCATGTGTTCTTCGCTGACTACGCTTGCTCACGGCGTGTCTGCGTAGAGGCGGCGCACAGGGTGGCTAGACATGACGACGCCCGCCGACGGAAGTTCAATCCGATGGCGGGCGCTGTTTCACTTAACGCATTGCCGCTTAGCTCGCGGCTGGCAGCCAGACGCGGAAGGTACTGCCGCTGCCCAGCGTACTCTCGACTTCCACCGTGCCGCCCTGCATCTCGACGATCTCTTTCACGATCGACAGCCCCAGCCCCGTGCCCGGAATCGTCGACTGTGCCACCGCCCGCCCCCGATAGAATCGTCCGAACAGGTGCGGCAATTCGTCGGCTGGAATGCCTAGCCCGGTGTCGATCACTTCAATGCACACCTTTTGATCGACCGCGCACGTTTCCACGCGGACTGTGCCGTGCGGGGTGTATTTGATGGCGTTCGAGACCAGGTTCGTGATCGCGCGGGTCAACTGATCGGCTCGCGCCACCACCGGCGGGATGCCGTCGGCCACGTCGCAGATCAACGTCAGGCCGGCCGCTTCCGCTGCACCCCGCTCCATAGCCGTGACGTGCTCGACAATCGAGTTGATGTCCACGGGTGAGCGACCGCCCTCATCCCGATCGCGCTCCAGTCGCGACAGGTCCAGGATGTCGTTGATCAATTTGTGCAGCCGTGCCATCTGTTCTTTTAATTGTTTGACGTAGTGTTCACGCTTTTCCGGCTTACCGTGTTCCAATAGATCGATATAGACCGACAGGCTGGTCACTGGCGTGCGCAGTTCGTGCGATACGTCGGAAACAAACTTGCTCTTCAGTTTGTCCAGTTCGGTCAGGCGCTCGTTGGCCGCGGCCAATTCTTGCGTGCGTTGGGTCACCCGTTCTTCCAGCGAGTGATTGAGTTCCTCCAACTGCACTTGGACGGTCATGAGCGGTGTGATATCGGTGGTGTTCAGCAATGCCTGCACCACTCGCCCTGTTTCGTCGTGAATGGGCTGGATGCTGCTGCGATACCAGCGTGGCTGACCTTGTATCACAGATTCGGTTTGATGCACGAAAGAGCGATCCTCTTGGATTGCTTGCCGAATCAAGCCCAGTTGCAGCGACGCCACCGGCTCTGGGAAGAGATCGGCCATGGTCTGGCCGACGATCCGATCGGGTGTGGCACCTAACGCGCGCGCGCCGATTTCGTTCATGTACCAGAAGCGGCCATCCGCGTCGATTAAGGCGATGACACTATCGAGGCTTTCCAACAAGCCGCGATACTTCTCTTCGCTGGCCGCCAACGCCTCTTCGGCGCGTTTACGGTCGGTTACCTCTCGCGCCACGACCAGTGCTGCGGGCCGCTCGGCCAAGTTAAGCGTGTGCGACGAGATCTCGACATCGATGATTGTGCCGTCCTTCAATTTATGCTTCCAGCCGTCGGAGTGCTGCAGCGCAGTGCGCGGCTGCGTCAAGTTCGCTTTCAATCGATCAAACTCATCGGCGGGACGAATGTCGAACAGCGTCATGTTTTCAAATTCGGCGCGCGAGTAGCCGTATTTTTCGATCGCAGCGTCGTTAACCGCCAGGAAGCGCAACGTCTCAAGATCATAGGCCCACATGGGATGGGGGTTGTTCTCAAACAGGTAGCGATATTGCGTTTCGCTGCGCTGCAATGCGGATTCGAACTGCTGTCGTTCGGTTTCCCGATACATCATATCCAGCGCGAATGAAATATCCAACCCCATCTCGGCCAGCAATTTGCGCTCTTCTTCAGCCGCGAAGAAATCCGTGTCGGTGGCATACAAGTTCAAGACAGCCACCACTTGACTCTGCTGATGAATGGGAATGGCCGCGTAGGAGCGATAGCCCAACTGTTCAGCTTGAGCCACCCACTGGGCCGCGCGCGGATTATGCAGCACATTGTCATCGGTCTGGACCTGGCCGTTGAGCAGCGCGGCGGCGATTGCGCCTGACCGATAGGGTGCCTGATGGATATTGAATTCCCGTCGCAGAAAACCACCGTCTTCCAGGCCGTGCTCGGCGACTTGCGTGACTTGACCGGTGTCCCGATCGAATTGACCGATCCACGCGAATTTGAATTCACCATAGTCGACGGCAATCTGACAGATGGTGTCGAATAGTTGCTGTCGATCGGTGATCCGCACGATGGTCTGATTGACCTGGCTCAGTGTGGCATACAGCCGAGTCAAATACTGCACACGCTGCTCGGCCAGTTTGCGCTCATGAATGTCCAGCGAGTTCACCATGGCAAGCGTGATTTGCCCGGTTGCGTTTCGAATCGGCTGGATGCTGATACGCCGCCAGCGCAGCTGACCGGCCACTACAATTTGGTGTTCGGTCACCAGACTTTGCCCGCTCGCAATCACCTCACGCGCTCGGCTCAGTTGCCAGTCGGCCACTGGCGGTGGGAAAAGATCGTGCAGTTTCCGACCGACCACGTCTTCCGGCGCAAGCGCAAACGGGGCCGCGCCAATGCGGTTTATGTAGTGGAAGACGCCGTCGGCATCGAGCGTGGAAATGGCCGATTCCTGGCTATCAATCAAGCTGCGATATTTTTCCTCACTCTCGCGCAGGGCCTGCTCGGCCTGTTTGCGATCGGTAATATCCTCGTAGACTCCCACCAACCCATAGATTCGGCCAGCCGAATCGACCAACGGAACTTTGCTGGTCTTCAACCAGATTGTGTCGCCGATCGGCGTGGTCTGCGGCTCGATGATGTCCAGCTTGGGCTGACCGCTGTCCAGGACTTCGCGATCATCCTGTCGATAGAGCTCGGCTTGTTCACGCCAGCCCAAGGCGAAGTCGTCTTGGCCGATCAGCTGTGCCGCTGATTCGAGGCCCGCGTCGCGGGCGAACTGATCATTGCAGCCGAGGTAGCGCGAAGCCATATCCTTCCAGAACACTCGAACCGGAATGGCGCTGATAATGGACTGCAAAACCGTGCGTGAGTGCTCAAGTTGTTGAACCGCGGCCTCCAACTCCAGGTTCTTATTGGCCAGTGCCACCTCAGTCAACTTGCGGCTGGTGATGTCCTGAAAGTTGAAGACTAACGCTTGCACTGTCGGCTCAGTAAACAAGTTGGTGATGGTGCTTTGCACCCAGCGCACCGATCCGTTGTAGTGCAGGTAACGATATTCTGTAGTAACAATTTGGCCTGGCTGCTGCATGAGATCAGCGAGCAGCATCAGCAGCGCCGGTAAATCTTCGGGATAGGTGATGTGCGCGGGGTCACGCCCGACGAACTCGTCAAGCGGGTAGCCCAGCACACGTTCGGTGGAGGCGCTGGCAAAGGTCACCCGGCCATCGACGCCCAGTAACGCGATAGCACCGGGTGCGTTTTCAATGAGTGCTCTGAAGCGAAGATCGCTGGAGGGTTCTGGTTCTACGGTCTGCAAACGATCAGCGGGCGGTACGTTCAGCGGCAGGGGTCGATCGGGGTGTTGATCAGTCAATCGGTATTGGAGATCGGCGACTTGTTGTCGCAGACCTGCTAACTCATCTAGCAGCTGTGCTTTCGTTTTGCGTCGATCGTTCATCTCCACTCCCTTACTGAAATAACCCCCGCTTAGGTATCATTTTAGTTCAAAAATTGTGACCTGAAAAATGACAAATATCCTGCGACTTTCCTAGAACGTCAGGTTTAAGGCCCATTTGCGCATAAAAGCCAGATTCGGGCTGAAATAACCTTTCCCAGTTGCTTCTACCGGGAGACTTGTGCGATAATAACTCGCAATCCACACCTTAGGAGAATTATCATGCCAGCCATGAGTGACATCATGGGCGTCATCCTCGGCGGCGGCCGGGGCAATCGGTTGTATCCGCTCACGCGCGATCGCGCCAAACCAGCCGTGCCTATCGCCGGGAAGTATCGCCTCATCGATGTGCCGATCAGCAACTGCATCAATTCCGGCATCTATCGAGTGGCCGTGCTCACCCAGTTCAACTCCGTTTCGCTGATCCGCCACATCGCCCGCACGTATATCTTCGACACGTTCCATCGCGGCTACGTGCAAGTCCTGGCCGCCGAGCAGACGCCGTCGTCCGAAGCCTGGTATCAAGGCACCGCCGACGCCGTGCGCAAACAGTTGATCGAGATTCAATCGGCCAACTGCGAATACGTGCTCATCCTGGCCGGTGATCATCTGTATCACATGGATTACGCGGAACTGGCGCGCTACCATTGGGAGCATCAAGCCGACATCACCGTGGCCGTACAACCCGTGCGCGCCGAAGAAGCCTCGCGCTTTGGCCTGCTCAAACGCACGCCCGATGGCCGCATTGTCGACTTTGTGGAGAAGCCCAAAGACCCCGCCGTGCTGGCTGGCATGGTGAGCCGCGACGATCCCGAACGACCCTACCTCGGCTCGATGGGTATCTACCTGTTCAAAACCAAAGTGCTGGTCAATCTGCTCACCAGTTCCACCGCCGATGATTTTGGCGGCGAAATCATCCCAGCCGCGCTTAAAACGCACGATGTGTTCGGCTTCGATTTCGACGGGTACTGGGAGGACATCGGAACCATCCGATCGTTCTACGAAACCAACCTGGCCCTGTGCCGATCGGACTCGATCTTTAACCTATATGATCCGGCCCGACCTATCTACACGCGACCGCGTCATTTGCCGGGCGCCATCATCGACGGCGCCACGCTGCACAACGTGCTGCTATCGGACGGCAGCCGCATTGGCCATGCCACGGTCCGCAATTCGATTGTGGGCCTACGCAGCTTCATCGCCGACGAAGTGCAGATGAGTGACACGGTGATGATGGGCTCGGACTTCTACGACCCCGCGGGCTTTGCGCCGCCGAGCGGCATTCCACTTGGCATTGGCAAAGGCTGTCACATTGAAGGCGCGATTTTGGATAAGAACGCGCGCCTGGGGCCGGGCGTTATCATTCGGCCCTTCCCGCGCGGCACCGATATCACGAACGAAAGCTGGTACGTGCGCGACGGCATCGTGGTGATTGCCAAGAACACCAGCCTGCCCGCCGAGACCTACATCGGTCCGCGCGAATAGCCGTTGGTCTGCCGAAAATCAAAACACCCCACCGCGTGCCCGTGGGGTGTTTGTGTGTCTCATAAGGTTCAGCCCTAAACGTCGCGCTGGGCGATAGGCAGCCAGAGGTGAAAGGCGCTGCCCTGGCCCACTTCACTTTCCACCTCCACTGTGCCGCCATGCAGTTCGACGATCTCTTTCACGATTGCAAGGCCCAACCCCGTGCCCGGAATTGTAGACTGCGCCACCGCCCGCCCCCGATAAAACCGCTCAAACAAGTGCGGCAGTTCGTCCGCGGGAATGCCCATGCCTGTGTCGATCACATCGACACAGACCCGTTGAGGGTGAGCGTGTGTCTCCACGCGGATTGTGCCCCGCGGTGTATATTTAATAGCGTTCGACACCAGGTTCGTGATCGCCCGTGTCAGCTGATCGGGCCGCGCGACCACCGGCGGAAGATTCTCGGCCACTTCGCAGATCAGCGTCAAGCCCGCCGATTCCGCCGCGCCGCGCTCCATGGCGCTGACGTGTTCGACGATCGAATTGATCTCGACCACCGAGCGGCCGCCCTCGTCTCGATCGCGTTCCAACCGTGACAAATCCAAAATGTCATTAATCAATTTGTGCAGCCGCACCATCTGCTCTTGCAACTGGCTGACATAGAAGTCGCGTTTTTCCCGCTTGCCGTGCACCAACAAATCGATGTACAGCGATAAGCTGGTGACCGGCGTGCGCAATTCGTGCGACACGTCCGACACAAACTTGCTCTTCAGCCGGTCGAGTTCAGTCAGGCGGGCATTGGCCGCGGCCAGTTCTTGGGTACGCCGGGCAACACGTTCTTCCAACTCCGCGTTGAGCTGCAAAATCGCCGCTTCCGCCCGTTTGCGCTCAGTGATGTCGGTCGCGATGGTGACAAAGCGCCCGCGTTGAGGTGAAAACGCCGAAATGCTGAACGTTCTACCCAGCGGGGCAAAGTCGGTTTCAAACGAGATGGGGTCGCCCGTTTCGGCTACTTTCAAGTAACGATCGAAATAGGGCGGTTCAGCGGTACCATAGAGTTGAGTGGCCACCACGCCAATGGCCTGCTGGCGCGGGATGCCAATGATCTGTTCGAAAGCGGGATTGCAATCCACGATGCGATAATCGACCGCCTGCCCGGCCGGGTCATAAACAATTTCGTGGATAGCAGACAGTTCGGTCATGGATTCATACAAAGACCGGAACCGCGCTTCGCTTTCCCGCAGATTACGATAGGCCAGTAAGCTGGTCAAGCCGTCGGCCAGACGCCAGCCGATCTCTTGCAAAAGCCTTTTCTCTTGCGCCGTCCAGACTCGCTGATAAGCGCACTGGTGCATAACGAGATTCCAGGGTTTGCCGATTTTAGGATACAAAGCCAGCGTAATTTGGGATTGGATATTGAATTGGGCTGCAACCTCGGCCGGTAGTTGGTTTGTGTAGCCCGGACCGAACTCGACAGGCCCATCGGTCGCTCTGGAAACCCTGAAGACCCTGGCAACTTGCGGCTCCATTGGCACCACAGCCCCCTGAGCTAAAGCACCGGGCCACTCTGGCTTAGTGCGCTCTATCGGTACGCTCCATGACGGTGCATCCGGATCGCACGGATAGACCAAACCGGCCCGATCGCATTCGAAAGCGTTCAGCACCACATCCAGCACATCGCTCATCGTCGCTTCCAAATCGGCCGTGCCTTGCATCGCCCGATTGACGCGATCCATACACTCGACAAATCGAAGTTGAGCCAGGCGTTCTTGTTCCGCTCGTTTGCGCTCGGTAATGTCGATCGAGAGGATGAAGATGCCTTCGGCCGACGGCTGAATGCTCAGTTCAAATTCGCCGCGACTGCCATCGGGGTAGACAAACGTGTTTTCCAACTGATGAACGGCCCCGTTATCTCGGCAGTCTTTCAGGATGCGGAACAATTCAGTCTGCTCGATGCCGGGATAGATTTCCAGCATGGTGTGTCCCAGCAAGTCCGTTGGCCTGACACGGCCATGCCGAGCGGCAACTTCGTTGACGTACACATAGCGCCAATCAAAGTCGATGATCTGACAGCCCTCCAACATATCGTCCAGGGTGCGGCGATAGCGCGCTTCGCTGTCACGCAGAGCGGCTTCGGCCTGCTTGCGCGCGGTGATGTCGCGCGAGACGCCGATGATTTGCACCTGCCCCTGTTGATTAAACATGAGCGTGGTAGTGACTTCGGTCTGGACGGTGGAACCGTCTTTGCACGGCTGCTCGACTTCGAAGCTTATAGACTGCGTACCCGTACCCTGCGCCATAAAGGGCGGCAAATTTGCGGCCAACAAGTCGCTGACCAGTTTTTGGGATTCCGGGGTCAACGCCGCGGCCAAGGGCTGGGCCATAACTTCGGCGGGCGTATAGCCGCGCAGCTGATCGATGGACGGGCTGACGTAGGTGAAGCGACCCGCGATCGGGTCGAACACCCAGATCACATCGGCGGAGTTGTCCGAGATCAAGCGATATTTCTCTTCGCTCTCTCGCAGGGCCGCTTCAGCCTGCATGCGCTCGGTGATGTCACGGGCGATGCTCATGATGACGGTCCGCCCGTGATAGGACACCATACTCGAACTCACTTCAACCGGTATGCGCTGGCCGTCTTTGGTGCGATGCCAGGTTTGAAAAACCTGAATCTTGTCGCGAGGCATGCTGCTGGCCAGACCTTGAATCTGTTCCGCGGTCAGGGCCGCATCGATATCGGGAATCTTCAGCGCCAGCAGCTCGGCCCGCGTGTAACCCAGCATGTGGGCGGCAGCCGCGTTGACATCCAAGATCGTGGTATCGAAATCAATGACACAAATGGAATCGTTCATGCCATCAATCAAATCTCGATACTTTTGCTCGCTGTCTCGCAGGGCTTGTTCAGCCTGTCGTCGTTCAGCCTCCGACTGTATCGCGTCCAGCGCAAAGGAAATATCCAACCCCATCTCGGCCAACAGCCCCTGTTCTTCCGCTGACGCAAAGAAATTCTTTTCGGCGGTGAATAGATTCAAGACGCCCACGACCTGCCCGAGCTGGCGCAAGGGAATGGTGGCGGCCGATTGGATGCCCAACTGCTGCGCGACGCTGTGCCAATGCGCCATGTGCGGATCGCTCTGAATGTCATGGTTGATTTGGACCTGGCCGGTGTTCACCGCGGCGGCCAGCATGCCCGACTGGTAGGGCGCAGCCTGAAGATTGACCTGCAAATCGCGCACCGGCTCATCGATGACGCCGTGCCTGGCCACCGCCGACAGTTGGCCGGAAGCCGCATCGTACTGGCCGATCCACGCCGACATGAATTCACCGTATTGGACGACGATCCGGCAGATCGCCTCATACAACGGCTGCCGCTCGGTAACGCGCACAATGGCCTGGTTGACCTGACTCAACGTGGCATACAGGCGCGTCAAGTATTGAACGCGCTGCTCCGCTTGTTTGCGCGCGGTGATCTCAAGACTGGTGCCCCACAGACGGACAAGTTGGCCGTTCTCCACCGTGCCGACGGTGTTGCTGAGGAACCAGACCGCCCGACCATCAGCGGCATATTCAGCTGTTTCATCGTTCATCGAGCGATACCCCGCGGCGATGAAGCGGCGGAACGCAGCTCGATTGATCGGGTTGTCTTTGCCGCCGTGCGCGTCGATCAAGCGCGTGCCGATCAACTCGGCGGGCGACGATAGACCGTACATGGCCGCGGTCGCCGCATTGCATTCGGCCATGTAGGCCCGTTCATAGATCAGATCGATCTGCTCTTCGACGGGCAGCGCGGTATCGATCGGGGCGTCGAATTCCGTGCGGTAGATAGCTTCAAAACTGTGCGCCACAAATTGCTGATAGCGTTCTTCGCTCCGCCGCAGCTCGGCTTCTATCCGCTTACGTTCGGTGATGTCGCGCGTAACGTTGATGATATGCGGCACACCTCCCAACTCCAGCACACTGGCCGACATCAGCCCGTCGATGACGCGGCCATCTTTGGCGCGGAATTGGGCTTCCAGATTCTCAACCACGCCCGACTGGCGCAATCCGGCCACTAGGCGCTGCCGATCCTGCGGGTTGACCCACACATCCAAATCTAGTGAACTTTTGCCCAGCACGTCGGCTTCGGTGTAGCCCATGATCTGCGTAAAGCCGTGATTGACGGACACATACACACCATCTTCAAGCCGATTGATGTTGACGGAATCCGGGCTGACCATAAAGGCCCGGCGGAATTTGTCTTCACTGGCGCGCAGCGCGGCTTCGATCTGTTTACGCTCCGTAATATCAACGGCGGTTCCGCCTAGCTGCACGGGTCGGCCAGCGTCGTCGCAGATGACGGTCTTGCGATCCAGCAACCAGCGGATGCTGCCATCGGGCCGCACGATGCGATATTCAGCTTCGGCATGCCCGTCGTTGTTCAGCGCGTCCATGCTGGCTTTTGCAATGGCTTGATCGTCGGGGTGAACCGCCTGCAACCAGCGGGCAGGATTGGCTATAAATTCATGTCTTGGGAAGCCGTAGATTTGATCGAAGGCTGGGTTGACGTCCAGTATGGCTGAGCCATCGAGTGAGGAAAACCAGATCAAGTCATTGACTTGCAGCATGACTTGCTGCAAGCGCTCGTTAGCCGTTCGCACGGCCTCGGCAGCCTGTTTACGCGCCGTGATGTCGCGCTGGACGATGATGACTTCAGGCTCGCCCGCGGCGTTGGAGACCCGACGGCCAACGCCCTCCACCCACATGTATTTGCCGCTCTTATGCCTGACGCGATATTCTGCCCGTCCTTCCTGGCCGGTTGCGACAACGTGCCGCAATTCATTGAGAACGTGGGCGTGATCGTCAGGATGGATGCGATCCAAGCCGCTGGTGTTGACAATTTCAGCCGGTTCATACCCGTGAAATTGACGCGCCGCGCCTGAGGCAAAGAGCATGACACCGTTCCGATCGAAGCGCGTGATAAAGTCACCCATGTTGTCCAGCAAAAACCGCTTCTCTTCTTCGCTCTGGCGCAGGGCGGCCTCGGCCTGTTTGCGCGCGGTGATGTCTGTGCCGACGGCCAGAATTTCAACGAGGTGGCCAGCTGCATCATAGACCGGCGTGTTCGTCCAGGCCAGCCAGACGCGCCGCCCGTCACGGCAGACGTTCTCGTTGAAGTTTTGCGCAAAGCGATCGGGCTGCGTGGCGATGTCATGCACCAGTGTCGAGAGATCATCACCCGTCGATTCACGCTCGGGCGTTAAGATTCGCACATCGTGCCCGATGAGTTCGTCAGCGGTATAGCCAAACAAGGTCTGCGCGAATTCGTTGCAGAAGACCACCGTGCCGTCGGGCCGCCAGCGGATGATGGCGCTGTTAGCCTGCTGCACCAAGTCGCGATAACGCGCTTCGCTGGCTTGCAGCTGTTCCAGTACGTCGGCCCGCCGATTGGTCTGTTTCCACGCCGCCAGCACGTAACTGAACACGAAGCCCATGACGACAAACACGATGGTTCCATAAAGCGCCGTGTGCCCTTCAACCTGAAAGCCCAATTGCGGTTCAGTAAATAGGCAGAGCACCAGCCCCACTGACAGCAGCGTGGCGATCACGCCGCCCCAGCGATTGGTTAACCACGCACTGAAAAAGACCGCCGGATAAAACAGCAGCCAAATTAACGGCTGCAGATAAGGCCATAAAACCCACTGGATTACGGCGGCCAGCAGCGGCAGGGCGAGGGCAATGACCAAGTGTTGCAAAGTTTGGCGTGTTAGCTTGAACATGGCAGCTTCTTTCCACGATAAATCAATGTGTGACCAATGACTGTGCGTTAGTCCGCCGAGCTACGGGCGCACTGACGCTGGAAAAGGTTGCAACTATGATAGTCTAAAACCGGCGAGAGGAGAAATGACAAACGACTATCAGCTGGGACTAAAGATCAGAATTATGCTCCTCGACCGCGGCTTCGCGGTGTGAGCCACTCCGCGAGTCCTTGTCCACGCCCTGGCGCAGCATCCTCTAGGGTTGCGGACGGCCCGCGGCTTTAACTCGCTTAGAATCCAATCGTCATCGGGCGAGGGGCGCACGGTGTCGATCGAACGCGGCGGCGGCGGGGGTGAGGCACCGTGCAGATGCAATGCACTCTATTTGACCGCGGTAGAAAGACCGCCGGTGTGGCGTTGGATTTGCCAGGCCCGATCGGTGATTATATAATGTGACGCGCATCACAAATCATCCTTATAAGGGGTTTAGCATGGCTGAAAATCGTACCGCCGCAACTATTGCCGAGACCGATGTCGCTGCGATCCTGCAGGCCATCGACACCATCAAGAGCCGACTGCCCTTCCTGATCGATCTGTCACCCGAAGAGCGGCAAGCCCTGCCCAAGATGGGCGACAAGAGCCAGGCTTTTGTCCGCAAGGCGTTGGACCTGGTGCAGCAAGATATCAGTTTCATGCCCCGCTCGTTTGAAGTGGAACCGATGGAGCAAGACGTGGCCTTATT
This sequence comes from Anaerolineae bacterium, assembly GCA_046328575.1. Classification (GTDB taxonomy): domain Bacteria; phylum Chloroflexota; class Anaerolineae; order Fen-1058; family Fen-1058; genus JAGOBP01. The sequence continues at coordinate 81,538 of JAXLWI010000004.1, forward strand.
TGATTCTTTGCAAACAGTGGCATTGGCGTTGAATCGACTGACGGAATCGGTCAACGATACCCTAGTAGTAGCGGGCAATGAAGCGTACACCGCCGCGTTGGTCGTGTACAAATCGGCTAAGGACAACGGACGCGGTGGCGGGTTAGATGGTTACCTGGATGAAATGGGCAAGCGCTTTGCCAGGAAGACCCGTGAACCCAAGCCGATTGAGAATTAGTTGACTCGGCGTTATGTAACCCTTCCGATGGCGATTGCCGCTCTCGGAAGGTTTTTGTTTTGACCGTCAGACTGCACACGTGAAGTTCAAAACTCCAAATTAGGAGATCACAACTTCAAAATTCGAGTTCAGAACTCAAATTATGCAGTTCGGAACTCAACTAGTGGAGTTTAACACTCTAATTTAGGAGATCATAACTTCTAAATTAGAGGTTAAAACTCAAATGCTGCAGTTCAGAACTCAAGTTTTCGAGGACGGAACTCAAATGCTAAGATTGGAAACTCAAACCGTGGAGGTTGGCGCATGCGTTGCCCCACCGCGGCCATCTCAATGAGCACCAGAGGAATGCTCCTCGTTCGCGTCCTGGCGAAGCACCTTTTAGGGCTGCGGACGGCGCGCGGTTTTGTCAGGCCGCAAATCGACGCCCACTGGACAAACGTGCTAAAATATACTCACCCTCGCCGCTCCCCTCACGGAGTTTGCCCATGCCTGAACAGCCCATCACCCTGGAAACCTTACAACATGAAAATGCCGCCCTACGCCAGCGCATCGCGGAGTTAGAGCAGAGCCAACGCTCGGCGCTTGACAGTGAGAGCCAATATCGTCTGCTATTTTATAACATGCGAGAAGCGTATTCGATCAATGAGATCATCACCGACGAGCGCGGCCAGCCGATCGACTTCCGCATCCTCGACGCGAATCCCGCTTACGAGCAGCACACAGGCCTAAAGCGTGCCGACGTAATCGGTAAGACCGGTCTGGGGGTTGCGCCCCAAACAGATCCGCAGCGCATTCAACTGCTGGGCCGGGTGGCGTTGACGGGCGAGCCGCTGGAACTGGAGTATTACTCTGAATCGTTCCAACGTCACTTTCGCCTGCAAGCCTACTGTCCGAGGCCAAGGTACTTCGCGGCAGTGGTGGAAGATATTACAACGCGTAAACATACTGAAGAGCAGCTGCGCGCCAGTGAAGAGCGGATGCGGGAAGTCCTGGAAAATTCGCGCGACGTGGCCTATCGACGCGATTTTCAGGATGCGACTCGTAATTACTTAAGCCCCGTTTTCGTCCAGATTTCCGGCTACACGCCGGAAGAAATGGCGGCGCTGCCCGTGGCCGCGGTGCTGGCGTTGACGCACCCCGATGACCGGGCTAAAGTTCAGCAGATGATCATCGAGTCCCAACACGGTATCGCAGAGGCCAGCCATCCACTGGAATATCGCTTCAAGCACAAAGACGGACAATACCGTTGGTTTCAGGATCATTATTCCATTGTGTACGACAATCAGGGTCAACCGATTGCTCGGGTTGGCAATGTGCGCGACATCACCGCCCGCAGGCAGATGGAAGACGCACTGCGCGCGAGCGAAGCGCGGTTCCGCGGCTTCATCGAACAGTCAACTGATGCGCTTGTCCTGTTCGACGAAGAAGGCCGCGTGTGCGAATGGAATGCGTCGGCCGAACGGGCAACGGGCCTCACGCGTGAAGCCGTCCAGGGTCAACGGTTCGCCGCGCTCATCCCGCAGCTCGCTTCGACCCCGGCACAAATCGAGCAGGCCGCGGCCCTTGATCAGCAATTGCGAGACGCCACGCGCACCGGGCAGGCGCCCTTCTTCAATCAGATCGTGGAAGTTCCCATGCGCGCGGCCTCGGGCGAAGGCCGCTGTGTCGAGCAAGTGCTGTTTCCCATTCCGACCGAGCGCGGCTATCAAATTGGCGCCATCCTCCGCGACGTCACCGCGCGCAAACAGATGGAAGAAGCGCTGCGCGAGAGCGAGGCTAAATATCGGTCGGTCGTAACGGCGCTGAGTGAAGGCTTGCTTGTACAAAATGCTCTGGGCGAAATCATCGCCTGCAATCCGGCCGCAGAACGAATTCTAGGTCTGACGTTTAGCCAGTTGCAGGGGCAGGTGCCGATTGATGCGGCCTGGCATACCGTTCAAGCCGACGGCTCGCCCCTGCCGTTTGAGGCCTTCCCCGCGATGATTTCCTTGCGCACGGGGCAGGCCGTGCGCAATGTAGAAGCCGGCATTTATAAACCGAGTGGTGAATTGTTATGGATCAACATCAATTCCGAGCCCTTGTTTCACACGGGTGATAACCAACCCTACGCAGTGGTGGCTTCGTTTGCAGACATCACCGCGCGCAAACAAGCGGAAGACGCGCTGCGCGATAGTGAAGCGCGCTGGTCGTTTGCGTTGGAAGGATCCGGTGACGGCGTCTGGGATTGGGATGCTCTTACCGATCAGGTCTTCTTCTCACATCAGTGGAAGGCCATGCTGGGCTTTGCCGATGCTGAGATCGGTTCAACTCTGACCGAGTGGTCCAACCGCGTTCATCCTGACGATCTGCCTGGCGTCATGGAAAAAGTACAGACGCATCTCAGCGGAGAAACTCCGGTCTATCAAAGCGAACACCGCGTGCGCGCCAAAGACGGCAGCTATCGTTGGATACTTGATCGCGGCAAAGTCATCCGGTGGACACCCGACGGGCAGCCTTGGCGCGTCGTGGGGACTCATACCGATATCACCGAGCGCAAACAGATGGAAGAGGCGCTGCGCGAGAGCGAACAACAGCACCGTCGGCTCTTTGAAACCATGGCTCAGGGCGTGGTCTATTACGACGCTGACGGCCGCATTACCTCGGCCAATCCGGCGGCGCTGCGCATTGTGGGCATCACCCGCGATCAAATGCTGGGGAAATCATTTTACAGTGCTGACTGGAATCTCATCCGGGAAGATGGTACCGCTCTGCCCCCAGACGAGCACCCGGTGAGCGTGGCGCTGCGCGCAGGCCAGGCTAGCGACGGCTTCGTACTCGGCTTGCGGAACCCCTACTCGCAGCAACGCGTGTGGTTGTCCATGGTCACGCTGCCGATCTATGAGCCAGGCAGCGATCGACCGGCCCTGATTTACGCCACTTTCGAGGATATTACGGCTCGCCGGGAAGCCCTGGACGCCCTGCGTGAAAGTCAATCGCTCTATCATTCGCTGGTTGAAATCTCGCCGTTGTGCATCTGTCGCAAAGACCTGGCGGGACGCTTTACGTTTGCCAATCACCGGTTTTTGGAAGAGTCACACCTTACGTTGGCCGACCTGTTAGGCAAAACCGATTTTGATATTCATCCGCCAGAGTTGGCTGAGAAATATCGGCGCGACGATCAGGGCGTGATCGATGCCGACCAAGTGCAAGAGCTAATCGAAGAACGCAGGCTGCTGAACGGCGACTCGATCGTGGTGCAAAGCATCAAGACGCCCACGCATGATAGCGCAGGCCGAGTGAATGGCGTGCAGATTTCTTTCTGGGATGTCACCGCCCGCCAGCGTGACGAACAAGTGCTGGAACGGCGCGCCACGCAACTGGCCATCATCAACTACATCGGCCGGCAGATCGCTATGGCGTTATCCGTGGACGATGTGCTGGAACGTGCGGCCAATTTGATTCATACTCAGTTAGGTCTGCATCATGTCGGGATCTTTATCTTCGCTGCCGACCGAACGGAGTTGATCCTGCGCAGCCGAGCGGGCGACTACACTCATCTGTTCGCCGCCGATCATCGCTTGAAGATCGATCAAGGCCTCGTCGGCTGGGTGGCCAGACATGGGCAGCGGCTGTTGGCCAATGATGTGCAAATGGAGCCGCGCTATGTGAATCAATATGGCGCGGCCCTGCCTACCCGGACAGAACTCGCCGTGCCCATCATGATCAGCGGCGAAGTGCGTGGCGTGTTGGACGTCCAGAGTCCGCAGGTCAACGCGTTTGATCTGAATGACGTGTTGATGAAAGAAACGCTGGCCGATCAAATCGCCATTGCATTGGAAAACGCTCGCTTGTATGAAGCCGCGCAGCGCGAGATTGCGGAACGCCAACAAGCCGAACGGGCGCTGCGGGATTTGAATACCACTTTGGAATTGCGGGTCGCCACGCGAACCGCCGAATGGCAGGCGGCCAATCTGCGCCTGACCGAACTCGATCGCCTGAAAGACGAGTTCCTCTCACGCATCAGCCATGAGCTGCGCACACCACTGACCAGCATCAAGATCTATTTGGAGTTGCTGCCTACCGCTAAACCCGACAAGCAGAGCAAATATCTAGAGACGTTGACGCGCGAAGCCGACCGTTTGCATGCGCTCATCGAAGACGTGCTGATCTTCTCGCAATTGGGTCACTATGCCGAACCAACCGAGCACAATCAGATCGATTTGAATGATTGGTTGTTAGGTCGTTTGACGACGTGGCGGAAGCTGACTCACCAGCACGATCTGACGCTGCAACTGAACCTATCCCCAGAGCTGCCCCGCGCTCAAGCCGATGCCGACCTTGTCATTCAAGTGGTGACACGGCTGATGACGAATGCCGTCAACTACACGCCAACTGGCACCATCACCCTCTCGACGGCGTCGCACAGTGAAGGAAGTCAGCGCTGGGCGACGGTCAGCGTGACGGATACCGGCCCGGGCCTCACGCCCGAAGATTTGCCACACATCTTCGAACGATTCTATCGGGGCCGCGCCGCCGCCGATTACAAGACCCCGGGCACCGGCCTTGGTCTGGCCATCGGCCGCGAAATCATCGAGCACATGGGCGGGCAGTTAACCGTGAGCACTCAACTCGGCGTTGGCTCAACGTTCACGATCTGGCTGCCCGCGGTGTAATCGATCAAACAGCACGCCCGCCGCTGGTTTAGTTACCCCAACGACGGGCGCGTGTTTACCCGCTACGTGTTACCCGATCCGCACTAATTCTCCTTGCTGCCCGCATTCGGCTTGCTCTGCAAACTCTGTCGAATCTGCGCCAGCATCGCCTCCGCTTCCGGCGAGCGCGGCGCTTGCGTAATGTTGCCCACCCCCAACCGCTCCGACAACAGCATCGCCATCAACGCTTCCATCACGCTGCCGTTGCTGCCGTCCTTGCCGCCGATGAGAATGCGCGGGACCACATCCACCCCGGCCTGCTGAATCGCTTCGGCAAAGCGATTGAGTACCGTCTGCGTCACCTGGAACTGCGGCCCGCCGTAAGCGCGAACCTGTTCCTCGATCGCCAACGCTTGCGCGATACCGGTGCGCGCCATCTTCTCAGCTTCGGCATAGGCCAGCGCCCGAATCTGCGCGGCTTGCTGCAGCGACCGTTGATACTCGGCCTTGCCTTCGTTGCCCAACACCGTAATGTTCAACTCCGACTCGGTGAGGTTGGTCTGCATCTCCGCGCGCGCCTGCGCCTCTTTCAAGTCGCGTTCCTTTACCGCGGCCTGCTGCTGGCGCGCATACGTTTCCACCTGCTCCGACGCGATCTGCCGCGCGCGCAACTGCGTCAGGATCGTTTCGATCTGCGTATCGCCCACCGACGACGCCGGTGTACCGATCAGCACTTCTTCCAATTCAAGGTTGTAGTGCGCGAACTTCTCCTTCATCTCCTGACTGGCGATCTGCTGAATCTGACTGCGCTCTTGCAGCAGTTGAATCAGCGTGCGCGTCTGGCCGACGTTCTTGAAGTACGCGGACACCATCGGGTCCAGCGTCTGTTCCACCAGCCGCTTGATGTCGCCGAAGCGCTGAATCACCAGCGGCGCTTTCTGGTAGTCGATGTGGATGACCACTGACAACGGCAGTGACGGCTCAAATGCGTCTTTCGTAATCAGCGACACTTCGGTCAGGTTCTCGTCGAAGTGGTGCGCGCCGACCTCGTTGCGAATCCACTTCAAGATGATGTTCGTCGTCGGCACGATGATGACCTTGCCCGCGTACGTGTTGAACGCGTACTTGCCGGGCAGCAGCGGCACATTCCACACACCGCGCTTGTCCTTCTCCACCATCTCGCCGTGGCGGTATTCCAAACCCGATAGGTCGATGCCCACCTCGCCGGTGTACGACACCACCACGCCCACGTTGCCCACCTCGATGATGGTCTTGGGGATCATCTCGACCGTGGCGAACAAGCGGTTCACGTAGTATGTGCCTTCGACCAGCACTTGCAGTTGGCGGCCACGATAACCACCGGCCTGCAAAAACCGATCGGGATCTTGAAACTTGTTGTGATACGTCGTGACCTGTGTCGCGTCATCGCCGACGATCGGCGCGATGATGGTATCCTGCGGCAGTGACGGGCCATCGTGTACCGTCACGATGCCAACGAGGTCATCGGTGTCTTTGATGACCACCGGCCGGAAGCCGTTGCGTTCCGCGATGAACTTCGCCATCTGCAGGATCGTCGACGCTTCGTCTTTGCCCAGCGGCAGCGAGTACACCTTCTCTTCAGTGATGACGACAAACTGCACCAGGTTGATGGCGTACGTGCCTTCGCGCAAGATGCGGCGCTGCGGCCCGCGCTGCCCGACTTTCTTCAGGAACCCTTCGGTGTCCTGAAAGTCGCTGACGATCGCGTTCGAGGCCAGCACCTGCGTCGGCTCCAATTGCTTGCCGTCACGCGCAAACACGTAACCAATCTTGCCCTGCGTAATGGTCACCAACGGCATGATGTGCACGCTGTACTGCACCGGCATCAAGTAGTGCAGACCGCCGCGCAGCACGCGCGGCTGATAACCCGCCTCGCCGTTCAGCGCGATGAGGCCCGACTTCACCGAGCCTTTGGTAAAGCTAAAGCGCTTCTCGACGATACCGATCCGGTTGTTGGGAATGTACCGCACTCCCGATAACACAAACAGGATCAACCCTAAGCCCAACGCACTTGTAACAAGCATCGATAAATCAGACATGGTTCGCTCCTTTCAGTCGAACGGGGGTCGCGGTTGGCGCATACTGCACTCAACTCGCGCCCGTGAAACAGCCATCAGTATGCGCCTGTCCGGCTGAAATTACCTGACAGGCGCACGATTTCGGTCTGATATAGGGGGCTGTCAGCGTCATGCTGCGGGGTTGATGGGCAAACGTCAATATAAGCTCGAGGCCCAATACTGCCAAATCAAACGCCCGCGGCTTGATTACATCAGGCCGCGGGCGTTCTCAGTACTCGTCATTTATCACGCGTCACTTCTCAGTCGTGCGCAAGTGCGGATACAAAATCACTTCGCGGATCGTCGTCCGATTGGTCATTAGCATCGTCAAGCGATCGATGCCCATGCCAAAGCCACCGTTGGGCGGCATGCCGTACCGCATCGCGCGCAGATAGTCTTCGTCCAGCGGATGCGCCTCGCCTTCTTCCATATTATCGGCCTTAGCCATCTCGACAAAGCGCTCTTCTTGATCGAGCGGATCATTCAATTCGGAAAAGGCGTTGCCCATCTCCATACCCGCGATGAAGAACTCAAAACGCTCAACGTGCATCGGATCGTCGGCCTTGCGCTTCGCCAACGGCGAAATGTCGCGCGGGTAATCGTAGATGAACGTCGGCTGGATTAGTTCCGGTTCGACGTAGTCACCCACCAACCCGTCGATCAGCTTGCCCCATGACGCATCTTCGGGCGCGTTGCCGCCTTTGGCGCGAATCGCTGCACGCAATTGATCGGCTTCGGGATAATCGGCGTAGTCGATGCCCGACCACTTCTTGATCGCTTCGCGCATCGTTAAGCGCTGCCACTTGCCGCCCAACTCGATCTCGTATTCGCCGTATTGAATCTTGGTCGAGCCGGTGACTGCCTGCGCGACGTAGGCCAGCAATTGCTCGGTGACTTCCATCACCTTGTTGTAGTCCCAATACGCGGCGTAAAATTCCAACTGCGTAAACTCAGGATTGTGTTTGAAGGACACGCCTTCGTTGCGGAAGTCGCGGCCGATCTCGTACACGCGCTCGTACATGCCCACCAGCAAGCGCTTGAGATACAACTCGAACGAGATGCGCAAGTACAAATCCTGATTCAACTGGTTGTGATGTGTAATAAAAGGCCGCGCCGCTGCGCCACCATACAACGGCTGCAAGACCGGCGTTTCCACTTCGATGAAGTCCAACTCATCGAAGAAGCGCCGCACGGCGTTGACAACCTTGGTGCGTGTGCGGAACACGTCACGCGTTTCAGGATTCGACATCAAGTCGGCGTAGCGCTGGCGCAAACGTGTTTCCACGTCCTTCAAGCCGTGCCACTTTTCAGGCGGCGGCGTGATCGACTTGGAGATCAATCGGAGGTCAGACAGGCGCAGCGTGGGCTCGCCCGTCTTCGTGCGGAACATGTGGCCGCTGGCCTGCACAAAGTCGCCCAGATCGAGATCCTTCAAGAACATCTCGTAAGCGGCCTCGCCGACTTCTTCTTTTTTCATGTAGATTTGCAGGCGGCTCGTGCCATCTTCGATGTGCGCGAACGACGCTTTACCCATCGGGCGCACCAACACCACCCGACCGACCACCGTGGCATTCACGGCTTCGCCCGTCGGTTCAGCCGCGTTGAACGCGTCGATGACCTGCCGATTGGTATGCGTACGCTCGACGCGTGCCGGATACGGATCGATGCCGCGGTCGCGCAAGCGCTGCAGTTTCTTAAGGCGTTCAAGTTCCAGATCACTGAATTCCATAGTTGCTCCGATTCAACAAAAAGTCCATGCGGTGCTTCGCATGGACTTTGAAGTGTGAGTTAGTCGCTCACTCGATGGCCGCAATGCGAAACGTCAACAGGCCGGCGGGAGCGTTCACTTGGACGGTATCGCCCACGCGCCGCCCCATCAGCGCCTTGCCCAGCGGGCTTTCATTGCTAATCTTACCTTTGGTCGGATCGGCTTCGGCCGCGCCGACGAGATGATAAATCTCCGGCGGGTTGCTGCCCTCCACGATGGTGATCTTTGCGCCCAACGAGACTTCGTCCGTGGCGGCGGCTTTGTCGTCGATCAGCACCGCATTCTTCAGCATCATTTCCAGCGTCAGAATGCGGCCTTCGACAAAGGCCTGCTCGTTCTTGGCATCGTCGTATTCGGCGTTCTCGTCGATGTCGCCTTCTTCCATCGCCGCGTGCAAACGCTCGGCCACTTCGTGACGACGCACGGTCTGCAAATATTGCAGCTCATCTTCGAGTTTCGTAAGACCTTCCTTGGTCAGAAAGGTCGGCTGCTCAGTCATGGATACATCCTCCCGACTACACCTGCTCTATGTCAAAAAATGCGCCAGGCGCGCATTTTTCAGTAACAAACGCAAGGACTGAGGCAGTCTTCTGCTCAGTCCCCACGCTCTATGACCGCGCAGATTATAACGGGTTTGCACAGAATTGTAAAGTGCCTATAATCCCCGTGAGAAATTTCAGACTGGAGTCTACCATGCCGTTCGATCGACTGCCCCGTGCCTCGCTCGGATTCTTCCCGACCCCGCTGCATTCGCTGCCCAACCTATCCGCCCGCCTAGGCGGTCCGGCGATCTGGGTCAAACGTGACGATCAAACCGGCCTGGCGACGGGCGGCAACAAGACCCGCAAGTTGGAGTATCTGCTGGGCGAAGCGTTGGCCCAACACGCCGACACGTTGATCACCATCGGCGCGCCGCAGTCCAATCACGCCCGGCAGACGGCGGCGGCGGCGGCCAAGGCGGGCCTCAAATCGGCGTTGGTGCTGCGCGGCTCCGCCCCAGCCGATCGGACCGGCAACATCCTCATCGACGATTTGATCGGCGCGGAAGTGTACTGGGCCGGTACGCGCGCGGACAGCACCGCTCTGAATGAAGTGGCCGACGAACTTCGTGCGCGCGGCCAACGACCGTACGTCATCCCGCTGGGCGGCTCCAACTCGATCGGCGCGGTGGGCTACCTCACGGCCATGCTGGAAATGATCGATCAGGCTAAAGCGCAGGGCGTAAGTTTTGACGCCATCGTGTTTGCGACCAGCTCAGGCGGCACCCACAGCGGCCTGACGATCGGCGCGAAGTTGGCGAGCTATGCCGGTCGGGTCTTGGGTATCAGCGTCGATCACACCGCCGATCATTTGGTGCCCGTGTTGGTCGATCTGGCGAATGCGACTGCGCGGCATATCGGCGAAGCATGGTCCTTCACCGCGGCCGATTTCGAAGTGAACGATCACTATCTGGGCGGCGGCTACGCGGTGATGGGCGAACCCGAACGCGAGGCCATTCATCTGTGCGCGCAGACCGAAGGCTTGTTGGTCGATCCGGTGTATACGGGTCGCGCTATGGCAGGCCTGATCGATCTGGTTCGACGTGGTGAATTCAAGGCGGGGCAAAACGTACTATTCTGGCATACCGGTGGCACGCCGGCGCTGTTTGCGTACGTTAAGCAGTTGACGGGACAAGCCTAACGGCCCACCGCAAGCAAAAAGAGGCGACCAGCAATTGGCCGCCTCTTTTTTGTTACTGCGTAGACTCTAAGGAATGCACAGCTTAGAGCCGGCGAAGATCAGGTTGAGATTCCAAATGTGATTGGCGCGCGCGATAGCCCAAATATTCGAGTTGTATTTCGCAGCGATCGAATACAGCGTATCACCGGGCACCACTTGATGGAAGAAGCGGCAGCCAGGGGCGACGGGCGTTGGGCCGGGCGTAGCCGTTGGGCCAGGGGTGGCCGTCGGGCCAGGCGTCGGCGTGGGCGTCGGCGCGTTCGGACCAAATTGCGCTACGCAGGTTGGACCGGCCGGAATACTGGCCCACGGCGCATTGGGAATCTGCAGCGATTGACCGACCAACAGACGATACGGCCAGGCGACGTTATTCTGCTTGGCGATGACCCACGGATCGACCTTGTAGGCGCGGCCAATGCAGAACAGCGATTCGCCGTACTTCACGACGTGCGTGCCGAGGACTGGATAAGGCGTCGGCGAGGGCGTGGCCGTGGCGACGGGTGACTGCCACACGCCGCTGCCCGCCGACACCGGAAAGACCGAGACGGCCAGCAGCAGAGCAGCCAAAACGAGGGCAAAACGTGGAGCATGCTTCATAACAACGCCTCCTTAAATGTGTTGCTTAATTGTAATATCAAATGCGTTCAAAGACAAAATCAAGTTGCTTCCACCGGGGGGCCGTTCCCGGATCCGCACAACTACGGAATGCACAACCGCTGTCCGGCAAAGATCAAGTTGATGTTCGAAATGCCGTTAGCCTGAGCGATCGCGTATACATTCGAGTTGAAGTGCAAGGCGATGCGATATAAGGTATCCCCGTAGCGCACGACGTACTGAGCACGACACACGGGCGGTTGAACCGTTGGCGTGGGCGTTGGCGATGGGCCAGGCGTTACCGTGGGCGTGGGTGTGCCAAACTGACGTACGCACACCGGCCCGGCGGGCGGATTGATCCACGGCGAGTTGGGGATCTTCAACGACTGATTCGGAAAGATCGTGTATGGCCAGAACACGCTGTTCGTCTGCGCGATCGACCACGGTGACACACCGTACGCGCGTCCAATGCAGAACAACGTCTCGCCCGGTTTGACAACGTGCGTACCCAAAATTGAAGGCGGCAGCGTTGCGATAGGTGTAGGCGTGGCCGTCGCCGCCGGGCTGGTCGTGGGCGTTGGCCCCAAAGTCGGCGTTACCGTCGGCGTGGGCGTTGGGCCGAGCGTGGGTGTCGGCGTGGGCGTCGGCGATGAAGCCACTGTCGGCGTCACGGTAGGCGTTACGCCAGCATCGCCCGTAACGGTCACCGAGCCAGGCGTCAACACAGCAGTAATTCCACTGCCGGAGGCATCAGCCAGCAGGACACCCAACGGCGCCGCAACTACATCGGTGCGATAGGCCACCGGCGAAGTTCCGGCCGCCTTGCCGCGGAACGTGATCTGCAACAACGCGCCATTGCCGCTGACACCGGGCTTGCCCAATTGCGACACGCCGTAATCGATGGTGCCCGCCACATTGTCAAACGTATTTTGCGTCGTGAAGTCGGCCGCGATGAAGCCGCCGTGCGCCAACTGCGTTACTTCCAATACGGCGGGATCAAAGCTTAAGTGCAATTCATAAGCCGACAGACTGACGACGTTACTGACGTTGATGGCGATCGTCGTCGTGGCGTTCTGTGCCACCGAGGCCGAGGCAGGTGCAACTTCCACGGTCGTCCCTTGCGCGACGACGACACCCACCAGAAGCAACGAAGCGGCCAGCGCCATCACGGCGGCCAACCGAGTCCAAGGTGTAGTGCGAAACATGATGTCCTCCAAAGCCAGACTGAGTACCCCGTCTGAATCCAGGCCCGGCTAAAGGCCCACGTATTTAGGGATTCAGATCACTGCTGAGTGGGGTGATTATACAATTTTCGATCGCGAGAAGCAAACACAGCGGGTTGATCCGACCGATAACGTACCCGGCCGCTCACCTCAACCGAGCGGTTTCCCAGCCCTTACGGCCCCCACGACGTCGGCCCAACGCGATTCCAGTTGCTGGCTCCGATTGCCAGATCGATGATATTGACCGAGCCGTCGTCGTTGATGTCAGAAGGCTCGTCGGCACCCGCACAACCGATCGAGTTGGAGCGAACCGGAAAACCAGATTGATCGAACTTGGCCGCCATCGTGGCAATATCGAGGATGTTCACGGCGTTATCGCCGTTGACATCGCCGCCGAGCAAGTGCGCGGTGCCGACCGGGAAGGTGCTGGCCTGTCCATCGACGACCACTTCGGATTTGCCCGCGGTCAGATAACCCGGATAACTTGCCTCAAGCGTGTACGTGTAGACATCTAAACTTTCAAGGCCAAACAGGCCGGTCCCATCGGTATAGGCTGGACCATAGGTCGTAGCGCCGTTGGCTGTCACGGCCACACACGCCCACGTGCCGCCCCCGGGATTCGGATTGGCGGGTGTGCCCTGGCGGGTCACCGTCCCAACGATCGTGCCGGGCACGGGCGTCGGCGGTGGCGAGTCGGGCGGCGACATGAACGGTCGCGCTGAGGTGATATTAGCGGTGGTCATCAAGAAACCAAACAAGAGGGCGCAACTGAGCGTCAACGCGAGTGTGCGACGTGATGTCATCCTTCAACCTCCAACCTGAAAGTGATAAGTACCGTGTTTAGGCTAGCACATAATCACAGTCGAGTGGATTCCAGTTGAGTTACCAGTGAGTTAAGCGGAGTCGCCACAAAAAAAGATGCGCCGCACTGAAATACCTGCGACGCATCCGTTTGCATCCAGTCTTAATTTGAACGTTACGGCGTCAACGTCAACGTCCCTTCGGCGTTGGCCTTGATGTCCTTCACGTCCCAATACATTGGCACGTATTGAATGTTGCGCCACTTGTCGATGAAGTCGTCATAGTGCGACGCAGTCGGCAGACCGCTCTGCCCGGTAGTGTGAACGAACACCGACGCATTCAAGTTGCCTAGATCGATGATCTGCCGCAGCGACGGCGTCGAGCGTTCCGCAAAGATCGCGGCGAGTTTGCCGGGCGGATTCGAGTACGCTTTGCTGAAGTTGCTGCCCGTGCCGGTGTTGTTCACCGTCGCCGTACCGCCATCGACCTCGATCGGGCCGCGATTGAAGATGAAGGACACCGGCGCATCACCCAACGCCTGACTCTTGAACGTAGCGGTATGGATCTTGCTCCACTTCCAATCCGATGGGTTACTGCCCAGTTCAGCGGTCAGCATCTTGGCCGCGTCTTCCAGCGATTTCTTCAACACGGCATCACGGCCGCCTGCCCCCCACCACGTCGAGTCGGGTTTGGCCAGCAAGGCGATCATCGCCTGTCGATTGAGATCGCCGCCGTCCACGTAATCGGGCGCGAGTTCACCCAGTGTGTTGTCGAACGTATTGCGCAGCAAACTCAGCCAGAAGACTTCATATGCCGCTGCGCCGGTGCTTTCGCGCTTCTCGAAGAAATCCCAACTATTGATGGCATCCAGCACCTTCCGCGCATCACCGTCCACGCTGATGTTTGCCAAGTACGGCACGATCTGCTCGGCGGAGAGATTGTAGCTATCACCTTGAATCGTCGCGATGTCGGCGGCGCTGATCTTTTCCTTCGACTCGATCAGATCGACGATGCGCCGCGCGCGCCAGCCACGATCCCAATCCATTGAGATGAAGTACTTGTAATCGGGGCCGACGACGGCGTTATTCGCCGTGACGATATAGCCCTGCGGCGGGTTGTATGAACGCGGCAGTTCGTCAAAGGGAATATAACTCTTCCAATCGTATTCGCCCGTCCAGCCCGGCACTGGCAGTTGACCATCGCCCTTGGCGCGGATTGGAATGCGCCCCGGCGTCTGATAACCGATGTTGCCGTCGACATCTGCATACACAAAGTTCTGGCTTGGCGAACCGAACACACTCAACGCCGCACGGAAGTCATCCCAATTCTGAGCCTTGTCGATCTGCAGGAACGACTTGATCGATTCTTCCGGCGCATTGATGGCCGTCCATTCAAACGCCACCGCATATTGACCGCCGCCAGCTTTGGCCATGTCGGCGTCCACGTCGCTGATGAGCGGGCCGTGCACGGTGTAGCGCACGTTCAGCGTGATCTTCGTGGTATTCGAGGCCGCATCGTACTCATCGACCTCATTAGCGGACGGCGTATAACCGTCAGGCACCTTGCCCTTGATCGTCCACGTTTCCGGCACGATCTTGAGATCGAGTTTTTGGCCCTTGTATTCGTACTGATTACCGTCCACTTTTTCGAGGAATAGGTCTTGCACATCCGGCCCGACGTTGGTTACGCCCCACGCGATCTTGGCATTGTGGCCGATGATGACGCCCGGCGCGGCCGGGAAGACTGCGCCGATCACATCGTAAGGACATTCGGCGGAGACCGGCTGGCAGTGCAGACTGTTGAAGTACCAGATCGACGGCATCTGAATAGCGAGGTGTGGATCGTTCGCTAGCAGCGGTTTGCCCGTCGTCGTGCGGCTGCCGCTGATCGTCCAGTTGTTCGAGCCGACATCGCGGCCGCGCAGCCCCGTGATCTGATCGAGTTGTTTGATACCCGCAAGGTTCGTCGGCAATTGCTGCCACGATACACCCGACGGCACGATGATGGGTTTAGCGGCGTAATCGTACGGCGGAATCAGATCGGCCAACAGCGATTGACCTTGCGTTTCGCCAAACTGCGCCAGTACTCGCGCCCGAAAGACCTCGCCATCCCAGTTGCCGCCCAAACTCCACGCCATCGCCTTGGCCCACTGCAGCGTATCGATGGGCGTCCACGGCTCCGGCTTGTAATTCAGGCCCTGGCTGCCAAACGCGCCGACGATGGTGAACTCGATCGGCAGGTTGTTCTCATGAGTACTGATGAAGGCGTTCACGCCATCGGCATAGGCCTGCAAGATCGCCTTGGATTCGTCGTCGAGCGCGTCGTAATCGGCTTGCGCGGCGCGCCGCCAACCCAACGTTCGAACGAACTTATCCTGCTCCAGACCAGACTTCGTCGGGCTGAGTTCAGACGTGCGGCCAGCGACGCCGCGTCGTCCGATCTCCATTTGCCACAAACGATCTTGCGCCTGCACGTAACCCTGCGCAAAGAATAGATCGTGCGCGCTGCTGGCGTAAATGTGCGGCACACCATTCTTATCGCGAATGACGTTGATGGGTGTCTTGACGCTCGAAACGCGCGCTGTGCCATCGGCTTGCGGGAAAGCCCGGCGAGTTAAAAACAAATAGCCGCCGCCGGCAGCTGCCGCGACGACTATGACTAACACGACTACCACTGTCAACAAGCCACGAATAAAACGCAGCATGTCTCCTCCTCGGCCCAAAGTGGACTAATTGTATGTCAGAGAGTGAGCACTGTCAAAAGTCGGCTTGTGACGCTGTGCGGTATAATCGGGCCGAACGCTCATGACTCGACAAACCTCATTCAGTTCACGCCTTGCCACTCATTCTGCGGCTATTCTGTCGGTCCTAATTCTGTTGGCCTTCGCGATTCGCATCGGATCGATCAACTTTCAAAGCCTGTGGCGCGATGAGGTCGATGCGATTCGGTTTGCGTTGGCGCCCTTGCCCGATCTGATTAAGACCTTCACGCAGCCCGGTTTTAACGGTCCGTTGTATTTTTTGATGCTGCGCGGTTGGATTGGTCTGGCGGGTCAGAGCGAATTTGCAATTCGTTTCCCATCGCTGATCTTTGGTGTTTTGAGTGTGCCGCTGATCTTCGTCGTCGGCACGCGGCTGTTCAACCGCTCGATCGGTCTGGTGGCCGCTCTCTTGCTCACCGTCTCCGGCTATCACGTGTGGTACAGCCAGGAAGCCAAGATGTACACGCTGATCACGCTGCTGGCGTTGATCGGCATCTACTGCTTGCGCCACGCGCTCGAAGACGGTCGCGTGCGCTTTTGGATCGGCATGGTGGTCAGCACTTCACTGGCCGTCTACGCGCACATCCTCGCGGCGTTGATCATCCCCGTCGAGTTTGGACTGTTCCTGCTGTGGTGTCCGCCGATTCGGCGGCGCGTGCGTGATGCGCTGATCGCCTTCGGGTTACTAACGATCCCTTACCTGCCGCTGGCCATCTGGCAACTGCCGCTGGTGCTTCAGCCGGCCGCTACGGGTTACGGACGCTACACGTTGAGTGAAATGATCAGCATTCTGGGCGGCGGTTACGCGCGCGGCTTATTGACGGTGCTGCCGGATTTTTGGCAGCCGCTTGCCGCCGGATTAGCCGCGGCGCTGGCGGTCTTTGGTTTGACGACCGCGTTGACCACGAAAGGTCAACGGTTGAGCGGCGCGGCATTGTTCGTATGGCTGGCCGTGCCCTTCTTCGCGATCTTTATCGTCTCGCTCAATCGGCCGATTTTCACCGATCGCTATTTGATCTGGATCATGCCCGCGTACTATGTGCTGATCGCGGCCGGGATACGTGCGTTATGGGTGTGGCTCAAACCGATGGCTGTGATCGGCCTGGCGGGGGTGATTGTGTTTGCAAGTGCTGGACTCATCGGCCAATCGACCATTCCCTACAAGTCCGATTTCCGATCGGCGACGCAGTTCATTGAGCGATCGTTCACGGCGAATGAAACCGTTCTCTTTCAGATCCCTTACGTTCAGTACATCTTCGATTACTATTTCCATCAACCCTATACGCCACTGGCTGGACCGTACACGAACTACCCCGGGCCGAACGACGGTTTTCAAGATACGGAGCAGGCGATCTGGCAGCACCTCGACGAGCTATTCAAAGATCGATCGAGTGTGTGGTTCGTCGCATCTGAAGTCCCGATGTGGGATCAACGCAACCTGGTGCAGCGCTGGCTGGATGCGCACGGTACGCGTTTACAACACGGCGTCTTCGCGCAAGTGGAAGTGACGCATTATCAGTTGAGTGGTCAGTAGTTGGTTGTCAGTTATCAGTGGTCAGTCATCAGTGGTCGGCGGCCGCTTCAACTTGCGCCACACCAGCCCAAGCGTGGCATTGCTGGCCCACTGTGCAGCCAAGCCCGAATGACCACCTAAGCCACGCTCGATCGTCAACGGCTGCCCCGCGCCAACCAGCGCGATCTGCAGGTGTTGGCCGTTTCCCTCGGCGGCATCGCGCAAGATCGTCGCCACGGCCCAATCGCTGCCTTGCGTCTCGCGTACGTGATCGGCAGATTGAATGACGCTATTCAAATCAGCGCCGTCGAAGTGCGAGAGCGTCAAGCCACCGCGGAACGTCGGGCCGAGACTGGCCAATCGGCCGCCCAAGACACCGCCTGTCCCAAACTCCACGCTCGCTAAGGTAAGTCCCTGATCGATCAGCAGTTTCGCGACGACGCTTTCCAACGTATCGGCATCGACGCCGAACACGTACTTGCCCACGCGTTCGCGCACGGTGGCTTCCATCACTGAGTTCAAGACCTCAGCTTCGGCACGCGTGGCCGCTTTAGCGGTGATGCGAATATCGACTTGACCCGCTTTCGCCGACAGCCCGACGGTCGGATTGGCGGCGGTCTCCAGATCGCCGATCGCTTCGTCGATGCGGCTCTCACCTAGTCCCACCGTGTGCAGCGTGCGAATGACGATCACATCCGTCAATTTGAGTTTCTCGATCAAGTAAGGCCGCACCGCGTGCTCGATCAGATATTCCATTTCGCGCGGCACGCCCGGCAGGCTGATGATGATCTTGCCGTGATGCTCGACGATGAACGAGGGGGCCGTGCCGACCGGATTCTCGATCGGGATGGCATCTTGCGGGACGTACGCCTGCCGACGATTGTTCTCGCCCATCGGCACGCCGTACGCGCGAAAGCGCGCCTGAATCTGTTCGAGCAGATCGTCACGAAAGATCAGTTCCCGATCAACGGCCTTCGCGACTGCGGGCCGCGTCACATCGTCGATCGTGGGGCCAAGGCCGCCGGTAGTGATGATCACATCGGAACGCTGCAACGCAATCGTCAGCGCTTCAGCCATGCGCTGCTCGTTATCGCCGACGACGGTTTTGTAGAAGAGATTCAGGCCGATCTCGCGCAATTGCCGCGCGATGTACGTGGAGTTGGTATCGACGACTTCACCCAGCAGCAGTTCGCTGCCGGTGGCGATGATTTCCGCATGCATAGTGCCTCCCCTGGCAAATAAAACGCGGACGGCCGAGTGTCGGACCGTCCGCTGCAAAAACCGATCGAGCGGGCGTTAGCCGCCAGACCGCGGCCGCCACAACAGCTGTTCGCGGATCGCTAAATCGCTGCCGCGAATCTTGAAGGCTAAATCGGCCGCCATGTTGCGCATGACGCGATAACCCAGTTCCGGGTACGTGTCGCACAGTTTCATAAATCGACTGCGCGGCACAACCAGCAGATGGGTGTCTGTTTCCGCGCAGCGCGCCGATGCGGTCCGCAAACCTTGATCGACCAGCGCAATTTCGCCGAACGTCTGACCCGCCCGCAGAGTGGCGATAGTCACCGGCCCGGTGCCGCGTTTGCGCGCGCCCGGCCCACCCACCATGGTCGGATCGACCAAAACTTCCACTGCACCACGGGCAATGACATACATCTCGTCGCTGTTGGCGTTCTCCTCAAAGATAATATCGCCCAGTTTCACAGTCTTTTCTTCGCAAATCGAGGCGAGCATTTCCAGTTGAGGGGGCGTTAAATCGTAGAAGATGTCAGTCCGGCGCAGAATGTCGATTTTTTCCATGAGGGCCTTCCACCAAAGATGTGCCAGCACGTGCGCGAATATTCTAGCACAAAGTGAAAGGAGATGACAAACTGACGGCCCAATCGCACGCTCAAACGAATCGGCCAATCAGGGTAAAATGTGAGCCAGAGTGATTGCCATGTCAGATCGACGCCAAAGATTGGGAAAACTGGGCGAAGACCTCGCCGCGCTGCGATTGGCCGCGCGCGGCTACGTGGTGCGCGAGCGCAACTGGCGCTGCACCGAAGGCGAACTGGACATCGTCGCCGAGAAGGACGGCGTGCTGGTGTTAGTGGAAGTCCGTACACGGCGCGGCGATCGCTTTGGCACGCCAGAAGAATCGATCACGCCGACGAAGCGCGCCAAGTTGTTGGAAGTGGCGCAGGCCTATCTCGACGAACACAACGCCGCCGATCGGGATTGGCGTATCGACGTGGTCGCCATTGAGATCGGCGCACGCGGCGAAGTCGCGCGTTTTGAACACATCGAGAATGCGATTGAGGGGTGAACGCGGGCACAGGTGCTGGAATGCTCGGCTGCTCATCGACCGCATCTCGCGGTCGATTCAAACCGCGAGGACGCGGTTTGAGAGCATTTGAAGATGAGAAAGCCTAACCCGTGGTTATTATGAACGACCGAACGCTCATCACCATCATCGGGCCGACGGGCGTCGGTAAGACCGCCCTCGCCATCGAACTGGCCGAACGCCTCAACGGCGAGATCGTCTCGGCGGATTCGCGCCAGATCTATCGCGGCTTGGACATCGGCACGGGCAAGCCCACCGCCGATCAACTCGCGCGCGTGCGCCATCACCTGATCGATCGCGTCGATCCCGATCAGTCGTACACGCTGGCCGAATATCAAGCCGATGCCAACGCCGCCATTGACGCGATCTTCGCGCAGGGCAAGCAGCCCCTGCTCGTCGGCGGCACGGGCCTGTACATCCGCGCCGTCACTGAAGGCTTGGTGATCCCCGAAGTGGCGCCGAATCCCGCATTGCGCGCCGAGTTGGAAGCCCGCTCGGGTGCAGACCTCTACGCCGAATTGCAGCAGATCGATCCTGAGGCCGCGCTGAAGATCGATCCGCGCAATGTGCGGCGCACCATCCGCGCACTGGAAGTCTATCGCACCACCGGCGAGAAGTTCAGCGCGTTGGGCCGTGTGAAGCCGCCGCCGTTTGCGATACGTCGCATTGGCCTGACGCTGCCTCGCGCCGAACTGTATCGCCGCACCGATGCCCGCGTCGACGAGATGATCGCGCGTGGCTGGTTGGATGAAGTACACGCCCTCGCCACGAAGTATGCAAACGCGTGGCAACTCCCTTCGCTGTCGAGCCTCGGTTATCCGCAGATGGGCGCGGTGCTGCGCGGCGAATTGTCGCTGGAAGAGGCCAGGCAACTGATCAAGCACCAGACGCATCGCTTCGTGCGACATCAATATGCGTGGTTCCGCCCGGCGGATGAGCGGATTGAGTGGTTTGATCTGACGCAGTGGACGATGTCCGCAATATTATCAGCGGTTGAGACGTCTGGCGGACACTCCGCATGACGTGAACATGCGGAGCGTCACTCCCGCGTGCTTTCGCCTAGCGCGTCGCCGGCACAAAGTGCCGGGTACGGCGTAGCGGGAGTCCACCACACCAGTCGGCGCATATTGCCAATCGTCGCATGGATGCCCGACGCGAAGCGAGCATTCGGGCATGACGAACCAAGAGTAGATTCTTTTCGCCTTGACGCGCCTTCCATCACCGAGTAGACTTTCCTCGTCAGGCCTAACCCGTTGTTTAGACCAATCGCGAATTTTGTAAGATAATCAAGGGGAGCCACGCGCTCCCCTTTTCGTTTGGCTCATCTCAGACTGTCACATCTATGTGGTCGCCAGTTACGCGCTCCTCCAAATCCAGCAAACAACAGACGTGGCGCAATGCCCGTGTCTGGTTGTCGGGCCTATTGTTTGTCTTAGGCACCGCCGCGATCTTGATCGTGCCGCTGTTTACGGCCGGACAGGTGACGCTGAACGCCGGTGACGTCGCCCCCGAAGATGTTCGCGCGCCGCGCAGCACGCGCTACGCCAGCACCATCCTCACCGACTTGGCCCGCGACGAAGCCGAGAAGAACGTCGCCGTCATCTACGATCCGCTCGATCCGCGGGTGGCCCGCCAGCAGATCGCTTACGCGCGGCAAGTGATCGACTTCATCCGCGCGGTGCGGCAGGATGCGCAAGCCACGGCCGATCAGCAGCGCTCGATGTTGAGCGCGATCGAGAATGTGCCGCTCAGCCCGATCGTGATCGATCAGTTATTGGCCGCCTCCAACGAGCTGTGGCAGCGTCTGGCGCAGGAAGTCATCGCCGTGATCGATCTGGCGATGCGCAGCGAAATCCGAGACGTCAACGTCAACGAGATCAAGGGCCGTTTGCCCGCGCTGGTCGCGATCGATCTCAACGAAGATCAGACGCAGTTGGTCAGCCAGATCGCGCAGCCCTTTATCGTGCCCAATCGCGCCCGCAACGACACCGCTACCGAGCAAGCCCGCCTCGACGCGCGCAACAAAGTGGAGCCGCGTCAGCGCGACATCGAAGCCGGGCAGACCATCGTGCGGCAGGGCGAGATCGTCACGCCGCTGCAGATCGAAACGCTCAACGAGTTGAATCTGCGCCAATCGCAAGTCGGCTGGGGCGACATCGGCGGCAATGTGCTGATGGCTGTGGTGACGGCGGTGCTGTTGGGTCTGTACATGTGGCGCTTTGAAAACGAACTGCTCGATCGGCCCCGCCACCTGTTTTTGCTGCTGATTCTGCTGCTGGCGTTCATGCTGGCCGCGAAGATCATCGTGCCCAATCGCACCGTGCTGCCGTTCTTCTTTCCAGCCGCGGCGTTGTCGATGCTGCTGGCAGTGCTGCTGGGTCCCGGCCTCGCCGTCACAGCGACGATCGTGATGGCGGGTTTGATCGGCGTGATGGCGGGCGGCTCGCTGGAGATGACGGTCTACATGGCGGCGGGCGGCCTCGCGGCGATTCTGGTGCTGGGCCGCATCGAGCGCTTGAACGCGTTCTTCTTCGCGGGTCTGTACGTAGCGCTAGTAAACATCGCGGTGGTGCTGGCGTTTCGCTTGCCGTCGGGCACGACGGACCCGATCGGGTTGGTGACGCTGATCGGCGCGGCGGCGTTGAACGGTGGTTTATCGGCGAGTTTGACGTTGGCCGGTTTCTTTCTCGTCGGCAGTTTGTTCGACATCACCACGACGCTGCAATTGCTCGAACTCGCGCGGCCGACGCATCCCTTGTTGAATCAGCTGCTGCATCAATCGCCGGGCACGTATCATCACACGTTGATGGTGGCGAATCTGGCCGAGCAAGCGGCGGAACGCATCGGCGCGAATTCGCTGCTGACGCGGGTCGGCGCGTTCTATCACGACATCGGCAAGACGGCGCGACCGTATATGTTTGTTGAGAATCAGATCGAGGGCGCCAACGTTCACGATCAGCTGAATCCGCGCACCAGTGCCGAAATCATCGTGAGCCACGTGCAAGACGGGGTTGAACTCGCCAAGAAATATCGTTTGCCGTCGCGCGTGCGCGCCTTCATTCCCGAACATCACGGCACGATGCGCGTGAGTTTTCTCTATCAAAAAGCATTGGAAGACGCGGCTGATCCGAGCAGCGTAGACGAAAAAGCGTTTCGCTATCCGGGACCAAAACCGCAGACCAAAGAGACGGCGCTGTTGATGCTAGCCGATGGCTGTGAAGCGACGGTGCGCGCCACGCATCCTGGTTCGCCGGAAGAGATCAACGAGATCGTGCGCAAGGTCATCGCCGATCGGATCGCGTGGGGCCAACTCGACGAGTGCCCGTTGACGCTGAGCGATCTCGAAACGGTGCGGCAATCGTTCGTCGCCACGCTGCAGGGCATCTTCCATCCGCGGCTGCGTTATCCCGGACAGGAAGCTAAGAGCGATACGGGCCGCCTGCGCAACAACGGACAATCGACGGCGAAAAGCAATGGAGAGACGGAGCGACAGCGGGATGGCGAGAAAAGCGATCAAGTCTAAAGCGATCATTCATATTGAAGTTGGCGCGCGTTACGCAGAACACGTTTCGATCCGACAACTGACAAGGACGGCTCGCGCCGCGCTCGATCAGCAACGCGTGGCCGATCGGGTGGAGTTGACCCTCGTGATCACGGGCAATGCGCAGCTGCGCAAACTCAATCGGCAGTTCCGCCACATCGACGCGCCGACCGACGTGTTGTCGTTCAACGCCGACGAAGGCACCGCGTATCTGGGCGATATCGTCATTTCATACCCGAAGGCCAAAGCCCAGGCTAAAGCAGGCGGGCATCCCGTCGAGGCTGAGTTGCAACTGCTGGTCGTGCATGGCGTGCTGCACTTGCTGGGTCACGATCACTACACCCGCGCTGAGAAGTCGACGATGTGGGCAGCGCAATCGGCAATTCTTCAGTCCATCGGCGCGGTGATTACAGAACCGAAAGAGTGACTGGATGACGCCGCGCTTCGCGCGAAAGATGACAAGCCGATCTGCAGGTAAAAATTAACTGTCATCGTGTCAAAGGCTATCATGCAGCGACTCTTCAAATCCTTCGGCTACGCGTTTCAGGGCATCGGCTTTGCGTTTCGCACGCAGGCCAACTTGCGCATTCACATCGTTATCTCCGCGCTCGTCATCCTTGCCGGGTTGTGGCTGCAAGTCAGCGTCGTCGAGTGGGCCATTCTCATCGTGACGATAATGAGCGTGTTGTCGGCGGAACTGTTCAACACCGCGCTCGAAGCCGCGCTCGATCGGGTCAGCACCGAAGAACATCCGCTGGCGAAAGTGGCCAAAGACTCGGCGGCAGGCGCAGTCCTCATCGGCGCGATCGGCGCCGTGATCATTGGCTTGTTGATCTTTGGACCCAAGCTGCTGGCATTGATCGAACCGCGCTGATTCCTCAAGCGTTCGTGCTATACTTAGCCTCACGCCAGAACCAACCACATTCGTTATCACCAGACAATTCAGCGGGGGAAAGCCGTGCAGATCGATCTCGAACTGTACCGTGAAGACGTAGAGATTAGCCAGCAGCCGCCGCTGCGGCTCAGCGTCATCGACGTGCAGCCGGAAGCGGCCCAGCACACCATCGTTTTCATTCACGGCTTTGGTGGACGCGCCACGCAATGGGCTAAACAACTTCGCTTCTTCTCCGACGAGCATCGCGTGATCGCGCTTGATCTGCGCGGCCACGGCTACAGCAGCAAGCCCGCCTCGCGCTACACCATGGACGAAGTGCAGGCCGACCTCGACGCGCTGTTCGCCAAACTCAACTTGCCCGAACGCTTTGCCATCGCGGGACATTCCTTCGGCGGCGCAATCGCTTCGACGTATGCCGCGCGCCATCCCGAACGTGTCGAGAAGTTGATCATGATCGCGGCGGCCGGGCAATATCAGATCGACGCGGCGACGCGCACGATCTTGAAGATGCCGCTGGCGCTGTTGAACCTCGTCGCGCCGTTGTCGCGCCGCGCCATCTCCGCGCCGCCGTACGTGATGAAAGATTTCTACAAGCGCAACGTCGCTGTCTTCAACGGCTGGGAGATGTTCCGCACGATCAAAGTGCCGACGCTGGTGATCACCGGCTATCGCGATCGCGTGCTGCCGCCCGCCGTCTTCGACGAAGTGCCGAAGCACATTCCCAACGCGCAGCACGTCGATGTGCCTGCCAGCGCGCACATGGTCATCCTCGAACGGGCCGAGGCGGTCAATCGCGCCATTCAACGCTTCATGAGCGAGACGCCGACGACGCGCCGCGGGCCGCAGCCCGAAAGTTCGTCGGCGAAGTTGATCAAGGAACGGCCATGGCTGAAGCACTATGAGCCGGGCGTCCCCCACACGATCAGCTTACCCGATCGACCCGTGCATCGTTTCCTGCGCAGCGCGGCCACGCGCTTCCCCAACCACACGGCGATCAAATTCTTTGGCCGCTCGATCTCGTATCGCGAACTCAGCGCTGAAGCCGATCGGTTTGCCAATGCCCTGCTCGATCTGGGCGTGCAGCGCGGCGACCGCGTGATGATCTTGCTGCCGAACATCCCGCAGACCATCATCGCCTATTACGGTATTTTGCGCGCGGGTGGCGTGGTGGTCTTCACCAGTCCCACCAACAGCGAGGCCGAAGTGATCCGGCAGGTCGAAGATTCGGGCGCGAAAGTGCTGATCGGCTTGACGCACTTCGGCGAGATGCTGCGCCGCGTGAAGTTAGCCACGCGTTTAGAGCACGTCATCTTTGCGAACATCAAAGACTATCTGCCGCTGCCCAAGCAGATTGCGTTCACGTTGACGCGTGAGGCCAAGGAAGGTCATCGGCTGAGCTTCGAACTGGAAACGGGTATGAGCCGCTGGCCTGCCACGCTCAAAGGTCAACCGGCGATCCGCCCGCGCACCGACATCGGCTGCGATGAATTGGCCGTGATCATTTACACGGGTGGTACAACCGATCAGCCTAAAGGCGTGATGTTGTCGCACGGCAACCTCGTGGCGAACGCGTTACAGACCCGACACTGGCTCACCGATCTGCGCGAAGGGCATGAAGTATTTCTGTGCGTGCTGCCCTTCTCGCACAGTTACGGCTTGACCACCACGCTCAACGTGCCGGTGATGACGGGCGCGACGATGGTGTTGCTGCCGACATTTATCACTGCCGAGGTGCTGAACACCATCAAGCGTGAGAAGCCCACGTTGTTCCCCGGCGTGCCGACCATGTACATGGCGATCAACAATTATCCCGGCGTGCGACGCTTCGGCATCCGATCGATCCGCGCCTGCATCAGCGGCGCCGCACCCCTGCCCGTCGAAGTGCAAGAGGCGTTCGAGAAGTTGACGCGCGGACGATTAGTCGAAGGCTACGGTCTCACCGAAGCAGGACCGGTGACGCATGCCAATCCGCTGCGCGGTCAACGCAAAATCGGCTCGATCGGGATTCCGTTCCCCTCGACCGAAGCGAAGATCGTCGATCTGGCGACGGGCGAGGACCTCGGGCCGCATCAAACGGGCGAGCTCGTCGTGCGCGGACCGCAGGTGATGATGGGCTACTGGGGGCTGGATGCCATGACCGATCGGACGCTGGTGGATTCATCGGATGGGCACGGGCCGTGGTTGTACACGGGCGATGTTGCGACGATGGACGAAGACGGCTATGTCTCGATCATTAATCGCAAGAAAGATATGATCCTGGCCGGCGACTATCAAGTTTACCCACGTGACATCGAAGAAGTGTTGTTCGAACATCCCAAAGTGAAGGAAGCCGCCGTCATCGGCGTGCCGACCACCGAACCCGGCCAGAAGGTGAAAGCCTACATCGTCTTGCGCGACGGCGAGAAGGCCACGCCCGATGAACTGCTGACGCTGTGCCGCGCGCGTCTGGCCGAATGGGAAGTGCCGTGGGAAATCGAGTTCCGCCGCGAACTGCCCAAGAGCTTCGTCGGCAAGGTACTGCGGCGCGTGCTGGTGGAAGAAGAGACGCTGCCCAAGGTCTGAGTCTGTTGCACATTACGGCATTCTGAATTATCCTCTAGGGATAGTGTTTTAGGAGAAACACGACTCATGCAAGAACCCACCCCAACTTATTTGACGCCCGAGGGCAAACTCAAACTCGAGGCGGAGCTGGAAGACCTGAAGACTAATAAGCGCAAAGAACTGGCCGAGCGGCTGAACTTTGCCATCAAGCAAGGCGACCTGTCGGAGAACGCCGACTACATCGCCGCCAAGGAAGATCAGGCGTTTCTGGAAGGTCGCATCCGCACCATCGAGAACATGCTGCGCCACGTCGAGATCATCGAAGAGCAAACCGGCGGCTCGGTGCGGATCGGTTCGCGCATCACCGTCACGGAAGTCGGCTATGACGATCGCGAAACGTTCTCGCTCGTCGGCGCGGCCGAGGCCAACCCGATGAATGGCAAGATCAGCAACGAAAGTCCACTGGGTAAGGCCCTGCTGGGCAAGCACATCGGCGACGAAGTCGAGATCGACGCGCCTGCCGGCAAGATGCGGTTTAAGATTGTGTCCATCGATTAGGTGGAGGCATGCCCAAAGCAGTTTTTCGGTGTCAGGTGTGCATGAGCGTTGCGGCGACACTGGAACTGATCGCCGCGCCCGAGGCGCTGTCCGGTAAATTGGTCCTGGCTGGCTTTTTGTGGGAGAGCAGCACTGAAGAAGTGAAGGGGCAGCTCGTCCGCAGCCTGCAGCAAGCCTTGACCACTCACGATGCACAGCTGGTGCACACCCTCAACCCGATGTGGGCACCGTTTTACTGTCCGCAATGCCAGCGCGTGTACTGCGTCAATCACTGGCGCATCACGCCGCATTTTGATTCGGACTTCGCCGGTTGGTACGACAGTTCGCATGGCGTCTGCCCCAAAGGCCATCGGCGATTAGTGGATGATTGAAAAGGCAACCTCAATGGGCACTTTCTTATTCGGCACGGTTGGCTCACCACTCAGTACGCCCAAGAAACCGGGCGGCACACCGGGCGGGATTCTGCGCCTCAACGAATTGGGGCTGCAAACGCTGGAACTGGCCTGGGTGCAGAGCGTGCGCGTGACCGATGCGACCTGCGCGACGATCAAAGCCACCGCCGAGCAAGTGAAGATGCCGCTGAGCATCCACGCCCCGTATTACATCAACCTCAACGCGAAAACGAAGGAACTGCTCAAAGGCGGGCTCGATCGGTTGTTGGCGGCGGCGCGGGCGGGCTACAAAGCAGGCGCGTCGGACATCATCTTCCATCCCGGTTCCTACATGGCAGACGATCCCGCTAAAGTGTATCCGATTGCGCGCAAACGTTTGGCCGAAGTCGTCGATCAATTGAAACACGAAGGCGTCAATGTCACGCTGCGCCCGGAAACGATGGGCAAGAGCGCGATGCTGGGCACGCTGGAAGAAACGATCGATCTGGCGCGCGACATCGACGGCGTGCTGCCCTGCATCGATTTTGCGCACTTGCACGCGCGGCGGGGCGATGGCAGTTTCAACTCGTACGCCGAATTCAGCGCAGCGCTCAAACTTGTCGCCAGCGGCCTGGGCCAGCGCGGGCTGTCGTCGCTGCACATTCACCTCTCGGGCATCGACTACGGCCCCAAAGGCGAAAAGAAACATCTGCCGTTGAAAGAGGCCGATCTGAAATACAAGGATCTGTTCAAGGCTCTCATCGATCTGGGCGCGGGCGGCCGCATTCTGTGCGAAAGCCCGTTGATGGAAGAGGATGCGTTGTTGATGCAAAAGACCTATCGACGGTTGGCTAAAGCCGCCGGCTAGGTCGCCGTTATTCGAATCATGTCCACTATTCCCTCCGCCGCTTCTATCCTCGTCGCGGATGACTCCACCGACATTCGCCGGTTGTTGAGCATTCATTTGCAGCTGCTGGGTCACACCGTGACCGAAGCCCGCGATGGCCGTCAGGCGCTCGATTTACTCCAACAAAAACCGTTCGATTTGGTGCTGCTCGACATCATGATGCCGCGTGCGACCGGCTTTGTCGTGCTGGAAACACTTAAGAACGATCCGGCGCTGCGGCACATCCCCGTCATCGTCATTTCGGCCGCGGGCGAACTGCACAACGCTGTGAAGTGCATCGAACTGGGCGCGGAAGATTTTTTGCCCAAGCCGTTTGAGCCGTCGATTTTGTCGGCGCGGGTCAGCGCCTCGCTGGAACGCAAGCGTCTGCGCGATAACGAACAGGCCTACCTGCACGCGCTCGAACAGGAACGGGCGACTTCCGAACGGCTGCTTCTCAACGTCCTGCCCAAACCGATTGCGGATCGGCTGCGCAGCGATCGGCAGTTGATCGTCGATCGGTTCCCGGCGGTCACCGTCTTATTCGCCGACATCGTTGATTTCACCGAACTCTCAATGCGCGTTTCGCCTGTGGAACTGATCGGCTGGCTCAACGACATCTTTTCCACCTTTGACGAGATGGCGCGCGCGTACGGGCTGGAGAAGATCAAAACGATCGGTGATGCGTACATGGCCGCGTCCGGCCTGCCCACCTCGCGCACCGATCACGCCGAAGCCGCCGCCCAGATGGCGCTGGACATGCAGGCGATGGTCGCCATGCTGCGCAGTCCGCTAAACGAACCGTTTCACATTCGCGTGGGCCTGGACAGTGGTCCAGTCGTGGCGGGCGTCATCGGCAGTTCCAAGTTCAGTTACGATCTGTGGGGCGACACGGTCAACACCGCCAGCCGCATGGAAGCGCAGGGCTTGCCCGATCGCATTCAGGTCACGCAGGCCACTTACGAACTCCTCTGCGAGAGTTTCCGGTTTGAAGAACGCGGCCTGATCGCCGTAAAGGGCAAAGGCGAGATGCGCACGTACTGGCTCATCACCCGGAGTCAGACCGCGTCATGAAACGCCGCGCCGTGATCGTTGGAGCAGTCCTGGCGCTGCTGTGGGCAAACCTGCCCTACCTGATCGGCTACATCAACTCCACCCCGCAACACCGCTTCGGCGGTTTCTTTCTCTACGAACAAGACGGTTACTCGTATCTCGCCAAGATGCGGCAGGGCGCGCAGGGCGCGTGGCTGTTTCATCTGCCGTACTCGTCCGAAGAAACCTATCGTTACGGCAGCGCGATTTATCTCTTCTATCTCGTCCTCGGCAAAGTGCCGCTTGATTTCACCTTCTTGTATCACGCCGCGCGCCTCATCGGCAGCGTTGCGTTGTTGTGGTTGTTGTATCGCTGCCTGAAACGCTTCATCGCCGATCAACGCAATCTGTTAATCACCTGGTGGCTGGTGCTGTTCAGCGGCGGGTGGGGCTTATTAGCCAGCTATCTGATCGATCAGAAATATGTGCCATATGAACTCATCGCGCCGGATGCGACGATCTTCTCGATCCTATACGGCCCGCCACACATCATCGTCGGCGGTGCGCTGTTCCTCGCGTGGAGCATCTACACGCTGGATTCATTCCAAGCCGATCGAACCCGCCTGCCCCAACGGTTGATCGTCGCCAACGTGCTCGGCGGCCTGACGGCCATCACGCGCGAAGCCTACGCGCCGGCGTTTGCGGGCATCTTCGGCGCGTACTTGATCGCCCGGTGGTGGCAGCGCCGCGCCCTGCCCTGGCACGAAGCCATCATTGTTGCATTGTCGTCAATCGCGGCTGGCGCTTACGGGCTCTATCTCGTGTGGGCGTTCCATGCGAATCCGGGCCTAGCCGCGTGGTCGGCGCAAAACCCCTTTGCCTCCCCCAACCCGATCGATTTTCTGCTCGGCTTCGCGCCGTTACTGCTGTTGGCCGTCATCGGGCTTCGACCCTCGCCCCTACTCCTCTCCCAGTCAGGGAGAGGGACGCGCGCTGCGCAGGGTGAGGGTCTATTGCTTATCGCCTGGCTCGTCGTCGGACCGATCATGGCCTACCTGCCGGTCGAGATCAGTCGCCGCCTCATCATCGGCTGGCAGATACCGTTGTGCATCTTCGCCGCGATCGGCCTACAACGTCTCTTTGAGAAGCGCCGCGTGTTGGGCGGCCTCGCCGTGGCGGCGGTACTGCCGACGACGGTGCTGATCATCCTCGGCGGCTCGCTGCGCGTTAGCGTGCCGCAGCCGCCGCTATACATCACCGCCGATCAGCAGGCCGCGCTCGACTGGCTGAACGCACACACAACCAATCAAGACGTCGTCTTAAGCGATTGGCGGTTTGGCAACCTCGTGCCAGTCTTCGCGGACGCGCACGTTTTTGTCGGCCATCCGATCGAAACGATCGACTTCAAAGCGAAGGATGCGTTCACGCAGCGCGTCTTCAATTCGACGCAGCCGCCCGCCGATCTCAGTACCACCATCGCGCAGTGGGCGATCACCTTGATCGTCGCCGACACTCATCGGTCGGTCATCGCTCTGCCGATCGTGTTTCAGCACGGCAGCGTCGTTATCTATCGCGCCGTGCGGTAAATGCACGTCGTGCCCTTAGCGCTTGGTGCTATAATCAACTCGCACCCATCATTCATCATCACCTTTCAACTTCTTCCTCAAGGAGCAACATGAATCTGCAAGTGATACAGGGTTCCATTCAGGACACCAGCGCCGATGTACTGATCGTCAATTTGTTTGAAGGTGTAGGCGTGCCCGCTGGCGCGACCGGCGCGGTGGACAAAGCACTGAACGGCGCCATTACCGACGTGATCCGCAGCGGCGACTATCGCGGCAAGTTGAACGAGTTAACGGTGTTGTATTCACGCGGCACGCTGCCCGCCGCGCGCGTGATCGTGGTGGGCCTCGGCAAAGTACAGGATTTCACCCTCGACCGCGTTCGGCAAGCGGCCGCTTGGGCGGCGCGGCGTGCACGCGACCTAGGCTGCAAATCGATCGCGACAGTGGCGCATGGTGCAGGCACCGGCCAGATCGATCCGGCGTCGGCGGCACAGGCGGTGATCGAAGGGACGTTATTGGGTTTATATCAGTGGCGCGAACATCGCAACGCGCCGATCGAGCGCGGCCCGATCGAGACGCTGACGCTCGTCGAGTTTGATACGACCAAGGTCGCCGCCATCGAAGCCGGCGCGCGCGCTGGTGAAGCGATCGCGTTCGGCGTCAATCGCACGCGCGATCTGGTGAATCAACCGCCCAATTACCTGACGCCCGCGTTGTTGGCGCAAGCCGCGCAGCAGATGGCAACTGAAGTTGGCGTGAAATGTAGCGTGCATGATATAGATTGGATCAAAGCGCAGCAGATGGGCGCGCTGCTCGGCGTGACACAAGGCTCGGCTAATCCGCCGCAATTCATCGAGTTGGAGTATATCGGTGCTGACGCCGCGCCGATCGTGTTTGTCGGCAAAGGCATCACCTTCGACAGCGGCGGCATCAGCCTCAAGCCTGCCGACGGCATGGAAGCGATGAAGAACGATATGGGCGGCGCGGCGGCCGTCATCGGCGCGGTGGAAGCGGCGGCGCGGCTGAAACTGCCCGTGCACCTCGTCGGCTTGATCCCGACGTGCGAGAATCTGCCCAGCGGCACAGCTTATCGCCCCGCCGATGTGTTGACCGCTCGCAACGGCAAGACGATCGAAGTGATCAGCACCGACGCCGAAGGCCGCTTGATTTTGGCTGATGCGTTGTGCTATGCCGCCGACTTCAAGCCGCAGGCGGTGATCGATCTGGCGACGCTGACCGGCGCGTGCGTCATCGCTTTGGGCGAGAACGTGGCCGCCGGCTACTTCTGCAACGACGACGATCTCTCGCGCCGCATCAAGATCGCCAGCAACAACACCAATGAGAAGTTGTGGCGACTGCCGCTGTATGACGAATATCGTGACAAGATCCGCACCGATAACGCCGATATCAAGAACACCGGCGGACGTTACGGCGGTGTCGGTTCCAGCGCGGTCTTTCTAGAAGAATTCACGTCGTATCCGTGGGCACACTGGGACATCGCGGGCATGGTCACCGACACGGTGGGTTACACGCCGGTCTATCCGCGCACTAAGCTGCCGTACGTCATTCGCGGCGGCACCGGCTTTGGCGTGCGGGCGTTGGTGGAGTTAGCGCGCAACTGGCAGGCGTAAAGCACAACCAGTAACGAGTAATGAGTTACAACTCGTTACTCGTTACTCATGGCGTGTTGTTCATTACGGACCATGTTCAACCTGATCGGTCAATCGCTCGGCCAATACATCTTGATCGAACCGATCGACAGCGGCGGAATGTCGACGGTGTACAAGGCGCATCAAGCCACGCTCGATCGGACCGTGGCGGTAAAGGTGCTGCCCGAGTATCTGCTGGCGCAGCCTGACTTTCTGAATCGCTTCAAGATCGAAGCGCAGGCCATTGCCCATCTCGATCATCCGCACATCCTGCCCGTCTACGATTACGGTCAATCGCAAGGTGTGCCGTACCTGGTGATGAAGTACGTGTCCGGCGGCACGCTGCGCGATCGAATGCGCGGTGGACCGATGGAGCCACGCGAGGCCGGTCGGATATTGCGGCAGATCGCCGAAGCGCTCGCTCACGCGCACCAACAAGGCGTCATCCATCGCGACGTGAAACCCAGCAACATCTTGCTGCAAGACGGCCAGTGGGTGCAGTTGATGGACTTCGGCCTGGCGAAGATCGTGCAGAGCCAGACCCATCTGACAGCCAGTGGCGTGGGCGTGGGCACACCCGATTACATGTCGCCCGAGCAGGCGCAGGGCCAGCCCGTCGATGCGCGCAGCGACATCTACTCGCTGGGCGTGGTGCTGTATCAGATGCTCACCGGCGAACTGCCCTTCAAGGCCGAGACGTCGCTGGCCGTGATGATGAAGCACGTCACCGAGGAACCGCCGCCGCTGCGCAGTCTGAAACCCGATATCAGTGAATCTACTGAACAGGTCGTGCTGCGCGCGCTGGCCAAAGCGCCCGCCGAGCGCTACGCCACCGCGCTGGAACTGGCGGACGCGTTTGATCGCGCACTCGATTCGGGCGCGACGCGACTGACGGTGCCCGCGCTCGCACGCTCGGAACGCAGTCGATCCGGCAGCGTGATCGGACTGGGCGTGATCGCCGTCGTCGTGATCGCGGCGTTGGCCTTCGCGCTCATCCGATTGACCGCCACGCCCAATCGGCCCGCCGGTTCGATCGGGGCGGTGTTGCTCGACGACTTTGGGAGTGCGGCCATCGATGCCCGCTGGCAATATCGCGGCTCGTTCACGACCATCCTCAATAGTCCCGCCGTTTCGATCAAGAGTGGGCGACTGAATTATGATGTTCAGAACTCGGCCAGCGAGTATTACGACGGTGGGTTGTGGCTCAAATTTGATCGACCGGTCGCCTTCGTGTCGGCGCGGGTAACGCTGCAAGACGCCAGCGGCTTTGGCGACATCGGCTTGCAGGTCAACGGCCTGAGCGATCAATCGAATGCGTGGACGTATCTATCGCTCACACCGTCCGACGGCACCGCGGTCGCGTATCTGGGGCATGACATCACGGGGACGGAAGAAACCTACACCCTGCTGACGGGAACCGGCATGCCGGCGACGCGCGAGTTAGCCATCAGCTGGGATGGCACCCAAGTGACATTCTACGTCGACGGGCAGGCGCGCAAGAGTCTGGCAACCAAAGCGCTGGGTCAATGGGTGTGGCTGGTGTTCGATGTAGAGCCGAACGGTCGCATTAGCGGCAGCTTTGACGATGTGCGTGTGACGTATGCCGACAAGTGATCGATGACGATCTTCACTGGCGAGCCATTTCGCCCGACGCCCGACACGCCGCTGTATCAACAACTCTATACGCACCTGCGCGCGGCCATCCTCTCCGGCGAATTGAAGCATGGCCTCAAGCTGCCTTCCACGCGCGCACTCGCTAGCGAACTGCATGTCTCCCGCAACACCGTCCTCAACGCCTATCAACAATTACTGGCCGAAGGCTATTTGGAAAGTCACGCTGGCAGCGGGACGTTTGTCGCGCAGGTCTTGCCCGAACAGCTGTTAACGCCGCCCGATCGGACCTCGGTCGTTAACGCGCCACTCGCCGTATCGGGAGCATCCCAATCTACGCAGACGCGATCGCAACACACATCATCCACTTCGGCCGCGCCAGCGCGATCGTTGCCTCGCCCATTTCGCGCCGAAGTGCCCGCGCTGGATGCCTTCCCCTACGAACTCTGGACGCGGCTGGTCGTCCGACAAGCGCGACGGCTGCCACACACGACATTTTCCTATCAAGACCCCGCGGGCTATCGACCGTTACGGGAAGCTATCGCGGCGCATGTGACCGTCTCACGACAAGTTCACTGCACGCCCGAGCAAATCGTCATGGTATCGGGTGCGCAGGGCGCGCTCGATCTGGCTGCGCGGATATTGATCAAAAAGGGCGAGCCAGTGTGGATGGAAGACCCGGGTTATCCCGGCGCACGTGGCGCCTTCAACGCAGCGGGCGCGCAGATCATTCCAGTGCCGATCGATCACGAAGGCTTGATGATCGACGCAGCCCTCGCGCGCGCTCCCCAGGCCCGATTGGCCTACCTCACCCCCTCGCATCAATTCCCGTTGGGCGTGACGATGAGCCTGACCCGCCGCTTAGCCCTGCTCGATTGGGCCAGGCGCACCGGTGCGTATCTGATCGAAGATGATTATGATAGCGAATATCGGTTTGCGGGGCGGCCACTGGCGGCGATGCAGGGACTTGACGAGGCAGAGCGTGTCATCTACATCGGCACCTTCAGCAAAGTGCTTTTTCCGGCCTTGCGCATCGGCTACTTGATTTTACCGACCCACTTGGTCGGTGAGTTCCTGAAGTTCCGCCGCTTCGTGGACAATCATCTGCCCATTTTGGAACAAGCGGTGTTGACGGACTTCATCGCCGAAGGACACTTCACACGTCATCTGCGCCGCATGCGCACCCTCTATGCCGAGCGTCGCGCGGCATTATTGAAAGCGGCTCGTAATCTGCCACTGGACATCTACGCGCCCGAAGCGGGCATTCATTGCGTCGGCTGGCTGCCCGCAGACATCGATGAACAAGCCTTAGTTCGGCAGGGTGCCGCACACAACCTAGACTTGACGCCTCTCTCCGTTTTCTGTTTAGAACCACTTCCGCGCAAAGGGTTGTTGCTCGGCTACGGCGGCTACAGCGCCGCGGAAATCCGGGCGGGTGTGCGCCGACTGGCCGCTGCGCTGCGTTCGCTGTGACCCCAAATTAAAGAATAAAACCAAAGTGGTACCACAGATCGATCGAGAACTGGCACTTGTTTGAGGGCCAGCGGTGGTCTATAGTTGCTTCTAGCACAACGTCAAGGAGCCTAGCGTGAAACACCGACTCGATTACTCTAAAGTTCTGCCCGAAGGCCTGAAGTTCGTCAACGCGCTGGAACACTACAGTTCCAATTGCGGGCTGGAACCCGCGCTGTTGGATCTGATCAAACTCCGCGCCTCGCAGCTCAACGGCTGCCCCTACTGCATCGACATGCACAGCAAGGATGCGCGGACCGGCGGTGAAACCGAACAGCGCCTGTACAACCTCAGCGTGTGGCGCGAAACGCCTTACTACACCGATCGCGAATGTGCCGCCCTCGCGTTGACGGAAGCGGTCACGCTGATCGCGGACCAGCACGTACCCGACGACGTCTATGAACAAGCCAGGCAACAGTTCAGCGATCAGGAACTAGTAAAACTCATGCTGGGCATCGCCATCATCAACACGTGGAATCGGTTGGCTATCACGTTCGGCGACGAACCCGGCAGTTATCAGCCGCATCATTTTACGACACAGCCTGCGGCGGCGATAGCTCGGTAAGCTGATCCTTCTCAGGAGTGAATATGTCGTTAGAATGGATTGATTCGCTGGACAAGGTAAATCTGGAAGAACTCTCGCACCTTTACGAAATAGCGCCGCTGGGGACGAAGTTGCCGGCCGATCTAGCCATTGCTTTTTCGAACAGCAGGTTCAAGTGTTTTGCGTACGAGGCCGGGCTGTTGATCGCTGCCGGGCGAGCCTTGGCCGATGGCGTCGACTGCTCATACATCTGTGACGTCGCCGTTCATCCAGACTATCAAGGCCGGGGCATCGGCAAAGAACTGGTGACCAGGCTCGTCGATCTGTCGAAGCATCATCGGAAGATCATCTTATATGCGGCGATCGGCAAAGAATCGTTCTATCGACAACTCGGCTTTAAGCCCATGACGACGGCGATGGCGATCTTCCAGAATCAAGCCCAGGCCCTTGAGCGCGGACTTGTGAGCGACAACTAACCTGGTGGTGACTGATATGGCGGACACACACTTTGACAAGGCGGTTCACTTTCAATCGTTGCATGCTGGATCGCGCGCGTTCGTGATTGCCAATGCGTGGGACGCAGGCTCAGCCCGATTGCTCGCCGGGTTGGGCTTTGCGGCGCTGGCTACATCGAGTGGCGCCGCGGCTGGGACGTTGGGCCGTCGAGATGGTCAGGTGACTCGGGATGAGGCCCTGACTCAGGCACGAGCAATCGTGATGGCGACCGATCTGCCCGTGTCTGCTGATCTGGAAAATGGTTATGGTCACACACCTGCGGCCGTAGCAGAAACAATCCAACTTGCTGCGGCCGCGGGGTTGGTCGGCGGCTCGATCGAGGATGCCACTGGCCGTGACGATCAACCGCTGTACGATTTTGAAGTGGCCGTTGAGCGCATAGCCGCGGCGGTTCAAGCAGCCCGATCGTTACCGTGGCCGTTCACGCTGACTGCGCGCGCGGAGAACTTCCTGTGTGGCAGGCCCGATCTGGACGATACCATTCGACGACTGCAGGCCTTTGAGCGCGTCGGGGCTGATGTGTTGTTTGCGCCGGGTCTGCCCGATCTGGCCGCGGTACGCGCCGTGTGCGCGGCGGTCTCGAAGCCCGTCAACTTCATGGCAGGCATCAAAGGCAAATCCTTCTCAGTGGCGGAGTTGGAAGCGGTCGGCGTCCGGCGGATTAGCCTGTCCACCTCGTTGTATCGTGCTGCGATGACGGGCTTATTCGAAGCGGCGCGCGAAGTAAAAGACAACGGGACGTTTGACTATCTCGATCGCGTGCTGACTACGACGCAATTGAATAGCTGGCTGAAGGTGTGAGCGGTATTCACTCGTCACCCATGCTGCCGGATCAATTGCGCATCAAGCATGCTGCGTGGTGAATGCTGCCCTACCTGAATACCACTTCTTCACGTCCGCGCAAGCGATCTTCGATACGCTGCACCACCACATCCAAATCCTCGTTACGATGCACAAAGTCCAGGCTGTCACTGCGGATCATCAACACCGGGCATGTGTTAAAATCGGCCAGCCATTCATCGTAGTACCGATCGAGCAGGCGCAGGTAATCGGGCGTGATGGTGGATTCCATGCTGCGACCGCGGCGGTTGATGCGATCGATCAACGTCTCGACTGGCGCGCGGAGATAGATTAGCAGCGCGGGCGCGGGCAGCGAATCGACGACGAGTTCGTACAACTGCCGGTACGCCAAATAGTCGCGCTCGTTGAGATTGCCCATCTCGTGCAGCGCGCGGGCAAAGATGTACGCGTCCTCGTAGATCGAGCGATCGATGATGGCGCTCTGATGGCTAGCGGCCAGCGCTTTGTGCTGCCCGGCGCGATGACCTAAAAAGAACACCTGCAGGTGAAACGACCACGACTTCATATTAGCGTAGAAATCCGGCAAGTACGGATTATCCGCCACCGACTCAAAGCCTGAAGTCCAGTTCAAGCGCGCCGCTAAGCGCTCCGTCAGACTGGTTTTGCCCGCGCCGATGTTGCCTGCGACTAACACCAGATGTTTGGCCATGTGCGCCTCGAGTTGAAAATTCTGTCGTCCACAGTTGCGCCGATTCCATTCGCGCTAACCTGTGGGCGAATGAAAGTGATTGTACATGAACTCAAGCAATAATCAAACACGTCCAGCAGCCCGCGCCGTACTGTGGGATATGGACGGCACGCTGATCGATTCGATGCCCTATCACTGGGAAGCGTGGAACGCTGTTCTGCAACCGTTGGGCCATCATTTCAGCATCGACAGTTTTATGCCGACGATCGGCCTGCGCAACGCCGAGATCGTGCGCGACTTCCTGAAGATCGATCGGCCCGCGGCTGAAATCGAGCGCATCGTGTTGGACAAAGAAGTGCGCTATCGGACGATCCTGCGCGAACGCGGTCTGCCGCTGCTGCCCGGCGTCGAACAGTGGTTAATCGATCTGCGCCGCGACGGTTGGCGGCACGCCATTGTGACGTCCGCGCCGCGCCTCAACGTCGAAGCGACCGTGTTTGCCACGCGTCTCGATCG
Source organism: Anaerolineae bacterium (assembly GCA_046328575.1). GTDB lineage: Bacteria > Chloroflexota > Anaerolineae > Fen-1058 > Fen-1058 > JAGOBP01. Next base: position 120,413 of record JAXLWI010000004.1, read on the forward strand.
GCTGGTGGATGCGATCGTGTGCGCCGAGGACGTCAAGCGCGGCAAGCCTTTTCCAGATCCGTTTCTTCTCGCCGCCGATCGGTTGAGCGTCGATCCGACGCGCTGCATCGTCATTGAAGATGCACAGCTGGGCCTGGAAGGCGGCCGTCAGGCCGGGATGAAAACGATCGGGGTATTGAATACCTACCCGACACTTGAGGCCGATCGCGTGGTGCAGTCGTTGATCGATCTTGATCGCCACGCCTTTGACGCACTCGTTCCAACGGCATAATCGACCGAAAAAACAGCCGGATCGTAATGTACGATCCGGCTGAAGGTTGAAACTGCGTCAAGTTACTTGATGGCGAAGGTGACTTGCACTGACATATCGACGCTCAGTTCGCCGGGCTGAATCGGCGTTCCACCGCCGCCCAAGCCCACTGCATCCGTGCGATACAGCGGCTGTACACCACCGCCAATAACCTCGCTGATGCTCAGCACGTCGCCCACTTGTACGCCTGCCAGCTGAGCCAGGCTGGTGGCTCGCGCCTTGGCGTCTTCGATGGCCTTCGCGCGCGCGTCGGCTTCCAACTTGCTGGTGTCTTCCACGCTGAAGCTCACGCCGTAGATGTTGTTCGCGCCGGCGGCCACGGCCTTGTCAAGGATGTCGCCGAGTTTGCTTACATCGCGCACGGTCACTTCGACCTGATTGCTCACACGATAGGACACACTGATGGTCGTGCGCCCATCGGGCGATGGCTGTTGCTGCGTATAAACGCTGTAGTTGCTGGTGCGGATGTCTTTATCCGCCACGCCCGCAGCCTTGAGAGCGTCGAGCAGCGCCGTCATTTTGTCTTTGCTGGACTCCACAGCCTTCTGCACCGAATCCGAGTCGGTATCAACACCGACGGAGATGTGCGCCACATCGGGCGTACCACTGGCTTTGCCGATACCGACGACCGTGATGCCGCGGCCCGTTGAACCGCTTGCTTGCGGCAGAGTACTCGCCGCCACACCACTGCTAGGTCCGCCACCGGCAACCGCATTCATCGGCGCAGCGGCCGCCGTGCACGCCACGGCAAACGCCAACGCAGAAATTATCAACAAACCACTATACAGAATTTTTCGACTAAACATTTTACCCTCCCGGTAAGTTGTGGGCCGTTTGGCCTGTTCATGAATACAGACGCTTTTCGCGCCAAAAAGTTCCCGCCGTTCCGATCGGCCTCCGCAATCTCTCCGAGGCGTCTTCACACTCAGTTCACAATCTGACCCGATAATTCCAGCATCTTGTGACGGTCGACAACCGATCGACTAGGCAAAGGAGCAACGTGAGAATCTTTTTCAGAATCGTTTTGGCGCTGGTGTTAATCAGCGCGTTGTTTGGACTGGGCTCGTACGTGTATAATGCGGGCGTTGCGCAAGGTCTGGTGGCGAGCGGAAAAGCAGTCGTGCCCGACGGCGGTGTGGTCGCGCCGTATCCCTATTACGCGCCGATCTATCGCCCGTGGGGGTTCGGCTTTGGGCTGTTCGGGCTGCTCTTCCCGCTGTTGTTCATCTTCCTGATCTTCGGCGCAATTCGCGGTTTGTTTTTCCGCAGTTGGCGCGGACACGGCCCGTGGAACTGGGGGCCGCGCGGCGAATGGAAGAACGGTGTGCCGCCGATGGCCGAAGAGTGGCATCGCAAGATGCATGAACAGAGCACCGAAACCAAACAGCTGTAAACTTCATCGCAACGAACGCTGAGAACGCCCAAAGATGCAAAGTGGATTCTCAGCGTTCGCGGCACACTCTGCCGTAAACAACAACCGATGAAAACGATCCTCGTCGTCGATGACGAACCAAAAATTGTGCAGCTGGCCCGCGATTATCTGGAACACGCGGGCTTTACAGTTTTGTCTGCAGTCGATGGCAAAACGGCCTTAGCCGTCGTCCGATCGGCCCAGCCCGATCTGATCGTGCTCGATCTGGGGCTGCCGCAAATCGATGGCCTGGACGTGACCCGCTCGATCCGCAAAGACTCCAATGTGCCCATCATCATGTTGACGGCGCGATCCGAAGAGACCGATAAACTAATCGGCTTGGAGTTAGGCGCGGACGATTACATTACCAAACCGTTCAGCCCCAAAGAACTGGTCGCGCGGGTGCGGACCGTGCTGCGCCGATCGGACACCGTCCGCGATGAAGCCGGACAAGAGGTCATTCGCGCCGCCGATCTCACCCTCGACGTGCCGCGCATGAAACTCACTCACGGCGACCGCGACATCGAGTTAACGCCAACCGAGTTTCAATTGCTGGCCGCGCTGGCCAAGCAACCGGGCCGCATTTTTACGCGTTCGCAATTGCTGGACGCCGTGCGCGGCATCGCCTTTGAATCATATGAGCGCGCCATCGACGCGCATATCAAAAACATTCGCCGCAAGATCGAACCGAACCCGCGCGAGCCGCGCTACATTTTGACGGTGTACGGCGTGGGTTACAAATTCACTGAGAAATGACGCCCGATCACTTTCCGCGCCGCCGCCCATCGTGGTGGCCTGAAAACCAGCCGTGGCCGCCGACTCATCGGCGTTTCGAGCGCGGCCGGTTCTTTCGCCGCATGGGTTGCTTATTTGGCCTATTCGGCTTGTTAGCGATGATCGGCTGCGCGGCCGTGTTCGGCTTGATCTTCAACATCCCTGAATTGTTCCACTTGTCCGAAGGCGGCTTCACCATCGTGCGGGGCGCGATCGCCATCATCATCATCGGCGTTGTGGCCAGCGCGATCGTCGCCGGCCGCGCCTTGCGTCATGCCGCTGCCCCCATCGCCGATGTGATGGAAGCCGCGTCCAAAGTCGCCGATGGCGATTACGCGGTGCGCGTGAACGAGCATGGTCCGCGCGAGGTGCGCGATCTGGCACGATCGTTCAACACCATGACGACGCGCCTGCAAGCAAACGATGAGCAGCGCCGCGCCGTCATGGCCGAAGTTGCCCACGAACTGCGGACGCCGCTCACCATCATTCAAGGCCAGTTGGAAGGCATGCTGGACGGCATCTACACACCCGATCAAGCTCGCCTCGAATCGACGCTGGATGAGACGCGTGTGCTGGCGCGTATCATCGACGATCTGCGCACGTTATCCCTCGCCGAAAGCGGTCGCTTGAAATTAGAAATCGAGCAGACCGATCTAGCGGAGTTGATCAAAGACACGGTCGCTTCGTTTCAGTCACAGGCCGCTCAGGCTGAGATCGATCTCGGAACTGAGATCGCCCCCGATCTGCCGCTCGTTGAAATCGATCCGACTCGTATTCGAGAAGTGATCGGCAACTTGATCGTCAATGCGCTGCGATTCACGCCACATGGTGGACAAGTTCGCGTGCGAGCCGCACACGTCGCCGATCACATCGAAGTGACCATCAGCGACACCGGGCGCGGCATCGCCCCTGAAGATTTGCCTCGCATCTTCGATCGCTTCTACAAAGGCAGCGATTCACACGGCACTGGGTTGGGACTGACCATCGCCAAGAACCTCATCGCCGCGCACGGCGGCACGATCAGCGCCCAAAGCGAACTCGACCGCGGCACAACCATCACCGTCGTTCTACCGTTAAAGTCTTAAACCACGCGGAACATGACGTAACCCTAAAACAACTGAGCGGCTCTGCGTGCCGTTCATGGTTCATCGTCCGCCTCCGCAATTCCTCCCACTGGCCTTCACATTCAATTCACAATCTGGCGCGATACTGTCCCTCAGTTAAGGCTAAACCTTCAACCAATCTAAATCCGTAAAGGAGTACCATGTTTGCACGCAAGATCGTTCCTATTTTGTTGGTGGCCGGGGCAGTTCATATGATGATGCATCACAGCCAGCGCAGTTGCGAAGAGCAGCCGGCGACTGAAGGCGCGACCGCTCAGCCGCACACGCATGGCCCGCAGTTCCGACACGGTCCGTTCGCCCATCGTGGCGAGTGGGCTAATCGTGTCCCGCCGATGTTCGAGATGTGGCACGAGCGCGCGCACGCTGCGCAGAACGCGCCAGCCGCGCAACAACCACCCTCGGCTACGCCCGCCGTGTAATCGCCTTAAAACACAACGCCCCGCAATCGCAGTGA
>JAXLWI010000040.1:0-39344 GCA_046328575.1 Anaerolineae bacterium
CCACCGGCACCACGCTGATCGATTGCACGGTCGGCCAGAATTCGGCCAGATCGCGGATCGATTTGGTCAGGTGCAGCCCGTCGTTGAGGCCGGGCGTGATCACTAACTGCGTGTGCACCTCAATGTCGTGATCGCGCAGCCACGCCAGTTGTTCCAGAATATCGGGCGCGGTGGGATTACGCAAACAGGCGCGGCGTGTCGTGAGGTCGGTGGCGTGCACAGACACGTACAGCGGCGACAGGAACTGATCGGCGATGCGCTCCCAATCGTGTTCAGTGAGGTTCGTCAGCGTGACGAAGTGGCCATGCAAGAACGAGTAACGGTAATCATCGTCTTTCACGTACAGTGCGCGTCGCATGCGATTGGGCATTTGCAGCACGAAGCAGAACGGGCACAGGTTGTTGCACCGTCGAATGTCGATGTCGAACGTGGGATGCTCAAACTCAATACCGAGGACTTGATTGTAGAGACGCGGCCCAGCCACGTTGAGCAGCATACCTCCGCGCCGGATCGTCAACTCGATCCATTCGTCGGCGGCGTAGAACTGCACGTCGATCACGTCCTCGACGGCGTGGCCGTTGACGGCGATCACTTTGTCGCCGACGCGCAGGCCGATCTCGGCCGCGAAACTATCGGGTTCAATGGCGGCGATCAGGCCGCCGGGGTATTCGTTGGGCAAGCGTACTCCTATTCCTATTTCACCAAATCTGCCACTCGCCACACTCGCACGGTGTTGTCCTGCGCGCCAGTCGCTAGATATTGACCATCGGGCGAAAACGCTAATTGCTGAATCCCCTTGGTATGAACGCGCAACGTGCGTAGCAGTTTCTTGTCGGCCAGTCGCCAAATTTGCAGCGCACCACTGGTCGAGGCGGAGACTACATATTGAGTATCTGGCGAGAAAGCCGCCAGCACAATATCAGCGGGATCAGAAGTCGTCGGGGCATTGAGTGTGACGTTCCGCTTACGATCGGCCAGAGTCAGCAACCAGATGCCATGTTTGAGCGTCGCCACGGCCAGTTGTTGCCCATCCGCTGAAAACTGCACACTATTGGTGAAACTGACCTCGTCAGGCACGTACTGTCCGGGATAAGCCCCAACGAGTTCACCGCTAGCCACTTGCCAGAATTGCACGCTATTCACCAACGACTGCGCGCCAGCAATCAACTGCTGTCCATCAGGTGAAAACGCGAGACTCGTAATCGCCTCGTTGGCGGTGTCAGTTGGGGCCTTCAACGTCAGACGTTCGGTGCCGTCACGTAAGTCCCATACATGAATGATCCCCGCGTAGGAACCGGCCGCCAAGTTCTGACCATCGGGCGAGAAAGCCACCGGCGGCGTCGAACCGCACGGCGGACATGGCACTTTGACGGACTGGCCCAGGCTATACCATGCTTGACCATCGGCCCGCCAGACCTGCACCGTGCCGTCGTCCAAACCGGCCGCCATGGCCTGACCATCGGCACTGACCGCAAAACTCGCCACCGAATGCGTCAGCGGTCGCGTTTGTTGCAGCGTACCATCGTTGACACGCCACGTCTGCAAGTCACCGACCGAATTAACTACTAATAAGTTCTGGCCGTTGTTGATGAAAGTGAAGCCAATTGGCGCGTAATCCAACTGAAGCGTTTGAAGCGGTGTTATGCCGCCTTGCCACGCCTGCACACTTACCACCATGAAAACGATCTCGATCGCTAACACGCCAAACACCAGTGCGATTCGGCGCAACGCGCTTGGCCGTTCGGGTGCGAGGGGTTCGGTTACAGTCCCGATCGGCTGCGCCGCCGATGTAGTATCTGAAACTTGAGGAGCAAAGCGTTGAATAGCCGTCTGCACCTGTTCGGACTCAAATGGCCCGATCGGGATGAAACGCTCATCGATCGAACCATCGGGGATATAGTGTCCTTGCAGGAAGCCAAACATGTGCAGCAAGGGCAGCATGGACATCAACGTCCCCATCACGCTATTGATGTTCAGTCCGGGCTGCCTAAGCACCAGGCCTTGCACTGAGCCGGAGCGCGTCGGGACTGTTTCCAGACTGGCGACATTATCCCAGGTCGATCGAATCGAATAGCCGATCGCGTAATAGGTGATGCCTCGCGCCGAAACAACTAATCGGATACGCAACAGCCGATAGCCGATCCACAGACACAGATCGAACATGGCCATAACCATGATGAGGGCGAACACAAAGACACCGGTTCGATCGGCTGAAAAATCACCGGCGCTGAACCCTGATAGGATCAGCCAACCAACGATAGCCCCAAACGCGATGATGACTAGTGCCAAAAAACGATAAGGCGTTTTCAGATAATAAGTTGCTGTCGAATCATCGCGTAAGGCTGATGACATGCTCCTCCCCTTTATCTACTGAATGAACTTCACGAAGTGAGCCGTAGCTGCATCAAGGTCAGCATACAAGCCGCGTTGTTCGGGCGGCAGCAACGCGGCGAGTTGATACATCGCTTCATCCGTCATCTGCTTCAACATCTCGCCAGTCACACGTTCGGTCTCAGCTTCCAAATAAAACGGCTGACCGAAGCGATAGGTCACAGTCGTGCGTTTAAGGCGTTTGATGTTGTATTTGAACTGATCAGTCCCGCTGATCGCCACCGGCACGATTGGGACGTGGGCGCGCTGCGCCACAAAGGCGATGCCCTCGTGCGCCTCACCGAGCGCGGTGTTCTCACTCCGATGACCCTCCGGCGCGATCAAGAGTGCTAGGCCCGCATCCAGCACATCGAACGCGGTGCGCAGCGCCTGTCGATCGCCCGCGCCGCGATTCACCGGGAACGCGTCGAAGGCTTTGATCAACGGCCCGATCACTTTGTCTTCAATCGCCTCCACTTTCGCCATCGAGATCAAATAACGCGGGAAAAAGCCGGTCAAAATCACCGGATCGAGAAAAGCGATGTGATTGATCATCATGATCACGGGGCCAGTGCGGGGAATATTATCGAGGCCGCGCGTCTCTAACCGCATCACCAATTTCATCGCGATGCGAAGCGCAAACAGTAGGATGTGGCGCATCAACCGCGGGCGGTAATTCACAAACCGATTGGCGCGGTTGGCCGATCGGGCTTTGCGATTGCGCAGCTTGGCCTGAATGGGATCGATCATGCGTCCGCCATGAGTTGTTCCACGCGTGCAATGACTTGGGCTACATCCAACGTTGTCGAATCGATGCGAATGGCATCAGCCGCGGCTTTGAGTGGCGCAGTGGCGCGACCGCTGTCGATCGCATCACGGCGCTTCATCGCCGCCAAAATCTCGTCATAGGATTGCGTCGTGTCACCGCGGGCCTGCATCTCGCGAAAACGGCGTCGAGCGCGTTCTTCCACCGACGCATCAAGGTAAATTTTCAACGGCGCTTCTGGCAGCACCACCGTGCCGATATCGCGGCCGACCATCACGACGCTGCCGCGCAGTCCGATGCGGCGCTGTTGGGCCGTCATCGCCGATCGGACACCGGGATAAGCCGAGACAGGCGACACGTTGGCATCCACTTCCGGTGAACGCGTCAGCCACGACACATCAACACTATCACACCAGACGGTGCACAACCGCCCGTCGGCTTTGGTGGGTTCAGTCACATCGATGGTAATGGTTTCCGCCAGCCGCGTGATCGCGGCTTCGTCGTTGATGTTCAAGCCGCGCTGCAGCGCCGCCCACGTGACAGCGCGATACATCACGCCGGTGTCAAAATAGAGATAGCCCAAATGCTGTGCGAGCGCGGCCCCGACGGTGCTTTTGCCAGAGGCGGCCGGGCCATCGATGGCGATGGTCGTTGGTTTCATGCCTTATCCAGAGCGGTTAAACTTACTGACGGCGATTCTACCCGATAGAGATGAAGTTGTCCACGCAGCATACGCCGCACTGCGTCGCAATGAAAGATCAATCGAACTGCAACGCTATTGCAAAGCAAAAGTCATTGACGCCTACGTCAAGTTCCGTACACTCAAGAGTATCCTCTACTCTGCTAAAGGAGTGTCATGCGTGAAGCCATCATCAGCCGAGTGCGTCTCATCCGCGTTGCTTTCGTTCTAGGCTTAGTACTGATCAGCGGTGGGCTGCTCGCTTATGCCTTTGCCGAAGAACCGGTCGGTTGGCGCGATCCGGCGACCAAAACGACCTACGACACCGTTGAAGTCAGCACCGTGCACGACGACATGACATTCGTCTTGGCGCTGGCGGCCGGCTTCAATGTCACCGACGCTAAGACCCTGCAAACGTGGAATCAACTCGTCGATTCGGAAGCGCTGCCTGGCGCCGTGGTGTCATACACCAATGGCGGCGGCGCGTTCTATACGACGCCTAATTCGCAAACGATCTGCGGCGGCAGTGCTATCACTCACTCGCAAGTCATCTGGCCGCGCTGGGGCGATGTGACCATCACCGATAGCGTCACCAGTCGCTTTGGCCCGTATATGCCGGCCTTTCACTTCCCGCATATTTCAGGCACATTGGCCGCGCGTGATATCGGCGCGCTGCACGATTGGGCCTGGGGTGTGACCAATACGCTCGTCGCTTATGAAGCGTATGCGTGGGGACTGCCCGGTCAACTCAACTCCACGGTGATGCAGGCCACGTGTCGCTACACGCGGACCGCGGTGATCACCACGTCGATCGCGGCCGGATCACTGCCCGCCTTTGCCACTTACTTGCACACGCTAGCCGATGGTTATTCGCACCTCGACTGTATCACCGTCATGGACGAGTTGGGCATGCCGTGGCCAACTCACACGACGCCCGAAATCGACGGCTCATATCCGGCTTGCGATTACCATCCGCGCAATATTCAGGCCGACGATGTGCACGGGCGCGAGTTCTACACGTATACCGATTCGCTGCGCACCGATCTGGCATTGCGCGCGGTCTATGCTCAACTCGTCGCGCGCAGTGTGGCCTATGAGGGCGTTTACCCACCACTCGATCTGAATGCGCCCGTCTCCAGCACCGCGACACTCAGCGAAGCGCTCTCCACCTTCGTGCATCAATGGGACTTCACGCAAGCGACCCAACGTCGGGCCTTTGCCGACAATCTGTCACAGCTCATCTTGATGCAGCGTCATCGCGTCTATCTACCGCTCGTATTGCGGTAGATTCGTCAAGCGACCGGAATTCCAGCAGGTTGCCGTCGAGATCGTAGAAGTAGTATGAGGTCGCCTGCATCCAATCAAAGTGAGTTGGACCATACACAGTGATTGTATCTGAAAACGGCATGGTACAATTTCAACAGCCGATCGGCCTCTCACACCCGATCGGTTTACTCTACGCCAAGGACTCATTTCATGCCCGTTCGCATCGATGTCTGGTCAGATTTTGTGTGACCGTGGTGTTATCTTGTTTCCTCCAGTTTGGAGAAACTCACTCAATCACACGGCGTCGAAGTTGTCTGGCACTCTTACGAATTGCGCCCCAAAGGCTCGCCGCCGATACCGCCCGAATATCTGGCGCGGATCAAAGCCGGACGACCACGCTTGCTGCAGATTGCGCGCGACAACTACGGACTCGAAATCAATCAAGGCCCGCACGGCATCAGCAGCCGCGACGCGTTGATCGGCGCAAAGTATGCCGAGGCGCAGGGCAAAGGTCCGCAATATCACGCTGCGACTCTACGTGCCTACTGGCAGCGCGCCAACGACATCAGCGAACGGGTTGTGCTGGGGATGATCGCCCAATCGATCGGGTTGGATGAAGCCGCGTTCCGCGCCGCACTAGACGATCCGCACTATGACGAGCGCGTCGAATCTGATGTCGTACTTGCCTATCAATATGGCTTGAACGGCGTGCCTGCATTGATTTTCAACAACAAGTATCTGGTGTCCGGCGCACAGCCATATGAAGTCTTGAAGCAAGTGGTGGAGAAAGTGCAAAGTGAAGAAGCCGCAGAAGGGAGTAAATAGACATGAAAAAGGGACAGAGCGCTCTTGCCTTCTCTCTGTCCCTTAGTCTCTCATTCGGCTTTGCGTGGTTTCGGCGTGCGCTTTACGGGTTTCGGCTTGATCAGCGCCATCAACGCTCGCACTTCCGCCGCGCTGAGGTGCCGCCAGCGCCCCAACTTCAATTCGCCCAATTCCAGCGGGCCGAGTCGCACGCGCTGTAAGTATTTCACCTTGTGCCCCAGCATCCCGGCCACCTCGCGAATCTGCCGCTTACGGCCTTCATGCATGATCACACGCAGCCACGTTTGTTCACGCTCGGCGGACATGATCTCTACTTTGGCCGGGGCCGTCATCTCACCTTCGAGTAACACGCCGCGCTTCCAGCTCTTCAACGTACCGTCGTTGGGACGGCCCTCCACCAGCACGACATACTCTTTTTCGTGCTCGAACTTGGGATGCGTCAGCGCATTGGTCAACTCGCCATCGTTGGTCAACAGCACCAGACCTTCGCTATCCGCGTCGAGGCGGCCGACGGGAAACAGATGGCCTTCAATCGGGATCAGGTCGCGTACGGTCTTGCGATCGAACTCGTCGACGTTGGTCGTCACTACACCCATCGGTTTGTTGAGCATGATGTAGACCTTCTCGACGTCGAAGACCACGCGCTTGTTGTCGACTTTGATCACGTCCTTCGCTGGATCGGCCTTCGCGCCCAGTTCGGCGATCTTGCCGTTCACCGTGACACGATGCTGCACTAGAAATTCTTCGCACGCGCGCCGTGAACCCCAGCCCGCTTGCGCCAACAGTTTTTGAATGCGTTCTTCAGCCATCAGTTTATCCTCGGTATGCTTCTGCCATCTTGATGCGCTTACCCAGCGCGGGATGTGAGTATAACAGAAATTCTTCCCACGGCTCAGGCTCGAGCTCGCTAAGATTTTGATTTGCCAGACGCGTCATCGCCGACACAAAAGCCTGCGCTTTATGCGTCGCTTGCAGGGCGTAGGCATCGGCCTTGCGTTCGCGCCAACGCGAGTAAGCATTGCCCAGCGGCATCGTGATCAGACCGAAGAGCCCGATCACCAGCGCAAACAGTGGCAAACTCGCCGGATCGGCGGGGCTGATGTAGCCGAAAAATGCCACGCCCCAATTCATCACAACGGCTGCGAGCCAGAAACCAATCACCGTTGAGGCGGTTTCCAGCATAATGCCGATGGGAATATCTTTGTTAACATGGTGGCCTAATTCATGCGCCAGCACAGTTTCGATTTCATCCGCGCTGAATTCAGTCACCAAGGTATCACCTAGCACGATCCGACGAGTGTTGCCCAGGCCCATCAAGGCGGCATTGGCCGCCTTGGTACGACGGCTCATGTCGAACTTGTAGACGCCACGCACCTTGGTGTGGGCCTGTTCGGCTAACCGCATCAAACGCGCGGCCAGCTCGGCGTATTCGTCGCCGAGCGGCACCACTTTGTAAAAGATGGGCATGATCAAGATCGGCGAGAGGTTGGCCAATACAACCGAGAATAACAGCATAACGGCTGTCGCCCACAGCCACCACGTCTCCGGCGCAGCGCGCAACACGGCGTAAATTACTTCGATCGCAATGAAGCCAAAGATACCGTCGATCAGAATCCCCTTGAGCCGATCGCTGATCCAACTGCCAAGCGTTTGAGTAGACAACTCAAAGCGATGCGGCAGCACAAAGCCTGAGTAGTATGACAGCGGCAAATCGATCACATAGAGCAGGGCCGCAAACACCAACGCCAGACCGGCCACCACAAACCAATCGGCTGTCGAGATCGCCGCCAAGGCCGTCTTCACCGTGATCGACCACCCAAAGATCAACCACGCGATCACATATATTCCACCGATCGCTAGATCGACGAAGAACAACTTGCGCTCGATCCGCGCGTATTCTTTGGCTTTCTTTTGTCGTTCAGCATCCAGTACAACTTCAGACATCTGACTTTGATTCCGCCATGATTTTCTCGATCAACTGCCCGGCTCTCACTATACCATCTTCTGCTCGAATCTGCCGACCGACCTCAGCCGCGCGTTGCTGCAGGGCCCGATCGGTGATCGCCCGTTCGAGCGCGGCGGCTAGTCGATCGGTCGTGAGCTGCGGGCGCAGAATCGGCTGTGGCCCACAGCCCAATTCAAAGATGCGCTGCCCCCAAAACGGTTGATCGGCCATGAAGGGCACGGCCAGCGACGGCACGCCCGCCCACAGTCCCGCCGAAGTCGCGCCTGAGCCGCCGTGATGGACGACGGCCGCACAGTGCGGCCACAGCCAATCAAAGGGCACAGAGTCAATCGCGAAAACCCGATCGGATGTCTCAACTGATCGCAGACCACCCCACGCTGTGACAAAGATCCCGCGTCGATTGAGCCGCTTCAAGGTCTCGGCAACGATCGTCGTGATCGCAGCGTTATTTCGATCGGTCATGCTGCCGAAACTGAAACAGATCGGTGGCTCGCCCGATTCGATGAAGCGCACCAGATCAGCAGGCGGCGTCCAATCGATCGGGCGCGGCAAAAACCAGTAACCTGTCAAATGAAAGTGTGCAGGCCAATCACCCGGCTTGGGCAAGACGTGCGGACTGAGGCCAAACAACATCGGTATATGTTGAATGCGAGCATCAGCAGCCTGGCTCGAAATCGGCGGCAAATTCAGTGTTGTTTGCCGCCACCGATTAACGATCTTGCCCAACAATTGCCAGCCCATGACAGCCGTTAAACGATGCGTGAACAGATTGTAGGCGCCGCCTAATCGCCAGCGCCACGGCCACATGAGACTGGCGAACTCACGCGTCGGCAGCAGTGGCACGACGCTGGCATTGACGCACGGCACGCCCAATCGATCGGCGAATTCGTAGCCGAAGAATCCGATCCCGTTCAAGCCTGAGATGATGAAGTCAGTGCCCTGACATGCCCGCCAGAAATCATCGCCGATTTGCGTCAAGATCGGCGCGACGATGCGGCCAATGCCGCGCGCCAATTGCAGAAAGTTACTGCCCGAAGCCACCATGTCTTGCCCGTCTTCGCCGCCCATGATGGCTTGAAAGTCAGCATCGACCGGTGCGAAATCGAGACCGTAAGGCGCGACCAGCGGCGCGAAGTTGCGAAAGGCTGCAAAACGCACGCGATAGCCCGCGGCTTGCAAGCCGACGCCCAGCGCCAAATAGGGTTGAATGTCACCGCGTGAACCGGCGGCGAGAATGGTTATGTGCATGATTATTGGGACACGGATTCATACAAATTGAATAACTGGCGGCTGTTTCGATTGCTCTTCCGATCGATAGTATCCATACACCAACCCCGCTGAAATCGCCGTCAGCACATGCCACACGGCGTGGCCTTGAATGAAGCTATTCGGATCGCAGACGATATGGTTCAAATCGAGCGTCCAGATCACTTGAGCGATGACGTAGGCCGTCAGGGCCGCGATCAACCACGGTGGTTTGGCGGTCGTTTGGTGTCTGCGCTGCAAAATCGTTTCTAGCACCAACGCCACGCTGATCAACACGCCGAACAGATAACGTCGCGCGTCCGGCCACACGATCAACAACACGCCTAACGCAACGTTGATCACCGCGTAGTAAGCGGCAAAGTTCCAATTACGGGTCGACTTGAGTCGCCGCGCCGCATACAACACCATGAACGTACCCAGCAGGTACATCGACATCACATCGAACCACTGGCCGACGAAGGACAACGACGCGTGATAAAACATCGAGCCGAGGCCGATGGCGACGCACGCCCAGGCGAAGATCAACCGATCGGAGCGGCGCAATACGCGATCGGCAGCAACGATCACTCCCACAATCACAAACGCCAAGTTCGACCAGGTGTTGATCGGCTGGCGGATCGATCCGGCGCTGATTGCCTCGCAAAAACATGCGTCCGGCCAACACGTCGCCGGACGCCACGTCGACCAATCAATGGGAAGTGAGGCACTAGCAACGACCGCACCAAGTCCGATGATAACAACCGGAATTATCAATCGAAAACGCATGTTGGGATTATAACAGGCAGAGAAGCAACGCCTCCAGCGAAGGCTATTCGCTAGAGGCGCAAGAGGTTAGAGTTTTCCTCCGAGGCCACTGGCTCGATCGCTTTGTCGGTGGCCCGAGTGAGGTTGTTAGCGCTCGATCAAGCCAGACGTCCAATCAGCACTGCGCTAGCCACCACAGCATCAAGCACCAGCAACAAGGTATAGAAACAACCACTCCGCTTGTCGAGGCGGCTCACGCCGTAGACGACCAAACCAACGCCGATCAACACCCCCAACAGTACCGTTGTGAAATCTATCATGGTTTGCCTCCCTTCACAGACAGGCTCGTCAGCAATCTACCGCCTTGTCACCGTATCATGGCTCGCCTCAAAAAGTCCCAAAAATTACGCCAAAAATACCTCAATGCGCCTGACCATCAGCCGCTTTTCAAGGTGTGGTTAGGCAGTTGCGCGGGCTTACCGCTAGTGATACGATACACACGCCCCATTTCATCCACAGGGAGGACTTACATGGCTGTCACAGCCCAAGAAACCTTTGAATATCATCGACGCGGACGCCCCGGCAAGATTGAAGTGACGCCGACTAAACCGATGATCTCGCAGCGCGATTTGTCGCTGGCCTACACGCCCGGCGTGGCCGATGTGGTCTTAGAGATCGAGCGCCGCACCGACGCCGCTTACGAGATGACGGCCAAAGCGAATTTGGTCGCGGTGATTTCCAACGGTACGGCGATTCTAGGCCTCGGCGATCGCGGCGCGCTGGCCTCGAAGCCCGTCATGGAAGGCAAGGGCGTGCTGTTCAAGCGCTTTGCCGATGTGGACGTGTTCGACATTGAGGTGGACACGCACGATCCGCAAGACGTGATCCGCGTGGTCAAGGCCATTGCGCCAACATTCGGCGGCATCAATCTGGAAGACATCAAATCGCCGGAATGTTTCTTCATCGAGAAGACCCTGCAAGAACAATTGGACATTCCGGTCTTTCACGACGATCAACATGGCACGGCCATCATCGCGTCGGCGGCCTTGCTGAATGTGCTGGAAATTACGGGCAAAAAGATCGATCAGATCAAGGTGGTGTTCTCGGGCGCGGGCGCGGCCGCGCTTGCGACAGCCAATATGTTCGTCAACATCGGCGTGCCGATTCAGAACATCTGGCTGACCGACATCGCGGGCTTGGTCTATCACGGCCGCAAACGCGAGATGTTCCCGGAGAAAGCCAAGTTCGCGCAAGGCGATCAACCCGGCACGCTGGCCGACGTCATCGTCGATGCCGACGTGTTCGTCGGCTTGTCCGTGGCCGATCTCGTCACCGCCGAGATGGTCAAGACGATGCGGCCCAGCCCGATCATTTTTGCGATGGCGAACCCGAATCCCGAAATCAAATACGAGGTCGCCAAGGCCGCCCGCCCCGACGCGATTGTGTGCACGGGCCGCTCGGATTATCCGAATCAGGTAAACAACGTGCTGGGCTTCCCGTTCATCTTTCGCGGCGCGCTCGATGTGCAAGCCCGCGCCATCAACGAAGAGATGAAGGTGGCCGCGGCCAAAGCGCTAGCCGCGTTGGCGCACGAAGACGTACCCGATTCGGTCTTGAACGCCTATAACATTCCAGCCCTGAAATATGGACGCGATTACATCATCCCCAAGCCACTCGATCCGCGCGTGATGTTGTGGGTCTCACCCGCCGTTGCGGAAGCCGCCATGCGCTCGGGTGTGGCCCGCCGCACAATCGACATTGCGGAGTATCGAGAGCAACTCGCCAATCGACTCGGTTCTGGTCAGCGTCTACGCCGCGCGATCATGAACAAGGCCAAAGCCGCGCCCAAACGCATCGTCTTCCCCGAAGGCGAAGAAGCCGTGATTTTGCGCGCGGCCGCTTACATCGAAGATGAGGGCATCGGCCACCCGATTTTGCTCGGCAATCCCGATCGGATCTACAAGCAAGTCCAAGAACTCGGTTTGCGGTTCGCACCGGAAGTGGTCGATCCGGCGACCGACTATCGCATGCCCGCTTACATTCAAGCATACTACGAACTGCGCCAGCGGCGCGGCCTGACGCTGAGCCGCGCGCAATCGCGCATTCACGAGCCGAATCGTTTTGGCATGATCATGGTCAAGCAAGGTGACGCCGATGCCTGCGTGTCCGGACTCACTCAAGAGTATCCCGAAGTGATCCGCCCTGCTCTGCAGATCTTCCACACCAAACCGGGTGTGAAGAAAGCGGCGGGCGCGTACATCGTCATCGTCAAGGATAAAACGTACATCTTCACCGATGCGACTGTTAATATCGATCCCAGCGCCGAAGATCTGGCTGAGATTGCCAGCCTCGCCGCCGATCTCGCCCTCAAGTTGGATCTCACACCGCGCGTGGCGATGTTGTCGTTCAGCAACTTTGGCAGCGTCAAGCATCCACTGGCGGAGAAGGTACGCCGCGCGACTGAGTTGGTGCGTGCCCGACGGCCCGAACTCGAAGTCGACGGCGAGATGCAAGCCGACGTCGCCATCGTGCCGGAACTGATCGAGAAGCGCTTTCCGTTCAGTCGCGTTAAGGCCGCTAACGTGTTGGTCTTCCCCAACCTCGAAGCGGCGAACGTGGCTTACAAACTCATGCGGCGTTTGGGCGGCGCGGAAACCATCGGCCCGATTTTGCTGGGAGTGAACGCGCCCGTGCACGTCTTACAAGCCGGTGACGATGTGGACGAGATCGTGTCCATCGCCGCCGTCGCCGCCATCGACGCGCAGGGCAAACTTTAGCGGAGAGCATCCTGAGCGGACGCTGAGCGCAGGCGAAACGGAAGTCGAAGGAGACAGTGGCAAGAAAAGAAACGCCGCGTGCTATGACGCGGCGTTTTCGTTAGATTCAGAAGTTTCGACGGGAGCGGTAGAAGCCCCCTCATCTAATTCAACCAGCGGTGTAGGCGATTCAGCCACCGCGTTGATCTCAGTCACACCTGCGGCCTCTTCACCACCCGATTGTTCGAGCAGTGGTTCAGCGGTCACTGTTTCATCCACAGCGATTGCCTCGGCTTGAGCAACCGGCGCATCTTCCGGCACTAATGGTAACTGAGTCTCAAGGATCGGCGGCGGAGTCGGCTTCTCATCGGTCTTCGGTCCGCCATCCTCCGTCTTTACTTCCGGCATCTGCGCTTCCGTCACCACCACCGGCCCCTGCTGCGACGCCATCGCTTCCAACGCCGCCGCTTCGATCGGTTGCAGTTGCGGCATATCTTCAAGACCACGCAAACCAAAGTGCTGCAAGAACGCAAACGTCGTGCCATACTGAATCGGACGGCCCGCCGTTTCCAAGCGGCCCACCTCTTCGATCAAGCCCTTGCTCAGCAACGTCGACAACACGCCGTCGCAATTTACGCCGCGAATCTGCTCGATCTGCGCGCGCGTCACCGGCTGCTGATACGCGATGATCGACAGCGTTTCCAGCGCAGGCTTCGACAAGCGGCTCGTCAGATCGAGGCCGAGGAACTTCTCGATATACGGGGCGGTTTCAGGATGCGTCGTCAGCTGCACGCGGTCGCCTTTGCGGTGCAGACGCAGGCCGCGCGTCACACCTTCCACGCCGTCGCGCAATTCGATCAACGCCTGCTCTACCGCGTCGATCTTCACACTCAACGCCTCGGCAATCTGCAGCACCGGCACCGGCTCGCTCGACACGAACAGCAAGGCTTCCACCATCGCCGTTAGTGGCAGCGGCAACTCAGGACCGATTTCTAATTTTGGATTTTTGATTTTGGATTTTGGAACTTCAGTTTCAGGTACGTCTGTCATTATGCGCTATGAACTATGCACTCAGAATTGTCTGGCGATTATAGCACACGCCGTCGCGCGCGCACGAAGCCAAACACTGCACTGCCGATCAATACCAACCATGCCGCAATCGAAATCACCGCCCCCACTGCAAATGATTGCGGCTCGTAGCGCATCTCAATTCGATGCTGACCTGCCGGGACTTTCACCGCGCGAAACAAAAGGTCGGCACGCCCAATCGTCGCTGGTTGCCCGTCGATGGTCGCGTTCCAGCCGGGGAAATAGGCGTCGGTGATGATGAGATAACTATCTTGCGCGACATTCGTGTCGATCATCGCGTGCTCAGGCTCATATGTGACTAGCTGACAGTCTGACGCCGTGCCGCGCGCGGGGATGACAAACTGACCTGGCGATCCGGCCTGATCCCCAATCCCTGATCCCTGATCCTTAATCACTACTTCTCTTGCCGGATCAAACTCCGCGCGCTGCATGTAGGCCACGGCTTCGTCATCGGTGGCAACGCTGTGCGCAGTGGGCACGCAAAACGCGCGCGGCAAAGTATCAACGTTTTCGTACACTTTCACGTCGCCTGAATAGATCACGCGGAAACGGCCCGTCGGCGCGAGGACGAACGATTGGAATGTGCCGCTGGCTTCGTCGATCAACGCTAACCCGCGCAGCGTGAGGTCGCCGTTGCCGGTCACGGTGACTTGTTTAACGAAGCGTGGCTGATCCCATTTCACGCGCACAGCCAGCAAACCTTGTTTTGAATCACGCGGCACATTCGCAACAGGCAGTGTTTGAGTAGACCCATCGTCAAACGTCAACGCGACCTCGGCTGGATTGACACCCGTCAACGGTTCAGCCACAACTAACCCCAGCGCATTGGCTTTGAAATGCGGCACTTGATCGGTTGTGATGCTGTCGCCCGATTTCAACAGCGTCATAAATTGCAGATCGTAGAGCACGCCGTCATACCACTGATCGCCGACTTTGTCGGTCAACACGTAGCGCGCATTCATCAAATTCAGCCAACGCGCAGCCGGGATCGACTTGAGTTGTTCGCGTAAACGGCCATCGGTTTGGATCAACGCCGGATCGAGGAATAGCTGCTGAAACGTGATGTAATTGCGCAGCGGCAGCACACCGCCATCGTAACCATCGACCGACGGCACACGATAGAACATCGAAAGGTTGGGTGCGACCACCTCTTTGGCCTTCGTCGCCACGATCAGATCATAGAAGGCTTTATCGGAGAGTTGATCGCCGTAGATCGATTTCAGTTCCGCTGTGTCGCCGGGATCAAATTGGATCTTTGAGATCGAGAGAAACCGATCGGATGGCTGCGTCTGCGCAGTCGCTTGTAAGGCCGTGATCGCCGGTCGCAAATCGGTCAACGCTTCCGGCGCAGTCGCGCGTGAGTTGTAAGGCAAAGCGCGAGTGGCCCAAAAAAGTTCGAGTGAAGCCAACACGATAACGAGTAATGAGTAACGAGCAAGACGGGCGACGGGACGCACGATGTGAGATGCAAGATAAACGGCTATCACTAAGGGCACAAGCCAAAACAATAGACTGAGCGCGTCAGGTGTACCGAGCGGACCCGTAGCCCCGGCCGGTGTAAGTCCGGCGCTGATAAATGCCGAAGCGATCAACGCGACGACTGCCACCAGCGGCGCGATCAACCAACGACGCTCGATCGGTCTGCGCAGCGCGTCGAGGCCAACGCCCGCCAAAAGTGATCCGGCAAAGACGAACAACACGATCCAGCGCGCGGGCGCACGGAACAGATCGAAACCGGGGACTTTGAGGAGCAGATAATAAATCGGATTGTAGCCACCTAACGCCAAAAACAAGCCAAGTACGGCAACCGCGCCAACTGCACGACCAATAGTCGTCGGGCGATAGCGCCACACCGCACTGAAACCCAACGTCGCCAACACCAGCGCCGCCACGCTGAAAAACGCCGTAAATTCGCCGCCTTCCGGCATTGCCCCGGCGTAGTCCGGAAGCAAGGCACGACCCATCAAACGCGGGTCAAGCGAGAACGACACAGCCAGATTAGTCGGCAACCCGCCACTGCGCGCCGATTCGCGCGTGAGCTCGAGCGTGGGCAAAAGTTGAATCGCTGATAGGGCGATGGCGAAAACTGAGGCGACGGCAATCGGCAACAAGTAACGAGTCATGAGTAAGGCGTGAAAACGCTTTACACTGCGCCACGCTTCCAGCATTTGCCACAGCGCATACACGCCCAGTCCGACAAGCGAGATGAACACCGTTTGCGTGTGACCAGCCAGCAGTTGAAGAACAATCAATATTGCCAACGGCGTTATTTTGCGGATCGCTGATTGCTGATCGCTGATCGCCTTCTCATACGCGACAAACAACCAACCGATCCAGGCCAATCCCTGCAACTGATTCACGTGTTCGATCTGCGTGCCGAGATAGCCGCCGAGGCCAAACGACATCGCGGCAAGGAATGCGGCTTCGATCGAAAGCGCGAGGCGCGATCGAGCCCAGACATACACGCCGCTCGCTGCGATAAAGATATGCAGCACGATCGTCCAGTTGATGGCACGAGCAGTGGCGATCCAGGCAAACGGCCAATTTAGCGGATAAAATACGCCCGCCTGACTATTGGCCAGAAATGGTACGCCCATAAACAGGTATGGATTCCATAGCGGAATTCGCCCCTCGCGGAATGCCTGGGCCGCAAAATCGCGATAGGGCGTGAAGTAGGTAAAAATGTCGCCGCGCGCGATGATGAGGTTGGTGAACGCCAGTTTCCAAAAGAACAAAAGCACCAGCGCCAGCAAAGCGCCGAGTGTGAGGAGATCACGACGATGTAATGAGACGATGCGACGAACAGATGGCACGATGACTTAGCTCAAAGCGGTTCGATTTTGAAAACGACGAATGAAGTCTGACCGAAACGGTTGTGCGTTGTGAACACTGGCGACAAAGTATAACCCACTTCACCGATTGCAGCGGCCACTCGATCGGGCGACTCAGCCCCCGGGAAGATCACGTAACGATTCGCGCCGCCGAAGACGCGCAGATCATCTTGCAGCGCCAGAGGCGTGTCGAAGTACGACACGTACACGAAGCCTTCGCCAACGTAATAACCTAACTCCCACGCTAACCAGTGATCGTACAGCACCGTGCCAGCTGGCAGCGACTTCAAGAATATCGCAATTTCATCGATGCCGTCGTTCGCGCCGTGATCGCCGCCGATGGGATATTGCGACTCGGCAGCAGCGATGCTGAACGGCAGCATCAACGCCAGAATAAGAATGAACGTCATCGGCCTGACAAGATGACAAGATGACGCCGCGCTTCGTGCGGCGATGACAAGATGCTCTAGCCCACGCCCGACGAGCAATGCGGCGATTGGGACAAGCAACAAGAAATATCGATCCCAAATCGGAAAGTTGAAGACCCAATGCAACCCAAAGATAACTAACAACCAGAATAACAACAGCCGATCTTTGATCGAAGTCCGCAACACCTGCGGCAAGCCGATCAAGCCTAGCACACCTACTATTGGCCCCAAAAAATAGGGCAAGAACGTCAGCCAGCCGATCAGCCGTGGACCGAGTTCGTCGGCATACGCCAATCGGATGTCGCCATAGTTGATCGTCTGCTGCTGCCAGAACGGCAAACCGCCGCGCGCGCGATCCCAGATCAGCACCAACAGCGCAATCACGCCAAAACTCAGCACAAGCTTCAGTACTTGTCCGCCTTGTTTACGTGTATCCTTGTCTGCTTGTCGACCGAACACCCATACCAACGGCACAAAGAACAAGCCTTGCACCTTCGTCGCAAAGGATAGTCCTAACAACACGCCCGACCACCCGGCTCGCCCACGTGACGCCGCAACAAGTGACGCTAGGCCCAACATGATCATCATCGGGTCGAGGAAAGCCGTCGGGGCGAATGAGATGGCAAAGGGTGACAGCGCGAGCAACACTGGCGGCAGCAATATCGGCAGCGGTGAATCACGTCGAGACCATTGACTTGACGCGAGTTGATACAGCAGCGCCACACTCACCACACTCGCGATCAAATTCGGCACCCGCGCGGCGAGTTCGGATTGGCCGAAGATGTAGAAACTCAGCGCGTTCAGATAGATTAACAACGGCGGCTTGTCGATCGGCACGCCCGTCAACAGCAGATTCTCGCCGCGTGCGATCTGCAACGACCACGTGCTATATAACGCCTCATCCGGATGGAAGCGATTGTCATATAACGGGCCAAGACGCAAAGCAAATGCTAACGCGCAGATCGCCAACATGACGATTGACGATTGACGCGTGACGCGTAATGGCTGACCACTGACCACTGACGACTGACGACTATTCTTCATCGCGCGAAGTCTACCACACACCGCCCGTGGTATCATTGCGGCACTCTCGACCTGAGGCGCTAACGTGACTAACATCGCACCGTTTCAAACCACACTCGTTGGCAGTTTCCCGCACACCGCTGCGACCGCGATCAGCCAACGCATTCTCGCTGCCGCTGATATTCCGGTCTGGCCGCAGCTGCCGCGCCGCACCTTTCGCGAGAACATGTACACGCAATATGGCGCGGGCTTGCCCGGCATCGTCATTGATGAAGCGAAAGAAAAAATCACCTTTGATACCAGCGGCGATTTGTCGTCGGCCTTCGAAGATTTTTATGCGCGTTATCTGGCCGATGATGTTGACGCGTTTGCCTTGCCGCCCGATTATGCCGCCGGTTTTTACGCAATGCTCGACGTGTTGCGATCAACTTCTGGGACGTGGGCCAAAGGGCAAGTCACCGGGCCGATTAGTTTTGGCTTGACGGTGACCGATCAGACTTTGCGCGCCAGCCTGTACGACGATCAACTGGCCGAAGCCTTCGTGAAGCAATTAGCGATGAACGCGCGCTGGCAAGTGCGGCAACTCAAGACGGTGCGTGCCAACGTGCTGATGTTCGTCGACGAGCCGTATATGGCGTCATTCGGTTCGGCGTTTATTAGTCTAAGCCGCGAGCAAGTGATCGCCTACCTCAACGAAGTGTTCGCGGCCATTCACGCCGAGGGCGCGGTGGCGGGTGTGCACTGCTGCGGCAATACCGATTGGTCTGTGCTGCTAGCCACCAGCGTCGATATGCTCAATCTCGATGCGTACGGTTTCATCGAAAATCTGGCCCTGTATCCGCAGGAAGTGCGCGACTTTCTGGATCGGGGCGGATCGATCGCGTGGGGGCTGATTCCCAACAACGAGACGATCGAACGCGAGACGGCGGCGAGTCTCGCTCAACGCTTGCGTGATGGTTTCGATCTGATCAGCCGCAAAGCGGCCGCGCGGGGTGTCACCATCCGATCAGCTGAGCTGGCCGATCGGAGTGTGATTGTGCCCAGCTGCGGACTTGGCTCAACCAGCGTCGCTATCGCCGAGCGTGTGATCGATACACTGGTCGAAACGGGTAACATCTTGAAGCGCGGCTAAATTACTCGCAAGGATAATTCCAATGAAAATCAAGATCTTCTCTGTAGGCGGCACTATCGATAAGGTGTATTTCGACAAACTCAGCGAGTATCAGGTGGGCTTTCCCAGCGTGCGCGAGATTCTGGACGGCCTGCCGATTGCGTTTGAGTACGAGGTCGAATCGTTGTTACGCAAGGACAGCCTCGACATGGATGACGTCGATCGAGAATTGGTGTTGACGCACGTCGCGGCTGATCCAAACCCCAAAGTCCTGATCACGCACGGCACCGACACGATGATCGACACGGCGCGGAAACTGAGCGCCGTCCGGGGTAAGTGCATCGTCTTGACCGGCGCGATGGAGCCTGCGCACTTCAAATCGAGCGATGCCGTTTTCAACATCGGGGTGGCGGTGGGGGCGGTGTCCTCGCTGCCCGATGGCGTGTACCTGGCGATGAACGGCCGCATTTTCGATCCCTTCAAGTGCCGCAAAAACCGCGACAAGCACATGTTTGAGGACGTTTAGGCCCCGATCAGTCCGCCTAATTCGCGCGCAAGAAGACTCCACTTATGCACAAGTAGGCTTTAGTTACGCGCAAGTAGACTTTAGTTGCGCACAAGTAGGCTTTAGTTACGCGCAAGTAGACTTTAGTTGCGCACAAGTAGGCTTTAGTTGCGCGCAAGTAGGCTTTAGTTACGCACAAGTAGACTTTAGTTGCGCACAAGTAGGCTTTAGTTGCGCGCAAGTAAGCCACACTTTTCGACAATTAAAGCCTTCTTTCGCACAAGTAAAGGCATCTTGCCCGAAACTGGACGAAAACCGCCCGCTTGACGGTCAAGCGGGCGTTGAGTAATTTGAATGAGATGCGAACGCTGCACCTAGGCCAGAATCTTCTGCATCATCCCTGCCACGGCTTGATACAGCGGCGAATCGGTGCCGAGTTCCACCAGCGGCCGCGCACTGAATTCAAACTCTTTTGCGCCTTCGTCGTGTGGTACAGTGCCCAGCAACGGAATATCCAACTGCTGGATACGGGCCATTAATGGCGCGGGCACATCGCCCGTCAGATCGTTCAAAATCAAATACGAGTTGTCGATGTGAATATCCAGTTCCTTGCGGAACCCGGCGATGCGCTCGGCGGCCACGATGCCGCGCTGGGTGGGGTCGGTCACGATGAGCAGGTGCTGCACGTCGCGCGTGGTGCGGCGACTCAGATGCTCCATGCCCGCCTCGTTGTCGATGACCACGTAACTGTAATTCTTGCTCATTGCATCGATGACTTCGCGCAGGTTGTGGTTGACCGCGCAGTAACAGCCCTGTCCCTCGCCGCGCCCCATCGCAATGAGGTCAAACTTGCCGCCTTCCGCCAACGACGAGCGGATATGATAGTCCAGATAGTCGCGTTTGGACGCGCCACCCGGCAGCGCGCCCATCGCCGCACCCGTGCCCAGCAGCGATTCTTTCACTTGCGACAACATATCTTCGCGGATGTCGCCCACCGTCCAATCGAGATCCAAACCCAGCACCATATTCAGGTTGCTGCTCGGATCGGCGTCGATGGCCAGCACCGCGCCCGGCTGCGACTCGCTCAGATACTTGATCACCATCGCGGAGATCGTCGTCTTGCCTACCCCACCCTTACCCGCTAAAGCAATGGTCGTTGTCATCATTCACTCCAATAGCGACTGAAGTCGATCAACAAAACCGATCGTCCCTCGTCATTTTGCGTTTGTCATTAGTCATTGAAAAAGTTTACACCCACCGTGCCCGGGCCTGAATGCACGCCCAGCGCGGGCGACAGCGGCGTCGTGATCGCCTCGATGCATTCAAATTGCCGCATCACCATATCGCGCAGTAACTCGGCCTGCTCGAACGCGCCGACGTGCGTGAAAGCCACCTTCAACCGCGCCTGCGGCCCCACGCGCTGGCACATGATCTCGACCATGCGGGCGTACGCTTTCGATCGAGTGCGAGCGGCGCCCAGCGCGCTGATCACACCGTCCTCGATGCCAATCAACGGCTTGATGTTCAACAGCGAGCCGACCAGATGCTGCGCCCGACCGATGCGGCCGCCCATGTGCAAATACTTCAACGTGTCGGCGGTCATGATCATCGTCGAGCGCCGCGCCACATCTTTGGCACGTTCCACTACGCCGTTGAGATCAACCCCATCCAGTGCCGCGCGGGCGGCTTCAATAGCTGACCAGCCGTGCGCCATCGCCACCTTCAGCGTATCGATCACTTCCACACGCACTGATGGCATGCGTTCCTTCAGCACTTCGACCGCGGCCTTGCACGATTGATACGCGCCGCTGCCCTTGGACGTCATCGTCAGCGCGACGATGTCTTTGGTGCGTTCGGTCAGCCGTCTGAAGCCGTTGAGATAATCGCCGATGCTGGGATTGGAGGTCAGCGGCAGCCGATCGGTCGTCGCCAGATATTTCGCAAACGGTTCGGGCTGCACATCGACCATATCGCGCAAGGTGTCCAGGCCGCGATGCACGTAATAAGGCACCAGTTCGATCTGCAGTTCTTTGACTAAGGGTTGCGGAATGCTCGCAGTCGTGTCGGTTAACACACCCACTTCAGACATGGCGACCTCCCGCCATCAAGGCAAATGCTGACTCAACAGCCATTGATAGAGTTCGGGATCAGCATACGCACGCTGCCACGAACCGTCATGGTCAGCGTCGGGGTACAGTGTAAAGCGCACGTTGCCGCCGCACTGCTGTAAGGCTTCTACCATGCGTTCAGTCTGCTGCGGAAAGACATTCTGATCCAGCGCGCCGTGAAACACCCAAAATGGCACGTCTTTTACGACACACATGTCGCGCGGCATGTCGCTGCCATTCCAACCGCCCGCAATAGGCGCCACCGCCGCAAATTTTTGCGGATACCGCATCGCCAGCGCCCACGCGCCAAAGCCGCCCATGCTTAAGCCTGTCAAATATTCACGCTTCACGTCGATGGCGTAATGCGTCTCGATCTGTGCGATCAACACGGGCAGCACCGTCAGTTGATCTTCCCACCATTGATCGGTGGGCACTTGCGGCGACAAAACGATAAACGGAAAATCCGATTGGTTTTCCAGCCTCTGCGGCAAGCCGGTAGACGCAATCTGATTTGCATTATAGCCGCGTTCGCCTGAACCGTGTAGAAACACAATCAGCGGCCACGGCTTACCGCCCGCTTGATAGTTCTGCGGCAAATACAGCAAATAGTTCACCTGCGCCAAGCGCGTGATGTTAGATCGACTGGAGATCGCCAGCGTCACTGTATAAGCATGCTGGCCAATCTCGCCCGGTACCACTTCGAAGGTCGGCACCGGCGAGGGGCGCGGCGTGCTCGTCGGGCTGGAGGTTGCCGTCGGCGTATGCGTTACGGTCGGCGTGCGAGTAGCAGTGGGCGTCGCGGTCGGCAACGGTGTCGCCGTTAAAGTAGGCGTGTTCGCTGGCAGTGCCGTCGCCGTCGATTCAACCGTCGCTGTCCCAACGGTAGTCGGTGTAGGCACCGCGGCCTCTGCCAACAACAGCGAACGTGATCCACAGCCGGTCACCAACACAATCCAGATCGATCCCAATAGAAATCGCAGCGCCATCACGCGCGTACGGGTTTGACACCTTGCACGATTCATTCTGGCAATTACTGCTTTCATTGCAGCATCTCTGTACAGACGTAAAGACACGGTAGCAGCGCCCCGTGTCTTTATCAATTACTGCCCCCAATCAATTAAGCCCGAATGGCGACTTGTTCCTCGAGCGTCTTGGCCATGTGCTGCGCGGCTTCGCGCAGCGCAGGCACGTAATCGTAGACGGCCACGCCCAACCGATCGGCTTCCTGTACCAACAGATCAGCGTTGAGGAAGCCCAGCACGGGCAAGCCGGGTGTCTCGGCCTGCAGGAAAGCGGCCTCGTCGTCGTTGCGAACTTTATTGCCGACGAGCCACAAGCGGGTCAGGCCAATGTCGTTGGCCAGTTGCTTGATCTGCGCCGCCGTGCCTAAACTGCGCCGCGTCGGCTCGACGACGACGATCATGGCGTCGACAAAATCGACGGTGGCGCGGCCCAGATGCTCGACGCCCGCGTACATATCCATAATCAACACATCTTCGCGGCGAAACATCAGATGCGTGAACAGGGTCTTCAGCATCGCGCTTTCCGGGCAGATGCAGCCCGAACCGCCCAGATCCACCGAGCCCATCTCTAATAGCCGCACACCGCGATGGGCCACCGCAAATCGATCGGGTATGTCGTCTACGCGCGGGTTGATGGTGAAGAAGCCGCCGCGCGTGCCGGGCTTCGCGCCCGTGCGTTCCTCGATCAATTCGTCCATCTCCGCAATCGGATGCAGCTGCGCGCGCAGTTCGGCTGGAAAGCCCAGCGCGCCCGCCAGACACGGCGATGGATCGGCATCGGCTGCCAGGACATTGCGTCCCAGATCCGCGTAGGCCTGTGCCAATAAAGCTGCCAAAGTTGTTTTGCCAACTCCGCCTTTACCGCTAAGTGCCAGTTTCATTGTTTACCAATCCTCGTTTGCGCGCTTCGTCACGCAGTGCCAGCATGATGGCCGGCAGGTCCATCGTGCTGAGGCACATGCTGCGCGCGCGATTGAGCACACTGTCTGACCACAAGGTCTTGCTAGTCAAGACTTCGTCGTCGTTTTGCAGGATCAACTGCAGCATCATTTCCAGACTTAAATCTTCTTCATCGGCACGGACATGCTTCACACAAAACGAGCAACGCCCGCAGCGCCGCACATCGTAACCCGTAGCCGCATGGACAATCCCGCGCAGGGTGGAAGGATCGGGCGACTTGCGTTGCAGTGGAATTGTCTCGCTCATCACTCAGTACTCGTTAAGATCGAATCATCGTCAACAGCATCTTGAAGGCCGTCGTCGCGCTCACCGCGTGCGGTTGATTAGCGGGCATGATGATCAAATCGCCCGCTTTCAGATCAAAGGGTTGTCCGGCAATGGTGATGCGCGTCTCGCCATCCAGCACTTGTACCAGCGCATCGTACGGCGCGGTATGCTCGCTGAGTTCCTGGCCCGCATCAAACGCGAACAGCGTTACGGTGCCCGTCTTCTGATTGATCAACGTGCGGCTCACCACCGCGCCGGGTTGATAAGCCACCAGGTCGAGCGTGTGAAAAGCAGTTGCTAACAAATCATCTTTAGCCATTAATGCCTCCCGCGGTAATTGTAGCAGAGTTTGAAGAGACTACACCCGCACGCGCTGCGCCAGCGTCTCCAGGTAGCGCGACTTGATCTGCTGGCTCGCCAACGCCTGTTTGATCGGCGGCAACTTGAGGATCGCGCCGAGGACGGCGGCCATGGCGCGATGACTAAACAACGCCCGATTGTCGAAGAGCAAATCCTGAAAGTTACCGCGTTCGATCGCCATCGACACGATGCGGTGCAGTGAGTTGACGGGCGTGATGACACGCTCCGTCCGCGCTTCGAGCAGGATGCCCTTGGTCGGGCAGACGCGCACGCATACGCCGCAGCCCAGACACACGTCTTCGTTCAGTTTGGCCCGGCGCTTATTGGGCTTGTGCGGATCGTTAGCGCTAACCAGCGTCATCGCTTCAACGGGACAGATGTTGGCACATTTGCCGCAGCCATTGCACATCTCATTCACCACACGCGGAATAAAGTTGCTGGAATGGATCGGCATCTCCACGGCGAACTTGCGCAGACCGATCATCGCTTCACAACAACAGCCGCAACAGTTGCAGATGAAGGCCACGCCCTCACGCACGTTATCGCCGAACTGCACCAGGTTCAAATCGTAGGCTTTTTGCAGCAGATCACGCCCTTCCACTTTATCCACGCGCCGCGCATAGCCGTGGCGAATCAGCGAATCGGCCGTGCCGCCGAACGTCATACAAATATCGAGGGGTTTATCACATGCTTGATCGACGTGCTGGGCCTTGTGGCGGCAATAGCATACGCCCACGCCCATATGCTGGGCAGTTTCGATGACTTCGCTAGCGCGCTCGTAATCGAGAATTTGCAGTGAAGTCGCTGTAAAGGAAGTGCTGGTTTGAGATAGACCCAACGGATCACGCTGTGCTCCCGATGGATTGTCAAATCCATCGGAATACGGCGGATTTGGCAATCCGTCGTGAGCATTCTGTGCTCTACGATTGCTTGCCTCAATCGCCGGTTCGTTGACAAAGATTCGTCCTAATGGTGTCTCGCCATCGAGCAGCAGAGCACGCATGAAATCTTCTTCAACGGTGATGTACTCGTAGAACAGTTCGCTCAGCAACTTCTGATCGATGTCGTCGCGCACACGCATCATCGAGAATTCGAAGAAGCCCGCCATCGGCGGTGGCAGCACATACGTCATCTCGCCGTGTTGTTCGGCGTCCAACAATATCGCGCGCGAGGCTAATGTCTCCAACGTTTGGCGTGCCCCGGTCTCGCTGACTTTCCAAATCTGCGCGGCCTTCTTCGCCGTGAACGGCTTCATCGGCAACTGCGACACGAGTTGCGCCTCGCGTTCACTGAACAACAGCGCCAAAACTTGGAACAACCGATCGGTTGCGGGCGCGCCTTGGGGAAAACGGTTCAGCCGATCGGCCAGCTGGTGATAACCATCTTTAACCGCGAGGTGTGCCATGCTGATTCCTCCACGAAGAACACAAAGGGCACGAAGCAACTACTTAGTGTACTTCGTGCCCTTCGTGGATCACATCCCTTATAGCGGTAAAGCTAACAACCGTTCAAACTCGGCCTTGCTGCGCTGATCAATCGCGGCGTGCAGGCTGTCGCCGTGCGCGTCCATCGTCACCACGGCCGGGAAGTCTTTCACTTCGATCACCCACATCGCTTCGGGCACACCGAATTGCAGCTTATACACGCCATGCACTTTCACTACGGTCTGCGCGATGAGTGACGCCGCGCCGCCAATGGCATGCAGATACACGCCGGGCGTATCCTGGCAGCCTTTGGACGTCTTTGGCCCCATGCCGCCTTTGCCGATGACGACCTTGACGTTGAAGTGCCGCATCACGTCGGCTTGATAGGGTTCTTCGCGCGTGCTGGTCGTTGGACCGGCCGCCACAAACCGATAGTCCTGCGTATCCAACCCGGCCACCACCGGCCCGCAGTGATAGATGCCGCCGCCGTTGAGCAGTTGCTTGATGGCCGCGTACACTTCTTCGTCGTCGTCGCGGACCGATCGGGTTTGCTTGATAAACGTCTCGTGCATCCATTTGTGCGCGGCGTCGCGCGCGGTGATCATCACGCCGTTCAGGCTGACGGGGTCGCCCACTTTCAGATCGAGAATGGCGTCGTTGCTGATAGGCATTGTAAGTTGTTTCATAGTAGCCTCACTCGTAAGTCACTTCGTCACCGCGAACAATCATGCGGCGGCGGCGATGCGCCCAGCACATGTACGACACCGACACGAAGAACGACGCGGGCAAGCGATGCATGCCCGTCATCTTGGTGCCGAGGACGGTCGTCTTGCCGCCAAAGCCCATCGGGCCGATGCCCATTTGATTGGCTTCGTCGGTGAGGCGCTCTTCCAACTTCGCCAGTTCAGGATCAGAATTGGTGTCTTCCATCTTGCGGAAGAGCACTTCCTTTGATCGATAATACGACGAGCCGCGATCACCACCGATGGCGACACCCAGCACGCCGGGCGCGCAGCCCTGCCCTTGCGCCTTCTGCACCGCGTCGAGGACGACTTTGCGCACACCCGCCAGATCACGCCCCGCACCCAATTGCGAATTGGGCAGCGAGTATTGCGCGCCCACATTCTCGCAGCCGCCGCCCTTCATCATGTAATCGACGGTCAACGTGTCACCTTCGACTTCCTCGAAGTGAATGTTGGGGAAGGCGTCGTCGCCGAGGTTGTCGCCGGTGTTCTTGTCGGTGATGGCATCGACGGCGTTGGGCCGCAGATATGATTTTTTGGTCGCTTCCACAATCGCCGCGCGGATTTGATCGCGCAGTTTGCGGGTACTCCAGCCTTCGGGGTAATGTACGTAGAAGATGGGCGTGCCCGTGTCCTGACAAATGGGCGTGGAATTCTTGCGCGACAGTTCCACATTGTCTAGGATGGTGATTAGCGCGCTCTGCGCGGCTGAACCTTGCTCCTCGATATCACGCGCTTTTTCCAGCGATTTCTGCACATCGGGTGACAGATCGGTGGAAGCGCGACGAATCAATTCGACAAAATCGTTGGTTAAATCTCGCATTCGATACTCCCTTTTATTTTCACCGCAGAGAACGCAGAAGATTTCGTGAATCTCTGTGCACTCCGCGTTCTTCGCGGTTAGATTTTTCAGGCTAACTCAGGTACAGTCTGATGATGCAAATTCTTCGCGGCTACAAAACTCAAGCCGTGTTCGGTCAACGCCCACGCCGTGCGATTGAGGGCGTTGTGCTTCTCCAGATAGTTGCGCTCGAGCAGCGGCATTTCACCGCTGGCGATCACTTCGTCTTTGGCGCGGAAGTAATCGAGGATATCCGACGGATGATCGAGCGTGGGCTCTACGTCGGGATCGCCGCCTTCGTGTTTGGCGGAGATGTTGGCAACGTGATCGGCCAGTTCGAGCAACTCGGCGCGGCGCAGATACGGCTGCCGCACGATTGATTTCCATGTCTCGGTGATGTGATGCTCGAAACGGACGACTTTCTCGAAGTCGAGTTCGCCACGCGCTTCGGCGCACAACTCGATGGTTTCGTTGTTGACCGAGTTGCTGAAGTTGAAGCCGATCAGCGGCGTAGTGCCATCGGGCCGCGAGAACAACTTCGCGCCGATCAACGTCCACAGCACGGCGTACGGATTGTCGTTGCCCATGAAGACCGAGATCTTGAACTCGTTGTCGATGCCGAGTTTGTAGAGCAGATAGCCGACGAGCACCGTGCCGGGATTGGTGTTGAGCACCTGCCGCGTACCGTAGGTGGTGTAGTAATACAGGAACTCATCCGCCCACTTGAGTGGATAGTCATTGGGCGAGCCGATGCCGGTGAAGTAGCCGGTGATGGTGGCCGGGCCGTTGAGGTGGATGTTGGATCCATCGGTGCCTTTGGTGTCCAGCGTCTCCACGTAACTCGCGCCCATGATCTGCATCGCAGCGGCGAAGGCTAGCATGTCGCCGTCGTCCGCTTCGGACTCTTTCATTTTGCGCACGCGGATGAAACGGCCGGGCATCAGTTCTTGTTTCGCGATGGCCTGTTTTGCTTCGGTGATCAGCCATGAGAAATACTGCGCGGCGCTGACTTCCAACGTGACCGCGAAGTCGTCGGCGAAGGTCATCGAATCGGCCTTATTTCCCAGCACTTTGCGGCGATAGTCGGCTTCGCTGATGAACGCGCCCTTGTCGCGCTGCTCGATCAACCATTCAAGGTCGGCGATATAGGGCGAGTTGATGGCTTGCAGCCGCTTCATCAAGTTGGGCAGTTTGCGCGCTTCAGCCGCCTGCCAGTTGATCTCTTCCGGCGTGCCGTATTTCTCGACGACTTTCAACAGCGCCTCGATCACGCGCGAATCGGGATTGAGCAATAGCGCGTTGATGGCGGCGAGGTTGCTATCGGGGATGTGGAGACGGTGATGTAGATCGGTCATTGAGAATGCCTCCGGTTGATAACGAGTAACGAGTAATGAGTAAGTGGTTACTCGTTACTCGTTACTCATTAGCCCAGCATCGCCTTTAATTCGTCGTACTCTTCGTCTTTCATGCCGAACCAGTTTTCGGGCTGCGGGAATTGTCCGCTGGTCACTTCGCTGACGTAAGACTTGAGACCGTTGAGGATCACTTCGCCCGCATTGCCGAAGACTTTGGCCATCTTGGGCTTGAAGCGCGGATAGATGCCGAACATGTCGTGGAAGATCAACAGTTGGCCGTGCGCGTGCGGCCCTGAACCGAGGGAAATAATCGGGATGTTCGCGCGCTCCGTGATGATGGCCTGCAACCGATCGGGGATCATCTCGAACAGGATGCTGGTTGCGCCCGCATTTTCCAGCGCTTTCGCATCGTCGATGATCTTCTTGGCGCGCGCGGCGTCTTTACCCTGCACCTTGAAGCCGCCTAACGCGCTGACGCTCTGCGGCGTCAGGCCGAGGTGGCCCATGACGGGAATGCCGGACTTGGCAATGCCTTCGATGCGATCGGCCATTTCGACGCCGCCTTCGAGTTTGACCATGTCGCAGCCGGTCTGCGCCATGAAGCGGCCCGCGCTGCGGATGGCGGTCTCGACCGAGGGCTGATACGACATGTACGGCATGTCGCCGATGAGCCAACTCTTGGGCGAGCCGCGCCGCACCGCCGCCGTATGCACAATCATGTCGTCCATGGTAACGGGCAGCGTGCCTTCATAACCCAACAACGTCATGCCCAGCGAATCGCCCACCAGCACAATGTCGATACCAGCCTGCTCGACCAGATACGCCATCGAGTAGTCGTAGCACGTGATCATCGTGATGGGCACTTTGTCCTGCATCTTCTTGAACAGATCGGGGAGAGTTACTTTCTTGCGGTCAGCCACAGTTACGCTCCTTTGGGAGGATGGGTATGCATAGTGTGCGGCAAAATCGATCGAGTGTCAATGTTTCGTCGGCAGGTGAAGGAATTTGCCGAATGATTGAGAACGAGTTGAGAATAGGAGATGAGTTTGTTTTGATAGAAACGTCCCTCACCCACGCCGCTGCGCGGCGTTCCCTCTCCCAATGGGAGAGGGTGGCGCGCAGCGCCGGGTGAGGGTGGGTGAGGCATCAATATACTTCCGGCACAAAGGTCTGATCCGTGATCGGCGGGCGGACGTAGCCCGCGTCGCTTTGGCGCGGCGGCAGCGAGATCGGTTCCGGCGTCAGGTCTTCATACGGGATTTTGCTGAGCAGGTGCGTGATGACGTTGAGGCGCGCACGTTTCTTGTCGTCGGCGTTGACCACGTACCACGGCGATTGCTTGGTGTCGGTGTACGCGAACATCGCGTCTTTGGCCTTGGAATATTCCACCCATTTCGATCGGCTTTGCAGGTCCATCGGGCTGAGTTTCCACCGCTTCGTCGGATCATCGATCCGCGCCTGAAACCGTCGTTCCTGTTCCTCATCGCTGACGCTGAACCAGTACTTGATCAGGATGATGTTCGATCGGATCAACATCCGCTCGAATTCCGGGCACGAGCGCAGGAACTCTTGATATTCAGCCTCGGTGCAGAAGCCCATCACGCGCTCTACCCCCGCCCGATTGTACCAACTGCGATCGAACAGGACGATCTCGCCGGCGGCAGGCAGATGCGGCGTGTAGCGCTGAAAATACCACTGTGATTTTTCGCGCTCGGTGGGGGTGCCCAGCGCGGCGACGCGGCAGTAGCGCGGATTGAGACTGGCCGTGATGGTCTTGATAGCCCCGCCCTTCCCGGCGGCATCGCGGCCTTCAAAGATGACGACGACCTTGAGGCCTTTGGCTTTGACCCATTCCTGCATCTTCACCAGTTCGATTTGCAGCCGCGCCAGTTCCTTCTCGTAATCGCGCCGATTGAACTTCTCGCGATGCGGGTGGACGTGCGGCTCGGCTTCGTCAGCCACATCGACGGCAAAGGTTTCCAGCGAGACGGCAGGATCACCGTCGAGGTGCTGGTCGTCGTGATTGTGAGCGTGCTTATCAGACTGGTGGTGTTTGTGTTTACCGTTCTGCTTACCATCGTGCTTGGCATGCTTATCGTGCTTGTGGGACATGGCAGCCTCCCGGTTGCGAGGATACTGTTAGTTTCAGGCTAGTTGTGCGGTTTGTCAATACCTCAGTAGTAACGGTAAATACACCGTCAGCCGAGATTCGTACGCGCCCAGATCGTAGCCGTGACCGATCGGGCGCGGTTGACCGTCCAGATCGACCGTGACGCCTGCGTTCGTGCCCAAATCGATCACGGGCGAATTGCCCGCCACATGATAGTTGCCCGCCGTCGTCGGGTTGAGACTGGCCGCGATCGGTTGGACGAAGCGCGGATCGGCGTTTAGGTTGCCTGTGCCCGTATACACCCCCGTAAACTGGATGTCGCTGTAAGTGACGAGCGTGGGTGCCGTCGAATTATCGTCGTAGATTTGCGCCCCGTGCGGCGAGGTATTGCCCCAGAATACGGAGTTGATCACCTTGACCGTGGCCCAGTAATTCTCCAGCCCGCCCCCAATGTTGGACGCATAATTCCCGCTGGCTGTGACGTGTGTCAATGTGACTACCGCCGATTCCACGGTTAGTCCGCCCCCCCAGCCTGCCACATTGCCGTTGAACAGCCCATTCGTCAGAGCGCCACTGCCATGGCTGTGCGACCAGCCCGCCCCCCAACCGGCATAGTTGCCGCTGAAGATCACGCGGTCCAATCGGGTCGTGGCATAATCGGTCTTGAGACCGCCGCCCATGCGCCCGGCTTGATTCCGGCTAAACGTCACTTGCGTCAACGTCAGCGGTTGATAGGCGATGTACAGTCCGCCGCCATTGGCATTGCCGCACGATCCGCCATAGATGCAGAAGGCAGTATTGCCCGTGAACGTCGTCGCCGCGATCTGGCTGGCGCCGCCCGCGTAGAGGCCGCCGCCCCACGTATCTTGCGCGCTGCCCGAATCGACGGTGTTGGACACAAACAGCGAGCCGTTGACGCTGAGGGTGCTGGAGACCGCCGCCCCACCACCGATCCGCTGGGCGGCATTGCGCTCGAACCGCGTATTCGTGATCGCCACGGCATAGCCCGCGTTCCACTGCTGCACGCCGCCGCCATTGAGGGCGGTGTTGCTGATGATGTGCGTGCCGCTGAGCGTGAGGGTGTTGTTGAGATTGATCGCGCCGCCGTTGCCGTTTACGGCCCGATTGTACGCGAACACCCCGCCGCTGACATCGGCCCGACCGTACTGCACGTGCACGCCGCCGCCATGCTGATTGGCCGTATTCGATAAGACCTGCGTGTTGGTGAAGGCGGCTGTACCTTCGATGTACAGGCCGCCGCCATGATAGGTGGTCGTGTTTAGATCGATGCGGCTGCCGATGGCGTCCACACGCCCGCCCGACCCGCCCTGAAAGACACCGCCGCCATAATCGGCGGAGTTGTTGGCGACGCGGCTGTTGATCAGGGTCAGACTGCCGTTGTTCAACACGATGATGCCGCCGCCCACCGCGCCAGACGGATGGCCGCCCGTGACGGTGAGATTTTCCAATCGAAGGTTGTTGCCCGCCGTGACAGTGATGACACGCTGACCCGCCACCGCCTGAATAATCGTCGTGGCGCTGGAGACGCCCGTCAGCGTCAAGGTCTTGTTGACGGTCAGGCTTTCGGTGTACGTGCCTGCCGCCACGTTGACCGTGCCACCGTTGGGCGCGGCATCGATTAAGGATTGGAGGGTGGCCGCGGGGGTAGCTACAGCCGGTTGCAAGCCGATTAAGCCACTCAGCCCGACGAGCGCACTCACGGCCAGACTAACGGCGAACAAGAGATGAATTAAGCGCATGGAACTCCTGTTGAGGGTGAATCTGTGCTCCCTTTACTCCCTTTGCTCTCCGACCGCGTCCTCGCGGTCGGACTATTGACGCCCGCGAAGACGCGGGCTTGGAGCGAAAGCCTTCCCCGCTGCGATAGGCGGCTGCTCGCTCTCCGATCGCGTCCTTGCGGTCGGACTACTGACGCCCGCTAGGACGCGGGCTTGGAGCAAAAGCCAACCGATTAAACCACTCTTTGCTCTCCGACCGCGTCCTCGCAGTCAGACTATTGACGCCCGCGCGGACGCGGGCTTGAGCAAAAGCGCGGCTGCTCTCCGACCTGGCGTCCTTGCGGTCGGACTATTACGCCCGCGAAGACGCGGGCTTGGAGCAAAAGTGCAGGTGGCCACCAATTAAACCACTCTTTGCTCTCCGACCGCGTCCTTGCGGTCGGACTATTGACGCCCGCGAGGACGCGGGCTTGGAGCAAAAGCAAAGCAGGTGGCCAACCGATTAAACCACTCTTGCTCTCCGACCGCGTCTTCGCGGTCGGACTATTGACGCCCGCGCGGACGCGGGCTTGGAGCAAAAGATATTCCAAACCCCGATTACTTTACAATAATTAACAAAGAACTTTCAACTACTGCCATTCTTGTCGAGGGGACCAGGTACAATATTGCACTCCACTGCATTGTTTATCAGCACGACGCCGTGCGATGTTGAAACCAAGCCTGTTTTTGTCAGAACGACTACCTGACAATATTTAAACTACTGCACTTTTAGTCAGAACGACCACGTTAAACATTTAAACCATCGCTCTTTTAGTCAGGACGACCACGTTAAACATTTAAACCATTGCTCTTTTAGTCAGAACGACCGCTTTGAATATTTAAACCACTGCCTCTGACGTCAGAACGACCGTGTTAAACATTTAAACCACGCTCTTTTAGTCAGAACGACCACGTTAAACATTTAAACCATCGCTCTTTTAGTCAGAACGACCGCTTGTGAATATTTAAACCACTGCCTTTTTAGTCAGGACGAGTAGGTAAAGAGTTTCACCCTCACCCGACGCTGACGCGTCACCCTCTCCCAATGGGAGAGGGAAGGGGTGAGGGCCGCTACGCCTCTTCGCACTCCTTCAACACTTCCTGCGCCACGGCCAAATTCTCCGACATGCGCAACTTGGTGTAGATTGCCACCGCTCGTTGGGCATAGGGCAAGCCTTCGGCCTGGCGGCCCTGTCGCGCACAGGCCATGGCGATACGGTGACAATTACTGGCAATCAACTCCAGTCGCCCCACACCTTCTGCCAGCGGCAACGCCTCCCGCGCCCACTCCTCCACCTCCGCCCATTGCTCACGATCCAGTGCGAGGTCAGCCAAGTTGCCAGGCAAACAGCCATCAGTTCGCGGTCATTAATCTTCTTCGCAATCTGCAGCGCCTCGCGGTAGTCGTAGCTCAGCGGAGATATAGTCACCCGTCAATGACTCTACATCGGCAGATTGCTCAGCCCAATCGCTACACTAGAGCTTTCCGGCGCTCGCACGCGATCAAGTTTCAACACTTCTTTGTACGCCACAATCGACGCCGGATAGTCTTTCGCCAACTCGTGCCCAAGGCCGCGTATGTGAATAGCAACGGCCCTTTCTCGCGGGCCTGCATCGGTAAAATGTCGCTCGGCACGCGCCGCACAAGCTGTTACTCGGCACTTTGTTTACGCAAGGCGTGCACCCACCCGCATCATATGCCCGCCAGCCTGCTTCGTCCGCATCTTTAGCCACCAGCGCTTTGTCTTCGGCTTGCAGGCTAAGCGAGAGCCATTCATCCCAGCGGCCAGAAAAAATTCAGGAAGTTGGCAGTGCTACACAGCCCTTGCAAGAGGTCGTTGTCGCCTTGCAGCATCAACGGAATGGCGGCGCTAAACGTCGGCCATTCGGCGTCAAGGGTGGGGAAGCGGTCAAATTCTTGCCAGCCGTTTTCCTGCGCCAGCGCGTAAGGCGCGGTCGCTCAGGCCTGTTACCCGCTTGGGCAATTACCTCGGGGCGGGCGTGGCGCAAAAAGGTGGCGGTCAGCGGCGGCAGCACATAGCCTTGCACGGATCGCGGTTCTTTGGTTGAACTGTCAGTTACGTCTCCCACCACCAGAATCGAACGGTCGGCTAAATCTTCCAGCGCGGTTTCGGCCTGTGGTGTGATCTTCGCAATCTTCCGCAATCCACTTCACCTGTGCGGGCTGGGTGAAAGTACGTCAACGCGGCCAAGACCGCCGTTTCATGCTCGGTAAAGGTGTCCAGCAAATCGCCGAAGACAAACTCTAAGGGCTTGTTGTCATCATCAGGCACGTTTTCAAGCAATTTACAGGCATCGGCAATAGTGCGACACTGGCTACCAGGGCGGCCCAATTGTCCCGCCAGCCACTCAATCAACAGCGGATTGCCGCGGGTGATCTCATACAGTTCAACACGTTCGGTTTCGGTTGCTTTTGCCAAGTGCTTATTGCCTTGGGCTAATTTTGAGAATCAATTGCAGTGCATCTGATCGTTCTTCAAGTTTATCAAGACGGATGCTCTCAGCACGCACATCTTTCCACCGTCGGCTCGTAACAAGTGCCTTACAAGTGCGTGGCAAAACGACCTAAGAATTGAAAAGGCACGATTGCGCTCATCATCCTCAAAGGTTTCCAGGTTATCGATGACGATCAGCACGTGCCGCTCGGCCAGTAGGCGGCGCACTTCGTTGGCGTGGAGGTTGGGGTCAATCTTGGCGATGTTCTCGTCGCCTAACTCGCGGGCCAGTTCGATTCCAACAGCGCAATATAGTTAGGCAGCATGAAGTCGGCCAGCTGCTCCACGCCCTGCGGCGTCAATTGCGTCACCTTGGCGGACAGGAAAATCTTAGTGGGGAACACCTTCTCCGGCGCAAGATGGGCGGCGCGTGTTGCCAATGCCGTCTTGCCAATCCCGCCGGGGCCGCAATCAACACACCCCAGCCGGTCGCGTCGGGGTCCAGCGCGTCGGCGATGCGCGCCAACTCAGCCGCGCGGCCAAAGAAATACGGCTGATTCGGCAGGCTGTTGTGGATCGGCTCGGTGGGCGTCGTCTGCTGCGTAATGTTCTGCACGATCTTATCGCGGCCAACGACATCGTTGCCCACATCAATCTTCTCGCCCTTAAAATCCACGCCGCCGGAGGTGCTAGTTGGTCTGCCATGGATTACCTCGTGATACAATTTGCGCGTATGTTGGACTACCCTAATGGTCAACGTCATGCCCGGAATGCTCGCTGCATGCGCGTCGGGCATCCAGAAACACCATCAACATTTGTTGCCAATAGAAGCCCTGAGATTCTTCGGCGCTTGCGCGCCTCAGAATGACACGCTTGAGTTTAGCACGATTCCATATACAAACAACGCAGCACCGAACGACTCCCATTCGATGCTGCGTGACTTCAAATCTCTGCGTTCTCCGCGTGCGCCGCGGTCAATCTCCTAATTCGCGGCTGGCATCGGCGCGGCCGTCGTAGACTCTACCTTCACCTTCTTCGCCGGTTCCTTCGGCAGCGGCGGCGGCTCCACAAACCCTTCGGGCAGCAGACCCGCCTCGCGGATGATGCGCGGCACGATCTCTTCCCAGCCCACCGCCATGATGTGCAAACCGTGCACGCCCTGCTTGGTCTTGATCTTCTCGATCAATTCCAGCGCGATCTGCACGCCTTCTTCTTCGGCCTTATCGCCCGCCGCTTCCATCCGCTTCAGAATCGGCTCCGGCACGAAGACGCCGGGCACGGTGTCGTTCATATACTTCGCCATCTTGAACGTCTTCAGCGGCGTAATCCCGATGAGGATGTAGACCTTATCGAGGATGTTGCGCTTCGCCAGCGCCTCCAGCCAGATGTCCAACTTATCGGCATCGAACACCAGATTGGTCTGGAAGAACTGCGCGCCCGCGTTGATCTTCTTGTGCTCGCGAATCGCCTGGAAGCGCGGCTCGCTGGCAAACGGACTGGCCGCCGCGCCCAGGAACATCTTGGGCGGGAACTTGATCTCGCGCCCGTCCAGGTACTTGCCCTCGTCGCGCATCCGCCGCAGAATCCACAGCATCTGGATCGAATCGATATCGATCACGTCGAGGCGGCTCATCGGCGAGGGACCCATCCGCGCGTTGTCGCCCGACAGGCACAGGATGTTCTTCACACCCAGCGCCGTCGCGCCCAGCACCTCCGATTGCAGCCCCACCCGCGTCCGATCGCGCGCCGCGATCTGCATCACCGGCTCCGCGCCATTTTGCAGCGCCAGCACGCTGCACGCCCAACTCGACATGCGCGCCGTCGCCGACGGGCTGTCGGTGAAGTTGATCGACGTGACGTAGGGCTTGAGCATGTTGACGTTGGTGCACAACTTCTTCGTCGCCGTCGTCACGGGCGGCGCGACTTCGGCCGTAATCACGAACTTGCCCGCTTTCAGGGCCTTTTCCAGTTCCGAGATCGGTTCGGTGTACGCCGGCGCGTGATACTTCGCGTCGCCCTGCCACCAGTCGGGTTGGCGCACCGGCTCAAACACCGACTCCCACGCCTCGTGGCGCGTCTCCTTCGACAGCAGGCCGCCGAAGAACTTCTTAGCGCCCACCTTGCCGATCTGGTTCCAGACATCGCCCCACGTTTCCGTGCCCACCTTATCCCAATCGAGCGGCGGGAGGACTTCCAGCAGTTTCTCTTCGCGGCCCATCTTGAACGCCCGATCGTAGATCTTGTACCAGATGCACGGCCGCGTCGGATCGACGTAGCAGCGTTCCTCGGTCGAGCCGCCGCACGGGCCGTTGCGCGCACCCTTGGGGCACTCCATCGAGCAGATGAAGGCCGTCTCTTGCAGCAGGCAGTTACCGCACATGCGGCAGCCAAACAACGCACCTTTGATCACGCGCTCGGTGGCGGCCAAAGCGCGGCGGCTGGGCTTCTCGCGTTTGAAGCCGTAGTACGGTGGTTGCCAGCGGCGGGCCGGTGTAAACAGGGGCATAGCGTCCTCCAGTAAGCGAATCTGAATCCAGTATAGGTCAGGGCCACTCAGCACACGCAGTGCTAAATGTCATCGATTTAATTCGCGCTGATCACCGATCGGGTTGGGGCTTAGCGCCCGTACCCCGTGCCTTCGATGAAATGCTGTAAGTTGTCGATGCGATGTTTCTGCTGATCGATGAACCACTGCATCAGATCGCGGATCGAGAAATGCCCGATCAGCTTGCAATCCTCGACGACGGGCAAGTGGCGGATGTGATTCTCGCTCATGATGCGCATGCAATTCTCGAGCGATTCGTCCGGCCCCACCGTGATGACATCCCGCACCATGACATCGCGCAGCACTGCGTCGTTGCCGTACGCGCCCTTCACCACCACATGGCGCGCGTAATCCCGCTCGGAGTACACCCCCGCCAGGCAATCGCCGTCCATCACCGGCATCGCCCCGACGTTGTGCTCGGCCATCAATTTCAGCGCGTCCAACACGGTCATGTCCGGCGTCAGCGACCAGACATTCTTGTCCTGCCGTTCCTTCAATAAATCACGCACAGTTGTCATGATGTCTCCTTACTGGTTGAGATAGCCATCCGCATAGATGACTTTATTCAGCAGAATCTGCACCGTCTTCCAGATCGCCATTTGCTCGGGATCGCCCGCGTCCACATCCTCAAACTGTGGCTCTTCCATCGCGGCTACGCGATCGGCAATCTTCAGATACAGGCCGCCCACCGCCGACTTGGGTTCGCGCGATTCGATCACGCGGATCACTTCGTTCTGCTCTTTGTCCATCGGATTGGCAATCATCATCTGCAAGCCAGCGCCCATCAACATCGCCAGGTACACGCGATTAATCAACGGCCGATGCTCGTTCGGCACGGCGTTGGACACATTCGACAACCCGACCGAGATCGCCGGCGACGGATCCCACGCGGCGGGCAGCGTGCGCACTGCACCGATCAATTCGGGGCAATACTGCTGGCAGCCGCTCACCGTCAGCACCAGCGGATCGATGATGAGGTCTTGCATCGGGAAATCGATCTCGACCATGCGCGGGATGAGTTGCTCAATCGCGATGGTCACGCGCTCATCGGACGCTACCGGGATGCCGCTCTTGCCCATCGTCAGCGCGATGAGTTTGGTGTTGTACTGCTTCGCCACCAGTGGCACTTTCTCCAGTCGTTCCGGTTCCGCCGAGGTCGAGTTGATGATCGGCTGGGCTTTGGTGATGCGCTTCAAGCCCGCTTCGATACCGGCGAGATTCGTCGTATCGAAACTGAGCGGCACATCGACCACCGCCTGCACCGTGTCGATCATCCACGGGAAGACTTCCAGCCCGTCGGACTTGCGCGGACCGAGGTTGATATCCAGCGCCTGCGCGCCCGCCTCGACTTGCTTCACCGCGAGGTCCTGGAAGAACTTCGCGTCGCGCGCCTTCAGCGCCTCTTTCACCTTCTCGGAAATGATGTGAATGTTTTCGCCGATGATATACATGGATTGATCCTTTCGTGATCGTTGAACCGCGAAGACGCCAAGCACGCGAAGATTGTCTAATGACCTTTGCGGACTTCGCGTCTTAGCGGTTAGTTTTTCTCCAATGCTTGAGAAACCGTTGGGAACTTGCTTAAGTCCGTGTGCGGCAGAAACAACGCCGACGTAAATGCTTCGTA
The DNA here is from genome assembly GCA_046328575.1 of Anaerolineae bacterium. Taxonomy (GTDB): domain Bacteria; phylum Chloroflexota; class Anaerolineae; order Fen-1058; family Fen-1058; genus JAGOBP01. The sequence goes on from JAXLWI010000040.1 coordinate 39,222, forward strand.
GAACGTGTTGTCCGCCGACAATTCAATGTACGTCATGCGCGACGCGATCTCACTGATGCGGTCACGCTGCGCCCGATCGAGCAGCGCCAGATACGTGCCCTTCACCGACGTATTGCCGAGGAA
>JAXLWI010000041.1:0-38841 GCA_046328575.1 Anaerolineae bacterium
TTGATAGTTGCTGTCTTTGCGCACGACGCGCAAGCGCAGCATGTAACCGCCATCGGCCACGCGGGTGGTATCCCACAGGCCGAGTACATCGTTGGTAACCGGCTGTGAATTGCTGCTGAATGGTTGCCATGCATCGTTGGGATTCGGATCAGGGCCGTAGGCAATCTCATAGCGATCGAATTCAGGATGATTGGCCGAGCCGGTGATGCGCACGATGCCCGATAGTTGTTGTCCATCGACGGGCGAGGTGATGCTGGCAATAGGTTCTTGTGCTAAGGGAGCAGCTGCTGCCGGACCAGTCAGCAACGCGAGGCTTAGAATGATCAGCAGCAGGTAAGCGCTGCGTTGAATCATGGACTGTTGAAGTGACTTCATTTGCTAGTTAGACCCCAATCGACAAACGTGAAGTGTAACACAGTCTATGACCTTCGACAAGCATCTGTTTATGTACCCGATTACTACTGAGATGCGATCGGTTAACCAAACTTAATCAAACAGCGATTGACTTTTAACAGGTTTGCTTCTAAACTCTTTAGACTTTATTCCCCGTGAGGAGAAGCACATGGCAGAGGCGGCACTCATCAACGATCGGCGCGAGATTCGCAACTGGATGATGTACGATTGGGCGAACTCGGCTTTCTCGACTACCGTTGCAGGTGTGTTCCTCGGCCCGTATCTCACTGGCTTGGTTAAGTCGCAAGTCGGCGAGAACGGTGTGTTTTATCTGTTAGGGTTGCCGATCGGCGAGAAGTCATTCTTTGCTTACTGTGTCGGTATTTCGGTGTTTCTGCAGGTCTTCATTCTGCCGCTGCTCGGTGCGATTGCCGACTACTCCCACCTGAAGAAGCGCATGATGCTGGCGTTTGCCGTGATTGGCGCTGCAGCGACGATCGGGCTGTTTACGATCAGCGGCACGCTGTACGTGTTGGGTGGTCTACTGTTCATCATCGCCAACCTGGCCTTTGGCGCATCGATTGTGTTTTACAATTCATTCCTACCACAAATCGCTAGCGAAGATCAACGCGATCGGGTCTCATCGCAAGGGTGGGCATGGGGATATGCGGGCGGCGGTCTGTTGCTGGCAATCAATCTGGTCTTCTACATGTTTCGCGAGCAACTGGGGGTTTCAACCGAACTGGCTGTGCGTCTTAATTTGTCGTCGGCGGGCTTGTGGTGGCTGGTGTTTGGCTACTTCGCTATCACTGGGTTGCGCGAGCGTGGCGCACAACGCACGTTGCCAAAGGGCGATAGTTACGTGTCGATTGGGTTCAAGCAATTGCGTCAGACTTTGGGCGAGATCAGGCACTATCCACACACACTGCGCTATTTGATCGCCTATCTGCTTTACAACGATGGCGTGCAGACTGTCATCGCGATGTCATCGGTGTTTGGCACGCAGGAATTGGGCATGAGTGAAGGCGACATGGCGATGCTGTTCCTGATGGTGCAGATCGTGGCGTTCTTTGGGGCGATGGGTTTTGGCAAATTGGCACAACGTCTTAACGCGAAACGCACGATTGTGGTGACCTTGTTGATCTGGTGTTCGATCAGCTTGTGGGCAGTGATCAGTTTGCGGTCGTCGGGCGAGTTCTGGTTGCTGGGTGCGGTCGTCGGCCTGGTGCTGGGCGGCAGTCAGGCGCTGAGCCGTTCGCTGTTCTCGCAGATGATCCCGCGCGAACGCGAGGCCGAGTTCTTTAGCTTCTATGAGATCAGTGAACGTGGAACGTCGTGGATCGGGCCGATTCTGTTCGGCTTGGTCGCGCAGGCGACGGGCACGTATCGCTTATCAGTCTTCTCGCTGATTGTGTTGTTTGCCAGCGGCCTCTACATCCTGTTGCGAGTGGATGTACCGCGTGCTATCCGCGAGGCAGGGCAGATCGTACCGGCCTCGTTGGAGACTGAAGCGACGCCAGCGTGAATCCGTAGGTTCGTCCCTGCGATTGGTGTCTGCACTCAAGTTCTTGACTTTTGTATTTGAAACATGATTGAATAGAACCGCCGCCTCACTCAGGGGCGGCGGTTTGTGTGTGATATCATCGCCGCACGGAGATAGACATGAGTGTCGCTTACACCATTGAAACTGCACATTTGCGCAAAGAATACAACCGCAAAGTCGCTGTGGCTGATCTGAATTTGCAGGTCGGGCAGGGCGAAGTCTTTGGTTTCCTCGGGCCGAACGGCGCGGGCAAAACTACGTCGATCAAGATGCTGTTGAGCCTCGTCGCGCCGACGAAAGGCGAGGCGCAATTGCTAGGCAAGCCGATCGGCGATCCCGCGTCCCGATCGCGTGTCGGTTTTCTGCCGGAGCACTTTCGCTTCCACGATTGGCTGACCGGCGAGGAGTTTCTGCACTTGCACGGCCAGCTGTATGGCATGAACGACACTGATCGACAGCAGCGTGTGCCGATGCTGCTAAAGCGCGTGGGTTTAGACGAGCATGCCAACAAACGATTGCGCGGCTACTCGAAGGGGATGTTACAACGCGTGGGCCTGGCGATGGCGTTGCTGAATCGACCGGCAATTGTGTTCCTCGACGAACCGACCTCGGGCCTCGATCCGGTAGGCCGCATTCTGGTGCGCGACATCATCCGCGAGGTGCGCGACGAAGGCACGACGGTATTCTTAAACTCGCACTTGTTATCTGAGGTGGAAGTGACGTGCGATCGCGTGGTGTTCATCAAGCATGGTACGGTGATCAAAACGGTCGATCTGAAAACGATTGGGCAGGGGGAATTGCCAGTCGAGATTCGCACTGGGCCGTTGCCAGCCGATCGGGCGGAGTTGCTAAACGGGCTCAATCGGTTTGGGCACGACGCGCATATTGATGGTGATCGACTGCACGTCACGATTACCGATCAAAAAACATTGCCCGATCTAGCCCGCTGGTTGATCGGGCAGGGGCTTGATTTGTACGCGTTTGCGCCTCAGCACGTGTCGCTGGAAGACATGTTCCTGCAAATTGTCGGCACGGATGGAGGGCTGTGATGGCCGTCATCATTCGCTTGACGCTGCGTGAAGCCGCACGACGCAAAGTGTTGTGGGGCTTGCTGATTTTGAGTGGAATTTTCCTGGCGCTGTATGCACTCGGTTGGATCTTTGTGCGGCAAGGAATTCTGGAGTATGGGCCGCCGCCATCCCGCGCTGGCGATCTGAAAGTGTTCTATAACTTCCTCATGATGGCGGGGCTGTACACAGCCAACTTCTTGATCGTTATGCTGGCGGTGTTGATTTCGGTTGATACGTTGGCCGGCGAAATCGGCAGTGGCACGATCCAATCGATTGCGGTAAAGCCGATGTCGCGGCGCGCGATTCTATTAGGTAAATGGCTCGGCTTTGCAATTTTGTTGGGACTCTGCACGTTGCTGCTGGCTGGCGGTGTGATGCTCATCACGCTGATCGTGTCTGGCTATGTGCCACCGAATCCCTTTAGTGGCACAGTGTTGATGTATGTGGAAGCGTTGTTGTTTTTGAGCGCGACGTTTCTTGGCGGCACGCGTCTCTCGACCTTAGCCAATGGGGTGTTGGGTTTTGGCCTGTTTGGGTTGGCTTTCATTGGCGGCTTTATCGAACAGATCGGCGGCTTTGCGCAGCAGATGGGCTTAAATAGTAGTGATACTGCGACTCAAATCGGCAAGATCACCTCGCTGTTGATGCCCAGTCAGGCGTTGTGGCGACGTGCATTAGCCGATATGGCCGAAGGGCTTAATCCGATTCGCGTGATGACGGTAGGCGCCACTACGCCCGACAATGGAATTCTACTTTACGCGGCGGTGTACATCGCGGTATTGTTATCGATCGCGATGTGGTCGTTTCAGCGGCGGGATTTGTAGTTAACGAAACCTCGGAGGTATCGGAAACCTCCGAGGTTTTTACATGTCAGGCAGCGTAATATCGGTGTTGGTGCGCACGCCTTTGATGCTCTGAAAGAGCACCGGCTGCTCAGCATCGATTAGTCCTGCGCAGCGATCGATCTGCATGAAATCACCGGCCAAACGCGGCCTGGCCTCTTCGTCCCATGTCCTCGAAATCTGCCAGCCTAACGCGCGATGTGCTGTCTGCGCATATAGGGCGTGATCGAATTTGGCGCGCTTCTCCACTTTGCCTTGATGTACATGGACTGTCGGAAAGAATAAAACATTTGGATCGCGGCGGGGAAACTCAAACGCCATCGGATGCACCGACCGCGCGCCAGGCTTCAACTTGAATACCGCGAAACCATAATCGGCATACTGCGGTAACTTGTCCCACACTTTACCTGGCAGACGAAAACGCTCGTCGAGCCGCTCGAAGTCAGCCAACGTCGGTACGAACGACGCCTCGAAACTACCGACCTCGTGAACTTTCAACTTAGCCGCCTGCAATGCGAATTGCCCGACGCCGAGCGTGCCACGCGACGCCACAACGAAACCACTGCGCATGTCTCGAAAGAAATCAGCGTAACCTGACAGATCGATGTAGCGCACGGCGTCCTCGGGCGAAGCAGGCGGTGTGGGCAGCGGCAGGATCATCGCCAGATCGTTGGCCGCCTCATACTTCATGCTGTACACCACGAACTGCTTGCCGACCGTCGAAGCGCGCACAAAGATATTCGTTTCGGCGACGGAGCGGACATTGCCAGAAAACATGCACATATCAACCTCACAGACAAATGAATACGCGTATTCTAATCGACTTGGGCACTCTTTCAATCGCCGCCAGCCACCTGTTCGCGTGTTGCTCGAGATCGCGCCGGATAGCGCCAAGTCTAATCGCTTGGCCGTACCTTGAGCGAGTCGGCGAAATAGATCGATCGTCTCCATCAACGCCCGCCACAGATCGATAGAATCGTACGCGGCGAAAGTGGCGGGCAGGGCGCTGTGCGCGTCTCGATCGAGCCACTCAGCCAAAAGCGTCCGTCGTGCCAAACGTTGCGTGCCGGATCGATCGACAACGTGTGCCACTCCATCAGTGTCAGCAAATAGCGCTTCAACACACCATCGACGCTAAACTTGGCTCGCCACAGGTCACCGCGCCGAGTCAACTTGGCGGCGCGTAGCGCTTCCAGCCAAAAATGTTGTACGTGCGAAATGAAAGCGGCTTGATTGGGCAGTGAGACCGGCGTCGGGGAGACTTCGCTGGGTAAAGAGCGAGTCGTATCGAACAGTACGCGCTGACTGTATTGCAGCGCGACTTCGTATGGCGCGAGGTTGATCGGATCTCTGGATGGCGCGAGCAACACATCGATTTTCAGGCCGTTTTCATAGACGATCAGCCATTCGGCGTCACCGCGCGAACTGTGTTCAAGTACTTTGATTGCGATGGAGCTGAATTGAGCCAGCCACTCAGCGTCGCGTGCATAAACGTTTAGATCGGCGACAAAGGCGATCAGATCGAGATCGGACCACTGATCGGTGGGATGATCGATCGAGCGGGCGCGGGAACCGAGTAAGATCAGCGCGTGAATATCGGCTTGCGCGAAGGCCCAAGCGGTGACGCGCTGGAGTAGTTCGTCGTAATCACGCAGCGTGTTCATTGAGGAAGTCCGCCAGCACGCGGTTGAAGAATTCGAGGTTGTCTTGATGCGCGCAGTGACGCGCGTGCGGAATGACAACATAGCGACAGTTGGGATCGCGCTTGGCCCACGTCGGCGCGATCTTCTTGATGTTGCCAGTCTGATCCGAGTCGCCGTGTACCAGTAGCAGCGGGTGCGTGATGCGATACTGTGGTTCAGCGTGCAAGTTGCTGAGGCCCGCCACGATGAACGATGAAAACTCGTCTTTGGTGACCTGACTCATCGCGTCGTAGACATACTGCTGTACGTCGGGCCGAAAGCCGCTGGCTTGCGCACTTTGCTTTTGAGCGGCTCGTAAGGCAGCAACTTGAAGATCAACGGCGTGATGGCAACCGAGAGTCTTTCAGCGGCTGAAATTGGCAGTGTATTGCAGGTCGAGTCGATGATGACGAGCGCGCGCGCGCGTTCCGGGTGCTGATACACAATCTCTTGCGTGACGCTGCCGCCCATCGAATGACTCGACGAAGATGGCAGTTGGCGCGTTAATTTGATCGAGAATCGCCAGCAGATCGTCGGTGGCGCTGGCAACGTGAAAGGCTCACCCAGCGGACGCGATTGACCGTGGCCGCGCATGTCCCACGTCAGTACGCGATAGTGCTCGAGCAACATCGGCAATTGCGCGTCAAATGTGCGATGATCGGCGCCCGCACCGTGGGTCAACACGATCAGTGGGCGTGACGGATCGCCCATGAGCCAATAGTGAATCGGACAGCCTTGGCGGTCCAACATAAACTCAGTCAGCATGAGCACTCTACTCATTAATGTTTTCGCCAGCGTCGCCAATTCGAGACACCAGCGTACAGGGCGATGATCGTGATAGCGCCTAAGAAAAGCGGCGCGAGGATGGTTGCATCCAGATGCGGCTGACGCGTAGTGGCCCACGTCACGATCGCCGTAATCGGCAAGTTAAACCGATGAGCAGGAATACGTACGCATCGCGCCGCAGATAGAGAGGATGCTCCGACGGCTTGATGCCGAGATCGGGCGATGGCGAGCCAAGCCCTTTGTATGATCTGCGATTCGCGCAGGCGATGTAGTCAGCAATCGGATCGCCTAACAACTTGCGTTTACGCATTGTGGGCCAGCGCGCGTTTGATCTCGGCGGTGTGTTCGGCTTCGTGCTCGCCGATGCGGAAGAATAATTGCTCCAACGAAATCACATCGCCGCGCGCGTGCTTGCCGCGTTTATCCAACGCGTCTTCGGGCACTTCTTCCAGAAAGGCCAACAACTTTTGACGTGACTCCGCCATGCCGAACAAAATCTCCGGTGGCTGCTTGTCCTGATTCTTTTGCACTTGTCGCGCGTTATACCGATTCAAATCGAAATCGTCGGGAATGGTGGGCTTATCGGCAGCGATGGCCTTGCCGGTGTTGATCTGGCCTGATTCCGATGTGGCAATATGCAACAACGCCTGTTTTACCGTCCAGCCGCCTTCATCCGATTGAACGACCTTATCCCAATCGGCGAGTTGTAACTGACCGATCACTTCCAGCAATTCTTCACGAGTACGAATCAGATGATCGTGCAAGCGGTGTTTGCGTTCGCTAAGCGTCATGACGGGTCTCCTGAAGTGGATTCGGCGTCGAGCACGCGCCGCAGGTCGCGCAGGTGCATCATGTTGTGGCGATAGATCAGTTTGAACATGTCCTCGATCGTCATTTGCCCGAAGAATGGATGACGACCTTGCAGCGCAAATTCATCGGCGTCGATCGACGCGACCAGATCGATGGTGGTTTGGCGCGTCGCGCGCAGATCGGCCAGTAGGGTTGCCGCATCTCGATCGGCTAGTTGGGCGACCGCGGCGTTGTTAAAGTCGTTGATCACAAATCCTTCCGGCGCACCTTCGCCACTGTCGAGGATATCGCAGCCGTAATATTGAAACTCGCGCTCGGCCGAAATCTGATGGGCCAGTAGATCTTTGATCGTCCAGACCATGCCATCGGTGTAGAGGATGGTCTGCCACTGCTCAGGCGATAACGCTTCAAACACGGCGAGCAGCTTATCGCCTTCGTCGCGCAACCGCTTCTGAATTAAGGCGTGTTTTTCGGTCATCCCTTGGCTCCAAATGAGGTGTAAAGCGTGCGAACATTTTACTTGAGAACTCGGCCGCCGTCTAATCACCAGTGTCTGCCCGGTCATGAAGCGCTGCGCAGGCAATACAACACGGCGTCGGCGACATCGTGCGGCGATCCGGCGCGGCGCAGTGGCAGCGAGTCGGCCAACTTCTGCCAGCGTTCAGCGGACCAATCCGGCGGCTTCAGCACCGTGCCCGGCGCGACGGCATTCACGCGAATCGATGGTGCGAGCGCCAGCGCCAACGCTTCGGTCATCGCCACGACGCCGCTCTTGCTGATTGTGTGCGTCACGTAACTCGACCAGGGATGCAGCGCCGAGAGATCGGCAACGTTCACGATCGATCCGCCGCGCCCGTCGGCCAGCATCCACTTGGCCGCAGCTTGCGCGATGAAGAACGGCCCGCGCAGATTCGTGTTGATGACGCGTTCCCAATCGGCTGGGGTGACGTCCAGCGCGGGCTGCACTTCCATAATCGCCGCGCTATTGATCAGAATATCCAGCCGATCGAAATTGCGGCGCAGCGTCTCATACAACCGCGTGATGTCGCTGAACGATTGTTGATCGCACTGCACGGCGATCGATCTCACGCCCGCTCGTAGCGATCTCGGCCACCGTGGCTTGCGCCTGTTCTGCCGAAGCGTTGTATGTGATCGCGACGTGCGCGCCGCTTGCGCCAGCGCCAGCGCAATCGCCTGGCCAACGCGATGCGCGCCGCCAGTGACCAATGCAACTTTGCCTTTGAACATCCATATCTCCCTGATACAAAAAGTGACGAGCGAATTTCACCGTCACTTCTCACTGTCAGGCGTGCATTACTTGCGGAAGTAGTTGCTGACCATGAACCACACATTCGCTGGGCGCTCAGCCAAGCGGCGCATGAAATACGGATACCACTCGTTGCCATACGGCACGTAGATGCGCACGCCGTAACCATCGGCGGCGAGTTGTTGCTGCAAATCGCGGCGAATCCCGCTCAGCATCTGGAACTCGAACTCGTCACGCGGCACACTTTCTTGCGCGGCAAATTCGCGTGTGGCGTCGATCATCTTGGGATCGTGTGTTGCAATCGCGCCGCGCGTGCCCGCGGCTCGCGCCTTGGCGCTGAGCAGCATCTTGGTCAAACGCACGTAATTAGCATCGACATCGGCCTTCTTGGGAAAGCCTTGGCGGGCGGCTCTTTGTACGCACCCTTGCACAAGCGGACGTGCGCGCCTTCTTCACACAACGCCGCGATGTCGGCCTCGCTGCGATATAGGTACGCTTGAATCACGATGCCGACGTTGTCGAAGTCCTGGCGCAGCCGCCGATAAATCGCCAACGTCCGATCGGTATATTCGGTTGATTCCATATCGATGCGAACACGCGTGCCTACTTCTTTCGCTTTCGCCAAAATCCGCGCCACATTCTCGCGGCAAAATCGCCCAGATCGAGCCCAACGCGGCAGTTTCACCGATACGTGCGATTTGACGCCGGTCGCGCCGATCGCATCGAGTACCCAATATAATCGTCGGCGGCGAATGGCATCGTCACGCGTCTCGACGTTTTCGCCTAAATGATCGAGCGTGGCGGTGATGCCCTGCGCGTTGAGATCGCGGATCATGGCAATCGCGTCGTCGATGGTTTCGCCCGCGATAAAGCGGCGCGCGGCTTTGCGGACAATCGGCCAATTCATCACGATGTTTCGAAGGTCTTGTTCCGCGACAGCCAGAGTAGAATCGTTCGCATCATAGTGGAGGCTCCTGGCTGGAGATGTAGACACGGGTAGGGTAAAGTCGTCGTCTGTCGTTTGTATTGTAGCCCGTCCGATTGACTTGGCTACTAGCACTCTGCGCCCGCCAGCCATGACAAATGACATGCTGTGATGAAAGTTGGCCGTTATTGCTCACCAAGTCGAACACTGGGTTTTGATGGTCTCACCAACTTGACTGACAGAAAGGCGCAAAGCGCGACTACTACTAACAAGGTCGCTATTGGAAGCAGGTTTTCTAGTTGCTTGGATGTTTGTCGCGCCTGGATGTGTTTTTCATACTCCTGCAGGTAATTCCGGCTCGAAACATCGACCGCACTGGTGGACACAAACCCGAATGCACCTTGACACCTGCTGATCGCCAAAGGCGTTGTCGCAATATAACCATCCGGTGGCTTGGCAAAAACATCGAGGTCGGTACATTTTGCCCCGGCCCTGAAAGTTTATGGGCTTCTTGGCCTTTGGCTGGCCAGTGACCGGTCTGGTCTGTAAGGCTGAGAGAATCGCCACAAATTCGCGCCACGTCGGCTTCTTGCGGAACGTCGAGTGATATCGGCGACCAGACACAGACATTGGCTAGCGGAGATTCATCATGCTCTCTTTGACCGTTGGCGTTGGCATCAAGCCAGGCGTCGGCCCAGGTGGACGAGTCAAAACAACACTGCTGTTGACTTTCCACTATTTTGGAGAGAACTGCGCAAGGATACGGCGGACAAGCAGATAAAGACCATCACTCTTTTTGAAGATGAGCATAGCAGTCACCCGTGGTTGTAGTCGGCGAGAATTCAGGCCGTTTCATGCGCTTTGAGTCGCGCCAACAACCGATCGAGCGGCCAGGTGTTCGCCACCCGATCTGGCGTGGCCCAAGCCCGCCGCGCCATCGCTACGCCATAATGAATGTTGCTCAACATCGATGGATGATGCGAGTCAGTAGGAAATCACCAGCGTACAACCCACATCCAGCGCGGCGCGCGTGCAGATCGTTGAGGTCCAACCGTTCGGGGCTGGCGTTGAGTTCGATCAACGTGCCGGTTTCGGCGCAAGCCGCGAAGATGGCTTCCATGTCCAGATCGGCGCGCGGCGCGCGCCTTGGCGGGATCACCCGCCTCGAAATTCAAACGACCCGTCGGATGGGCAAAATGTCCACATGCGGATTGTGGATCGCGCCGAGGGCACGCTGCGTTACCCGATCGTGCTCCTGTCTTAGCGACGTGTGTAACGACGCCAATACAACATCTAGGGAAGCCAGTACCTCATCGGGATAATCCATCGAGCCGTCGGCTTTGATCTCAACTTCCGTGCCCTGCAACACGCGAATGCCCAGGCCTTTCGCGTTGACAGCATCGATTTCTTTGCGCTGTTGCCGCAGACGTTCGGGTGTCAGACCGTTAGCCACACCCAACGATTGCGAGTGATCGGTAATGAGGATGTATTCGTAGCCGCGTGCTTTAGCCGCCCGCGCCAACTCTTCGATGGTCGTCTGTCCGTCACTCCACGTTGAGTGCATTTGGAGATCGCCGCGTAGATCGGCGACTTCGATCAAGCGTGGGATATCGCGATCGAACTCGCCGCGATTTTCGCGCAGTTCCGGCGGGATGAAGGGCAGCCCCAACCGATCGTACACCTCGGCCTCTTCGGCGCAGAAGACATCTTTGCCATCCTTGACCCGCGTCAGCGAATACTCGTTTAGCGAAAAGCCTTGTTTTAAGGCGATTTCGCGCAATCGCACGTTGTGGTCTTTGGAGCCGGTGAAATATTGCAGCGCCGCGCCCCAATGTTTGGGCTGGATGACGCGCAGATCGACTTGCTGGCCGGTGTGTAAACGCACACTAGATTTGGTTGGTCCGCGTGCGATCACTTCGGCTACTTGCGGCAGCGTGGTGAAGGCATCCATCACCGAATCGACCTGTTCACTCGCAACAAGCAGATCGATGTCGCCGATAGTCTCTTTCATGCGCCGCAATGATCCGGCCACAGAAGCGCGCAATACACCCTCGACGTACATCAAGCGTTTGAGCATCGTATGTGCGAGCGGATACGCAAGGCCGAGCGGCGAGCGATCGGACGCGCCGCGCTTTTTGATTGCTTCGAGATTGACGATGATCTTCTCTTCGAGTTTTTTGCCTACGCCGGGCAGTCCGGCCAATTTGCCTTCACGCGCGGCGGCTTCGAGTTGCGCCAGACTGGTGATGCCCGCTTGCTCCCACAACATCTTGACCCGCTTCGGTCCCATGTCGGGCACGGCGAGCAATTCGACCACGCTGGCCGGGATGGCCGCGTTCAGCCGATCGAGCAGGGGGAACGACCCGGTGCTGAGTAACGAATCGATCTTCTCCGCAATCGCTGCGCCGACGCCGGGAATCGATCGGAGTTCGCCGGCTTTCGCGATCGCGTTGACATCCCGATCGAGATTGGCCAGTTGTTCGGCCACGCGGCGATAGGCGATGATGGCGAACTTGTTCTCGGTGCCCTCAATGTCAAGCATGTCGGCGAGTCGCGAAAAGGTCTTGGCAACCTGCTGATTGTTCATGACGCCCCCTTGTCATGATTATAGCCCAAATACCGGCAAGTCTCCGCGATTTTCACACGGGCATGACGCAGCCTGAACACCGTGAGAATTGTGCATTGTGAATTGTCATGTATAATCTTTGGCATGCAAGTTAGTCCGGCTCAACAGGCCTTATTTCCGCGCATTTATGCGGTGACGCGGCAGGTGCCGCGCGGCAAAGTCACCACCTACGGCGATGTGGCGCACCTCGTCGGCGAAGGGTGCGATGCGCGCCTGGTCGGTTACGCGATGGCCAACTGTCCCGACGATGTGCCGTGGCAGCGCGTCATCAACGCCGAGGGCAAGATCTCGCTGCGCGGCGGCGACGGCGCGGCCAAACAGCGCCTGCGCCTCGAAGCCGAGGGCGTCGTCTTTGACCAACGCGGCCGCGTCGATTTGAAGAAGTATCGCTGGGCGGGACCCGGCGGCGAGTTCGGCAGCGACGAGCCGGAGCAGTTGGGACTATTTTGACAAGATGAAGAGGTGATCAGATGACAAAATGATCCGCGTAAACGGATTATCCTGTCATCCTGTCATCTTGTCACTACAGGAAACATTGTGCCTCACGAAGTTGTCGGCAACCTCCACATGCACACGCCGTATTCCGACGGCGAAGGCTACCACGACGAAATTGCCCAGGCGGCGGCGAAGGCCGGTCTGGATTTCGTCGTCGTCACCGATCATAACTTGTGGGTCAAAGGGCCGGAAGGCTATCATCATGATGTGCTGGTGTTGGTTGGCGAAGAGGTACATCATCCGCGTCGCTGGCCGCAGGTCAATCACTTGCTGGTCTATGGCGCGGAAGCCGAATTGAGCCAGTGCGCGCCCGATCCGCAGCGTTTGATCGAGGCGGTGCACGAACGTGGTGGTCTCGCCTTCATCGCGCATCCGTTTGATTATCCGCTGCCCATGATGCATGAACCGGGCATCCCGTGGGCCGATTGGGATGTCGAGGGTTATCACGGCCTTGAAATCTGGAATTACATGTCGGAGTTCAAGACGCGCTTGCCCAATCGCTTGCTGGCGCTGCTGTATACTGCCAGACCCCACCTCGCGATTCGCGGCCCGTTCAAGGCGACGCTGAAAGTGTGGGACGATCTGTTGGCATCGGGACGGCGCATCGCTGGAATTGGTAATGCCGATGCGCACGCGACACCGTATACGGTCGGAAAAATAAAGCGCGTGGTCTTTCCATACGAATATCTCTTCCGCTGCGTGAATACGCATCTGTTATTGGACGAAGGCTTGAGCGGTAACGTCGAGTTCGATAAGGGTCTGATTTTTAACGCGCTGCGCACGGGCTGCGGCTGGGTCGGCTACGATCTGATCGGCGCGACGAACGGCTTTCGCTTCACGGCGCGCAGCGCGTCCGAGTATGCCGACATCGGCGGGGAAATTCGACGGGTGGGCGCGGTCAACTTCGAGATTGAGACGCCGCTGCCGGCGACGATTCAGGTGGTGAAGGCAGGCCGCGGACCGGTGGCGCTGGTGAAGGGCAAGCGCGGCATGCGTTTCACTACGGTCGAATCGGGCGCGTATCGCGTCGAGGCGTATCGCAAAGGCCGCGGCTGGATTTTTAGCAATCCGATCTATGTGTTGTAACTGACTTCAATACGTTATTCCGAGGAGCCGCGTTGCGGCGACGAGGAATCTGCTTTTCAGTTGCTTGAATCTACTGGCCGCGCTAGAGATTCCTCGCTGCGCTCGGAATGACACAAGGTAAAATATGCTCCTCGCCATTACCCGCGACATCAGCCCGAATTTCAATCTGTGTGAGTTGACGCATCTCGATCGTACGCCGATCGATATTGGACTGGCTCAAGCGCAGCATCACGCCTATCGAGCTGCGTTGCGAGAATTGGGCTGCGAAGTGATCGCGTTACCTGCCGAACCCGATCTGCCCGATTCGGTTTTTGTAGAGGATGTGGCGCTTGTGCTGGACGAAGTCGCCATCATCACGCGACCGGGCGCGGATTCGCGCAAGCCCGAAGCGAAGTTGATCGCGGAGGCACTGAAGCCCTATCGTGAATTGCGATACATCGAAGCGCCGGGCACGGTCGATGGCGGCGATGTTTTGCGCGTAGGCAGATCGCTATACGTAGGACTATCCAGTCGAAGCAATCAATCAGCAATCGATCAGATGCAGTCGCATCTCGCGCCATTTGGCTATACGGTGCAGGGTGTCGAGGTGACGGGCTGCCTGCATTTGAAATCGGCGGTGACACAAGTTGCGGTTGATACGTTGTTGATCAATCCGCACTGGGTCGATCGGGCTTATTTTAAGGACTTTCGATTAATCGAAGTTGAGCCGAGCGAACCGGGCGCCGCAAATGCTGTATGGCTCGATCGGGGCGTGATCTATCCGTCGAGTTTTCCGAAGACGCAGCGGCGCTTGATCGAATCCGGCGTGCCGGTGGTGATCGTCGATGCGTCCGAAGTTCAGAAGGCGGAAGGCGCGGTGACGTGCTGCAGCCTGATCTTTGAGAAGTCTGGTAAAATGTAATCCCGTGCGGCATTAACCTCGCATATCCATTCGCAACTTTAACTCCTTAGGAGGCAACATGAGCAACATCGAGCAACTCTTGGGTGACAAGGCTGAATTTCTGTTGGGCTTCAAGACGCCGAAGATTCCCAAGGAAAGCCTGCATTTGCCGGGGCCGGATTGGGTCGATCGGATGTTCATCAATTCCGATCGCAACAACCGCGTGCTGGGCAACCTGGCGTGGATGTACAACAATGGCCGATTAGCGGGCACCGGTTATCTGTCGATTCTACCGGTCGATCAGGGCATCGAGCACAGCGGCGGCGCGTCGTTCGCTAAGAATCCCGCGTATTTTGATCCTGAGAACATCGTCAAACTGGCGATCGAAGGCGGCTGCAATGCGGTCGCGTCGACGTTTGGTGTGTTGGGCATTGTGGCGCGCAAGTACGCGCACAAGATTCCGTTCATGGTGAAGATCAATCACAATGAACTGTTGACGTTCCCCAATCGCGCCGATCAGATCATGTATGGCACGATCAAGCAGGCGTACGAGATGGGCGCAGCGTCGGTAGGCGCGACGATCTACTTCGGTTCGCCGGAGAGCAGCCGCCAGATCGTGGAAGTCTCGCAGGCCTTTGCGATGGCGCACGAGTTCGGCATGGCGACGGTGCTGTGGTGCTATCTGCGCAACAACGCCTTCAAAGTCAAGAACGCCGACGGCACGTCGACCGACTATCACGTTTCATCGGACTTGACGGGGCAGGGCAATCACCTCGGCGCGACGATTCAGGCTGACATTATCAAGCAGAAACTGCCCGAGAATAACGGCGGCTTCAAGGCGTTGAACATGGGCGGTTCGTCGTACGGCAAGTTAGATGAGCGCATGTACACCGAGTTGAACAGCGATCACCCGATCGATCTCACGCGCTATCAAATCGCCAACAACTACATGGGCCGCATCGGCCTCATCAATAGCGGTGGCGCGTCGGGCAAGAACGACCTCGGCGAAGCGGCGGCGACGGCCGTCATCAACAAGCGCGCAGGCGGCATGGGCCTCATCAGCGGGCGCAAGGCCTTCCAGAAACCGATGAAAGATGGCGTGGCGTTGTTGAACACCATTCAGGATGTTTACCTGGATGCGAGCGTGGCAATCGCGTAAGACTGTTGGAACGCTGACACACGCTGATTTTCAAGATGAACGCCCCGCTGATCGCAGGATTGGCGGGGCGTTGTATCAACCGATAGGTGGACTTATGGATCGATCATTTTTGAAGCGCTTTGCGTGGCTCTCGATCGGCGCGGCGGTGGCGACGATCGCGTTGAAGACAACGGCTTATTTACTGACCGGCTCGGTCGGCTTGCTGTCTGATGCCGCCGAATCGATCGTGAATCTGATCGGCGCAATTGTGGCGCTAATCATGCTTACAATTGCGGCGCGGCCCGCCGATGACAGCCATGCCTTCGGCCATAGCAAAGCCGAGTATTTTTCCAGCGGCATCGAAGGCGCGTTGATCGTCATCGCGGCGATCAGTATTGCGGCCACGGCGATTGAACGACTCGCCAATCCGCAGCCCATCGAGCAGGCGGGCGTGGGTTTATTGGTAGCCGTGATCGCGTCCGCGATCAACTTCAGCGTATCGCGTGTGTTAGCGAAAGCGGGCAAACAGCACAACTCGATCACGCTGGAAGCCGACGCCAAGCACTTGATGACGGACGTGTGGACTTCGGTGGGCGTGATTGTGGCGGTGGCGGCGGTCGCCATCACCAACTGGCTGTGGCTCGATTCGATCATCGCGTTGGCGGTGGCTGTCAACATTTTGTGGTCGGCCTATGGCTTGCTGAAACGCTCGGCGCAAGGATTGATGGATGTGGCGCTGCCTGCCGAAGAACAGGCGGTGATCAACAAGATCCTCGACACTTATCGAGCGCAGGGCGTTGAGTTTCACGCGGTGCGCACACGTGAGGCGGCGGCGCGGCGCTTTGTGTCATTTCATATGCTGGTGCCCGGCGCGTGGCCGGTGCAGCAGGGGCATGATCTACTGGAACAGATCGAGCGTGATATTCAGGCCGCATTGCCAAACGTCACATTGAACACGCACTTGGAACCGGCGGAAGACCCAGCGTCGCTGGCGGATGCGGGTTTAGATCGCGCGCCGGTGTCGGGAAAGTAGTTGCTGGAGCGGGGGCATGTTCAAGATCGGTGACTTCTCGCAGTTGGGGCAAGTATCCATTCGGACGCTGCGGCTGTACGACGAGTTGGGTTTGTTGCGGCCCGCGCAGATCGACAAATTCACGGGCTATCGCTTCTACACGATCGAACAATTGCCGCGACTCAATCGCATCCTCGCGCTGAAAGACCTCGGCCTGTCACTGGAACAGATCGGCGATTTGCTCAAGCGCGATCTGCCCGCCGATCGACTGCGAGATATGTTGAGATCGAAGCAGGCCGAGATTGAGCGGCAGATGCTGGATATTCAGCAGCAGATGCGGCGCGTAGAGGCACGCCTTCGGCAGATCGAGCAAGAGGGGCAGCCGCCGAAATACGAGGTCGTGATCAAATCCGTTGAGGCGCAGACGATCCTATCGGCACGCAGCGTAATCCCCACGCTCGACGATATGGTTGGCTTGCGTTGCCACTTATACGAAGAGATTTATCATTGGCGGGATGAGCGTGGCATCCGCTCACTCGATCCTGAAATGGCGATCTATTACAACTCTGAATACGTCGAACAGGATATCGATATGGAAGCCGCCATCCCGATCGAGTCCGCGCCGCTCGATCAGCTACCGGCTGGCCGCGTGACGGTGCGTGAATTACCGGCGGTTGAGACGATGGCGACCGTCATCCATCGCGGCGATATGTGGGGCGTCGGCAACGCAATTACGGCGCTGTACACGTGGATCGGACAGCACGGCTACGCATCGAACGGTCCGTATCGCGAATTGCATTTATTCTGGCGCGAATTGGAAATCGAGACGGCGCAGTTTGCCGACATCACAATTGAGATGCAAGTGCCGATCGTGGCGATGTAGGCGAAATGGGTGCTGGTGGCCCCTTGGGATGCGGTAAATTCCAAGGGGTTTTTGTTTCCTCCTTGACTCTCACCTAACGTGAGGGTGTACAACTAGCCAAGAGAATTGACAGGAGATGAAGCGATGGTTGGTTCAGAACTGCACGTGATTTTCGGCACAGGGCCGGTAGGGCAAGCGACAGCGCACGAATTGGTAAAGCGCGGCAAGACGGTGAAGATGATCAATCGCAGTGGCAAGCAACCGGCGGGCATGCCCGAAAATGTTATGGTCGTTGCTGGCGATGTGTTTGATGCAGCGTTGGCGAAAGATCTGGCCAAAGGCGCCACGCATGTCTATCAATGCACCAATCCCCCTTATCATCAATGGGTTGAGAAGTTCCCAATTCTACAGGCCAATACGCTGGACGCAGCCGCAGCGGCGGGGGCGAAGTACATCGTGATGGATAACGTCTACATGTATGGCGATCCGAACGGTCTACCGATTCGCGAGGACCTGCCCTACAACGCATCAAATAAGAAGGGCACGTTACGCGCGAAAATGGCGAAGGATGTGTTGGCCGCGCATCAGTCCGGCAAGGTGCGCGTCACGATTGCGCGCGCGTCTGATTTCTACGGCCCAGCCGTGCTCGACTCGGCGGGGGGCGAGCGAATGTTTGGGTTTGCGCTGCAAGGCAAAGCGGCCAGCGTGGCGGGTAACCTGGACGCAAAACATTCTTACACGTATATCGAGGACATCGGCAAGGCGTTGGTGATCTTGGGCGAGCGCGACGAAGCGTTGGGCAAAGCCTGGCATGTGCCTAACGCCGAAGTGACAACGACGCGGCAGTTTGTCAATCTGATCTTTGAGGAGTTGGGCCAGCCGGTGAAAGTGAGCGCGATGGGTAAGTTGATGCTGAGCCTGGGCGGACTGTTCGTCCCGGCAGCGCGCGAGGTTGTCGAGATGCTGTACGAATTCGAGAAAGACTTTGTGGTGGATGGCAGCCTGTTTACCACGACGTTTGGCTTGCAGGCCACGCCCTATCGCGAGGGCATCAAAGCCACGGTGGCATGGTACAAAGCCAACGTCGATCACGCGCAGTAGCACGCTGGGGCAGACAACCGCTCGGTGGCGGCAACTAAACGGGCGTGGTACAACTTATCGGGTAGCAACTACTTTTGATCACTCGAGGCAAAGATGAGTAACGACATGCAGGGCAAGATCGTGCTGGTGACCGGCGCGACGAATGGCATTGGTTATGAGGCGGCCAAAGCGTTGGCCGCGAGGGGCGCGACGATTATCGGGGTGGGGCGCAATCCGCAAAAGTGTGCGGACACGGCGGATCAGATCAAAGCATCGACCGGGAACTCCTGGATCGAATTCTTGGTCGCCGATTTGTCGCGGCAGTCTGAAGTGCGGCGCGTGGCGGCTGAATTCAAACGTAAGTACGATCGGCTGGATGTGCTGCTGAACAATGCCGGTGCGTACTTTGCTAATCGCGAGACGAACGCCGATGGTCAAGAGATGACGTGGGCGCTGAATCATCTCAACTATTTTGTGCTGACGGATCAACTTCTGGATGTGCTGAAGGCCAGCGCGCCTGCGCGCATCGTGAATGTATCGTCGGATGCGCACCGTATGACGCGCGGGATCAACTTTGCCGATCCCGAATTCAAGCAAAGTTACAGTGGTTGGGGTGCCTATGGTCACTCGAAACTGGCGAACGTGATGTTTACGTATGAATTAGCGCGGCGCTTGGAGGGGACGAAAGTCACAGCGAATGTGCTGCATCCCGGCTTTGTGGCAACGGGCTTTGGGCACAACAACGGCGGCCTCATGCGTACGGGCATGAACTTACTGCAGAAGATCGTCGCCAAACGCCCGGAGCAGGGCGCGGCAACGAGTGTGTATTTGGCGGCGTCGCCCGCGGTGGACGGCATCAACGGCCAGTATTTTGCCGATAGCAAAGCGACGAAATCGAACGAGGCCTCGTACGATGTGGCTGCACAGCAGCGCCTGTGGACGTTGAGTGAGCAGCAAGTCAAGATGACAGTCTAATATTGCCGTCTTCTAGAAGCAGGGTTGACGTTGAAGCCGCTCGGTCATTTTGATCGAGCGGCTTTATTTTGTTCCGCTCAAATAGTGTTCGAAATAGGCCAGCGTCCGCTGCCAGGCGTCGGCTGATGCGTCGGCATTATGCATCGCCGGTAGCCGATCGTTGAAGAATGAATGTCGCGCGCCGGGATAGATTTTGATGTCGTGCGGGACGTCGTAAGTATCCAGCAGCGCGTCGAGTTTGCGGCCATGCGCGGCAGTCCAATCGTTGGCGGGATACGATCCGACGACGGGACACGCGCGGCGCACCGCCTCGATCGGGCGCGGATTCGTGCCGTAAAACGGCGCGATCACCTTAAGCCGATCGTCCGTACACGCCCACGCGATCGCCAATCCGCCGCCTAGACAAAACCCGATCGCGCCCACGCGCCCCGCGTCCACGGCCGGTTGATGCGCGAGATAATCCAGCGCAGCGCGCAAGTCCTGAATGCCCTGATGCTTGAGCGAGTTGGTGAACATGCCGCTGAACAAGCGAAACATGCACGCGGCTCGATTGCGACCCGCGAACAGATCGACGGCCAGCGCGACGTAACCTGCATCCGCAAAGCGCTGCGCGACACCGCGAATGTTGTCGTTGAGGCCAAACGCTTCGTGAATGACGACCACCGCGGGAAACGAGCCAACGCCCGTCGGTTGCGCGAGGAAACCTGCCAAAGTCGTGTGGCCCGACACAAAGGTGATGGCCTGTGTGGTGATCGTCATGCTGCCTCCCCTGGCACGCTGATACGGTGATTGTGCCTCGAAGGCAGGTCGGCGTCAAGGCATAGCGTATGGCTGCGCACAGGCCGAAAGCCAGAAAAACGCGTTTATACCAGAGCGTCAACATTTGTATGGAGATCGCAACTCTTTGGCGAGTGCTCGCGACTTTATTAAAAGCGCGCGCGATCATCTGTATAGAAGTCGCAACTTTATTAAACCAGCCCGCGAACTTTTGTATGGAGGTCGCCGCTTTGTTAAACCAGAGCGCGATCATTTGTATAGAGATCACCAAATTTTGATGGCAGGTCGCAATTCTTTCGCGGGCATTCGCCAAACTTTCGCGGCAGGTCGCGACTTTACTAAACCAAGTCGCGAACTTCTTCGCTCTTCGCCCGCGTCCGCGCGGGCGAAAGTGTGGACGGGCGTGAATTGCGGACTGAGATTGGCATATTTTCTTGAGCGCAACGATCAATTTTGATCGTCGCGTCTGATGTAGTGGCAGCACGATGTAGGGTATAATCTGTAAGCCAAGTCGCTTCACCTTTCATTCTGATCTTCAGGCGAACTTATGCGTCGGTTACTTGTGTTGATCCTGATCCTGTCGGCCTGTGCTGCGCCCACCGCCACTCCGCGGGCGGCCGCCCCCACTTCCACGCTGCGACCGTTCCCGTCGTTTGGGCCGACGCGCACGGTGACACCCACGCGCACGCCGCGCGCGACGATCACGCTGGCGGCGACAGACACGGTGGAACCCACAGCGACTGAGACGCCAACGCTGACCAGCGCCAATCGACCGAACGGAGCAGCCGCCAATTCGGCGAGTAAACCGTCGGGCCAGATCGAGCGATCGGCGGTGCCGGCAATTCTCACGCGAGCGTTGATCGGCGCAGGTGTGGCTAATCCCAAGGTCTATTGGTTCACGTTCGACGAGGGTGATCGCGAACAAGCGTTGATGGTGCAGTATGCCAGTCCGTTGCGCTGGCAGCCGGGCTATCTAGATATGCTGCGTGCCGCGCAAAAAGTTTTGGGGCGTTATTTCATGTCGATCGAGCCGCCGCTGTATAGCGCGTTTGTGGCGAGCGTGGACATCGCCGGGGATAGCGACATTACGCTGCGACTGCGACGTTCGTCGGCAGAGAAGTTGGCGCGCGGCGAGATTGGCGAAGACGACTTTGCCAACAACTACTTTGAATACGTGAATATCGTGATCGATTGCACGGCGGACGGTTGTCTGGCGAAAATGGCGACGCCGTTCCCGACGTTCAACTTTCCGTTCCCGTTCCCTACGCCGACGACCAAACCGTGATGAAGGATTCAGAAGTGAGGAGTCAGAATTTTGGATTCTGGATTCTGACTCCTGACTACTGGAGGCATAACTATGACTCAAAAGTTCGAACTCGTGTCCGATTTCCAGCCGATGGGCGATCAGCCGCAAGCGATCGAGCAGTTGGTGGACGGCATCAAACACGGTTATAAGGTTCAGACGCTGCTCGGCGCGACTGGCACCGGCAAAACTTATACGATGGCGCAGTTGATTCAGCGCACGCAGAAACCTGCGTTGGTGATGGCGCATAACAAGACGCTGGCCGCGCAGTTGTATTCTGAGTTCAAAGAGTTTTTTCCCAAGAACGCCGTCAACTACTTTGTGTCCTATTACGATTACTATCAGCCTGAAGCCTACATTGCGCGGACAGATACGTACATCGAGAAAGACACCGCGATCAACGAAGAACTCGATCGGCTGCGGTTGGCCGCGACGGCGTCACTGTTTTCGCGGCGTGATGTGATCATTGTCGCGTCGGTGTCGTGCATCTACGGCATCGGCAATCCGCAAGACTGGAACGACGCGATGATCAAGATCACGACCGGCGAGACGCGCCGCCGCGATCTGCTGCTGCGCCGTTTGGTCGATCTGCAATACGAACGCAACGACATCGATTTTGCGCGCGGCAAGTTCCGTGTGCGCGGCGATACGCTGGAAGTGATGCCCGCTTACACCGAGACCGGCTATCGCGTCGAATTCTGGGGCGACACCGTCGAGCGCATCACCGAGATCAATACGCTGACAGGCGAGATCGTCAAAGAAGAAGCCGTGCTCGATATTTTTCCGGCCAAGCAATTCATTACGCCGGAAGAGAAAATGCAGCGCGCGCAGGCGTCGATTGAAGAAGAGTTGGCGGAACGGATCAAGTTTTTCAAGAGTAACGATATGTATCTGGAAGCGCAGCGCATCGAGCAGCGCACCAAATATGATCTGGAGATGCTGCGCGAAGTTGGTTATTGCTCCGGCATTGAGAACTACTCGCGGCACTTTGACGGCCGATCGGCGGGCGAGCCCCCGTGGACGCTGGTCGATTACTTCCCCGACGATTTTCTGCTCATCGTCGACGAGAGCCACATGACGTTGCCGCAGATCCGCGCCATGCACCACGGTGATCGCAATCGCAAAGAGGAACTGGTCAAGTATGGCTTCCGGTTGCCGAGTGCGATCGATAATCGACCGCTGAAATTTGAGGAGTTCGAAGAGCGCATCAATCAAGTGATCTTCACCAGCGCGACGCCGGCGCCGTATGAAATGGAGCATTCGCAACAGGTCGTGCAGCAGATCATCCGTCCGACCGGCCTGATCGATCCCGAAGTGGAGATCAAGCCGGTGCGCGGCCAAGTGGACGATCTGATTGGGCAGATTCAGACGCGCATCAAAAACGGTGAACGTGTGTTGGTGACGACGTTGACCAAACGCATGGCCGAAGACTTGGCCGACTATCTGAAGGAACTCGGCATCAAGGTTCACTACTTGCACAGCGAGGTCGAAACTTTCGAGCGCGTGGAGATTCTGCGCGATCTGCGTTTGGGCCACTACGATGTGGTGGTCGGTATCAACCTCTTGCGCGAAGGTTTGGACTTGCCGGAAGTCTCGTTGGTGGCGATCCTCGATGCGGACAAGGAAGGCTTCCTGCGCAGCGAAACATCGCTGATCCAAACGATTGGGCGCGCGGCTCGTCACCTGCACGGCAAAGTGATCATGTATGCCGATAAGATCACCGACTCGATGCAGCGCGCCATCGACGAGACCAATCGCCGCCGCCAGATTCAACAAGCGTACAACAAGGAGCATGGCATCGAACCGACTAGCATCGTCAAGGCGGTGCGAGCGTTGATCAGTCAGCAGGAGCATGCGCTGGCCGACGAGAAGGCGGCGTATACTGTGGGCGGCAAGCTGCCCAAGGATGAAGTGCAGCGACTGATCCGCGAACTCGAGAAAGAAATGAAGCAGGCTGCGCGCGATCTGGAATTCGAGAAAGCAGCCATGTTGCGCGATCAAATTTATGAGCTGCGGCAGCAACTCGATTTGGAAGACAAGCGGCCTGAGTGGGAGAAACTGCGCGAAGTAGCGTGACAGGCAGGAGATCACGATGCTTACGGGGCGCATTACGTATCTCGCCGAGGCACCACGACGCGTGCCGTGGAATGTGATCGCCGCGACGCTGCCGGGAACCATCGGCTCGTTCGGCGCGATCTTTTTCATCTTGGGCATGGTGTTTGTGGC
This sequence comes from Anaerolineae bacterium, assembly GCA_046328575.1. GTDB lineage: Bacteria > Chloroflexota > Anaerolineae > Fen-1058 > Fen-1058 > JAGOBP01. The sequence continues at coordinate 23,779 of JAXLWI010000041.1, forward strand.
GATCTTTGCCGGCGACGTGCGGCCCATCGACGAGGTGCGGCTTAACGCCTCGTCGGCCGCGGCGATTGGCACAGTGACTCAGGTCCGCGAGACGGACGCTTCTGAAAATGACGAAGCGGTCTATGAGTATTACTTCACCTTTCGGACGCGCACCGAAACACCAGTGACGGCCAAGAGTTACGCGACCGGTCGGCACTGGGCCGAAGGCGATCAGGTCACGGTGATGTATTTGCCTGACAAACCAACAGTCGCTGTTTTTGAAGGGGCGCGTCGTACGATTTTCCCGTGGTGGGCGGCAATCTTCGTTGGGATTTTTCCATTGATCGGCGGAGCGATGTTGTTGTCCGGCCTGCTCAACGGTTGGCGGCAGATCCGACTGTTGGAGATCGGAAAGATCGCGTACGCCCGCTCGATCAGCGCACAGCCTACGAACACTTCCATTAACAATCAACCCGTCTTGAAATACACATATGAATTTCAGGCTGACGATGGTCAGACCTACACCGGCGCGTCAAAGTCGTTGCCCAAAGCGCAGCTGGGTGATGAAGCCAATGAGCCGGTATTGTATTTCCTGTCCAACCCTAAGCGCTCGATGTTGTTGGATGCCGTGCCGCTGCGCTACGCGTTAAACACTGACGTCGAAGGCCAGTGGATCAGCGACGGGAATCCGTGGCCTATCTTGTGGAGTACCCTGATCGGTCTAGGCGCGATTGGCAGCTGGGTGTTTGTCATCACGCGCTTGATTTGATCAGCAGCGGAGGTAATGCCCATGCCCGATTGGATTGCAACGCAAGTTCGCGGCCCCGCGTTTGAAGTTGTCTTGCAGCGCACTGACAAGCGCAATGCCATTCACTGGCCAATGCTGCAGGAACTTAGCGCAGCTATCGACTGCGCTGAACAGACCTCGGGAGTACGCGCCGTAATTGTGCGCGGCGATGGCGCAGGCTTTTCATCAGGTATCGATCTGCAGGCGTTCACGCAATTGCCTCAAACCTTCGGTGAAAACTGGGCCGCCAACATGCTGAATGTGACCGGCGCTTTTCAGGCTGTGCTGAACAAATTGGAACGCTGTGGTCTGCCAACGATTGCGCTATTGCACGGTTATGCGCTGGGTCTCGGTTTGGAATTGGCACTCGCGTGTGATCTACGCATCGCCGCTGATGGGACCAAGGTGGGTTTGCCTGAGACTCGCTTGGGCATCATCCCCGATGTGGGCGGCACGACGCGCCTCACACGTTTGATCGGTCCCGCACGCGCGAAAGAGATCATCTTGACGGGCAAGATGATCGATCTGGTGCAAGCCGAGCGTTGGGGACTGATCAATACCATCGTGCCCGCCGAACAACTCATGGCCTGCGGTGATGCGATAGTGAACGACATCGCACAGGCTGCGCCATTGGCGGTAAGCGCCGCCAAACGCGTGATCGATGGGGCTGCCGATCTCGATCGGGGTTTGCAGTTGGAAGCGTGGGCGCAGCGTCACTTGATCGAGAGCGAAGATTTTCAGATCGGCGTGCAGGCAATGCTGACTAAATCACCGCCGCATTGGCGGGGAAAATAGTTTTCTTGCAGAAGTATTTTGACAAAATCCGAACGTCACCGTTGTGGTTAACCCCTGATTTTCCCAACAGGTAGCAAACTTCCGCATGTGATAATGTTTGCATAGTCACACTGTCGTGATCTTGCTCCGATTGACAGCGTGCCTCATCAGATCGAAGTGCGTCCGTTCAAGCCAGCGTCGTGCTCGAGGTTCGCCTGCTCATGTGAGCCACGTGGCCCATGTAATGCGTATCCGTATATGACACAGTGTGTCCCTCTGCAAAGGAAGGTTCAACATGTCCCCCAAGATTTTGGGTGTTGTGAAGTCGCTGTTGCTTAGCGCTTTATCTATCGCGACTGTATTCGTTTTGCTGGCTTATGGTCCTCAGGTTGGGCAGATTGCAAATGCTGCGCCCATTGTGATTCATGTCGCACCGACGGGAGCAACTAGCGGTGCATGCGGTTCAAGTTGGGCTGACCCTTGTGATCTGCAGTACGCGTTGACCATGCTGGCTGTGCCCGACACTGAAATTTGGGCTGCTCGTGGTGTGTACACGCCCACGACCGTAGCGGGTGATATCAGTGCAACGTTTAGATTAACAAACAGCTTGGCATTGTACGGTGGTTTTGCAATGACAGAAACGTCACGTGATCAGCGTGATTGGGTGGCCAATGTGACGGTGCTTAGTGGCGATATTGACGACAATGATGTCAAGGATTCAAACGGCGTAATTACATCTGCCACCAACATTAGCGGCGCTAATTCCTATCACGTGGTCACGAGCGTCGGCGATGCCACCACGGTGCTAGACGGTTTTACAGTTACGGGCGGCAGCGCGGTTGGTGGCGATTGTTGGACCAACTCAAACGGCTGTGGAGGTGGCCTGTACAACATCGGCGGTGGCGCAACGATCCGCAATATGGCCTTCCGGGGAAATGTTGCCGCTTTTGGCGGCGGCATGTACAACAATGTTAGCGCTCCGGTGATCACGAACACCGTGTTTAGTGGAAACAAAACAATTGCCCATTCTGGCGCCGGTGTTTACAACTATTCAAGTAATGCCACTTTTATCAGCGTCACTTTCAGTGGCAACGTGGCTGAGGTTGCGGGCGGCGGCATGGCCAACAATACGAGTTACCCAACTCTGGATTCGGTGGTGTTCTATGGTAACTCTGCGCTTGAGGGCGGCGGCATGTTTAATGTCAGCAATAGCGGCCCCAAATTGAGCAAGGTAATATTCATCGGTAATTTTGCCGACTATGCCGGTGGTGGTGGCATGTACAGCCTTGATGCCGCGCCAGTCTTGACGAATGTCACATTTATCAGCAACACGACTACTGGAAGTGGCGGCGGGATGGTCAATGAGTCCAGCAGTCCAAGCGTGACGAATGTGACATTTAGCGGGAATTCGGCCAGCAACGGCGGTGGTATCTATAATAAGATCGCTAGTAACGCGATTGTCCAAAATGCGATCTTATGGGGCAATGCCGGAACACCAAATTCGCAAATTTACAATGACCCTACCAGCAGTTCAATAGTATCTGATAGCGTGGTCCAAGACGGGTATTCTGGCGGGGCTAACATCATCACAGCGAACCCCCTCTTTGGCCCATTTGGTTACTATTACGGGAATTTGCCGACATTGCCGTTATTGCCGGGCAGCCCAGCGATCGATGCCGGCAACGATACGGCCTGTCCATCTACCGATCAGCGGAGCGTAAGCCGCCCGCAAGGAACTCATTGTGACCTAGGCGCATTCGAGTCGCGCGGCTTTGCCCTTGCTATCAGTGATGGTAACCAGCAGAGCACTTTAGTCGGCACGGCTTTCAATGTGCCTTTGGGAGTGACAGTTACCAGCGCCTTCAACGAGCCGATCGAGAACGGCCAAATTACCTTTGTCGCGCCAGGCAGTGGGGCGAGTGCAGTACTAACTGGAAGCCCGGCGACAATCTCGGGCGGCACGGCAAGTGTGACGGCAGCTGCGAACTCAGTTGGCGGCTCCTATATTGTCTCTGCCAATGCGACCGGCGTAGCCATATCGGCTAGTTTTTCTTTGACGAATACTAAAGTCGGAACAACATCCACGTTGGCTTCCTCAAATAATCCGGCGGTATATGGGGATTTGGTTGTATTTACTGGAACAGTTACATCTTCATTGTCGGGTATCCCGACTGGGAATGTCACATTCTTTGATAATGGAGTCACGTTGGGAACGGCCCCGATCAATGCGTCAGGGCAGGTGACATTCGCTACTTCGTCGCTGTTAGTCGGTACCCATCCGATAACAGCAACCTACAATGGTGATAGTTATTTTGATGGAAGCACAACTTCGATACTCAGTCAGATCGTGCATGACACGGCGATCACGGCGCTGAGCGCGAGCAACAGCAGCCCGACCGTATTGGGGCAAGCGACGGCGTTCACGGCGACGGCGAGCGGCAGCAACATCGGGTACGAGTGGGCCTTTGGGGATGGCAGCAGCCCGGTGAGCGGCGCGACGGCGACGCACACGTACGGGCTGGCGGGGCACTACACCGCGACCGTCACAGCCACCAACAGCGTCAGCGTGGTTGTCGCGAGCACGCTGGTCACGATCAGCAATGCGGCCCCGATCGCGAACGCGGGCGTAAATCAAACAGTCGTGGTAAACAGCCTGGTGACATTGGACGGGAGCGGCTCGACAGACCCGGACGGGCATCTACCGTTGACGTATGGCTGGAGCCAGAGCGGCGGCCCGGCGGTCACCCTGAGCAGCCGCACCGCCAGCCAACCGACCTTCAGCGCGCCCGGCGTCTCGACCATCCTGACCTTCACGCTGGTGGTCACCGACGCACGCGGTCTGGCCAGCGCCCCGGCCCAGACCGTCGTCACGGTGCATGACACGGCGATCACGGCGCTGAGCGCGAGCAACAGCAGCCCGACCGTATTGGGGCAAGCGACGGCGTTCACGGCGACGGCGAGCGGCAGCAACATCGGGTACGAGTGGGCCTTTGGGGATGGCAGCGGCCCGGTGAGCGGCGCGACGGCGACGCACACGTACGGGCTGGCAGGGCACTACACCGCGACCGTCACAGCCACCAACAGCGTCAGCGTGGTCGTCGCGAGCACGCTGGTCACGATCAGCAATGCGGCCCCGATCGCGAACGCGGGCGTAAATCAAACAGTCGTGGTAAACAGCCTGGTGACACTGGACGGGAGCGGCTCGACAGACCCGGACGGGCATCTACCGTTGACGTATGGCTGGAGCCAGAGCGGCGGCCCGGCGGTCACCCTGAGCAGCCGCACCGCCAGCCAACCGACCTTCGGCGCGCGTCTCGACCGTCCTGACCTTCACGCTGGTGGTCACCGACGCACGCGGTCTGGCCAGCGCCCAGCCCGAACTGTCGTCACGGTGCATGACCTGGCGATCACGGCGCTGAGCGCGAGCAACAGCAGCCCGACCGTATTGGGGCAAGCGACGGCGTTCACGGCGACGGCGAGCGGCAGCAACATCGGGTACGAGTGGGCCTTTGGGGATGGCAGCGGTCCGGTGAGCGGCGCGATGGCGACGCACGTACGGGCTGGCGGGGCACTACACCGCGACCCGTCTGGCCACCAACAGCGTCAGCGTGGTTGTCGCGAGCACGCTGGTCACGATCAGCAATGCGGCCCCGATCGCGAGCGCGGGCGTAAATCAAACGATCGTGGTAAACAGCCTGGTGACATTGGACGGGAGCGGCTCGACAGACCCGGACGGGCATCTACCGTTGACGTATGGCTGGAGCCAGAGCGGCGGCCGGTGGTCACCTGAGCAGCCGCACCGCCAGCCAACCGACCTTCAGCGCGCCCGGCGTCTCGACCATCCTGACCTTCACGCTGGTGGTCACCGACGCGCGCAGCCTGGCCAGCGCCCCAGCCCTGTCGTCACGGTGCATGACACGGCGATCACGGCGCTGAGCGCGAGCAACAGCAGCCCGACCGTATTGGGGCAAGCGACGGCGTTCACGGCGACGGCGAGCGGCAGCAACATCGGGTACGAGTGGGCCTTTGGGGATGGCAGCGGCCCGGTGAGCGGCGCGACGGCGACGCACACGTACGGGCTGGCGGGGCACTACACCGCGACCGTCACAGCCACCAACAGCGTCAGCGTGGTCGTCGCGAGCACGCTGGTCACGATCAGCAATGCGGCCCCGATCGCGAACGCGGGCGTAAATCAAACAGTCGTGGTAAACAGCCTGGTGACATTGGACGGGAGCGGCTCGACAGACCCGGACGGGCATCTACCGTTGACGTATGGCTGGAGCCAGAGCGGCGGCCCGGCGGTCACCCTGAGCAGCCGCACCGCCAGCCAACCGACCTTCAGCGCGCCCGGCGTCTCGACCATCCTGACCTTCACGCTGGTGGTCACCGACGCGCGCGGCCTGGCCAGCGCCCCAGCCCAGACTGTCGTCACGGTGCATGACACGGCGATCACGGCGCTGAGCGCGAGCAACAACAGCCCGACCGTATTGGGGCAAGCGACGGCGTTCACGGCGACGGCGAGCGGCAGCAACATCGGGTACGAGTGGGCCTTTGGGGATGGCAGCGGTCCGGTGAGCGGCGCGATGGCGACGCACACGTACGGGCTGGCGGGGCACTACACCGCGACCGTCACAGCCACCAACAGCGTCAGCGTGGTTGTCGCGAGCACGCTGGTCACGATCAGCAATGCGGCCCCGATCGCGAACGCGGGCGTAAATCAAACGGTCGTGGTGAACAGCCTGGTGACACTGGACGGGAGCGGCTCGACAGACCCGGACGGGCATCTACCGTTGACGTATGGCTGGAGCCAGAGCGGCGGCCCGGCGGTCACCCTGAGCAGCCGCACCGCCAGCCAACCGACCTTCAGCGCGCCCGGCGTCTCGACCATCCTGACCTTCACGCTGGTGGTCACCGACGCGCGCGGCCTGGCCAGCGCCCCGGCCGCAACCGTCGTCACGGTGCATGACACGGCGATCACGGCGCTGAGCGCGAGCAACAACAGCCCGACCGTATTGGGGCAAGCGACGGCGTTCACGGCGACGGCGAGCGGCAGCAACATCGGGTACGAGTGGGCCTTTGGGGATGGCAGCGGCCCGGTGAGCGGCGCGACGGCGACGCACACGTACGGGCTGGCGGGGCACTACACCGCGACCGTCACAGCCACCAACAGCGTCAGCGTGGTCGTCGCGAGCACGCTGGTCACGATCAGCAATGCGGCCCCGATCGCGAACGCGGGCGTAAATCAAACAGTCGTGGTAAACAGCCTGGTGACATTGGACGGGAGCGGCTCGACAGACCCGGACGGGCATCTACCGTTGACGTATGGCTGGAGCCGACGGCGGCCAGCGGTCACCCTGAGCAGCCGCACCGCCAGCCAACCGACCCGCTCAGCGCGCCCGGCGTCTCGACCATCCTGACCTTCACGCTGGTGGTCACCGACGCGCGCGGCCTGGCCGCTGGCCAGACTGTCGTCACGGTGCATGACACGGCGATCACGGCGCTGAGCGCGAGCAACAACAGCCCGACCGTATTGGGGCAAGCGACGGCGTTCACGGCGACGGCGAGCGGCAGCAACATCGGGTACGAGTGGGCCTTTGGGGATGGCAGCGGTCCGGTGAGCGGCGCGATGGCGACGCACACGTACGGGCTGGCGGGGCACTACACCGCGACCGTCACAGCCACCAACAGCGTCAGCGTGGTTGTCGCGAGCACGCTGATCTGATCAGCAATGCGGCGATCGCGAACGCGGGCGTAAATCAAACAGTCGTGGTAAACAGCCTGGTGACATTGGACGGGAGCGGCTCGACAGACCCGGACGGGCATCTACCGTTGACGTATGGCTGGAGCCAGAGCGGCGGCCCGGCGGTCACCCTGAGCAGCCGCACCGCCAGCCAACCGACCTTCAGCGCGCCCGGCGTCTCGACCATCCTGACCTTCACGCTGGTGGTCACCGACGCGCGCGGCCTGGCCAGCGCCCCGGCCCAAGTGGGAATCCTGGTTCTATATCGCATTAACCTTCCCCTGATCTTCAAGATGCCATAGATTACTTACTGCAACCCAATAAATAAGCGGAGCCGTAACTGGACGGCTCCGCTTTACTATTTTGATGGACTATCAGTTGGTTACTAATCAGGGCACTTCACATTAAACTTTAATGGGTCTTGTTTGCGAACGATCACCTAGACATTATTGCGCGGCTTGGTTTTTCGTGTAGATGTTGCCGCGTTCAGAGCCGCATCGGTTTGTGACGTTTTGCCGTTTGGCCGGCCCTGTCGGCGCAACCGACTTGATAATGAACTACTCAATTGTTCAAACGTTCGAACTGGCGTCGCTAGCGGCTTTGTGGCTGCGTGCTCTTCTCCATCCTCAGCTGAGTAATAATGGTAGTAATGCCCTTCGCCATGAATTGACATGCGGTTTAAAGTCACACCCAGTACCCGCGCGCCGACCGTATCGAGCATCTCCTTGCTGCGTTTAGCATAGATACGACGGGTTCGCCCGGAATCGATTACCAGCAATACGCCGTCTAGTCGTGCTGATAATACGATGCCATCGGTTACGGGGATAAGCGGCGGGCAATCGAAAATGACAATATCTGACTCTTGGTGAAGTGCTTCAATCAGATATCCCATACGCTTGGAACTTAAAATCTCCGCCGGGTTAGGTGGAATCTGCCCTGAAGTGATCACTCTTAGATTCTCTACGCCGCTTGCTTGGAGCACATCGTCGAGCCGTAAATTCGGATCGAGTAGAATATTTGTAAGTCCGACTTTGTTGGGGAGAGAAAAGATTTGATCTTGAACGGGTCGGCGTAGGTCGGCATCGACTAGAATGACTCGCTTGCCAGTTTGGGCCATTACCACCGCCAAATTGGAAGTGGTGAGACTCTTGCCTTCGGCTGGGCCCGGGCTGGCTACCATCAAGGTCTTCAGTGGATTATCAACTGTGCTGAATTGAAGATTCGTCCGCAACACACGATAGGCCTCAGTGATAGGCGACCGTGGATGTCTGACGGTGATCAGTTTGGAGTTGTAGCTGTCGCCATCAATTGGTGCAATATTGCCCAGCGTAGTGAGATCGATTAACTGCCGCACGTCGTCGGGCGTTTTGAGCGTGTCGTCGAGGTATTCGAGGAGAAACGCGGCCGCACTAGCTAACACCAATCCGATACCCGCAGCGACTAACACGTTTGTCATAGTGCCGCTACCGACTTGGAAGCCTTCACGTGCCGATTCAACTACACTGATGAAGTTGGTTGTTCCTTGCTGCAAGAGAGTCTGCAGCTGAGCAAAAGTAGTCTGCCAACTCGAGATCTGCGAACGCAACGAGTCTTGTCGAGTCCGCGCTTCTTGAATTTGTCGTGCGCTCGTCGCCTTGGCAATGGTATCGTCCAACTGCCGCATTTCGTCGCTTGCCTGTTTGATGTTGCTCTTCAGATCTTCGATCTGAGTGGCCACAAATTGGCGATCGGCTTCTTTTTGTGGATCTGTTCCAGAGGGACTTTGCGCAATTAACTGGCGGGTAATTTCTTCAGCTAAGATCTTTGAACGTTGTGGGTCAGTGTCGATCACCACAATTTCCAGGGCTGCGTGCCGGGCACGACGCGGCTGGAAACCATATTCTGCAACACCCCCCAATCCCAATTTAGGCCAAGTGCTTCCAGTGTGCCACGTAAGACTGGTTCTCGCCGCACTAGGTCACTATAGCTTTGAGCCAGGGCCTGTCCAGTGTAAAGATCTGATGAATTGGGGTTAGGATTCTGCAGCGCTTGACCGACCATCAAGGTAGTCCGCGACTGGTACTGTCGAGGCGTAGTGAGCGAGCCGATCAAAGCAGCTACGGCAGCTACGACAACAGCTGCGACGATTAGCCACCACCATTTAAGAAGAACATTAAAGTATTGCCTAAGTTCCATATGACCTGTTCCTTGACTCTATGGGCAGTACAATTATATGATTCATCATACCACTGTTTGATACTATGTCACAAGTACGGACTACTTGATTCCGCTATTTACTCTCGTCTAATGATTATCTGCGGTAAGCCGTCGCCGGTGCCGAAGCCGATGCATGGCTAGCCGTGTCAAAGTGCTCAAGGCTAGGGCCGCGAACGGCATGGCCACGGCGTCGACGGGCAAGCGATAACGCGGCATGGCCCAGGTGAAGATATGTAGTAATGAATAGAAAACGATGAACATCAAACAGAGCGCAGTCGGCGTTTTCAAAAAGCTTTCCCCAACAGATTTGACGGCTGAGTTAGTGTAGGTCCAGGCCAGCCATATACCATAAAGCATAAATGGCAACAGCACACCAATAGAGCCAACGCGGCCAATATTATTGAGTAACGAGGTGGTCGGGCTTGGCCAAAACTCAAAATAATCGGTCACACGACTCAGGGATAACTGCAAATATCGACCGGGATCCGCCAACACAAAGCCTATACCGCGGCTCATCAACTCCCGATCGAGTTGAGCTTCGTTCAAGCCATTCAATTCTGGCGGAACCGGGGCCGCCTCAAAGGCCTGAAAAGTAGTGCCGTGCATGGGATGCTGTGCAGAATACATGGCATAACCTGCATTCGAATTGAGCAGCAAAAACTGGTGGAAAACCAAGTAATTTCGAACTGTAAACGGCAAAATCGCTAGGCCGAGAATTCCCAAGGCCAGCGCAATTTTAGCAACATTGCTCGCAAAAGACCCATGCGCCAACTGAGCCAAAGCAGCCATAATGCCAATACTGCAATCCAAGGCAAGATGGACTGTCTCAAGAGAGTTGTCAGTGCCAGGCTGAGACCAAACCACATGCCGTGTTTGAACGTGGGGCGTTCTGCTAACGAGATAGCTTCGATCAACATCCACAGCATGCCTGTGATGTAAAAAGTTTCGGTCATCACAGTGGCCGCGTAGAGAACAAAATAGAAATAAATTGCGGCCAGGCCAGCCGCCCATAAGCCCAGGTGTTCGCCGCTGAAACCAAGTTCGGATAATTTACTAGCTAAGGGGCTCAGTGGCGAAGTGCGATATATTCTCCGAGCAAAGACATAAACCATGAGTGGCAGTAACACACCGCCCAGAATAGCTTGAACAATACGTACCGCAAGTGGGTGCGGCCCGAATACGGTATAGACGGCTGCTACAAATAGCGAATACAAAAACGACCAATGAGCAGTGGGTGTATTTGCTGGAGTGAATGGGTACCAGCCACGATCGAAACTGAACCCATAACCGCCAATCAAGCGCGTTCCCAAAGCGTCGTAAGACCGCTGATCAGTCAGCAGCGGCGGCGCGTCAATCTCGTTGCCGAGGTAGAATGCCACCCCAACGCGAAGAAGTACTGATATCCCTAATATGATTAATAGACGTCCAAGAGTAGTTTTGTGAGTCATGGTGTGAACTCATAGTGTGTAATGCACTTATAAATTGGCGTACACTTTATCCCAAGCCGAATACACGACGCGCCAGTCGTAGTTGTCTTCGATCCATTTGCGGCCATTCTGGCGCAGACGTTGAGCAAACTGTGGGTCGCTCAGCACGCTGGTTACGGCGCGTGCTAGATCATCGACCGTATCTGCGATAAGAATATTTTCGCCATTACAGATCCGAATACCTTCTGCGCCAATACTAGTGGACACAATTGGCAGCCCCCAGCACCACGTGTCCAAAATCTTGACTCGCATCCCACCGCCAGCACGCAACGGCACGATGAAGACAGCTGTCTCTGCCAGAATTTGTTTCACATCAGGCACAAACCCGGTCACTTCAATATGGCTGTGTCCGTTCAGCGCCTGCAATTCACTCGGCGGGTTCTTGCCTACAACTGTTAGGCGCACGCTTGGAAATTGAGTTTGAATTTTCGGCCAGATGTCACGCGCAAACCACAATACGCCTTCGGCGTTGGGCGGCCAAAACATGACACCCAGGGCCGTGACGCGATGTGGCTGCGCTACCGGTGCAATCGGCAGCTTATCGGTTGGATCTGCACAGATCGGAATGGTGGTAAACCGCCCCGATGGAATTCGTATGTTATACCGATCGATTTGCGACTCAATCGCCGCCCGATCCTCGTCGGTAACAAATACGACCTGGTCATATTTCTCACATATTTTGGCCTCGTATTTAGCCAGGGCGCGCGTCTCGCGTTTTGACAGCAGTCGTTTGAGCGGGTTTGGTTCATTGTCAGCCAAACGCTGCGTGACTAAGTACATTGCGTTATGAAGATCGAGTACAGTACGCAGGCCATGCTGTCGCCCCATCAGGCCGTATTGTGCCATGGCAATTTGATCGGCGTGGACAGCCTCAAAACGCTCGCTCGCCATCAGGCGAGCGAGCGTTTGCTGCATTGTGGCGATCTCGTCACGAGCGATAACGAATGGCTCGCCCGTGACGAGGCCTTTTAGTACCGCCCGTGCATCGCGCCAGCGTGCCCGTTGCATGGGCACAGTATAAATTGCCGAACAGAAAGTTCGTAAATGTTCGACATGTTCGACCTTATCGTCCGGCCGTACAAATGACACAAGCGTAACTTCATGCTTTTGACTCAGGTAACGGAGGACGTAATACTGACGAACGCGCGCGCCTGTACTCAGCGGATAGGGTAGTACTTGCGTAAGATATAAGATCCGCGCCACGCTATTGACCCTTGCCTAACAGCATGACCGGAAGAGTCTGGAGCATGATGATGACGTCCAGCAGCGGGCTCGCATGTTTCACATAGTAGAGGTCATACTCGAGCTTGGCGTGAGAGTCTTCATTCGTGCTGCCATACCCATATCGAATCTGAGCCCAACCTGTTAGCCCAGGTTTAACGGCATGTCGCGCTCGATAAAACGGCAGCATCAAGGCCAAGGCATTAACGAATTCCGGTCGTTCCGGACGTGGACCGATCAGACTCATTTCACCTCGTAAGATGTTGATGAATTGCGGCATTTCATCGAGTCGTGTTTTTCGCAGGAATCGGCCCGCTGGTGTAATCCGATCGTCGTTTTTCTTAGCCCAGACGGCCCCAGTACCTTTTTCGGCATCAGGTCGCATGGAGCGGAACTTGTAAACCTCGAAGATGCGGCCACCTTGGCCAATTCGGCGCTGTTTGTAGAACAATTTGCCCGGACTGGTGCGCGCATTAATGATCGCGACCGGAACACACAACACTGCCATCAAAGCCAGACCTACGATCCCAGACACAATATCGATGGTTCGTTTGAACAGCTTATAGGCACGTTCACCGGCATTATCATCCATCGGTACAACCATTTCCAGGTCGCGGCCGACGTGATCGATTGGCACTCGTCCGGTTAGACGTTCATAAACGGTCGCCATAGTCACAATGCGAAAACCCAGTTCACGACAATTCAGCAGGGCATCAAACAAATCATCTTCGATTGCGTGGCGATGTGTAATCGCCAGAACAATCTCGTTGACGTGCAATTGTCGGGCTACCTGCGCAAGTGCGTGATGATCACCTAATACTGGCACACCAGCGATAATTTCGCCGCGATGTTCGGGGGCGTCGTCGATAAAGCCAACAATCTGATAGCCTGTGCCGCGATAAGGGTTGGCGCTAGTCGTTGGCGCAGATTGCAGGGCAGTGGCGAGCGCACGGCCGGCCTTGCCAGCACCTACCACCAAAATCCGTTGTTGAAACCAGGGTTGTATGAAAACTTGTGCATAGACCATTCGCCACACGACAACGAACACAATGGTCAAGGTCAATTGAAGAAAGAACACTGACCGCTGTCCCCATTGCGGCGTAACGAACGGAATAAAGGTATATACGACTACGGCGACAACAGCCGCCAGTGTAATGTTTCTTATGCTGGCGGCGGCACTTGCCGAACGGGCCAGGCTGTAGCAGTCAAAGAATTGGGCGCTGAGGTACCAGACAATTGTGAGCGCCACGAACCATTTGTAGGCTCCCAAAAGATTATCGAATGTCAGTGGAACGTCACTGTAAGCGACTACGGCGATGATCAACGCCAGATTCACCAGAATGATGTCTACGAACGCCAAAACCAGTCGGCGCTCTGATAAGCGAAGATTTAGCCCGCCGCGCTTAAGTGGGATTACGGGTGTGGGAATTGACCCGGCAGCCGAACTATCGGTATGTGCAAACGTAGAAGTCTGCGGCATGATATTGTCTAGGCTTGTGGACTTCCGAGGTGTGCTATTAATGATTGACATGTCGCCTCCTTATACCTTCTCCGCAGCCAGATCGCTATTGGGAATACGATTCAAAACGTAATCATACATAAGTCGAAGCGTTCTCCGCTCTAGTCGACGTTGCGCCAAATACCATTCACGAGCTTGTTCGCCCATACGCACCAGTTGATCGGGAGCGTTTAGTGCGTTTAGGATGGTTTTTGCCAGCGTCTCAGTGCACTGTGGACCGATGACCCAGCCAGTGTCGCCGTCAACTACATATTCAGGTAATGCGCCAGTACGCGTCACAATAACCGGCTTGCCAAAAAAATATGCGGCGGCGATCAGAGCCGATTGGGTCGCATCCAGATAAGGCAATACCACAACGCTACAGCGTTTAAACAACTCGATTGCCTCATCGTCCAGGATTAAACGATTGCGCACTTCCACATTGGATGGCAGCGGACTGGACGCAAGCGCTTGTAGATCACCTTTGCCAGCCACAACGGCGCGGATACCAGAAGGTTCGATTTGTCGCATAGCTTCAATTAGGACACCTAAGCCCTTATAGGCCTCAAGGCGTGCAAAGAACAGTACAAATCGCTCGTAATCTTGCGGACCTAATCTGCGCGCGAATTGCTCCCGCAGACCTTGTTCCGCTACGTAATTGACAAATAAATGTAGCAATGGCGCGTAAGATACACGCTCGGCTGCCAAGCCTTGCTGAATGAGCCGCGTTCGATATATCTGGCCATGAACCAAAATATGACTCGCCAGCCGCTTTATCGAAGCGTTCCACGCGTACAAAATACGTCCGTAGCTTGTCCCACTATGTGGATCAAGATCATGAATTGTATGTACTGTCGGAATCCCGGCTTGTCGTAAAAGTGCTAGTAGGACCGGATTCCACAAGTGGGGCGTTGTAAAATGTACAACGTCTGGCTGCGCATGGCGAATTGTTCGATAGAATTTGAATATAGCTACTGGATTAAGGTTCCCAGACTTCACGCCCGTTCCGCGTACATCGGCTACTGCATGAATCCGTACATTTGCTGAAAATCGATCTTGCGGTGCTGAACATACAGTAAACACATCAACGTGAGCCGTCTGATCAGCTGCACGACCGTTGGCCAAGTCGGCAGTATATTGCTGCATCCCGAAAGTTGGTGATAACGCTACATACCCAATTCGCAACATAGATGGTTAATTGATCGATCCTAGATATCAAGAGTTATCTTAAACGGAGCAAGTTTGCATTCGGTTTAAGCTGTCCGCTGAATTTGGATGATGGAGTATGTCTTTGGTCAAAAACAAGGATGGAACACTTAGCTGGGTAGGGATATGTCATTCATTGGTAAGATAGGTTAGATTTTTTGACACCAACCTAATA
>JAXLWI010000042.1:0-37062 GCA_046328575.1 Anaerolineae bacterium
TCAACTAACGCTCGATAACGAGCTTCCGAGGTCCGCAGCTTAGCATCCATTTGCTTACGTTCGGTGATGTCTTGTGCGAAGGACACCACGCCCATGACCTGACCATCCGTACTGATCAGCGGAGCATTGAACCACTCGCAAGTAATCAGGCGTTCGTCTTTGGTCACGTTGTCGTTAGTGCTATAAACCGCGTCCTTGCGGGTCAGTATAGTTTGCCAAACGGGGTCAATCTGCGACCGTACGTCCTTAGGCACGATGAGATCAATCGGCTGACCGATGGCCTCTTCGGCGGTGTAACCAAAGATCCGGTTGGCAGCAGGATTCCACGAAACTACATTCATAGCCAGATCCCATTCGATAATCGCCAGCGGTGACTGTTGTATCAGCAACGACAAGCGCTGCTGCGATTCGCGGATAGTGTTGCGCAAGCGGGCTGCGCGTAAAGCCACTGCGCCCTGTTCGGCCAGCGTCTCGTACAGATGTTGTTTTTCTTCGTCAAAGTAACTGTGTGACTTGGCCATGACGGTCATATAGCCCAGCCACTCTTTTCCGGCCGCAAATGGCATAGCGGCGAAACTGACTGCGCCAGTCTGCCTTAGTATTTCACGGCCAGCTAGTTCAAATCTTTCGTCGTTCTGGATGTCGTTCGAGACAAAAGTGCGCTCCGCAAAGAAACGGTTGACGAGTGGATAACGCGATGCTGAAAGCGTGTCGCCAACTGACATCATGGCTGTAAGGCCGCTCTCAAAAGGACTCTGACGGCGCACCACAGCGATTAGTTCACCGGCCTGTTGGTTAAAGGTGCTAATAACAACAAAGACCTCGGGATAGAAACCGGCCAGTTGAATCAATGTATCCAAAACCTCCTCCTCGGTCTCTTTGCCTGCCAGACCCTGGCTTACCTCAAAACGTACGCGAGTTTCTTGCAGATTGCGTTCTAGCTGCGCCTCAACACGCTTACGCTCAGTAATATCTCGTGAGTTCAAGACTATGCCCTTGATACTGTGGTCATCGAGGTGGTTGCTGATAATGGATTCCAGATAAGCCCAGGAACCATCGGCGCGTTGGAACCGATATTCAGCCGACACGGCCACATCTGGTTGCTTAGTGACTGTTATGAAAGCTTTTTTAGTCGTTTCCTTGTCATCAGGATGAACGTAGTCAAACTCGTTTATGCCAGTGAACTGCTCGGCGTCATAGCCCAGCACTCTTTTCAGAGCTGGGCTTTGATATGTCGCTGTTCCATCCATGGAAAGCACCGAGGTAACGTCGGACGAATTCTTGATCAAGGATCGGAAGCGCTCTTCACTCTTTCGCAGGGTGTCTTCGGCTCGTTTGCGTTCCGTAATGTTGGTACTCAGGATCATGCCCAAAATGACCTGCCCGACTTCATCACGGATTGGCACATAGGTGTATCGATAGAACCGATCCTCATAGGGCAGTTCGGCCTCGAATCTATCACCGTCCAATGTTCGGCGGATATCGGGTTCCATAAGTTGCGCTATCGCAGCGGGCATAGCGTCATGCAAGGTCTTGCCTTCCAACATCTCTCTGGAGAAACCTATAGCGCCTATCTCTGGTCCGTCAGCCACAATGAAGCGCAGCTCTCGGTCGAAGAGTATCAGGGCGCTATCTGGCAGGTTCTGAGCCAGTATGCGATACCGCTCTTCGCTCAAGCGTAACGCCTCTTCTGCTTGTTTGCGCTCGGTAATGTCCTGGATAGTCCCGATCATCCGAATCGGTCGGTCGTCGCTATCAAGATCCAATTCGCCCAGTCCAAACATCCATCGAAGTTGGCCATCTCTTGGCCGAACGATTCGGTACTCTTTCTCAAACCGCTGCCGCTCAGCCAACACATGTCGTAACAAGTGATCTTGCATCATGTCACGATCTTCAGGCAACACTAGACTTAACCACCCGGCCGCGGTCTTTGGAAAAGCTTGGTCGATGCCGAGAATGTCGTCGAGCGATGGCGAACTGATCCACGTGTCATAGGCCAGATCGAATTTGTACGAGCCGATCCGCGCGCCCTGTTGTGATTTATTCAAGAAGACTTCGGTTTCCCGCAGAGTTTGAACGGTGTGTACGTGTTCGGTAATATCGCGCGAGGTGCCCAAGACGCCGAATACGATGCCTTGCGCGTCGGACAGGGGAACTTTCGATGTGTCAAACCACGCGATACGGCCATCGGCTTGATGTTGAGATTCTACGATGTTTAATCGAGGCTGCCCACAACTCATAACCGCGCTATCATCGGCCCGATAGTTGATCGCTTCTGTTTCTGCCCACGGCAGGTCAAAATCGGTTTTCCCGACAATCTCTTCCGGATCCGCCAAACCGGCAGCGGTCGAAAAGGCCCGATTGCATCCCAGATAGACTGACTGCCGATCTTTCCAGAAAACTACGCCAGGGAATTGATCTAATACGCTACGCAGCATCCATTGACTCTCACGCAAAGCCTCATCCACTTGCTTACGATCGGTAATATCAAGGGTCACCCCAACGAGGCGCACCGGTTGGCCGTTAGTGTCGCAAAAGACTCGCCCGCGAGAGGCAGTCCAATGAGTTGAACCGTCGGGCCACACCACGCGCTTCTCTACATCGTAGTCGCCCCTGGTCTCTACGGCCTGCTTCAAGGCAGCCACGACATATTCGCGATGGTCGGGATGCACGCGCTCCAGAAACCGATCATAGCTTACCTCTGCATCAGAGGGAAGACCATATAGGGCCTTGCACTGTGCTGACCAAACAACCTCGCCCGTCGCAATGTCCCAACTCCAATCGCCCAAGCGTGCTGCTTCCAGCGTCAGCTGGAGCTTTGCTTCACTTGCTCGCAACGCCGCCTCTGTTTGCTTGCGCTCGGTAATGTCGACCACAATACCTTGATAATGAGTGACTTGTCCGGTGCTGTCGCGTTCAACCGCAGTCCGATCGTCCACCCAGCGTACTTGACCATCCTTGGTAAGGATGCGGTATTCCTGTTGGAAGCGATCGACTCCGCTGGCCGTATAGGTTTGCACTTCATGGCTGACTTGCTCCAAATCATCGGGATGAATGATCGAGGAGAATGCGACCGCGCCGTTGAGCAGCTCTTCAGGCGTATAGCCAAATTGAACAACATTTTGAGACACCAGAACTACCGGCCAGCCTTTCGCAGCTCGCCACCGAAATAACATCACCGGGCTGTTTTCCACAATCAGCGCGGCTTGCTGCAGAGCCGCTTCCGCGAGTTTGCGTTCATTGATATCCTGTATAGTCCCAATCATTCGAATCGGTTGACCGCTGGCATCAAACTCTAATTCGCCTAGTCCAAATACCCAACACATTTGGCCATTGCTTGGTCGGATAATTCGATACTCTTTTTCGAAGCGTTGATGGTTGGTCAACACATGTCGAAGCAGGTGATCCTGCATCATGTCTCGATCGTCCTGCCAGATCAAGCTAACCCAACCCGCCACCGTCTTCGGGAAATCACTGGTGATGCCGAGAATGTCGTCCAGCGACGGTGAGCTGATCCAAGCGCCAGACGTCACATCGAGTTTATAAGAACCAATGCGCGCCACCTGCTGCGACCGATTGAGGAAAAACTGCGTTTCCTGCAACGCATCTTCCGCCCGCTTACGTTCCGTAATATCACGCGAACTAAAAATGGCCCCGGTGGATTTCCCCTGTTCATCATAGAGCAACCGAAAAGCCGATTCAGTCCAGATATAGCGGCCATCTGCATGACGACATCGATATACAAGCCGCAGGGACGACGCTTGTACCTGCCTGGCTTCAGTCGAGGCTTGAATCAACGTCGGCAGATCGTCGGGATGGACCCACTTGGTTATAGATTGGCCAATGCTGTTTTGGGGCGAATAGCCAAAGATACGCTCCATTGAGGGGCTGACGTAGATCAGGTTGAATTGTGCATCGGTCAAACTGACCACATCGATCATGTTATCGGTTATCAGACGCAACTGCATTTCGCTGCGCCGTAGAGCCTCTTCGGCCTGCTTGCGTTCGGTAACATCCCGATCAATGCCACGGTAGCCGATTAGCCGCCCACTTGAATTAAGGATCGGCATAGCGTTTGTTTCCAAAGCGATCTGGCGGCCATCTTTATGAAGATTAATATTCTCCAAACCGATTACAGGCAGCCTTTGATCTATGACACGGTTGAAGATCGCCGCAATCCGTGTACTTTCGTCTGAGGGCATAAAATCAAAAGGCGTCTGCCCAACTACTTCACTCGGTTCGTAGCCCAAAATGTCTTTCACTTTTGGACTTGAATACGTATAGACGCCTTTTTCATTAATCTCCCAAATCCAGTCGCTAGTCGTCTCAACCAATGCACGGAAACGTTCTTCGCTCGCGCGCAGGGCTTCTTCGGCCTGCTTGCGTTCAGTAATGTCTTGGAAAAGCACTTGCATCGCGCTTATCCCTGCCGCCGTAAACGGCGTTGCGACAACCTCTACATCCACAAGGCTGCCATCTAGCCTGACGTACTTTTCCGCGATGAGGGGTACACTCTGCCAATGTTCGACCAGTTCCGACATGCGCTGTATCACGATGGCGTGGTAGTCAGGATGGATGAAGTCAAACGCAGTTCGGCCCACGACCTGTTGAAGATCATTCGCTCCTAGAATCCGCAAGGCTGCGGGGTTCATGTACCTGACAATTCGGTCATGGCCGATTATCCACATGGCAATCGGGGATACTTCGACCAGTCGGCGATATTTCTCCTCGCTTTCCCTCACCGCTTCATCCGCCGCTTTGCGTTCGGTAATATCTTCGTAGGTTCCCAAGACTCCCCAAACTGTTCCATCCTCATCTTGAAGTGGGACCTTGTTGGTGCGCAGCCAGATGTGTCGCCCGTCTGGCGTCGTCTGGAGCTCTTCATAGTTGATCTTCGGTGTGGCAGACTTGATGACTCGTTGATCATCACTTCGGTATAGCTCGGCCTGTTCTCGCCAGCCCAGTTGATAGTCGTCTTTACCGATTACGTCTTCAGGTGAGCGCGCCCCGGCATCAAGCGCAAACGGTTGATTACAACCCAGATAATTCAGATTGTGATCCTTCCAGAAAACGCGAGCCGGAATCGTATCTAGGACTGCCTGCAAGAGATTCCGTGATTCGCGCAATTCCTCTTCTACGCGTTTGCGTTCAGTAATATCACGCCCGATGCCGACCGTGCCAGTGACCTGGCCTTGTGCATCAACGATCGGGGTCCTGATTGTTTCAAGCCAGCGCTCGTGACCGTCATGCTGTATCACCCGTTCTTCAATCCGCTTACTTCTGTTGGTGTCCATCACTTCGCGATCATCTACCTGATATTGCGCCGCCAGTTCAGCTGACCAGATATCAAAGTCATTTTTACCAACAACTTCGTGCGGCGCCACTCCACACGCTAAACCAAACGGTTCATTAACGGCAATATAGCGACTACCGGTGTCCTTGAGCCAGGCGAGATCTGGAATACCGTTGAGCATGGCTATTTGCTGCGATAGGCTAGTTTTCAGCTTCTCCTCGGCACGCTTTTGGTCAGTAACATCCCGCACATACCATACCCGTCCATAATAGCTGCCGTCCCGACCAAAGATTGGAGCCGAATAGCGCTCAAAAGTTAAGCCATCTTTCAAGCGGATTTCGTCCTGACTTCGTTCAGCGTGATGTTGATATAGGTATTCAACTCGCGCCCGGAACTCGGTCGGCTCAACTAGCCGCTCCGATACCGCTTGCATAGCTAACTCGTCGGACTGAGCGACCATGACTTCAGGCGGAATCTGCCACATATCCATGAAGCGCTGATTGTAAGAGATGATTTTTCCGGCAGCGTTGACAACGAGAACGCCATCCAGCGACGTTTCTATCTGCGTGTGCAGCAGCGTATTTGCAAATTGCAAGTCTTCATCCGCTTTGACCCTCTTCATTGCTTGTTCTGCCAGATCGGCAATGAAGCCGGCCAGAGCTTTGTTATATGCCACAATATAATCAACTTTTTCACGACTAAAAACCCGCACGCGAGCGAGCGCGGCCAGATACCCGCTGAGATCATAGCCAAATTCTTGGGCTTGCCGGATAAAGAATTCTCGATCGGGCACTTCGCCTTCATAAAAGAACTGGCCCAAAAACAGCGTGGCCAGATGTTGTCCCGCCACCATGATCGGGATGCCGATGTCCCACAAACCATTCAGACATTTATATTGACGCGCTTCACCCGCACTTAACTGATCAGTAATGAGCCGATCGCTGTCTTCGCAGCGCTTTAAGGACTCTGGATTGGCCCGGTGGAATCGACTGCATATATCCTGCCATCCCGTACCGACCAGTACAGAACCGTCGCGAGCATCGATAATGCCAATCGGCATGCCAACGGCCTGATAGTTCGCCTCGGCCATTTTCTGAACGGCTGTCATGTCTAGCAGATCAGATAGTTTGCGCTGAATCATCGAGCACCTCGCTGTTGCCGATCGTGATACGGCCTCTCAACGGCTTTTGAACCACTTTGAAACGACTGGATGCAATTAACTAGAGTTTATATTACGCCCAGCCTCAATAAATATGCCAAGAAATTGCGTGGAAACTACATGAAGGTTGCGTGGAGACCCGGCGGTCAGTCGTGATGGCCGCCACCAGAGTCGAACTTAGACCATGCCAACTCTTCGTGCTGCAGGCAAGTGGGTTGGTCTTTCAAGCTAGCTTGTTTTACCACAAAACATGCTCGTTGACTAAATCAAGCGCGGTACCGTACTGGGACTAGCAATATTTTCGCCTCTAGCCAGCCAAGTCGTGAAGCCGTCACATCGTAATGAGGTTACGCCACGGGCGGGAAACACACTCGAAAGGATGTGCCCTCACCCAGGCGACTGGTAACATCAATATGGCCGCCGTGCAGATCGACGATCTCTTTCACAATTGCCAGACCCAAGCCGCTGCCGGGAATATTCCGTTGGCGAGTCAAGCGGCCGCGATAGAAGCGATCGAAAATGTGGGGGAGATCGTCGGAACCGATGCCCAGACCGGAATCAGCTATACCCAGACAAACCTGACCGTCTTCCAATGAAGTACTGACCTGTACAAAGCCTGCGGCTGTATAGTTGAGCGCGTTTGTGAGAAGATTCGTGATCACCTGTGACAGTTGCCGACCATCGCCTCGCACCGCTGGCAGATTTTCAGCTGCGGTGAAAATCAGTCGCAAGCCGGTACCATCAGTACGCGCCAGTTGAGACGCTACGATCGGATCGATAATGGCATTGAGATCGATCGAGCCAAAGGTCAGCTGAACTCGCGCTCGCTCCAATCGTGACAAATCCAGAATATCTTCGACGAGTTGTGATAGACGCTGCGTTTGCTGACGCACCACATTGACGTAGTCGGCTTGTTTCTCCGGCTTCCCACGGTCTAACAGTTCGGCGTACAGTTTCAAATTGGCGATGGGCGTGCGCAGCTCATGCGAAACGTCGGCCACAAATTTGGATTTGAGCCGATCAAGTTCGGCGAGACGTTCGTTCGCGATCGTCAAGTCCCGGGTCCGATCGGCCACGCGCTGTTCCAATTCCAACGTATGCCGCCGCACTTGCTCAAACAAGCGGATCTGTTGAATGGCTATCGCCAGTTGATCGGCCACCTCGGTGGCTATCGCGTTAATCTCGACCCCAAATGCGGCGCAGTCTGGCGACTCTAGGCGCAGTGCGCCGATGATCTGCTCTTTGCTGCTGACAGGTGCTTCCAGGTAAGATCGAATTCCGGCAGCGATCAGACGTTGCTCCATCGGCGACGGCGCCGCCAACTGGGTGACATCATCTACAACATGCACCCGGCCCGGCTGCGGCGCAGCACTAATCTCAAAATCACTCAAGGGGAAGTGAAGGTCGGGCGTCGTGATCTCGCCGTCTACCAGTGCGGCGACCACCACGGCAACGTCGGCTTCAGGTTCAAATAAGATCACGCTGGCCTGCTGATTAGATACCAAGCGTTGAATGCGGCTCAACACGGCGCGCGCAATCACACCGATCGGTTGCTCCGCCAGAATAGCCTGATCGATCTCATGCAGCGTTGTTAGGCGTTCGACGTATTGCTGCAGAACCTGTTCCGCCTGCTGGCGTTCGGCGATTTCTCGGGTCAGTTCGACTGTGCGCTCTGACACACGGTGTTCCAAATCGGCATTTAGTTCTCGTACCGCTTGCTCGGCCGCTTTGCGCTCTATCAATTCCGCTTGTAACTGCCCGCTCAACCGGGTGTTTTCACGCAGGGCGACGACTTGTCGAACGAGTACCAGGCTGATAATACTGCCTACCATCCAAGCCAACAGATCAAAACTAATTAGTGGTAAATGATTTCCCGTCCAAATAAGCAGCCCATACGCGACACCTACGAACAGGTAGGGGATATACACCGACCAGCTAAATTGTCGAGGTACGGGGACGCGCGCTGCGGACGGAAGAGCTGAGCTGGATGATTGAGGGCTCAGCTGTACGGCCATTGCGACAATGAGCAGGCCTAGAGCTGAAATATAGATGGTATCAGCCCAGTTCCCGGGCTGATAGTCGCCAGCCAGTGATTGGGCAAGATAGGCGGCATCGGCCACAATCATTTCGAATCCGCTCAGTGCCAGGCACAGCAATAACGCGGGGCGCACTCGGCCCGATCGGCTGAAGAGCAGCCGCAGGACTGCAAACAACAAAGCCCAATCGCCAAAGGGATAAGCCATCGCGATCGCCGTGGCCAGCGGTTCTTGAGAACGCGCCGCCGCCAAGGTGGGCACAATCAACGTGATCCAGAACAACATGAATGTGGCGATCATGACGATGGCCGTATCCAGGACGATCTTGATCTGATCTGATCTGGATAGCGACGCACCCGATAGAAACAGCAGACCCGCGCCGAACACCGGGTAAAATGTCAAATAGAAGCCATCAGCCAGCGATGGACCTCGATCCACCAGGCCTTCAAACACTGCGCCCAGCAGACTGAGCGTCAAGCCAAGCGCTAATAACCGCCAAGCCGTCCGCACTTTTTGGTCGTTGTCTGGCGGCAAATGCTGCGCCACATACCACATTCCAACGGTGACAACCAGCCCCAAGACAACGGTGTACAAGTAGTGGAGTACGCTCTGCTGAGCCGCATCCTGGCCCGCCACGGCCAGCAGCAATCGATGACCGATCACAATCCCTAACGCCAGCATTAAGGCGCGACGAACGGGGAGAAGTGGAGGTCGAGTGATACCGGCTGTCATGCGTTAATTCGCTTCTTGAGGTTGTGGGTATTCCTGAAAAGCATATCTCGCGCCAAATTCAAAGGAAAGTGTCGCGAGCCATTCAATCATACATCAAAGCCTATCTTTTGTATGAAAATAGACTGTGGAAATTCCATGAAGGCTTCATGGAAAGCTGTAACTGGCCGACGTTAAATCAACTGGGACACTGCTTACAGTGTCCCAGTTGAGGGTGCAACTATTGAGGCCAAGCGTCGCGCGGATCAATAGGAGTAGAAGCCGCGTCCGCTCTTGCGTCCGAGCAGGCCAGCGGTTACCATGCGACGCAGCAGCGGCGGTGCGGCATAGCGCGCATCTTTGAATTCGGCATACATCGCATCGCCGATGAACAGACACGTATCCAACCCCACGAAGTCCGCTAACGTGAACGGACCCATCGGATGGTTGAGGCCCAACTTGATGCCCGTATCGATGTCCTCTTTGGTACCCACACCGTTTTCCAACGCGCGAATCGCATCGAATAGATACGGCACGAGCAGCAGGTTGACGATGAAGCCGGGATTATCTTTGGCGAATACCAATTGCTTGTTGAGCAACGTCCCGAGCGGGCGAACTTCGTCGAGGGTTTCCTCACTGGTTAACAGCCCGCGGACGATTTCAATCAGCGGCATGACGGGGACAGGGTTGAAGAAGTGCAGCCCCACCACCCGATCGGCCCGCTGCGTGGCCGACGCGATCTCCGTGATCGATAGCGACGAGGTGTTGGAGGCCAGAATTGCGTGCGGTTTGCAGATCACATCGAGTTCGGTAAAGATGGTCTTCTTCAACTCCATGTTTTCGGTCGCGGCTTCGATCACCAGATCACAACTGGCAAAATCGACCAGCTGCGTCGTAGTGGTAATGCGGCCCAACGCAGCATCAGCGTCGACCTGTGACAACTTGCCGCGCTCGACACCTTTGGCAAACGAGCGCTTTAAATAGTTTCGGCCGCGCTCTAACAATTCGTCGTTTGTCTCGCGCGCGACGACGCTTACGCCCGCCCGCGCAAACACTTCGACGATGCCACTGCCCATCTGCCCCATGCCGACCACACCAACGGTTTGGATTGCCATGATCGCTCCTTTGTCGCTGGATAATTGTGCCAATGAGTAATGAGTAGCGAGTAAAAAGCCGCCCACTCATTACTCATTACTCGTTACTCATTACTCCATTTCCACCGCCATCGCCACGGCTTCGCCGCCGCCCAAGCACAACGTCGCCAGGCCGCGCTGCAAGCCGCGATCTTTCAATGCATAAATCAACGTGCCGAGCACGCGCGCGCCGCTGCAGCCGACTGGATGCCCCAACGCGATCGCGCCGCCATTGACGTTGACTTTTGCCCAATCCCACACGTAACCGGCCTGCTCCATGCCGCGCGCATCGGCGATGACCTGCGCGGCAAAAGCCTCGTTGATTTCGATCAAGTCTACATCGTTCATCGACCACTCGATCTTCGTCAGTAGTTTCGGCATCGCCTTCGCGGGCGCAATGAATAACCAGAGCGGCTGAACCGCCGCATGTGCATAACCGACGATGCGGGCCAGCGGCTTGATGCCCAACTCGATCGCTTTGGCACGGCTCATCACGACTACCGCCGCTCCGCCGTCGTTGAGCCCCGGCGCATTGCCCGCGGTTACGCGGCCATCGGCCTTGAACGCGGGTTTGAGTTTCGCCAGTACTTCAAGCGAAGTATCGCGCCGCGGACCTTCATCCGTATCAACGACGGTCACGCGCCCCTTCGCGTCTTTGATTTCGACAGGCGCGATCTCGGCTTTGAACTTACCTGCTTCAATCGCAGCCACCGCTTTCTGATGGCTCTTCAGCGCGAGGTCGTCCATCTCTTCGCGCGTGACTTCGTACTTGTCGGCGATGAATTCCGCCGCGTTGCCCATGCTCTGTTTCTCGAAGGGACACCACAACCCATCTTGCACCACAGCGTCGATCAGTTGGGTGTGGCCGTATTTGTGGCCAGTGCGACCTTCTGGCAGCAGAAACGGCGCAGTGCTCATGCTCTCCATACCGCCTGCCACGTAGATGTCGCCGTCGCCAGCCTTGATCTGTGACGCGGCCAGCATCGCCGCTTCCAGGCCTGAGCCGCACACTTTGTTGACCGTCACCGCGCCGACCGTATCGGGCAACCCCGCACCGATAGCGGCCTGACGCGCCGGTGCTTGCCCGGCACCGGCCGTAACGACTTGCCCCATGATCACTTCGTCGATCAGCACTGGATCGATACCGGCACGTTTCACCGCTTCACGAATTGCCACCGCGCCCAACTGCGGCGCAGGCAACGCGCCAAATGCGCCCAAGAACTTGCCGATGGGCGTACGCGCCGCGCTGACAATCACAGGATCACGATCGGATGGGGTGTGGGCCATAGCTCTCCTTGGCAATCAACACTGATCAATTCTCAATGAACCCGGACTACGAACCATTGAAGTCCGTCAACTGGATGGCTCATTGTTACTGGCTACTTCCTCAAACACGGGCCTCAGCCGCGCATAGAGATCGTTCAGGTTTTCCGGCAGCACGCGCGCTTCGGCGATGACGGGCATGAAGTTGGTATCGCCCTGCCAACGCGGCACGATGTGGAAGTGAAAGTGTTGATCGATGCCGCCGCCGCTGGCCTTGCCCAAGTTCGCGCCGAGGTTGAACGCGTGGGGATTGGAGGCCAATCGGATGGCGCGCAAACTCAGGTTGGTTAGTTCCCAAATTTCGGCCAGTGTCGGTAGATCGAGTTTCTCGGGCGAATCAACATGCCGATAGGGATTCACCATCACATGCCCGGTGTTGTACGGGAAGATATTCATGATCACGTAGGCGAACTGGCCACGGTGTAAGATGAACGTGGTCGCATCGTCATGCTGAGGGGCTTCGCAAAAAACGCACACGCCTTCCGGGGGTTTCGCTGCGCCCAGGATGTAGGCCATGCGATCGCGCCAGATATGATCCATTCAGTCAACCTTTTAATATCTGACAGGATGACACCTGGGTCTTCCCCCCGGTCATCTTGTCAGCTCTTTACTTTGTGGTGCTTTTGCTAGCCGTATTTTACACCAAATAGCCCTGAGTTTGCGATGCAAATCCGCTTGAAGATGGAGTACAATTGCGGCCATGAACATTCTGCAAGATCTCGGTAATGCCTTATCGCAATCCATCAGTGCGACAGTTCTGGCTGAAATTGCCATCATCCTGATTGTCAGCTGGCTGCTGAGTCAGCTCTTAGGTTGGTTAATGCCGCGCCTGTTGGTCGGCCGCGCCCGCCGCAACCTGAGCGCCGCCCGCCGCGAGACGCTGTTCAAGCTCATCGCGGGCGCCACCCATGCGTTTGTTTACCTCGTCGCCATTCTGATGATCCTGTCGTTGTTCTTTCCGGGCGGCAATGTGCTGACAGCGCTGGGGCTTATCAGCGCGGGCGTGGCCTTTGCGGCGCGGCCGTTTTTCAGCGACATCATCACTGGCGTGGCGCTGCTGTTTGATGATCATTACAGCGTGGGCGAAAAGGTGCAGCTGCTGGACGTGAGCGGCTATATCGAAGATGTGCGGCTGCGCAACACCTATATTCGCGGCGATGGCGGCGAGCTGCTCATCGTGCCCAACGGCGAGGTGCGCATCATCCGCAACTTCAGCCGCAGTTCCTTCTCGCTCGCCTCGGTGCAAGTCAGCGTAGCGCGTGAACAAGTGCCGAGTTGTCTGACGCTGCTGCGCAACGTCGCAACGCAAGCGTATGCCGAACGCGACGACATCATCGAAGAGCCGCAAGTGTTAAGTGAAAGCGGCCTGCTCAGCACCGAGACGTTGTTGACGCTCAAAGTTAAAGCCGCTTTTGGCGAGGGCGCGAAAGTGCGCACGCACCTTCTCGCGCGGATTCACAAAGCGTTGAGTGAACAAAGCATCAGCGCAGTGGCCCGCCCCACGCCCGAGCAGCCCACGGTGCCGCTCAGCATGGCCGAAATCAAAGCCGCCATGGCGAAGAAGGGTATTTGACCGGTGCTGACTACTGAGCTCATCCAGTCCGTGTTGCGCGCAGTGCCGCTAATCTCGGCCGTTGAGCACTACGCCTCGATCGGTTCCACCAACGATCGCGCGCGCGAACTGGCGCAGGCTGGCGCGCCTGAAATCGCGGTGATTTCAGCCGATGAGCAGACGACTGGACGTGGTCGCCAAAACCGAGCGTGGTTCACGCCGCACGGCACCGCGCTGGCGATCTCGCTGCTGATCCGACCGACCATCGCGCCTCAACACGCGATGCGGCTTACGATGCTCGCTGGCCTCGCCGCCGTTGAAGGCATCGAACGTGCCACCGGCTTGCGGCTGGATTTGAAGTGGCCGAATGACGTGGTAGCTCTTCAGCCCTCAGCCCTTAGCCCTCAGCCCTTAAAGGTTGGCGGTATTCTCACCGAAGCCTCGTTTCAAGATGACGCCATCGACTACGCGGTCGTCGGCCTCGGTGTCAACATCAACGTCGATTTCAGTGATAACGCCGAGTTGCACTCCATCGCGACGAGTCTGAAAACGCTTAGCGGGAACCAAATCGATCGCGCCGATGTATTGAAAGAGATCATCGTCGCTTTTGTCGAGCGTTATGCCTGGCTGCATGACGGCGATCGATTGCGCGAGGCGTGGGCGGCGCGACTCATCAATTTAGGGCGCGATATTCGCGTGCAGTTGGACGCTGAGGTGCTAGAAGGCCGATCGGATGGAGTGGATGCCGACGGCGCGTTGTTGTTGCGCACGCGTGATGGTCAAATCCACCGGCTGTTGTCTGGAGATGTGACGCTGCATAATTTATGAGTCCCGATCTCGAATGGCGTGTTGACGATCCAGCGGGTGAACAAACCATCGCAAAGACGACGCCATCGCGGTTGCCGCGCTGGCGCGTGTGGGCGATCGGGTTAACGATACTGCTGGGCATCGGGCTCGGCATATGGTATCGATCGATCCCGGAACCTGCCCGGCCGACTCCGACGCCACTCCCCACGTTGATCATCACTCCGACACCCACCGCGATGCCTGCCGCGCTATATCAAACCATCGCGCGTGAAGCGCAGGCGTTGGCTGAAGGTGATCGCGCCGCGCTCGATCGCGTGGTGGACTTTCCCAACTTCGAGCGCTACACGGCCCTCATGCGCGGCCTTCAACCATGGGGCAAGCCGACCGATTCGGCACTGTATTCCATCCTCGATTTCCGATTGACGGCCGAAGACAAAGCGTGGGTTGAAGTTAAGCAGTTTCGTCAGGATCGCTATATTCAGGAACTCCGCTTCTATCGCTTGCGAAACGGCGAATGGCGGCGCACCGATTTCGATCCATCATTCTGGAGCGGACGCACCGAAACCAGCAATACGCCGCATTTCCGATTCACCTACTTCATCGAAGACTACGACTTAGTCGAGCCGCTGGCGAGTCTGCTCGAAGGCGATTACGAACAGATCTGCACAGACTTCGCGTGTCCGACTGCGCCGGAAACATGCGTCGAGGCGTTTGGCAAACAATGGTGTAGTGTCTTTCCAAGCGAGATCACCGTCAGATACAGTTTGAATGCCCCGCTCAATCAAGATCGATTTAATTTTGCCGAAAATGGCGACCCGGTTGTGACAATGCCGTCCCTGCGCTTGCTCGATCAGGTTGCACCGGCCGATCGAGAACAGCATTTCCGCAATCCGATTGCATGGCTGCACGTGATGCGCCTCGCGTATCAAACCATGACCTTCCAGGGGCCGCCACCGCAGGGCCGAGCGTTGGTCATTATCATCTTCTTCCGCGAATACAATCGCTTGTTAAAACGCACTGGCAGCGATCCAATCGAGATGCCTGCCGAATACACCCAGTTGGCTACCAAGGACCTGCCATCGCTCGATCGGATCTGGCCTGAACCTGACGACACGCAAGAGGCTCAATCGTACGCTATCGCAAACTCTGTCATCAACCATATTGAGCAGAGATTCGGCTGGCAAGCGGTTGCCAAGTTGCTGAAAGCTATTGGCCCCTCGACATCACTAGCCGAAGCCATTGAAACCAGCACCGGCCAATCGTACGTACAATTTCAGCAGGACTGGCAGGCGTGGGTCAAATCACAGACCTCCCCCACGCCGTAATTTCAAGGGTTTGATCGGGTACAATCCATTTACGTGATTATCGGGCACCACCACATGCGACTGCGAGCCGGGGGTTACCTTGTCGCCGGATGTTGAATGGCATATCGGGGAAGAATCTGAGCAAGAAACCGTCATCAAAACCATGCCGCGATCACCGTCGCGATGGCACCGAATTTTGATCGGGTTGGTGATGATCGTCGGCGCAGGATTGGGCTTCGCGTACTCGCGCCTGCCCGCACCACCGCAATTGGCTGCCCCAACTCCACTCCCTACGGCTACACCATACCCGCTGCCGCCACTCGCCACTGTTGTCGAGCGCGAAGCCCGCGCTCTCGCCAGTGGCGACTCGCAAGCTCTGCTCGATCTGCTAGACCCCACCGAAACGCATTGGCGGCAGGAACAACTTGCTGCGGTTGAAGCGTGGGGATCTGCATCCTCTGGCACTGAGTTATTTACTATTTTGAATTCGGGCACTATTGGCCCCAATCGCGCCTGGGCGGACGTGGTGCAAGCGCGGAACGGTCAGTTCTTCCGCGAAACGCGCTTCTATCGACTGTATCGTGATCATTGGGTGCGCACACCGCCCGATTTATCGGCTGACTTTTGGGGCGCCGAGCGCACCTTGCAAACGCCTTTCTTCACACTCACGTATCGCGCCCGCGATGAAGAACCGGTGCGCTTCCTAGTCGATCAACTCGAACGCGAATACGATCAGGAGTGTGCCGACCTCGATTGTGCGGCGGATACTTCAACGCCCGATCGATTACTCAATGTTTACGTCATTCCCGGCGGCGAGACTCGTTCGCGCGGCACGCGCTTCAACAGTACCATCACCATCACTCTGCCATCGCCCAGCCTCAGCGGCCTATACTATCGCACGCTCAACACCGGCGAACCCGGTGACAACCCGCAGATCAAACGCTACTTCGGCGATCACTTTCTCTTCTCGCTATTGTACGCGGCCTCTGGTGGTCTCGAGCGCTGGGTGCACAACACCGACGGCATCGCCTTTGTGTGGGCCGTGGGCAACTGGGAACGCGTACGGCGCGGCCTGCTCGCGCCCGATCGGTTGATCCGCCGCCCCGAGTTGATAGTCGACGAGCCGCCGTTGGACTTCGCCGAAATGTGGTCGTGGTCATCGGCCGCCACCCAACTCGATCGTGATCGGCGTTGGTCGCAGGCCGCGGCGATGATCCAATTCATCGGCGACGAATATGGCCCGGCCGCAGTCTTCAGATTCTTCCGCGGCTTGCAGCACGCACAATCGCTGACTCACCTGATCGAAGTCGCCGGTTTTCCATACAGTGAATTTGAAGCCAAGTGGGCCGCCTGGCTCAAGCAGTTCCGATCGAGCACATGAGTCCCGATATTGAATGGAACGTCCGCGATGGCGATGAGCAAGCCACCATCGCTAAAACACCATCGCCCCGCACTTCGCGCGGGCGGCGGCTGTTGATCGCGCTCAGTGTCGTCCTCGGCGCGAGTCTGGGCGCGCTCTACATGGCGATCCCGCAGCCGCCGAAAATCGCCGTGCTCACGCCCACCCCGACGATTCCACCGCCCCCGATCGAGCCGGTGGTTGCCCGCGAAGCGCGCGCCCTAGCCGACGGTGATGAAGCCGCGTTCATGGCCGAACAAGATCCAGTCGATAGTGACTGGTATCGGGCGCAGCAACAATCTTTTAAGCCATGGAGCGCGCCGCGCGGCGGCGATCGGCTGTACACCATTCTATCGCAGGGCACGCTGCCCAACGGTCGTCAGTGGGTGGACCTGCTGCAATGGCGCACCAACGAAGTCTACTTACGTGAGACACGCTTCTATCGCTTGCGCAACGTGGGCGGTCAACTCGCCTGGAAACGTACGCGGCCCGATCCGTCGTTTTGGAGCGGTACAACCTGGCAAGGCCGTTCAGCCCATTTCGATGTGCAATATCCGGCCGAAGACAACGAAGTGGCCTGGCGGATCGTGCAGCGCTTTGAGCGCGTCTATCAAGTTCTATGCCGCGATCTTAACTGTTCGCAGCGACCGATTCGTGTTGCGCCGCTGACGTTGATCTTCGATCCGACGATCGATCGGCCCCAACTCGATAGCGGCATCCATTTGACGATCACGCTGCCTTCGCCACGCGTGATAGGCTACTCCGAACCCTCGGGGCTCAAAGACGATACTTTCACGACATTGGCCTATCAGTATCTGTTACCGGTCGTTGCCCGCCTTGCCGCTGGCGACTCGACGCCGCTGCAAGCCAATTCCAACGGCGAATGGTTCGTACAAGGCGTCATGGCGTGGGAAGCACTGCGTATCGAGTTGGCGCGCGACACGCCGCCGGAACAGATCTTCATCAACACGCCCGGTGAGTTGTGGCCAAAGGCCTCACAAGGTGAACCCAGCGCCACCCAACTGTTCTATCGCGATCTGCTGAGTGACGCGCAGCTGGTGTCATTGCCCGAACTTTGGCATTGGCCGATTGACACCAATCTCCCGAATGACCAGTTCGATATAATCGACGGTGAGATCGACGCAGCAATCGCCTACATCGAAGAAACCTACGGCAACGCCGGTGTGATCAAATTTCTCAACGCGCTCGGCCCATCTCGATCGTTCGAAGGGACGATCGAGATGGCGTTGAATATGTCCTACGCCGATTTCGAAGCGCAGTGGCTCAGGTGGCTTGATCGATGAGTCCCGATCTGGAATGGCACGTCGAAGATGAGGGCGAGCGCGGCGTCATCGCCCGGACCTCCTCCCCGCGTTCACCGGGCTGGCACAAGCTGGCGCTGTTGCTGGTCGTGATCCTGGGCGTTGCGTTGGGACTGGCCTATGCCTCGATCCCAGAGCCTGCCCGTCCCGCACCTACTCCAACGCCGCCGCCCACGTCCACGCCAGCGACGAATACGTTGGAATTAGCCGTTCGGCGCGATGTCTACGCCTTGGCCGATGATGTGGGCGCAGCGAATTTCGACTTGCGGCTAACCGGTATCGACACGCTCGCCGATGAAGATCGCGCAAGTTGGTATTACGACTTGCTATCGGCTAGTGGACGTTGGGGCCGCGCCGGCGAGCCATTGTTCAAGATCGATGCGACGGGCACGCTGCCCAATGGCATCATCTGGGTCGATGTGCAGCAATCGCGGCACGGCGACAATTTCAAGCAGACCCGTTTCTATCGCCTTGAAGATCAACGCTGGCAAATGCAATTGCCAGCGCGCGCCTTTTGGGACGGCCAATTCCGCGCCATCAACTCGCTGAGTGTGAGTTCGACGCTGAACAGCCCCCTCATCTCATTCGAGATGATGTATCCGCTTGAAGACGAATCGCTGGTGCCACTCGTTGCCGATCGGTTTTCGCGCGCCTTCCGGTATCTGTGCATCGAGTTGGCTTGTCCAATCAAAAACTCGCCCAGTCTGGCATGGGGCCAGCCCATCGCGCTGACGGTATCGATCCGCCCGACCGCATCGTACGCCGTGCGCGATACCGGCCAGACGATCTCAGTGACGATCCCGTCACCACGGGTGACCGGCTACTACGAATCGCCTGAAATTCAGGGCGATCCGATCGAGTCGATGGCGTTTGACAGTCTGGTCGCGCCAACAGCGCGGCTGGCTGCCGGCTATGCCGCATACGGGCCGGGTGATCATCACACTGAGCTGTTGCTGAACGCCATCATCGATTGGCTGCGGGTGCGCGTGTATGACGAATATGCGTTGTCGCCGGTGTTTGTGCAGCCCACACGTCACGGCCCTGTCAGTACCACACTGCGACTGAACAGCACGGCCGCGCGTGTCTACTACACACAATTACTTAAAGGCAAAGAGTTAATATCGCTGGACGCGCTATGGCACTGGCCACCAGATGATGCGTCGGTTAGCAGTTCAACTGATCGGGCGAAGGATGAAGCCGAGGCATTGATCGCTTTTCTGGATCAGCAATTCGGCAGCGACAGTGTGATCAGATTTTTGCGCACGCTGGGCACAGCCGATTCGCTGCCGCTCGCGATCGAGCGGGCGCTGGTCATCAACTACAGTGATTTTGTGACCGGGTGGGAAAGATGGATCGGGAAACGGGCGTGAAGCGGTTAGCGCCACCGGCGCGCGCGCCGCGACAACGCCACGAGCATTAAGCCGCCAGCCGCCAACAATAGTCCCAATGATTCGGGACTCACCCCTGAGACCGGCAGCGTCACCGGCGGGCGGTTGGGATCGTAAATGGGCCGCTGGCCGTTGGGCGGCAGTGTGCCGGTCGAGTGTGAGCCGGGACTTGCCGCGCGTTGATTCGGCAGGCACGACAAACGGGCCACGCCGTTGGCGTACGTCAGGCCGCCACACATGTTGAAGGGCGCATCGCTGGGATAAGCCGCCACCACTACCACATCGACGTACACCGTCACCGACTGATTCGGCTCCAAACGTCC
The DNA here is from genome assembly GCA_046328575.1 of Anaerolineae bacterium. Classification (GTDB taxonomy): domain Bacteria; phylum Chloroflexota; class Anaerolineae; order Fen-1058; family Fen-1058; genus JAGOBP01. Next base: position 19,748 of record JAXLWI010000042.1, read on the forward strand.
AGCATAAACCGTAATGGCAGAGTTGTAAATTGCGACATTGCCTTGCGAAGTGCTGACGTTTTGAATCGCCATGTTATTCGGTACGCCGCTGGTGATGACGACGTTATCAGCCGCTTCGGGGCTGGGATTAAGGCCAACCAAAGTGACACGCGCCAACTGATTGACGACCATCGGAAACGGACTGGCCGTAATCGTCAGCGTGGGGCTGGCCACTGCCCAAGCCGGTTGAACGAACACCATTGTCCCTAGAATAACGATGAAGATGGCACGAATCAGATGACGCATACGCCCAGCCTGTTAAGTGATCTCCAGCTTGTAACCCACCCCGCGCACATTCTTGAGGAATTGCGGCTTGTCGGGATCGGTCTCAACCTTGCGACGCAGATGATGCATGTGCCAGCGGATGATGTCCTTGGCTTCTTTGTCCGGCGCATCGTAGTTTAACACACGCCGCAACAACTCCTGCTGGCTGATGACGCCGGGGGCACGCTCGGCTAATAACGCCAGCATATCGAATTCGCTGGGCGTCAAATCGAGTTGCGAATCGCCCAGCAGCACGATGTGCCGGACCCGATCGACCAGAAACGGCCCGGCGCGAATGATGGTGCCCGAGTTGGGAATGATCAAAGGTGGAAGTGCGCTCTCGCCCGGCGCGTTGCCCATGGCTTTCATCGCCTCGGTTGGGCGGTTGACCAAAGCCTGCTGTTGTTCGCGCAGCGCCGCCATGCCTTCCATCAACTGCTGTTCCAACGCCCGCATCAACTCCAGGCGTTTGATGGTGCCGCGCTGTTTAGCCAGCCCTTCATGCACCACGCGCCGAATCTCGGACGGCGGACAGGGCTTGGATAGATAATCGTACGCACCAGCCCGCAGCGCCGCCACCGCCGTGTCGAGCGTCGGATAAGCAGTCAACACGATCTTCACGATATCAGGCCAGCGCAATTGAATTTCGCGCAGCAGGTGAATGCCATCTTCACCCGTCAGCCGGATATCCGTCAACACCACGTCAAACGACAACACGGCCAGTTTGCGCAGCGCGTCTTCGGCGCTGTTGGACGTGGTCACTTCATATTCTTCGCGCGTCAACGCCATTTGCAGCAGCGCGCGCGCATCGTCTTCGTCGTCGACGATTAAGATCAGGGGCTTTTTGCTATCGGTCATGATCGGCGACCTGTGTCTCAATCATTATAGGCTAGCTTAGAAGTGACGGCAAGTACCGTGCACGGTCGGGCGGTCACTTGACCATCCGTATTGAATCGGGCATAATGACCGCGACCTAATCTGCGGCACTAGAATGAGACATTACCATGCAAATCGGCATCATTGGACTTCCCCAAAGCGGAAAAACGACCATCTTTCACGCCCTGGCGGGCGGCGAAAAAGCCACCTCGGCCTACTCATCCGGCCGATTGGACATTCATACGGCAATTGCAACTGTGCCCGATGAGCGCGTCGACATCCTCAGCAAGATGTTCAATCCGCGCAAAACGATCTACGCCAAAGTGACTTACGCCGACATCGCCGGGCTGGATAAAGGCATCAGCAAGAAAGGGCTGCCCGGCCCATTCGTCAATCAACTGGGACAGCTGGATGCCTTCGTGATCGTCATCCGCGCCTTCGAGGATCCCTCAGTGGTTCACGACGGCCCGATCGATCCCGCTGCCGATCTGGCGATTCTGGACACCGAGTTCCTGCTCAACGATATGGGCGCGGTCGAGCGGCGCTACGAAAAAATCGTCGAAAGTATCAGCAAAGGTGGCAAAGATCGCGAATTGGCGCAGAAAGAAAAAGGCCTGTTTGAACGGCTCAAAGCCCATCTCGATCTGGAAAAGCCGCTGCGTGATCTCGAACTAACATCTGAAGAAATTCAAGCCCTGCGCGGTTATGGCTTCCTGTCGATCAAGCCCGTGCTTGTCATCGTCAACATCGGCGATGAAGGCACCGCCCCCACCATCGAATACGCGCACGCCCACAGCGCCGTCGTCGCACTGCGCGGCCGCCTCGAACGCGAAATCGCCGAGCTGTCACCTGAAGACGCGCCGATGTTCATGGAAGAATACGGCATCACCGAGTTGAGCCGCAGCAAAGTGATACGCCTGTCGTACGATCTGCTGGGCTTGCAATCGTTCTTCACCGTCGGCGAGGACGAAGTGCGCGCGTGGACGGTCAAACGTCACGCCACTGCCGTCGAAGCCGCCGCCGAAATCCACACCGACCTCGCCAAAGGCTTCATCCGCGCCGAAGTCGTGGCCTATCCCGACCTTATCGAACTGGGCGGCCTCGATGAAGCTAAGCACAAAGGCAAGTTCCGACTCGAAGGCAAAGAGTACATCGTCAAAGACGGCGACATCGTCCACATCCGGCACAATATGTGACGCGGAATGCGTAAACCGTACTGCGTAAAGTGCGTACTGCGTGACAAAATGGTTACGCAGTACGCATTACGTTTTAAGCCATGTGGTACAATTTCTGCCAGTCAAGCAACTAAACTACTAATTTACTATCACACTATCGCACTCTATGACGACACTCATTCTAATCCGTCACGGCCACACTGATTGGGCCGACAAGAAGTTGGCCGGCTGGCTGCCGGATGTGCATCTGAACGAACACGGCTATAAACAGGCGCAGGAACTCGTCGAGCGCCTCAAACCAATCGAGATTGCGGCGATCTATGCCAGCCCGCTCGATCGGACCATGGAAACCGCGCAGCCTTTGGCGAAAGCGCGCAACTTGAAGATCACCAAAGTGCCCAATCTGGGCGAAGTGAAATATGGCGACTGGCAGGGTCAATCGCTGAAGGTGCTGGCGCAGAAGAAGGAATGGAAGAGCGTGCAGGCCGCGCCGAGCACGTTTGCGTTTCCCAACGGCGAATCGTTCCGCGAGATGCAAAGCCGCGCTGTCGCCGCCGTCGAAAAGATCATCGTCGAGCATCCCAAAGACACCGTTGTTGTTTTCTCGCACGGCGACGTGATCAAAGTCATCGTCGCGTATTATTCCGGCATCGCGCTGGATAACTTCCAACGCATCGCCATCAGCCCGGCTTCGATCAGCGTGATCGCCGTTGGGCCGTTCGGGGCGCGGCTCGGCCGCCTCAACGACACTGGCCCGTTTCAGCCGATCGATCATTCATCCGACAAGAAGAAGAAGTAAGCATGGCGCGCACCATTGATTTGAATCCCGTTTCGGCCATCACCGCTGGCGCAGTCGGCCAGCCCGGTCAGCGCGTGTTCTACGTGCAGGCGCGGCGCGGTCCCACCACCGTCACCATCGAAACCGAGAAAGAACAAGTCCGCGCGCTGGCGCTGGGCATCCATCAATTCCTGGAAGAACTCACGCAGCGCTTCCCGGATCGTGTCGAAGTAGACGATGTCGATCAGCGCGATCTCAACTTGATGCCGCCGTTCGAACCAGAATTTAAGGTCGGGCAGATAGGTCTGGGCTACGATTCCGATCTCGATATGGTCGTCATCGTGGCGCAGGCGCTGCAAGCAGAAGAAGAGACCGAAGAAGAAGGGGCGACGGCGCGCTTCTGGATCACGCGCGGGCAGGCCAAAGCCATGGCCGATTACGCGCTCGACGTGGTCTCGCAAGGCCGCCCCGTCTGCGCGTTGTGCGGCCGCCCAATCAATCCCAACGGCCACTTCTGCCCCAAGCGCAACGGGCACACGCGTGACCTGATAGTGCAATAGACATTGGAGGTTAGAGGCTAGAGGTTAGGGATTAGAAGTGAGAGTGATGACTGTTGAACCACAATCCTCCAACTTCCAACCTCCAACCTTCAACTTCAAACTTCCAATTTCTAATCTCCACCTATGCCCGACGACTCCGCTTCTGATCCGCAACCTATTTCGATCGATGACCTGCTCGATCTCTTAGCCAACGGCGAGATCGAACAAAAAGGTCTATTGCCGTGGGGCAGCAACTACACCTTTCTCGTCAGCGTCTCGCATGCCGACCTGCAAACCGCGGCGATTTATAAACCCCGTGACGGCGAACGCCCCTTGTGGGATTTTCCCGAAGGCACGTTGTGCCAGCGCGAAGTAGCCGCCTTCGTGGTCAGCCAGGCCCTCGATTGGTTCGTCGTGCCCCCCACGGTTCTGCGCGACGGGCCGCAAGGCATCGGTATGGTGCAGTACTACATCGAGTGCGATCCCAACGAACACTACTTCACTCTGCGCGAGGAAGAACGCTTCACCGAACAATTCAAGCGCATCGCGCTATTCGATCTGCTCATCAACAACGCCGATCGCAAAAGCGGCCACTGCCTACGCGATGCTGTCGATCACATCTGGGCGATCGATCACGGCGTGGCCTTCTCAGTCGAGCCGAAGCTGCGCACCGTGATCTGGGAGTTCGCCGGACAGGACATCCCCGCTGAATGGCGCGAGCAGCTGCGGTCTTTCCGCACCCGATTGGATCAGTCTAGCGACCCGGCAACCAAATCGCTGGCGCGCCTGCTTGAGAAGCGCGAACTCAACGCCCTCAAACGCCGCACCGATCAACTCATCCTGACAGGCTGCTATCCCAAGCCGCTGCCCGGCTATCGCCAAATTCCCTGGCCGCCGGTGTAGCTGTGCTCGCGACGGATTGCCAAATCCGTCGCCCTGGCCGCTGGATTTGACAATCCAGCGAGAGCAACGTGCCAGTTTAACGTGACGCTCCTCACCCCATCCGTAGTTACTTGATCGCTTGCCGCCCCTCAATCTGCCTGTTACAATAGCCCATGATGAACGCTCAAATTTCCCCGCATTCTCCCGCAATTGTCCCAAATCCAACTGCCGAAGAGCGTGCCACGGTGCTGCACACCTGGACGATTCAGTCGCAGTGGAACGCGCCGACCATCGTCGGCGGTGAAGGCGCGTGGTTTGTTGACGCGAACGGCCAGCGTTATCTCGATCTGAGCAGCATGGCCGAATGCTGCAACCTCGGCCATCAGCATCCCAAGATTATCGCCGCGATCAAAGCGCAGGCCGATCGGATGTGTTACGTCCAACCGGGTTGGGGTTCGCCGCCGCGCACTGAGCTGGCCCACCGGTTGCTCGAAAAATCAGGACTGGCAGGCGGCAAAGTGTTCTTCTCGCTGGCGGGAGCCGATGCCAACGAAAACGCCGTGAAGTTCGCGCGCTGGTTTACGGGCAAATCGAAGATCATCACGCGCTATCGCTCGTATCACGGCGCATCGCACATGACGCTCGATCTGGGCGGTGACAATCGGGCCTGGCATACTCAATCGGGTTTCGATGGCATCGTCCACGCGCTGCCGCCATATTGCTATCGCTGTCCGCTCGGCTTGAAGTACCCTGATTGCCAGATTCGGTGCGCCGATCACATCGCCGATCTGATCGAGTACGTCGGGCCGGACAACGTGGCCGCGGTGATGCTGGAGCCACACGCGGGCACCAACGGCATCGTTGCGCCGCCCGAATATTGGCCCAAAGTGCGCGAGATTTGTAATCGCTATAACGTCCTGCTCATTGCCGACGAAGTAATGAGCGGCTTTGGCCGTGTGGGCGAGTGGTTCGCGTGGCAGCGTTACGGACTTGAGAACGCGCCTGACATCATGACGCTGGCCAAAGGCATCACGGGCGCGCATGTGCCGCTGGGCGCGGTCGTCGTCAATCAACGGCTGGCCAATTACTTTGAGGATCACCTGCTTGAAAGCGGTCTAACGTACAGTGGTCATCCCATCGCGTGTGCGGCGGGTGCAGCCGCAGTCGATGCTTACGAAGACGACAATCTGATTCAACGCGCGCGTGAGTTAGGCGAGTGGATGTTGACTCGCTTGCGCGAGATGCAGGCGCGGTTGCCCCTCATCGCCGACGTGCGTGGGCAGGGCCTCTTCGCGATTGTGGAACTAGCGCAGTATTCATGGCCAGCCACCTTGCCGGAATTGAAGAAACTCGTCGCCGAAGGACGCAAGCGTGGCGTGTCGTTTGCCGTGCGCGGCAACCTGATCGTGCTGAGTCCACCGCTGGTGATCGAACAGGCCGACCTCGCACATGGACTGGATGTGATGGAAGAACTATTGCGTGTTGTGTGATGCGTGTCATTCTGAGCCTGACACAAGCATATGAGCGAGATTTTAGACATTCCGGCTGGTACCCAACTTCCGCTCCGTTTCGCCTGGTCGCCGTCGACCGGCATGGTGCGAGCGACTTATCGGGTGGAAGTGGGCCGTTACGAACCGAAGGGCGATCGGTTTCTGTGCAAGCTGCTGGAGTTGATTGAAGTGAGCGGCTTGCAAGATGGATCGGAGTTGACGCGCGAGATGCTCGATCGACTAGTGGGTCAATCGGTGTTGGTGCCGCGCGAAGGGCTGAACGGCCTGACGCTGCGGCTCAAAATGACGACACTGACCGGCGGCTTAAAGCATCCGTATTTTTTCGATTAGCAATCAGCAATCCAAAATTCCCCTACATTCCTCAGGAGGTTTTGTATGGCAGCAAAGAAAGTCGCAAAGAAGGCTACCAAGGCCAAGAGCAACGGCAGTTTCAAGCTGACTTACGCCACGATGTTCAATCCGCCCGAATCGATGCACACCAGCTTCGACAAGGCCGTGGCGAAGTTCCACGCCGAGATGGGCAAGGACGTGCCGATGTTGATCAACGGCCAGGATCGCTTCATCGAGGCCAAGTTCGACGATCGCAGCCCCATCAACACCGAGTGGCTATTGGGCACATTCCAGAAGGGTGGCGTGGCCGAAGGGCAGGAAGCCCTGGCGGCGGCGCGCGCCGCTGCGCCGAAGTGGGCAAATATGAAGTGGAAGGATCGCGTGCGGATTCTGCGCCGATCGGCCGCTCAGATCGAAAAGCGGTTGTATGAGATCGGCGCGATCGTGGCGATGGAAATCGGCAAGAACCGTATGGAAGCGCTGGGCGACGTGCAGGAAACCGCCGATTTGATCTACTACTACTGCGATGAGGTGGAGCGCAACAACGGCTACATCGTGCCGATGAAGAAGGATCCGCTCGTCGGCTACAACTCGACCAACGTCAGCATGCTGAAGCCGTACGGTGTGTGGGTGGTCATCTCGCCGTTCAACTTCCCGTTTGCGTTGGCGGGCGGGCCGAGCGGCGCGGCGTTGGTGGCGGGCAATACCGTCGTCTTCAAGCCCGCGTCCGATACGCCGTTTTCAGGTCGTTTGCTGGCCGAATGCTTCCGCGATGGCGGCGTACCCGAGGGCGTGTTCAACTACGTCACGGGCGGCGGCGCAACGATCGGGCAGGAGTTGATCTCCAATCCGATCGTGGATGGCATTACCTTCACCGGTTCGTACGATGTCGGTATGCACATCTACAAGACCTTCGCCACGGGCAAATATCCGCGCCCGTGCATCGCGGAGATGGGCGGCAAGAATCCCGCCATCGTCACCGCCAAGGCCGATCTGGATGTGGCCGCGCAGGGCATCATGCGCTCGGCGTTTGGTCTGCAAGGCCAGAAGTGCTCGGCCTGCTCGCGCGTCTATGTCGAAAACACCGTCAAAGACAAATTCGTGCAGAAGCTGGTCGATCTCACCAACAAGATCTCGATCGGCGATCCAACCCTGCGCGAGAACTGGCTCGGCCCAGTGGCGAACAAGAGCAGCTATCACGACTTCGCCAACTTCTGCGAAGAACTGTCGCAAGGCGGCGAGATTTTGACCGGCGGTATGCAGCTGCAAGAAGGCGAGTTGGGCAAGGGCTACTTCTGCGCGCCGACGCTGGCGTATGCGCCCGCCGATCATCGGCTGTGGAAAGTGGAGATGTTCCTACCCATTACGACCATCATGGGCTACGACGATCTGGATGCGGCGATGAAGCACGCTAACGACGCCGACTACGGTCTGACCGCCGGTATCTTCGGCAGCAAGAAGGAAGCGGCGTGGTTCTTTGATCACATCGAAGCGGGCGTCACGTATGCCAATCGACCACAGGGCGCGACGACGGGCGCGTGGCCAGGCCACCAACCGTTCGGTGGCTGGAAGGGTTCGGGCAGCACCGGCAAGTCGGGCGGCTCGATGTACTACGTGCCGCAATACCTGCACGAGCAGTCACAGACTGTCATCGAAAAAGCGTAACCACGCCCGTTAGTTGATCCAGTCTCACGGAGACACGGAGTATAATTAGCCGTGTCTCCGTGATTTGTTTATATGCGTTAAACGGAGAGAATTCGATCGAAGTGGAGAGTCAATCGTGTCGTTTCGCTTTCAGCAATCCGCAACCCACCTTCAAAAATGGATCATCTCACTCGGCCTGCTCCTGTTGGTTGTGCTCGCCGGGTGCAACAGCCCGCAGCCGATCGATACCGGCAACCCGATTAGTTTCAAACACCGCTCGGGCGTGTTCGAAATGCAAGTGCCCAAGAGTTGGAAGCAGGCGCAGGATCAAGTTGAAACCGAGTCGCTGGCGGCGTTTTCGGATCCGTCGGGCCGCGCGGAGATGATCGGTTATGCCGGCTTGCTCGATCACACGTTGACAGACGACGAAGGCCTGGCTACTGTGCCGGGCTTGGTCAAAAATCTGCTCAATGCGCCGCAAGATTTGGCGATCACGGATCAGCAGCACCGCAGCGACGGCGCTTTTACGCTGAACCTGTCGTTCACGCGCAATAACGAGAAACGCTCCGGGCAGGCGATCTTCCGCCAGGGTGCGCTGGCGCTATCGGGCGTCATCGTCAGCGGCCCGCAATCTGAATGGACCACCTTGCTGACCGCGCTGCAACCGTACATCGATTCGTTCACGCTGAAGCCCGACTTCGTGCAAGGCACGTACTTCACGCCGATCGAAAACGTCCACTTCGCGGTGGTCATACCTGCCGATTGGGGCCGCCAGACCTTTGAGGGCGGCACGCTAGCCAAATCGCCGGCCAACAAGTTCACCATCGTAGCAAGCGAAATCGCCACGACGACCACGTCCGATGATGCGGCGTTGGCCAAAGAGGCGACGTCGCAAGCGCGGGCCCATCTGGGCGCTGTGCAACTCGACAACCAGGAAAAACTGCCCGATGGCCGCACTAAGCTCAGTCTTTCGCAGGGCACACAGCGCGTCATCGGTTACTACGAAGTGAAGGATGGCATGTTGATCTCGTTGTTCTTCAGCGTGCCCGCCGATCGCGCCGACGCTTATCAGCCCATCATCGACTTCATGTATTCGACGTGGGTCACGGGCAAGCCCTAATAAGGTGACAAAATGACAAAAGTAATGTCGCTGCATGACGCCATCGCCCGCTTCGTTCACGATGGCGATACCGTTTATGCCGCTGGGTTTACGCACCTCATTCCATTTGCGGCCGGTCACGAAATCATCCGTCAACACAAAAAGGATCTAACGCTGGCCCGCGCCACACCCGATCTGATCTACGATCAAATGGTAGCCGCAGGCTGTGCCAAGAAGATCATCTTTTCGTACAGCGGCAATCCCGGCGTAGGATCGCTGCGCATCATCCGGCAGGAAATGGAAGCGGGTCGCCTTGCTTACGAAGAGTATTCGCACTTCGCCATGATTACCCGCGTAGCGGCGGGCGCGGCTGGTTTGCCCTTCCTGCCCATGCGGCCTACTGGCGGCGAAGATTTAGCCAAAGCCAATCCGCAGTACAAGACGATCACTGATCCGTACACGGGGGCGGAACTCGTCACCGTGCCCGCGCTCACTCCCGATGTCGCCATCATCCACGCACAGCGCGCGGATGCACATGGCAACGCGCAGATGTGGGGCATCATCGGCGAGCAAAAGGAAGTGGCCTTCGCCTCGAAGAAGGTGATCCTCACCGTCGAAGAGATCGTCGACGAGAGCGTGATCCGATCGGACCCGAACCGCACGCTGATCCCCGATTTCATCGTCAATGCCGTGTGCGAAGTGCCGCACTGTGCGCATCCGTCATATACGCAAGGTTACTACGATCGCGACAACGCCTTCTATCTGGACTGGGACAAAAACACCGAGGCGCCGGAGAAGGTCGCCGCGTGGCTGAAAGACTGGGTGTACGACGTGAAAGATCATGCCGAATATTGGGCCAAACTCGGTACGGCAACGCACGATCGTTTGAAGGTCGAACCGGCGTTTAGTGCGTCGGTGAATTACGGGAAATATTGATATGCCAACTTACTCTTCTTCCGAAATGATGGTCGTCGCCGCGTCACGCTTGCTGCGCGATGGTGATGTGGTCTTCGTCGGCATTGGTCAGCCGAACTTGGCCTGCAATCTGGCGCGACGTACGCACGCACCCAACCTCAACATGATCTATGAAGCGGGCGTGATCGGCGCACAGCCATCGCGTCTGCCGCTCTCGATCGGCGATCCATGCCTCGTCAGCGGTGCGGCGTCGATTTGCTCCATGTACGACATCTTTGCTTGCTACTTGCAGAACGGCAAGATCGATGTGGGCTTCTTGGGCGGTGCGCAGATCGATCGGTTTGGCAACGTCAACGCCACCGTGATCGGTCCGTATGCCAAGCCCAAAGTGCGTTTGCCCGGCAGCGGCGGCGCAGCCGAGATCGCCGCGTGGGCCAATCGGGTGTACTTCATCACGCCGCATCAAGCGCGGCGCTTCCCGGAAAAATGTGATTTCGTGACCAGTGCGGGCTTCTTATCAGGTCGGGCGGAGCGCGACGCGAAAGGCTTGCGCGGCGGCGGCCCGCATGAAGTCGTCACTGATCTGGGCATCCTCACGCCCGACGAATCGGGCGAATTGATCTTGACCGCTTTGCATCCCGGGGCGACGGTCGATCAAGCGATCAAGAATACCGGCTGGAAATTGAAAGTGGCGGATAACCTCAAGACGACCGAGCCGCCCACCGACGAGGAACTGCGCTTGCTGCGCGAAGAACTCGATCCGACGGGGATTTATCTCAAATGAGGGTGCCGATTGTAGACGCGGCGGGTTCGCATTACGACATCGGCCTCACGATCGGCCGCGCCGTGCCCGAGCGAATCGCGGGCATGATTCGTAGTTATCAAACGCTGTTTGCCAACTTGCCCGGTTTCAAATCGACGTGGCCGCAGGCCATCGTGCATGCGCGTCAGTATTTACCCTATATCGAAGAGGCTATGCCGCAATACGTGACTGAATTGCGCGGCATGGCCGACGGTTCCGGGGTGCCGTTCGACGAACTGCTGCTGTGCAACTGCTTCGAAGAACTCACCGACGATATGCTGTTTGAGAAATGCACGACGGTGGCGTTATCGCCGGACCTGACCGATCTGGGTCATGTGCTGTTGGGTCACACGGAAGACTGGCTGCCGGTCGATCGCGAATGGCAGTATGTGGTGCGCGTGCGACCGGACGACGAACCGGCGTTTATCTCGGCCGTCTATGGTGGCCTGCTGCCTAACGTTGGCTTCAACGATAACGGTCTTGCGCAATGCATCAACACGGTCTATCCCAACGATGCGCGCGTCGGCATTCCACGCTTGTTCATCGGGCGGCATGTGTTGGCCGCGCCGCGACTGGGCGTGGCCTTGGAGCGTAGTTTACAGCCGCGTCGCGCCGCTGGCTACAATCACGTCATTGCCGATGACAGCGGTGAAATCTACAGTCTCGAAACGACCGCCGCACACTTCGACGTAATCTATGCGCGTGACGGGTATGTGACGCACACCAATCATTATCAGTCGAATCGGTTGCGCGACCTGGAAGTGACACCGGAAGAGTTGATCGGCTCGCACGTACGCGTCAATCGCGCCGAGCGATTGGTACAGCAAACTCTGCGCCGCAGTCCGTTAGCAATTGATGATATTCAGCGCATCCTCAGCGATCATGTGAATCAGCCCTACAGCATTTGCGCACACGCCGAAGATGTGCCGCCGCGCGAACAGACCGTGACCATCAGCGCGTACGTGATCGATCTGACAGCGCGCACGATGTGGTATTGCTATGGCAATCCGTGCCGGGGTGAATTCGTGCCGATCACTTTGGAAGGATGAGGCATGGCCAAGATCATCGTATATGAAGAATTAACTTTTCCTGAAGTCGCGTTGTTGCCGCGCGATATACCGTTGTTGATTCCACTCGGTGCGGCGAACGAATATGATTGGGATGCAGTGGCCGATCGGGTGCAGCGCAAAACCCGATCGGTTTCTGTTCCCGATCGAATGTGCGTGTTTCCCGCTATCCCGTATGGTTTTCGTGGCAGCGCCCTTGAAGTCGATCTGAAGTTGTTCAAGCGCGTGATCCACTCACTGATCGCGACTCTACGTGAAGATGGCTTCACCAATGTGTATGTGATCAACGGTTATGGGTCGCAAGGTTTTGCGACGATTTCTAGTCCTCGTAGGGGCGAACCTCGTGTTCGCCCATTTAGCCCATTGGCTGATCAAGTGGTCCTCATTCCCACCGGTCACACCGAGCAGCACGCCTTTCACTTGCCGCTCAGCACCGACACGCTCATCATCGATGCGATTGCGCGCGGCGTCGAAGCGAAGTTGCCCGGCACGATTCTGCGCCTGCCCACATGGCCGTATGGCGTATCAATGCATCGCCGCCAGTATCCCGCCACATTGACCATCGAGCCGCGCACATGGGAAGATTTCTTTGTAGCCGTAGTGGGTCAACTGCGACAGCGCGGCCTGAAGATGGCGTATCTCATCAATGGGCACGGCGGCAATCACAGTTTCCTTGTCAACATCACCAAATTCTGCGGCGATAAGTGGCCGGATATATTTGTGGCAACCTCGTTTTTGCATACGACGAGTGACGCCTTGACGCAGTATCGCACCTCAAAGATCGGCGGCATGGGGCACGCGGGTGAACTGGAGACGAGTTACATTTTGCACCTGCGGCCTGATCTCGTAAACATGGCGCGGGCCGTCGATGAAGTCGATTTCACCGCGACGCCCAACTACTACATGGACTGGCTCGAAGGCGGCGCGTTGATCGCCAATCCGCCGTGGACAGACGATACGATCAGCGGGGCGTATGGCGCAGCCACACAAGCTACCGCAGAGAAAGGACGTTTGTGGCTTGAAGCCGCGATTGAAGAGAAGGTCGGCCACGTGCATGAGATCATCGAGCAGCAGCGCCGCCGCGAAGAACGCCGCGCTGAGGGATGGGTCACTGGATCGTGGCGTAAGCGATTGGAGCAAGTGCGATGAAGTTACTCATCGTGAATCAAGATGAAGTTGAACAGTTACTGCCGATGTCGGAGTGCATCACGGTAATGACGGATGCGTTGCTGGCGTTGGCAAACGGCCATGTGCATTTGCCGTTGCGCATGGTCGTGCGTCCACCGGAAGCCAAGGGCGTGATGGCGCTGATGCCCGCTTACGTTTCAGGGGAAAACACGGCCTTTGGCGTGAAGTTGATCGGTGTGTTCAACGGCAATCCGGTGCTGGGCAAAGACTCGCATCAAGGCGCGGTACTGTTGCTCAGCTGTGAGACGGGCGAACCATTGGCGCTGATGAACGCCTCGGCCATCACGGCCATCCGCACAGCGGCGGTCTCCGGCGTGGCGACGCGTTTGCTGGCCCGCGTCGAATGCGGCGATGTGGCCATCATCGGGTCGGGTGTGCAGGCGCGATCACATCTGGCAGCAATGGCGTGCGTGCGCTCGATTCGCCGGGTGCGCGTGGTCAGCCGCAATTTCGCGCACGCACAACAATTTGTTAGCGATCTGCAAGCGGCCTACTCATTTCCGATCGAAGCGGTGAACACCGTCGAGGCCGCCGTGCGTGATGCGGATTTGATCGTCACTGCCACGTCTTCAAGCGAACCGGTGTTGAAGCGCGATTGGATTTCCTATGGCGCGCACCTTAATGTTGTGGGCGCGAGTCAATCATTCGCACGTGAAGTCGATTCGGCGACGATGGCGGCCGCGAGCCTGTTTGTCGATCGGCGCGAATCGACGCTGAACGAATCGGGCGATTATCTCTTCGCGCTGCGCGACGGCGCGATCGGGCCAGATCACATTCGGGCTGAGATCGGCGAGGTGTTGATCGGCGCGAAGCCGGGGCGCATCAATCAGGACGAGATCACGTTGTTCAAATCTTTGGGGTTAGCCATCGAGGATTTAGCTGCGGCAGAGTATGTGTATCGACAGGCGCATGTCATGGGCCTCGGCACATGGGTGGAATTCTAGGTCCTGACTTCTTGACACCACGCTTGATTGGACTAAACTATCGCCCGATCTCGGGTATCTACACCGTCAGTAACGGCGTAGATGCAAAATTATCGAGAGTACAGGCAGGCGAGCAGGATGAGTGAGTTGGACGCGGAATCGGGCAGGACATTTGGGTGGGAACTTAACCTGGATCTATACAATTGCAATCCGGTTAAGATTCGATCGCGCGAGGACATCCTCGCTTTTGTCGTCCAGTTATGCGACGATGTGCTGGATATGAAACGCTATGGTGAACCCTGGGCCGAACGCTTCGGCCTCGGTCATGCTGAAACATCCGGCTATTCGGTCGTGCAACTGATCGAAACAAGCTCGGTGGTCGGGCATTTCTCGGAAGGCAAGAATTCGGTGTATCTCGACATCTTCTCGTGCAAGCCATACGATCAGGTGGCCGTGTGCGACTTCGCCCGTACGTTCTTCGAGGCGAAGCACGTTGTCGAGCATTTTATTGAGCGCAAATAGCGAGACACCGATGGGTGTCTGATTAGCGCACAATACTGCTGTAGACAAGCTGAAAGCGGATGTTGATTGAACATCCGCTTATTCATTCCATAAGCGGGGGGCTGAATGGATCGATTGCGGGCAATCAACAGTGTTGACGACATCGCGAGCGACTATCGAGATACGCCGATTGGTTTGTTGCTCCAGTATCACAATCTCAATCTAACGTACGAGACGTACACCAACGCGCAGTTGCTGATCGGCATGTGCATGGATCACCGTAAGCACTTGCACATCCCCGACAACTTTGCCTACATCATCCGCGCGGGCGGCGCGAATCTGCGCTACAGCGAATTCAAAGTGTCTTACGCCATCGCTGTCGGCGGCGTGCAGCACATCGCGTTGATTGGTCACACGCACTGCGGCATGGTCAATTTGATGGCGCGACGCGCGGCCTTCATCGACGGGTTGGTGGAGCGCGCCGGCTGGGCGCGCGACTTCGCTGAAGAGCATTTCAATAACTACGCGCCGCTGTTCGAGATCGGTAACGAGATCGATTTTGTGTTGAGCGAAGCAAAGCGCCTGCGCCAACGCTATCCCAAAGTCCAGGTCGCGCCGCTGCTCTATCGGGTTGAGGATAACCGATTGTATGGCATCGCTGAAGTTTGAAGATAACTTCTCCAAGCAGGCCGACGTTTACGCGCGTTATCGCCCGCCGTATCCGCCCGCGCTGTATGAGTGGATCGCCGCGCTCGCGCCGGGGCACGATCGGGTGTGGGATTGTGGCACGGGCAGCGGCCAGGCGGCGCTGGGGCTGACGCGCCACTTCCGATCGATCATCGCCACCGATCCGAGCGTGCAGCAAATCGCCAATGCGCCCGCGCATCCGCAGGTCGAGTATCGTGTGGCCCGTGCGGAAGAATCAGGGCTAGCCGATCAATCGGTCGATGCGATCACGGTGGCATTGGCGCTGCATTGGTTTGAACTGGATCAGTTTTACGCGGAAGCGCAGCGCGTGCTCAAACCCGGTGGCGTGCTGGTGGCGTGGACGTATTATCTGCCCGAAATCGCACCGGAGATCGATCGGGTGATTGAGTATCTGGACGGCGTGCTGCTGCGCGATTACTGGTCACCGCGCATCCAATTACTGCGCGAGAAATATCGATCGATTCCGTTTCCCTTTGATGAACTTTATGCGCCTGAATATGCGATCGAGAAACACTGGCCGTTGACGGAATTGATCGGTTACTTGCAGACGTGGTCCGGCACGCAAGCCTATCGCGACGCGCACGGCGTCGATCCGATCGACCTGATTCAGGCGGACCTTACCGCCGCCTGGGGTGACGTTGATCAACGTACCATCCGCTGGCCGCTGTTTATGCGAGTCGGCCGCTGCTGCTGATTTTCTCCGCCTTTAGTCTTAGCGCATTTACACCCAAAGCCACTTCTTTAACGCGACTGACTTCGCTACAATGCCTGCATGTGATTTAGCGAGGAGGCAGTATGTTCGGACGTACCCCAGCCACAACCGTGAACCGTGAAGAACGTAACGGCCACTTGATCTACATGCGCGATGTTGTGAAGACTTTTCAGACGGCGGCCGGGCCGTTTACGGCACTGAAGAGCGTCGATCTGCGCGTCAACCCCGGCGAGTTTGTCGCCATCATCGGCAAGAGCGGCAGCGGAAAATCTACGTTGATCAACATGCTCACCGGCATCGATCGACCCACGGCGGGTGAGGTGTACGTCGGCGAGACGGCGGTGCATACGCTCAGCGAAGGCCGCATGGCCAAGTGGCGCGGTCGTAATCTGGGCATCGTCTTTCAATTCTTCCAATTGCTCCCAACATTGTCTTTGCTGGAAAACGTCATGCTGCCGATGGACTTCTGCAATATGTATTCGCCACGTGAGCGCAAGCAGCGCGCGCTGGATTTGCTGGGCATGGTGGGCATGGCCGAGCAGGCCAACAAGCTGCCCTCGGCGATATCCGGCGGACAGCAGCAGCGCGTGGCGATTGCGCGTGCATTGGCGAACGATCCGCCCATCATCGTGGCCGACGAGCCTACGGGCAACCTCGATTCCAAAACGGCGGAAGCCGTCTTTGAGTTGTTTGAGAATTTGGTGCAAAGCGGCAAGACCATCATCATGGTCACGCACGACAGCGATAAGGCCAAGCGCGTGCATCGCGCCGTGATCGTATCCGACGGCGAAGTGATCGAAGAATATCTGGCGCGGGCGTTTTCGTCGTTGACGCAAGAGCAGTTGATCTGGGCGTCGCATGAAGTTGAGCCGGAACAGCACGAGCCGGGCAGCGTGATCTTCCATGAAGGCAGCGCGCCCGATCAGTTCTACCTCATCGCGCACGGCAGCGCCGAGGTAGTGCTGAAGGGGCCGGACGGATCAGACATCGTGGCGGCGCGGTTGACGCCGGGCCAATACTTCGGCGAGATCGCTTTACTGCGTGGTGTAAATCGCACGGCGACCGTGCGCGCGGGCAGCGGCGGAGTGGAAGTGATCACGTTGTCGCGCGCGGTGTTCGATCGATTGGTGAGCGGCGCGCCGGATATGCGCTCGCAGATGCAGCAAGTGGCGCACGATCGCACCGGGCAGATCCGCACCATCAAACGCACGCCGACGAATCAAGCCTGAGTCGCACGGAGCACAGACCAATGAGCATCGGTTTTCGCAAAATCTTTCGCGATCTGTGGCGCAGCAAAGGGCGCACCGCACTCGCTGTGTTGAGCATTTTCATCGGCGTGTTCGCCGTGGGCATGGTCAGCGG
>JAXLWI010000043.1:0-37019 GCA_046328575.1 Anaerolineae bacterium
CGTTCGCTGTGCGCCAGCGCGATCGATTTGGGTGCGAGTTCGCCGAAGATCAGCGTGACGATCGATAAAACGATCGTGATGATGGCGACCGCAATCCCGCGTGCGGCTGAAGCCAATCCTGCAATCGGCAGCTGCTCGATCGTTTTGCCCAGCCCTTCAGATAAACTCACCGCTGCCGTGGCCGAGGCCAGAAAGCCCAGCAGCGTCACGCCAATTTGAATCGTCGCGAGAAAGCGGCTGGAGTCATCGGCGAGGTCGTACAAAACTTTCGCTTGACGGTTGCCATCATCGATGAGTTGCTTGAGGCGCAACTTGGAGACGCTGATCACGGCGATTTCTGACGCGGAAAAAAAGGCGTTCAGCGCGATCAATACGGCGAGGAGGATCAATTCTGCGGAACTGTTAGCGTCCATAGACTGCAAATGCAGCGTAACGAGGCACACTATTCATTACGTATTACTCGTTACTCATTACGTTTCGGTTTGGCCGGTACGCCATACACTAGCTCGTTATCCGCCACATCATGTGTCACTACTGAGCCTGCGCCGGTCTTGGCGTGCGCGCCGATTTTGACGGGCGCCACCAGCAGCGTGTCACTGCCGATGAACGTGCCTTCGCCAATCTCGGTTTGGTGTTTCTTCTGGCCGTCATAGTTGCACGTAATCGTGCCCGCACCAATGTTCACATCCGCACCGATGTTGGCATTGCCCAAATAACTGAAATGCCCTTGTTTGGTGTGTGGCCCCAGACGGCTATCCTTAACTTCCGCGAAGTTGCCGATGTGGACACCTTCGCACAAATAAGCGCCCTTACGCATGTGGGAAAACGGCCCCATATCGACGTGATCTTCCAACGTGGCGCCTTCCACCATCGACGCGACGATCTCACACTCGTTGCCGATCACGGAATCCGCGATGATGGTATTCGGCCCGATCGTACACGCGCGCCCGATCGCGGTCTTGCCGTGCAGATGCGTGTTAGGTTGAATGATCGTATCCGCGCCGATGATCACGCGCGCGTCGATGTACGTCGTGGCCGGATCGATCAGCGTGACGCCGCTGAGCATGTGCCGCAAGTTGATACGCTCGCGCATGAGTTTCTCGGCTTGCGCCAGCTGCACGCGATCGTTAATGCCCAGCACTTCGTTTTCATCACACTCAGCATTGGCGACAATCGCGCCTTCTTTCGCGGCAAGGCTGACTAGATCGGTCAAATACAATTCGCCGTGACCGGGCCGCGGCTGAAGTTGATCGAGGTGCGACAACAGCCACGCCGTTTTGTAGCAGAAAAAACCCGAATTGACTTCGCCAATCGCACGTTGCTCGGGCGTTGCTTCCTTATATTCGACGATGTCGACAATGCGATCCTGATTGTCACGAATGATGCGGCCATACAAAGCGGGATCAATCGGGCGGAACGTGATCAAGCTCACGGCCGCATCCGAGTGCACGTGCGCGGCGATCAAGCGCTTGAGCGTTTCCGCAGTGATTAGCGGCGTATCGCCGTACAACACGACCACCAGATCGCTTGCTGGATCGAGCTGCGCGCGCGCTTGCATAACGGCGTGACCGGTACCCAACTGCGGCATTTGCAGCGCGTAACTAACCGATTCGCCAATCGCCTGCTTCACGTCATCCGCGCCGTGGCCGACGACGACGATCGGGCGCACTGCGCCGATCGAGTTGGCAACGGCGATCGGATACATCACCATCGGCTGTCCGGCGATTTCGTGCAGCACCTTGGGCCGCTCGGACTTCATCCGCGTGCCGTGCCCGGCCGCTAAAATCACGCACTGCACTTTGTTCAAGGTTAACGGTTCGTTGCTCATGGCTCAATGTCCAACCGATAAACGTTCGATCAGCCGATCGGGGAGTTTGAACTGCCGCATGCGGGCCTGCGTTTCTTCCACCGGATAACGCACGCGCCGAAACTCCCATTCGTTGGTTCCAAGGTTGAGGAGCGCGTAACATGCATCGGGATCGCCGTCGCGGGGTTGACCGACGCTGCCCGGATTGATAATCCAGCGCCCCGTACCTAAACGGATCGGTTGACGCCATTGAGGCGCGATCTGAATGCACAAGCGTTCCAAGCCTTCAGCACGAAAGAACGCGCCCGGCCAGTGAGTGTGCCCCACCAGACAAGCGCGTGTCCGGAACATATTGAAATTTTGCTCCGCCGATAGCGGATCAAGTAGATATTCTTCGATCGGCTGGCTGGGGCTGCCGTGGGCCAAGGTGTAACCATCTTCCTCAGTCAACGACGGCAATGATTCCAAAAAAGCCTTGCTTTCAGGCATCAACGCGAGCCGCGTCCACACGATGGCGGTGCGGGCTTCGCGATTGAAATAGCCTAGATCGAGCCGATTGATAGCGGCCCAATCGTGATTGCCCGCCAGGCTGATTAATGGAAATTCGCGCAGCCGCTCGATGCACTCATTCGGATACGGGCCGTAACCGACGATGTCACCCAAACACCAGATTTTGTCGAACGGTGCGGCGTCTTCCAGTACGGCATTAAGCGCCGGTAAATTAGCGTGAATATCGGAGATAACTAGATAACGCATACGGTTCCTTAACAGGTTGAAAAGTGTAACACGTTTCAGCGGCTTTGACTACCCCGCGTCAGCCTCGACGCAGCGACCACGCGTCTTGTCGCGCCTCGTCGCAGGCGGTATAATCAGCGCGCTATGCCAATCCTCGATCCGAACGTCGTCGAATTCGTCAGCGGCAGTCACGCGCAAACCGCCCGCCTGGGTGAACGCTTGGGCCGATTATTGCGCGGCGGCGAGATCATTTGTCTTGAAGGCCAACTCGGCGCGGGCAAGACCTGCTTCGCGCAAGGGTTGGGCCGCGGCTGGGGCGCAACCGATGATCTCACTAGCCCGACGTTTACACTCATCCATGAACTGCGTCGCGCGGCCGATCGCATGCGGCTCTATCACGTCGATCTGTATCGGCTGGAGTCAGAGCGCGAGGCGTGGCTGTTGGGTCTATCGGATCTGATGGATTCAACCGCCGTTGTGTTGATCGAATGGCCGGAACGCGCGGCGTCGCTGCTGCCGCCCGATCGGCTGTGGATCAAACTCGATCTGCTTGACGACACTCGCCGCCGACTGACGTTCAGGGCTACCGATCCGGTTCATCAAAAACTGCTTGACGCTTTCAAGCGTGACGCCTTTGGAATCAAATCATGATCCTTGCCATTGACACCGCCACTCGTAACGCCAGCCTCGCACTGTATGACGCGGGCAGCGTGCGCGCCGAATTCAGTTGGGACACCGCCGATCATCACACCGTTGAGTTGATGCCGCGCATTGTCGATGTGCTTGATCAGATCGGCGCGACGATCGAGCAATTGACGGGCGTTGCCGTCTCGATCGGCCCCGGCTCCTTCACGGGCGTGCGCGTCGGCGTCGCTGCTGCCAAAGGCATCGCCATTGCCCGCGACCTGCCGATTGTGGGCGTGCATTCGACGGACATTCTGGCGTACGCGCTGCGTGACGCGAAACCGCCGCTGGTCGTCGTCGTGCGGGCGGGGCGTGGCCGCTTCATCGCCGCACACTATGCCAAAGGCCGATCGGATTGGAAGCAGGACGGCGAGTTCATCCTGACCACTCCTGATTTGATTGGCACGACGTGGGACAAGCCCATGACCTTAAGCGGCGAACTGTCCGCTGAAGAACGAAGCGCGATCGGGCAGCGGTTGGGCGACAAAGTGCGGCTCGTTTCCCCGGCGTTCAGTCTCCGGCGTGCCGGCTTCCTGGCCGAACTTGCCGCGCAGCGCATTCAAGCCCACGAGGCCGACGATCCCGCCGCCTTGCAGCCCATCTATCTTTCGCCGGATCAGAAAGTGACTGCGGCATGATCGACTACGTGCCGCCGTATAAAGTTGAGCCGATGCAGTGGGCGGACGTGCCCGAAGTGATGGAGATTGAGCACGCGTCGTTTACGCTGCCGTGGTCGGACTACACCTATCGCCACGAACTGCTGGAGAATCGCAATTCGCATTACTTTGTAGTGCGGCGCTTAAACGGCGATGGGCGCGCGTCGACCAATTGGCTGGCGCGATTGTTTCATCGGTCGCGACCGTCGCCCGTTGTGGGGTATGGCGGCTTCTGGCTGGTCATCGACGAGGCGCACATTAGCACCATCGCGTCGGCGGTGGCGTGGCGCGGACACGGCCTGGGTGAGTTGATGCTGTTGGCCATGATCGAACGCAGCATCGAACTGGGCGCGTCGATGGTGACGCTGGAAGTGCGCGTCACGAACAGCGTTGCACAGAATCTGTATCGCAAGTATGGCTTTGTGGTGGTGGGGCGTCGCCCGCGTTACTATCGTGACAACGACGAAGACGCGGACCTCATGACGGTGGAACCCATTCAAAGCGCGGAGTATCAGGCCAAACTGAGGGTGCTGCGCGCCGCTCTTGAAGAACGCCTGCGCCGTAATGGCGCGTGATCACGCTTCGCGTTTGTGCTGCTTCTCAGCCAACACCGCTCGCATCATCCCCAATTGACTTTCGGCGTTTGCGCGCCAACCCGGATCTTTCGCCACGGTGAGGTAATGTTCCAGATCACTGATGGCGGCTTCAAAGTCGCCGCGGCGATGTTGCGCGATGGCGCGGTTGAGCCATGCTTCATGCCAGTGCGGCGCTAATTCGATCACGCGGGTCAGATCGTGAATGGCGCGATACCAGTTTTCGAGTTCGCGCCAGTACAACACGCCTCGACCGTAATAGGCGGCGACGAAACTCGGATCGAGTTCGATCGCGTTCGAAAACCGATCGACGGCCCATTGATATTCGCGCCGTTCGCCGCTGAGGTTGCCGAAGTGCCGATGGAAACTGCCGCGCAGAAAATACAGGCGCGCCTGGATCAATCTGAGCCAGCGCGGTCGGGTAGCCGGGGTCGATCGGGTAGGGGGCATGTGCGGATTATAGACTTTTGATCGGCATTGGACAAATCGCGGGACATCGTGTATACTCTCGCCCCGCTGATTACTTTTAAGTTATCAAGCAACACCTTAGTTGGAGGAAGTCCGTTGGCCAATATCAAGTCTGCCATTAAGCGCATTCGCAGCAGCAAGCGCCGCGCCGTTCGCAACAAAGCCGCGCGCACGCAAGCCAAGTCGACGGTGAAAGCCGCCCGCGAAGCCATTGAGTCGAACACGAATGTGCCGGCCGCGTTGAATGCGGCGGCCAGTGCGCTCGACAAAGCGGCCGAGAAGGGCATCATTCACAAGCGCAATGCTGCGCGCCGCAAGTCGCGCCTGGCGAAGGCCGCTGCGAAATCTGCCGCAGCCACCAAAGCCGCCACGAAGTAAATCGACCGTCCTTTTTCACTGAGGAAATCCGGCTTTCGAGCAAAGCCGGATTTCTTGTCTATTGACAATAGAACATATGTTCTATATAATGTTCGCATCTCAAGTGAGTGAGGTGCGCGATGAAACGACGGGAGTTGGAACTACAGGCCGACCGCATCGAAACAGTGCTGCGCGATCATAAAGCACCGGCGCGCGTGACGGGCGGCACGGTGACGCCGCGTTGGGTGCAGTACTTGTTGCAGACTTCGCCTGGCATCAAAGTCAACAAGATCGAAGCGTTGTCGCGAGAGATTGCGCTGGCATTGGGCGCACACGATGCCCGCATCAGCACCAGCGGCGGAGCAGTGCGCATCGACGTGCCGCGTGACGATCCAGAGCCCGTCAAGTTCAAGCCGTTGTATGCGCGGTTGCCGCCGCAAATTCCGTTTGGCGCGGCGCTGCTCGGCCTCGCCGATGATGGTGCACCCCTATTGATGCGTTTGCCTTCGCCTGACGTGAGTCACGTTTTGATCGCGGGCACAACCGGTTCGGGTAAGACCGCATTGTTGCGATCAATCGTGATGTCACTGATATTGCGTCATCGCCGCTCGGAAATTCAACTAGTGTTGATCGATCCCAAGGGCGGATCGTTTTTGGAACTGGCCGCCGCACCGCATCTTCTCCAACCGATTGTTACTCAACCCGATCAGGCCTCGGTGGCCTTAACGGAACTGGTGCGGATCATGGAAGCCCGCGCGCAACTGCAGACGCAGGTGCGATCGAACCAGCTAACCGATCGAGCCTGGCCAGCGTCATCGAACACCGAGACCATCTTGCCGCAGATCGTCATCGTCATCGACGAACTGGCTGATCTCATTCAGACAGGCGGAGCAGCCGTCAACGAGGCGCTCACGCGTCTGGTGCAGCGGGGGCGCGAAGCGGGACTGCACGTGATCGCCGCGACGCAACAGCCAGCGAGTTCGGTGCTGGGATCGTTGATGAAAGCGAACTTTCCGCTGCGTTTGGTGGGGCGCGTCGTTAGCGCCGATGATGCCCGCATCGCCGCGGGTGTGGGCGGCACACGCGCCGAAAAGTTGAACGGTCACGGGGACTTTGTTGCAGTCACCGCCAGCGGATTGGTGCGCTTTCAAGCGGCGTACATTTCGGGCGGAGACGTTGGCCGAATACTGCAGCAGAATCTAATCGCCAGTGACAGCCTCGCAATGGCCTGAGGTTCATTGCGCGTCAATTTGAATACGGGTAAAAATGAAACAAGCAGCTTTGGTGATGACCTTGGGCGTGGTCGGCTTTGCGGTGGCGTTAGCGATGTTCATCGCCAGCCGACTTAGTCCGGAGCAAGTGGCGCTGATCGTCGGCGCGGCGTGCGGTCTGGGCGTGGCCGTGCCGCTGAGTGTGGCAATCGGCGTAGCGATCAACGCGCGTCGTCGTCACGAGCGCGAGACACCTCCGCCGCCGGCTGTGATCTATATGGCCGCGCCAACCGCACAGCCGAATTTGCCCGCCGCGCGCTGGACGCCAGCGATCGAGCCGCCAACGGAAGTGCCGCGGCGATCCTTCAGTATTATTGGCAATAGTGGCGTTGAGGATGAAAAATAACTGCTCGGGATTAGTGGGCCAAACCGATGAGGGAGCGATAACCGACGCCGCGCACGGTGAGCAGCAGTTTAGGTTCATCGGCATCAGACTCGATGATTTGGCGCAGCCAGCGGACATGCACTTCGATCGTGCGGGTGTCGCCGACGTAATCGGTGTGCCAGACTTTCTTCATCAAGTATTCGCGGCTGAGTGTTTCGCCGGGGTGGCGTAGAAACTCCTCCAGCAGCCGCGCCTTCATCGGCGTGAGGCGATGCTCGATCTTGCCAACACGCAGATAGTGCGTATCCACATTCAGAATGATCTCGTCCACGCGCAGCACTTCACCGGTGCTGTCGGGCAGCAGTCGCAAAATTCGATTGAGCAGTTTGCGCGGAGTGAAAGGCCGAACGAGAACCGAGTCGGCGCAATCGAGGCTGTCGGGATCGGTGCCGTGACGCACCACGATCACAATCGGCAGGTTGCCGGCCGCCGCACGCAGTTCGAGGCAAATCTTCTGCCCATCCGTGTGAAGCGTGGTCGCATTGACCACCGCCAACGCCGGCTGCTGCGCGCGCAGATGATTTAACGCTTCCTTGCCGTTGGAGGCGCGCGCGGTCACATAGCCCTTATCTTCAAGTACCGGGGCCAGCGATGACGCCGGACGTGCACCCTCGACAAGCAAGATGACTGCAGACGATGTCATAAATTTGATAATGAAACCTGCAATGGCTGAATGACGAACGCGGGCCGCTCTCGGAACAGAGCCCGGCCCGCGCAGATTAGGATTACGCTGATTGGGAGCCGGTTGCTAGCGTTTCAGCATCCCCGTGTTCAAGAGATAGTCGAGGCCGATGATGGCGGCCGCGCCAAAACAAAATGACGTCAACAGGAAATTCGGTGTGCCAAAGTTCAGCATGCCTTGGCCGGCAAATGCCACCATCACTCCCAACGTGATGCCGGCCCCCACCAGCAACCCCATGATGATCACCGCCGTTCGCTTTGCTGTCATGTTAATGCACCCTCCGCTTGGTTGTTGACGATTGTAGTCGAACCTTAAAGACTCGTCAAGGCACTTATCAGTGACTGACTGAGTATGGTCGGCGTAATAATGTGAAACAACATTGGACAGTCGTCTGAGGTGTCACTCAACCCGATCGGTTTGGGCGAAGCGACGACGCAGCAACAGCAGTAGTGCGCCGGATTCGACGCTGACGCCGATCGCATTTGCCAACGCGAGACCGCCCACGCCGAGCCGATCGCGCAGCAGAAAACTCGCGGCGATGTTGATCAGCATCGCGCCGAGCGCGACGAACAGCGGTGTGCGGGTGTCTTGCTGAGCGTAGAAGGTGCGCGCGCCAACTTCGAGGGTGGAGTGGCCGATCAACCCCACGGCATAACCGTGCACCGCCCACGTTACCAACGTCGTCGATTCGGCGGTAAACTCGCCGCGTTCGAAGAGCAGTTGAACAGCCAGCCGACCAAAGATCAACAATCCGATCGTCGCTGGGATTGTCAAGCCGAGGATGGCGCCCAAAGTTGATCGGAGTGTACTGCGTAAGCCGGTGAGATCTTTGCGGGCCGCGAACTCGCTGAGTGTGGGAAAGGCGGCCGTCGCAATGGCGGTGGCGATCAATGTCTCGGGCAGTTGCATGACACGCCAGCCGTAATTTAGTGCAGTAACACTACCTGCCGCTAACGTCGAAGCCAGACTCGTTGCCACAATCGCGGCAACTTGCACCACGCCTAATCCGGCGACTCGCGGCAGCAACAAGCGGATTACGCGGCGCAGATCGGGATCGCGCCAGCCCAAACGCGGCGACCAACGAGCGCGATATTTGATCAGGCCTGGCACCTGAATCAATAAGTGCAGCGCCGCGCCTACCACCACACCGATCGTAGGTCCCCACACGCCGATCGACGGGCCGAGAAAGATCACGCCGCCCAAAATTCCGAGGTTGTACATGATTGGCGCGAGGGCGGGCAGAAAGAAATGTTGATTGGCTTGCAACGCACTCATTACGATGCCGCTCACTGAAAACAGCACCGTTGAGATCAAAATGACGCGCATCAGATTCGCACTGAGTTGTTGCTGATCGGGCGTGAAGCCTGCGCCGACGGTGGCGGCGACGATCGTTGGGGCGAAGGCCGCTAATAACGCGGCGGCAATCGAGGCGGCGAGCAACGCGGTGTTGATGACGGCACTCGCCAAGCGCCATGCACCGGCCCGATCAGCGCGCGTGAGGAAGCCGGAAAACATCGGGATGAAAGCTGCGGCTAACGCGCCGCCTGCGATCAGCGTGAAGAGCAGATCGGGCAGGCCGAAGGCCGCGTAGTAGGCATCAAGTTCGGGGCCGGGGCCGATGATCTTGGCGAGAATCAGATCATCTAATATGCCCGTGACTTTGCTAACGAGAAAACCAAAGCCGACGATCAGGGCAGAGACGAAGACGCGGCGATTGATCGATTTCATCAGTTCATAAGGCCGCTAGCGCCGCTTTGGCCGGCTCGAAATTGGAATTGTGCTTCAGCGACAGTTCCAACTGGGTGCGCGCTCCGCCGATGTTGCCCTGTGCTTTGAGCGCGAGGCCTTTGTAGTAGTACATCTCTTCGATGTTGGTTGTGACCTTGAGGGTGGCATCGGCCAGCGCCAGCACATCGTCGTAGCGGCCAACGCCTAAGTACGCCTCGAACCAACCAAATTGATACCACGTCATACGCCATGGCAAACCTAGTTGGCGCGCTTGATCGTAAGCACTGGCGGCGCGCTTCATATCGTTGAGGGCGACGTACGTTGTACCGAGGTTGAACCACGCAAACGGATCGTTTGGGTTAGCGGCGGCTTCTTGCTGCGCGTGGGCCAACGCGCCCGCCCACATCGTCGCGTCGTCAAGTTGATCACCGACGATCGCTTGAATCGTTTCGGCTTGCACGTCGGTGTAGATCAACACGTAGGTGCGATTGAACTGCCGCCAATAAGTGTCGAATGTTTCGTACGGCACGGACTGATAGGGACCCAGATACGAATCCATCGCGATAAACTCGGCTTTGGAATCGTTGAAGCCCACGATCAATTCATAGTGACCCATCCAGCCCAAATCGGCTTCCGGCTCAAAGCCCTTTTCGATCAATACGGGCAGATTGGCGCGGAGCAGGGCCTTGATGAGATCGGTGTTGCCATTGACGCGAGAGTGGGCCTGAAAACCGATCGAGCGCGCATAAGCCACCAACTGATCGGGGCTGACGTTCTTATCTTCAGAATCGGGCTTCAGGAATTTGGCCGCGTCGTATTGAGTGCCTTTCCAACCGAAGACGCTGAGGTTCATCGCCAGCGTGGCCGGGCCGCAGTTGTTCCAGCCTTGATATTCCTGCTTCGCAGTCCTCAACAACACGTCGATGCCTTGACTTGACGCGGGCGTGCTGCGCGCGGCCTGGGTCGGGCCGGGCGCGCGAACAGTGGGAATACTGATCGAGGGTGAAACACTCGTCGGCTCAGCCGTGGGCGTTAAGGATGGACTGACCGCGGGCGCACTGGACGGCACCAGTGTTGGAGCGAGGGTCGGCGTCCACGTCGGTTTGATGATCGGCGCGGGGGTGAGCAACGCGGCGACGTTGACCACCTGCGCTCGATCGGGCGTGGGCACCCAATCGGGATGCGGGAATAAGATCGCGCTCACCGCTTGCCGCGCGGGACCGGGCAGACGGCGCATAATGCGATCGGCATCGAGCGGCGGCAGGACCTTCAGCATCAACAACCCGCCCGCGCACGCGATCAACAGCACGATGAACACCATCGCGCCCCACGCAAAAATTAAGGACTTTCGCGCCTGCATGTGCGGATTATAACCGATGATGAGGCGGATCAATCCGTACCCTTGTCCTATGTTTGCCTGACGCTTAACCTCCGTACTATTGACCCGCGCCGTTGAGAATAGGGACAATAAAGTGGGAGGTAGACGATGTTTGCGTTAAAGTGTTGTGTTAAATGGAGCGCGTTGATCGCGGTGTTGTTGTCGATCAGCGCGAGTGCGATGCAGGTCGCCCGCGCCGATGATGGCCCGCCTAATTCCCCGGCGGCCTTAACCCCGCGCGTGCGTTTGCCGTTGATTCTGAAACCTGCAACGTGCCAACCCGTAAATCAAACTTATGGCAGCGTGTCGCCGACTAACCCGTATGGCGGCAATGCCGCTACGCACCCCGATCTGAATCTCGCCGTGCGCGGCTATGAACCGACGACAGCGTTTCTGGGCTTGGTAGACTACGCTGGTTCGATCGATCCAGCGGCGCCCCAACTGCCCAGCCTGTTCACCGATAATCGCACCGCGACATTTCGCAGTGCCTACAAAGTGTATCGCTGGGATTGGACCTGCAACTGTCGCAGCGGCTTGATTCAAAAATGGGATGTGACTTTAGCGGGCTTGGCGACGACGCCAGGCGAGGTCATCCACTTGCCGGTGGCGGGCTACGACATCGGCGGCGGCTACGGCGCGATGGTGCTCTACGCCGATGCGACGCGTCTGACGTTGAAGTACACGCGCGAAGATGATGTGGTTGCAGGCTACACCATTCACCTTGAAAACCTGTGTGTCGATGCGAATCTGCTGGCGTTGTACAACACGCTCAACGCGCAGGGCCGCAACCAACTGCCCGCGCTGTTTCCCGGTCAAGCGTTAGGCCGCGCCAAGGGCAATGAGATCGGCGTGGCGGTGCGCGATGGCGGCTCGTTCCTCGATCCGAGATCAAGAAAAGACTGGTGGCAAGGCAGGTGACAATGAACAATGAGCACTGACCAATCTACACAGTCACATGCTGACCGCTAAATGCTGACCGCTCTATGCTATAATCGGCTCAAATCCGAAGGGAACCGGAGGCGGGCCATGCGGCAGGAAGTCTTGACGTGGAATGAAGTTGATAAACTCATCGATCAGCTGTTGCCCCAGATACGCAACACGTTCGATTCGATGCTGATGATCACACGCGGCGGGTTGGTGCCGGGCGGCATTCTGGCCGAGGCGTTGGACATCAAGCACGTGCTGACTGCCGCCGTGCGCTTCCCTGAATTCGAAGAGAAGATGCTGGCCTGGCCGACCTTCCTTCAATTCCCCGAGGACGAACTGCTGCGTGAGCGGCGCGTGTTGATCGTCGACGATGTGTGGAACAGCGCGCGCACCATCAACACCGTGCGCGGCCGCGTCGAAGCGGCGGGGGCCTTCCCGCAAATCGCGGTGCTGCATTACAAGCCGGCCGAATCGTTGTTCAAGACCAAGAAGCCCGATTACTTCGCCGCGGTGACCGACGCCTTCATCGTCTATCCGTGGGAGACCAAGCGCAGCACGTATAACGTCCGCATGTTGGAAAACGCGCCGATGGGCTGACGATGAACAACGTTCAATGACAAATGAACAACGGCTCGATCGAATTGCATAACCGATCGGGCCGTTGGCTTTCACTACCGAACTATCAGACTATCGCACTATTGCGTTCTTCACATCTTCGCGGCACTCGCACGCCACCTTCACCTGATTGCCCTTCATCAGGCCGCCGTCATATTCGGTTGCTTCGCCGGTGACGCGCCAACCGTCCATCACAAACGGAATCGGTCCCGCGGCTGGAATCCATTCGCCATTGTATTTGCGCGCGATGTGCAAGTGTGTGGCTGTCGATAGCCCGCCTTCGCAACTGGGATGCCCGATCTGATCGCCTGTGTTGACCTGTGTGCCCACCGCCACGCGACCTTCGCTGCCGACGTGCATATAGAAGATGCTCCAGCCGGTGCGCTCGTCGTTGTCGCCGTCGAGGTCTTCGATCACTTCGCCGTTTTCGCTGCGCACGATGCGGCCCGGTGCAACGGCTAACTCCCATTGTTCAGCCGGTTGGCAGCCGAGGATCGGCCCGTCGGGAATGAAGTCGATCGCCGCCCAGCCCGATCCCGCGACCCACGCGCCATGCGGTCCGCCGGTGTACCACCACTTCTCACCGATCGCCCACGGCAGCGTCAACGTGGGCTGTGTTAAATTGGCAGGCACAATTTCAGCCGTGTAGTTAAACGGATCGCCAAACAACTTTTGATACGTCGCGATAAAACCGTTAGGGCCGATCTCATTCAACCAATCTTCGTACAACCGATCGAGTGCCAGCATCGTCTGGATGCCTACCGTGCCCGGATTCAAACCCTGCGCTACGCGCGCGCGGGTTCCATCGGCGAAGCGCACTGTCATCTGCGCGCGATATTTCCAGCCGTAATAGCCGTCGTTCAAGTGATTGGCCGCGTACGACAACTGCAAATACAAACTTTGATAACCCGCGTGCCGGAAGCCCACCGGATACGACTGTTGATCGGCCGTGGGATACGCGTTGCTCAACCACGCGCCGCGATATTCCAACACAGCCAGCAATAAGCGCGGATTCACACTGAATTGTTGGGCTACGCGCTCGACGATCTGCGCGCCCGTCAACGTTTCGCCGTCAACTTGTTCCGTGTAATTCTTCAGGTAGCCGCTGGTTTTGGCGACGAAGGCGGCCACCTCAAACCCGATCGCGCTCGGCCCGTTGACGAGTTCGCTGTCTGGGATCAACTTGTTGTTCGGACCCACCCGATCGGCTTTCAGGGGCACGTTGAGCGGCTCGCCGATGCTGATCATCGCCACATTGTCGAGGCCGTTGGTCTTGGCGATCTCGTCGATGGTGGTGTTGTATTCTTCGGCGATGCTGGCGATGGTATCGCCCGACTGCACGATATACAACTCGGTGGTGTGCGTGTCGGCGGCGCGCGTCGCATCCGGCGTGGGCGTCTGCGCGGGATCGTGTGTGGGCAGCGGCGTCCGCGTCGGCGGCGCGACGATCGACGCCACCGGCTTGGGCGCACTGATCGGTTCCACGACGGGTGATTCGGTGCACGCGACTAACGTCAGCACCAACACGCTCACGATGAAACGTCGAACGTTCTTCACACGCGCCTCACTTTGAAGAAACCGTACGACACGACGATCGCGCCGAAGACGATCAGCGTGGCGATCAACAACGGCGCGGCGTTGGGTGTGACACCTAACGTCGAGAGCGGCACAGGTGTCGAGGTCGCCGTGCGCGTAGGTCGCGGTGCGCGCGTGGCGGTCTGAGTGACGGTCGGCTCAGTCGTCGGCGTCGAAGTGGGCGCAGGCGTCGACGTCGTAGTCGCAGTGGCCGTCGCCGTCTTCGTCGGGCTGGGCGTCACCGTTGGGGTCGCGGTGGGTCGCGGCGTGGCTGTTGGCGCAATCGTTCCTGTGATAGACGCGGTCGCTTCCAGCGTGCCCGTGATCGTCGGCGTACCCTGCAGCGCCGTCGTGCCCGATGAACTACCTGCTGTGATCGGTGCGATGGCGACTGCCGTTGAACCTTCGACGATCAACTTCGGTGCGCCACCGATGATACAGCCGCCCGTGCAGGTTGCGCCTGCCAACTCGATCGTATATTTGCCGTTTTGCGCGGCGATGCGCTGCGTGCGGCCGTTCGCATCCACCATGGTCGCTTGCGCCGCATGCGCGGCCACTTCAATTCGCACCGGCGACGGCTGCCGCGTCCATGCCACAGTCGTCCACGCCTCGCCGCGCTTCACCGTGACTTGCGCGTAATCGCCGCGTTGATCGAGCGTCGCGCCCGTAAAGCCTGCCAGATAGTTCGACGCGATCTGAAACGCCGCGAAGGCCGGTCGGCGTGTGCCGTCTTCCCGCACCAGTCCAAACGGTTCAGGATTCGCGGCGTGATCACCGGGCACATCGGCCATCTTATAAATCGCCACGTGATTCGCGCCTGCGGCCAATGCCATCGCAAAGGATTGAATGATGAAGTGCGATTGTTCTTCCAGCGTGATGTTAAACGTCGGCGCGGCCACCGGCCAGGCCGGATCCGTACTGGGCGCGGCGTTGGTCTCGGTCAGCCAGATCGGTTTGTCGAAGCCGCGCTCGCGCATTTGCTGATGATGCCACGCGATCAGATCGTAGATGTTGTCGGTGCGGAAATACAGGTTGGCCGAGGCGGCATCGAAATAGTAATTGTGCGACGGCGCCGACGGGTCTTTGGCGATCAGATCGAGCAGGCGGGAGAAGAACGGCGTACGTCCGTAGTTCACGTCCCAATAGTAAGTGAACGCACTGAGGTGCACAGTCGCGTTGGGATTCGCCGTCTTGACCACGTTATAGGCGACGCGCAGTAATTGATAGAAGTCTTTCTCGTCGCCGCCCCACGTCCGGCCGGGATAGTGCGTGTCCCAGATGTCCGGCTCGTTCCAGATAATCCAGTGATCGATGCGGCCTGCGTAGCGCGTAACGATCTGCCGCACAAAGGTCGCCCACACATTGCTGGGATCGTCGTCGCGGGCGTTGAGGCCGCGCGGCACGCCGGGGACGTCGGAATTTTCCAGCGCCCAGTGCGGTGTGTTGACAATCAGGCCGACGACCGTGCGGCCCGCGGCGAGTTCGGCGTTGAGCTGCGCCTCGGTGAAGAACGCATCGTTCCACTCGCCATCGTTGTTGGGCTGCAGCGTCGCCCACGGAAAGCGGACGCGCGTCCAACCTGCGCCCAAGGCTGTCGCCGCGCCGGGATTATCAAACGTGTCGATCGCACCGAAGCGAGGTTCGGGGATCGACGCGGCGCTAACGAGATGCGGGGCGAGCGCGCTGAACAGAATGGCCAGTGCGAGAATGACGAGTGACGAGTGACGAGTGAAAAGTAAAAAGCGACGAGTACGCGACATCCAATCTCCAACGTCTAACATCCAACTTCCAATCCAAACGCGGCGATTGTAGCATAGGCCACACGGAACAAAAAACCCGCTCTCAAGGGAGAACGGGTTCAACTCCATCATCGGCCCGGCACAGAACGCGCTGGCTGTCATTCCCGCGTAAGCGGACATCCAGCGTAGTCAGCATGGACACCCGCTCTCGCGGGTGTGACGGTAGCGTCTCGGCAGTGAGATTTATCTTCGGCCCTTGCCGTCCCAATCCTCTTTGCCGGAATCGCGCGCCTTGCCCAGAACGAAGCCAACCACCAACCCAAAGACGATGCCGCCCAGGCCGATGTAGATGGCGTAAGTAGGCGCGTTGGGCAGACGCAGGATGATCAGGGTGAATACTAGACCGATCAAGCCACCGATCAACGCCCACCAAATCTTATCGGGTACGTCTTTCAGGACGCTGCCCAGCGTGACTTTGCTGCCTTGCCGCCGCTGTACGCTGATCTTTTCGTAGCGCGCCCGTTTGCCGTCGGGATCGTAGCGCGTCGCAATCTGTTGTTCGCGAATGCGCTTGAGGCGTTCGAGTTCCTTTTGGTCGGTCATCGCAAACCTCCGGCTCTGGTTACGCTGATTGTAGGGTGAAATGTTTGTCGGGTCAATGGGCTTTGGGTCTAGCAACGAAACGCCCGCGCCACATCGCGCGGGCGTTGATCTTCTCGTGTTTGCTCACCGCCCGCGTCCCCGCGGGCATAATGACTCCCATTAACCGGCTATCTTAGCCAGGGTAGGTCGATTGCGCGATCTGGAACCGATTGCCCTCCGGGTCGTACACGTTGGCGTAGGTTACCATGTTGGGGATGACTTCGGCGTCGTCACACTTCACACCGCGCTGGCGAAGTTCGGCCACTGCCGCGATGCAGTCGTCCACATCGAAGACGGGCGTCGCGCCGCCGTTGCGCGGCGGTTCGCCATCGCGCCACAGGTTGATGGCGAGCGTGGTCTGTCCCTGCTGGCCGAACTCACACCAACCGGCTTCCGTTCCCGCGTCGAACGAGATAGGCAAGCCCAATTTCTCGGTGTAAAACTTCTTGGCCTGCTCCCAGTTGGTCACGTTGAACTGCACGACACTGATCCGCTTGAGTAACGACATGCTAATCCCCCTGAGATAAGATGTTGGCGGTTGACTGTACCGCTGATGATGATTATACGCTCAGGATTCGGCGTTGGTTCGAGTAATTTCCCGAAACGCCCAAACTCTAATCTGACGTTCTACTCACAGCCCGATAGACTTCGGCGGTTTCCCGCGCCATCGTCGACCACTTGAACTTCGCCGCTTGTTTGAAGCCTTTGTCACGCAGCGAGGCCCGCAGCTCGGCGTCACTCAGCACGCGATCGATCAACTGCGCCCAGCTGCGCACGTCATCAGGTCGAGCGTACAATGCCGCTTCGCCGCCGACTTCCGGCAGGCTCGATGTGTTCGACGCGACCACGGGCGTGCCGCACGCCATCGCTTCAAGGACGGGCAAGCCGAAGCCCTCATACTTCGACGGCATCGCCAACACATCGGCGGCCGAGATCAACGCGGGTAGATCGTCATCGGCGACGTAGCCCGTAAAGGTGACGCGCTCTTCGACGCCCAGTTCCTTCACCTTCGCCAAAATCGGTTCTGTTAGCCAACCCAGTTTGCCCGCGACGACGAGATGCTGATTTGAGTTTGCGATGACGTCAAACAACAGTGGCAGATTCTTGCGTGGCTCGATGGTGCCGACGTGGACGATGAAGCGCTCGGGCAGGTGGTATTTCGATCGGACCGTCGCTAACCGATCGGGCGCGGTGACCGGCGCGAAGTGCGCGTCGACGCCTTCGTAGATGACGTGAATCTTGCTCGGATCGACCTGATACAGATTGATCGCATCACGCTTACTGCATTCCGACACGGCGATGATGGCGTCGGCAGCGCGCAAGAAGCGCGGCATCAGCGTCTTGAGGAAAGCGATGTTGAGCGGCTTGTGCGAATCGGGATCGAACTGGAAGATCAGATCGTGCAGCGTGAAGACCGATCGGATGTGGCGCAGGCGCGGCAACAGGTGTTCGGTGGCATGAAAGATATCGGCGTTGCCAAACAAGCGATCTTGCGAGACGCCAGAAAAATAGGCCAGCGCGGTGAGTAAACGCCACGGCCGCACGGATAGACGCGTGGTCCGGCGAGGCAGTTGATCGATCGGCGGGTCGAGGTGCGCCTCGCCACGTTGATGATAAAACGCGGTTATCCGCAACGGCTCCTGCGCGGCGTCCTCGCCGCGCGGCCCGACCGCGTGCCGATTGAAGCGTTCGGCATCTTCGAGGACGCGGTCGGGGAGCGAAAGATCCACCAACCCCTTCACCAACTCGTGCGTATAGCGGCCTAAGCCCGCGCGACGATGCACGGCGGCGGACACGTCGATGCAGACGCGCAGCGGAGCGTTAGTCATGGTTCGGCGCTTTCCGCTTCGGCTTCGACGTAGATCAGGTGCGTGGTCGCGGTCGGTATCGACTTCAAGCCGGTCCGCAGAAACTTGGGATAAAGCGGCACGTCGTCTAGTGTCGCAATCGGAAACCATTCGAAGTGGACGGGGCGCGTTCCTTCTTGGCCGAGGAAGGTGGTCTGTTCACGCAGCGGCGAATCGGGCGGCAGGTGCATCAGAAAGTACAGGCCCAGTTCGTGATGCGATTGTCCGTGATAGACGAAGAAGTTTTCGGCCAGCCACAGCAGCCGTTCCACTTCGACGTCCGAGTTGATCTCTTCGCGCATCTCGCGCTTGAGCGACTCGATCGATGTTTCCATGAGTTCGGCCCGGCCGCCCGGCAGCGCCCAGAAGGTCATATCGTCGGTGCGATGCAGCAGCACCCGATCACGATCGATGGCGATGCCGACGACGCGATTGGTGAAACGCGCCGTACCTTCATCTAATGTGAGCATACGAGCCATGAGCCCTCCAGTCCAATCGGCAAGAGATTGGTCCCAAGAAGCTTGTGCCTTGTCATTCCCGCGTGCTTCTAGCGGGAATCCATGCACCAGTCAGCGCTTAGTGTTAATCGTCGCATGGATGCCCGATAACAGCATTCGGGCATGACAGTGGTCAGTACGAATCGTATTATAATCGGAATGGAACTTCCGAGCCCCTCATGGCGTCACTTATCTAGTCGACTTGTCGTGTCGCTGTTGCCATCGCTGCCTGGAGGAAGAAATGAAGCCCTATCGCTCGCTGATCGCCGTCGCGGCGCTCGTCGCCATCGTATTCGTCGTCGTCAGTTGCTCGTCGCCGACGCCGGTGCCGCCGACGCCCGCTAATCCGGCTACACCCTTCAACGTCACCCCGGCGGCCTCACCGGTGTCGCTGGACTTGCCGACGTTAACGCCAACTCCGCAGCCCACGCCGATCCCGACCAAACCGCGGCCCGGCTACACGCCCGTACCTGATAATGTGGTCTCGCCCGTCGTAGTCGATCAATCACCGCTGGCGGGTGAAGAGGCCAAACCCGACGGGACGATCCAGCTCGTGTTCGATCGGGCGATGGATCGGTCGTCGGTTGAGTCCGCCTTTCAGGTTTATCCCGCCACCAAAGGCTCGTTCAGTTGGAAGAACGACAAGACCGTGGTCTTCACGCCCGCCGAGAAGTTAGCGCGGGCCGGGCTGTACGACGTGGTCGTCGATCAGCGCGCGCGCGATGCCAACGGCGCACCGTTGAATCAAGCCTATCAATTCCGCTTTGCGACGGCGGGTTATCTGGAAGTGGCGCAAGTGATTCCTGCACCTTCGACTGCCGACGCCGAACCTAACTCGACTATCACGGTGATGTTCAATCGCCCCGTCGTGCCCATGACCAACCTCGACGCGCAGAAGGATTTTCCGCAGCCAGTGAGTATCTCCGCCAACGGCCAGCCGCTGGCCGGTGCAGGCGAGTGGCTCAATACCTCGATCTACGTGTTCAAGCCCGCGCAGCCACTGCCGGGCGGCACGATCATCACTGCTAAAGTTTCAGGCGATCTCAAAGACACCGATGGCAATCCGCTGTCAGCCGATTACCCCTGGCAGTTCGTCGTGGTGCCGCCGAAGGTGGTCTACATCACGCCCAACAACGGCGCGCAACTCGTACCGATCGAATCACCGCTGACCGTGCAGTTCAACCAGCCTATCAGCCTCGATTCGGCGCGCGAGCACGTGACGCTGCAAGCGAGCGACGGCCAGACGGTGCCGTTGAACTTCGAGGTAGTGAGCGAGACGCTGACCGTCACGCCGACAACGCGCCTCGACTTCGAGACCGCCTATGTGTTGAAAGTCGCGGCGGGCCTCACAGGCCGATCGGGTGGCAGCGGCATGCGCGAGACCGTGACTTCGTTGTTTACGACCGTGCCGTTGCCCAAGATCCTCAGCACCGATCCCAGCAATGGTCAGCGCGATGCCAATCCTTACACTGGTTTCTCGATCCGCTTCAACACCAACATCGATCATGACACGGTGATGGCGCATCTGGCGTTTAATCCGCCGTTGTCGCCGACGCTGGTTTATACGTCAGGCTATGGCGACTCGTTCTTCATCAGCTTTGG
This sequence comes from Anaerolineae bacterium, assembly GCA_046328575.1. Lineage (GTDB taxonomy): Bacteria > Chloroflexota > Anaerolineae > Fen-1058 > Fen-1058 > JAGOBP01. Next base: position 20,189 of record JAXLWI010000043.1, read on the forward strand.
CGCGCAGCCCAGCACCGATTACGAAGTGAAGATCACGCCCGGCATCAAAGACCCGTACGGCAATGAGACCAAAGAGAACTTGACGGTGCGCTTCCGCACGGCCGATCTGCCGCCGAGCGTGCGCCTGCACATTCCCGACTTCATCGGCACGTACAACGCTTACGATCCGGCCCGCGTCTATATCATTCACACCAACATCCAGCGCGCCGATTTCAAGTTGTATCGCCTGAATCAGAGCGACGTGTTCGTACAGCAGAACCTATCGTACGATTATCAGCCGCCGGAGACAGCCTTGCTCCGATCGTGGTCGGTGCCCATCGAGTCCGGCACCAACAAGATCGGGGCCACGCCGATCGATCTGGTGGACGGTGGGGGCACACTGCCGCCCGGCCTATACCTACTGATGGTCAACTCGCCGCAGATTCCCAAGGATCAATATCCTTACAATCAGCGGCACGTCCTGGTCGTTAGCAAGATCAACTTGACGTTGAAGACCGCCCAAAATGAAGCGCTGATCTGGGCTACCGATTACAAGACCGGTCAGCCCGTGCCGAGCCTATCGTTATCGTTGTATGACTACAACGGCACCAAGACCGCGGCGACGACGGACGCGCAGGGTGTCGCGCGCGCCACGGCCAGCAACATCAACGGCGCGATTTCAATTGAACCGTTTGCGGCGGTCGCGGCGGGCTGGGGGCAGGGCATCAGTCCCTACGACTTCGGCCTGGGCGGCTACTATGGTTACGGCGGCCAGAACTACAACACCTACCTCTACACCGATCGACCGATCTATCGACCGGGGCAGACCGTGGACTTCAAAGGCATCGTCCGCGCTGAGAAAGATGTGAAGTACAGTCTGCCCAATGTGTCGCGCGTGCACGTGAGCATCAACAGCCCCAGCGGCGAGATGGTCTACGATCAAGACCGCGATGTGAGTCCGCTGGGCACGTTCTTTGGCGATGTGAAGCTGGCCGACGGCGCGGCGTTGGGACAATACAACGTCACCATTCGCATCGACGACAACAACCAATTCAACAGCACCTTCACCGTCGCCGCCTATCGCGCGCCGGAGTTTCAGGTCAACGTGACGCCGAAAGACGCCGAGATCGTGCGCGGGCAAAGCACGTCCGCCCAGGTCGAGGTGAGCTACTTCTTCGGCGGCGGCGTGGCGAATCGGCCCGTGCAGTGGAACGTGTTGGCCGAGAACTTCAACTTCCAGCCGCCGTGGGGGGGCAACTACCGCTGGAGCGACACTGATGATCCGTGGCTGTGCTTCGATTGCTGGTGGTTCTCGCGCTATGCGCCGCCGCCGCAACCCATTCTCAGCGGTTCCGGCACCACCGACGCCAGCGGCAACCTGACGATTGAACTGCCCGGCGATCTGATGCAGAACGGCGTGCCGATCAGCGAGTCCGTGCGGCTGACCATCGAAGCGACCGTCACCGGCACCGACAATCAAGTCATCAGCGGGCGCGGCTCGATCATTCGTCACAGCGGCGACTTCTACGTCGGCGTACAGACGCGCGACTACGTGGGCGAAGAGAACAAGCCCAGCACGGTCGATGTGATCGCCGTCGATTGGCAGGGCAATCGGTTGGCGAACAAATCTATCGCCGTGGAGGTCGTGCGCCGCGAGTGGACCAACAAATTCATCCAGAACGAAACCGGTGGCGGCTACTGGCAATCGGATACCAACGACGTGCCGATCACCACGCTGACCGCGACGACGAACGAGAAGGGCGAAGCGTCGATCACGTTTACGCCGCCGCAAGCCGGATCGTACAAGATCACGGCGAAGGCCACCGACAGCGGTAATCGCGAGATTCGCGCCTCGGTGTTTACGTGGGTCACGGGTCAGGAGTACGTCTCGTGGCGGCGCGACAATAACGATCGCATCAATTTAATCAGCGATAAGTCGGCGTACGTGCCCGGTGAAACCGCCAAGATTCTGATTCCGTCGCCGTTCCAGGGCGAACACTGGGCGCTGATCACCATCGAGCGCGGCGGCATTTTGCGCCACGAACTGTTGAAGATCACCAGCAACAGCCAGGTGTACGAACTGCCCATCACCGCCGATTTGACGCCCAACATCTACTTCTCGATCGTGCTGATCAAGGGGCAGGACGAGACGAATAAGTTAAGCGACTACAAGATGGGCCTGCTGCCGATTGAGGTGAAACCGATCGCGCAGAAGTTGTCGATCACGCTGACACCCGATCGGCCCAAAGCACAGCCCGGCGAGAGCGTCACCTACAACGTGCACGTCACGTCCAGCAACGGCGAGGCCGTGCAGGCTGAGTTCTCGCTGGACCTCGTCGATAAGGCGGTGCTGTCGCTGATGCCGCGCACGCCCGATGCGATTGTCGACGCGTTCTATGGCAAGCGCGGCCTGGGCGTCAACACGTCCAGCGGTCTCGCGGTGTCGGTGAATAAGTTCATCGAGAAGTTGCAGCAGGATTTGGAGCAGGAACGTCAGCAGCGCGCGGTGGCGCAGTCGGCCACGGGCGCAGCCGCCGAAGCCCCCATGGCATTGCCCGCGGCCCCGGCTCCGGCCGCTCAACCAACGGCGGCGGCGATGGATATGGTGAAAGCGGCCGATGGTTATGCCGCCAACGCCGCGTCGCTGCCCGCCAATCTTGAGATTCGACAGGACTTTGCGGATACCGCGTATTGGAATCCGCAGATCAGCACCGACGCCAGCGGCAATGCGTCGGTCACGCTGAAACTGCCCGACAACCTGACGACGTGGACGTTCCGCGGGGTGGGTGTGACGGGCAATACGCTCGTCGGCGAAGCGACGGTGGATGTCGTTGCGACGCGGCCCGTGTTGATTCGACCTGTGACGCCGCGCTTCTTCACCGTGGGCGACAAGGCGCAGGTCGCCGCGAACGTCAGTAATAATACGGATGCGCCGCTGACGGCGACGGTGACGCTGTCCGCCACGGGCGTGACGTTGAACTCGGACGCGCAGCAAACCATCACCATCGCCGCGAACGCCGAAGCGAAGGTGACGTGGAACGTCGAAGCGCAGGATGTGGAGAACGCCGATCTGGTCTTCGTCGCGCAAGCGGGCGATTTTGTGGATGCCAGCAAGCCGCGTCTGGCGACCGGACCGAATGGGACGCTGAAGGTCTATCGGTATGTAGCACCCGACATCGTGGGCACGGCGGGGCAGATCAAGCAGGCGGGCGCGCGCACCGAGATCGTCGCACTGCCGCCGCGCCTCGACGTGAATCAGGGCGGCGTGGATATTGAAGTCGATCCGTCGCTGGCCGCGGGCATGCTCAACGGCCTGAATTATCTGGAAGCGTATCCGTACGAATGCACCGAGCAAACGGTCAGCCGCTTCCTGCCCAACGTGCTGACGTATCGCGCGCTGAAAGACCTGGGCGTGGATAACGCGAAATTGGCGGAGAAACTGCCGGGGTTGGTGAAAGATTCGATCGAGAAGTTGTACCTGCGCCAGAAGGATGACGGCGGCTGGGGCTGGTGGATCGATTCGCAGAGCAATCCGTATCTCACCGCTTACGTGGTCTATGGCTTGATCCAGGCGCGCAACGCAGGCTTCGACGTGCGGGCCGACGTGCTCGATCGGGGTGAGCAGTTCGTCCTCGGCCAGCTCAGCAATAAAGTGAAAGACCTCAATCACTGGGAGGCTAATCAGCAGGCGTGGTATCTGTTCGTGCTGAGCGAAGATAGCAAAGCGCCCGCCGGACAGATCAGCACGGTGTTTGAAGAGCGCGCCAAGTTGAGCCACTTCGCCAAAGCGTATCTGGCCATGGCCATGGGCAAGGGCGATGATCGCGTTCAGTCGCTGCTGTCCGATCTGAACAATGCCGCCATCCTCAGCGCCACGGGCGCGCACTGGGAAGAGGACAACTACGATTGGTGGTCGATGAACACCGACACGCGCAGCACGGCCATCATCCTCGACGCCTACGCGCGGCTCGATCCCAACAACGCGCTCGCGCCCAATATCGTGCGCTGGCTGATGGTGGCGCGCAAGGTCGGCCACTGGGAGACGACGCAGGAAACGGCTTGGGCGCTGATCGGTTTGACGGATTGGATGCGGACGACGGGTGAACTCAAAGCCGATTACGATTACGCCGTCTTCGTGAACGACCGATCGATCAGTGAAGGCCACATCGCTCCGGCGGACGTCCAAAAACCGATCGACCTGTCGTTGTCGATCAAGGACCTGCTCGTCGACGAAGCCAATCGCCTGACGTTCTCACGCGGCGACGGCGCGGGCGTGTTGTACTACACCGCGCACCTGAAGGTCTATCTGCCCGTCGAGGACTTGAAGCCGATCGATCGCGGCGTCAGCGTCTCGCGGCGCTACACGCTGGCGTCGTGCGCGGAAGCCGATCGGCGCAAGTGCCCTGAAGTGACCGAGGCCAAACTCGGCGACGTGATCCGCGTCGATCTGACGATTGTCGCGCCGCACGATCTGTATTACGTGGTCGTGGAAGATCCGCTGCCTGCCGGGGCTGAGGCGATCGATCGCGGGCTGGCGACGACCAGCATGCTCGATCAAGACCCGACGTTGATCCGCCAGCCGCGCTACTCGGCGGACGGGCGCGAGTTCTACAGCCCGTGGTGGTGGTGGTGGAACTGGTACAGCCGCAGCGAACTGCGCGATGAGAAGGTGGTGCTGTTCGCCGACTACCTGGGTCGTGGCACGTACGAGTATTCGTACACCATGCGCGCCACGCTGCCCGGCGACTACAAGGTCATCCCGACGGTGGCGAGCGAGTTCTACTTCCCGGAGGTGTTTGGGCGGAGCGATGGACGGCTGTTGAGTATTGGGGAGTAAGCCGTCAACGGACTTTGAATCGGACAAACGGACTCAAAACGGACTTGATCATGCGCCGACCGTCGGTGTCCGCTTCTGTCCACTTGTTCGTGAAAGAGTCCGTTCTCAGTTTCTCCCGATGGTGGCGAGCGAGTTCTACTTCCCGGAGGTGTTTGGGCGGAGCGATGGGCGGTTGTTGATCATCGGCCAGTAAAGCAGACCACAAAGACACGGAGGCCCAGAGAATTCTCTGGGCACGGTCAACCCCGCTGAGAAGGCGCGGGGCGAGCCGGATTAGAATACGGACACCGACGGTCAGCGTGCGACGCAGTCCGCTTTGAGTCCGTTTGTCTGATTCATAAATCCGCTGTGGGTTTCCGGGAAGCGATTTGGGCGGAGCGATGGAAGACTGTTGAGTATTGGGGAGTAGGCAGCGTAACTGAAGCGACGTTAATGGCACGCGGCCTATGAAAGTTCTTCAGACCACGTGTCTTTTTTTGATTCACATTGCTCGCCCTCGATGATGGTCGACGGCAACCATGGGCGGGTTTATGAATAAATAAAACAACCTGTCACGCCGGCAACAGAATTGCCTCAAGCAGCAGGCAATTGCCGATACCTCCTTCATCTCCGTAATAAACACGGTATGGGGTGAGCATCAACTATTGCTTCGCTGGGTAAAACGTTCGTCTAACCATTTTCGTAACAGAAACAAAGGAAGTATCAGTATCCAACACATTACTATTAACCATGGTTGTTCCCCTAAGTCAATGTGGAGGTATGGGCTTCCGAGCTGCTCAAGCATCGAGACTACTATGACTACTGGGTTTATGAAGACAATCATAGAGCAGATCAGAAATACTAGTTCTATATATCATCCTTGCAGACAGCAATCAAAGCAGGACTGGAATTTTTCTCTTTTGAAAGCCACTGCGCATACGGATCACCTCCTCGCTCTATCGATGTATCTATTCTTATCAAATCCACCCAATCTATTGGAGACGTAAGCTGGAGCGCTCAGATCTCTGCTCCCGGCCCGCGTCCGCGCGGGCCGCATTCCGCTCCGCCCCGTTGTGCGCGCCATCATTCGGACGTCCATCACTATAGCACATGGTACAACTGCGTCAAAACGTAGAACTACGCCGTGCTAGGGCCAACGCCATCCTTCGGGCATCCTTCGGGGATGCTTCGGGCACGCTTCGGAGAGCCATCGCCGCCCACTCGACTCCGGTTGTTGGCTTCTCACGACCTCCGTCCGCTGAATACCCATACTTCCGGTTTGGCTTTTCCCAAAAATTCCTTGCTCTATCTCGCCAAAACGGTGCTATACTGAAAACAGCCAAGGCGACTGGGAGCAAGTTGTCCACAGTCTAGCTACGAGTGCGTTCTTGTCGCAGGAGGGCGCATGGCGAAGCACTAAGCCGATCGAGCCGCTGGAGAGATCCAGCGGGCGATCGGCTTGTTGTTTCTCCCCGGAAGGAAATCAACTTATGGCAAGTATTCCAGGCGCCATTGCCCAGAAGTTGTGCCTCGAAATCAGCGAAGCCAATCGCGGCCATTGGTACACTTTCAACGGTCTGTGGTGCTGGGGCTGTGCGCGCTTCAGCGGCGATGTTGCCAGGCGTTGTTTCGCGGGTCGACCGGACAATCGCGGCTGCCCGCAAGTCACTGCGCGTTTTGAGCGTCTGTCCCGGATCGAGCATCCGTCCGATGTCGACACCGATCTGGTCAATTAACTCGCAAAGGAGGTGAGCACCATGGAAACCTGTCTGAATCGACTGGAACAGTATTTCATTGAGCAGCGCGCCTATTACGAAGTGCAGGAGCATCGCCAGGCCTTCACCATTCAAGAAGTGGCCGCCGCTCTGCATGAAAAAGGCTTCCACGTCGCCAAAGTCTTCATGGCCTGGGCCGATGGCCAGCTCGCAATGCTGGTCTTGCCCGCGCCCGCGCAGGTCGATCTGGAACGTGTCAAGCTGTTGCTGCACGCCCAGGAAGTCCGCCGCGCGCACGAAGCAGAATTTGCCCACCTATTTGCCGATTGCGACGTCGGCGCGATGCCGCCGTTGGGGCACATGTATAACTTGCCCATTTATCTAGATCGCTCGCTTGTGGAGCAGCCCTATCTCGTCTTTCAGGCTGGGTCGCATCGCGTCACGTTGAAAGTCGCCATGTCGGATTATTTGCGGCTGGCTGGCCCCGTCATCGGCGACTTTGCGATCCATCAGGCGGTGAAGTCCGCCGTATAATCGCCCATTCTGATCAGGAGGACGGCCATGCAAGTCTTTGAGTTTCAAGACACCGAAGAGCAGACGCTGTTGTGCCTGAATTTCGATTTCGCTAAGGATTGTGAATCCGATCGGGAAGTGGCCTTTCACCAGCTGGGCCGCGGCAAGGATGTGAAGCGCTTTTGGAATTACAACACGCTCTTTCGCGGCGTGCGCATCCTGGTGGCTTATGAAGAGACGATGCCCGTCGGGCAGTTGGAATACATCCCCATCGAGCACGCGCCGAAGCCCGTCAAAGGCGAGCAGCTGACCTTCATCGACTGTCTGTTTGTCGAGCCGAAGCAGCGCTGGCATCACGTCGGCTCCGAGTTGATCAAAGCCTGTGAACAAAAGGTGCAGTCACAGTCCAACGGCCTCGCGGTTATCGCCTATCCCGATTCGTTGTTCATGCCCGCCGGTTTCTTCATCGAACACGGCTTCGTCGTCTGCGCGGAACAGAACAACGCGTGGCTCATGTTCAAGGCCTGGCGTGAAGTGGCGATGCCGCAGTTCATGCCGCGCCGCTACACGCCGATTCCGTTGTTTGGCAAGACTACGGTGGATATTTTCTGGAACGGGCAATGTCCGTTCTGGGTGCGCGCGCATGATTGTCTGTTGCACCTGGCCAAGCCGTACGGCGAGCGCGTTGTCGTCAACGACATCAACACCGACGACCGCCAGGCCATTGAAAAGTACGGCATTGCCACCGGCATTTACATCAACGGCGAGTGCGCGTTTCTGTATCCGCCCAGCGAGATCGAACTGCGGCGCGCGTTGACAGCGGCGTTAAAGGCGGCCTTGAACTAATCAACGGCCACATCACACTTGGCACACTGTCGTTTCACCGTTGAGACGTACACACCGCCGAGTTGGCTGCAGGCTCGCTCGGCGGTTTGAGTGTGTCTGTCGTATCGAGGCCGCACATCATCTTACGGAGACAACGCATGTTGCGATTAGATCAGCAGCCAGATAACGTACTCACGTGGCTGCTCGAACCGAACGATCCCGGAGTGCGCTACCTGGCCTTGCGCGACCTTGTCGAGTGCGGGGCCGCCGAGTTGCGGGCGGCCCGCACCGCCGCGCACCAACACGGCCCCATCGCGGCCGTGTTAGCCAAGATGAATCAATCGGGTTACTGGGCCAAGCCCGGCCCCGGCTATCTGCCCAAATACCGCTCTACCGTCTGGTCGATCATCTTGCTGGCACAGTTGGGCGCATCCGTCGATGAAGACGAACGTCTCGACCGGGCGTGTGCCTACGTGCTCGATCAAGCCCTGACGCCCGGCGGCCAGTTCTCGGCGTCCGGCACGCCCGGCGGTACTGCCGATTGTCTGCAAGGCAATCTGTGTTGGGCGTTGACCGAGTTGGGTTGTGATGATGCGCGTCTGAAAACCGCCTATGACTGGCTGGCCCGCAGCGTGACGGGCGAAGGTGTTGCGCCCTTGACGGACAAGCAAGCGGCGGTGCGTTACTACGCTGGCAAGTGTGGCCCGAACTTTGCCTGCGGGTCCAACAATAAACTGCCGTGCGCGTGGGGCGCGGCCAAAGTGATGTTGGCCTTTAGTGTGTGGCCGTCAAATCGCCGCACGCCGCTCATCAAGCGTGCGATCAAACACGGGGCTGAGTTTCTGCTCGAACCTGATCCGGCGGCTGCCGCCTACCCGAGCGGCTACGCCGCCAAGCCCAGCGGTAACTGGTGGAAGTTCGGTTTCCCCGTCTTCTACGTGACCGATATCTTGCAGATTGTCGAGGCGCTGGTTGCATTAGGCTATGAGCATGATCGGCGCTTACAGCCTGCCTTACATCTCATTCGCGACAAGCAAGACGGTCAAGGCCGCTGGTCGCTGGACTACGACTACACGGGCAAAACGTGGCTAGACTTCGGACCGAAGAAACAACCCAATAAGTGGGTCACGCTGCGCGCGTTGCGCGTGCTTAAAGCGCTCGACGCTTAGCGTGGCCGCCAATTGGATGTGTTCGTCTGCATTCCATCACAGGAGGCTGCAACCATGAGTGTTCAAACTGCCCGCCCGCCCATTGTCCAAAATCCCGAAAAAGCGGCGCTGAACAAGCGCCTGGAAAGCATCGGCTGGGGACTGTTCCTGATCATGCTGGGCGGCTTCGCGCTCGTCCCTGAACAAACGATCCCCAAGGGACTGTGGTCGATCGGCGTGGGCGTGATCATGCTGGGGCTGAATGTGGCCCGCTACATGAACAAGATCAGAATGAGCGGCTTCACCACCTTCCTCGGCATCTTGTCCATCATCGGCGGCGTGCTGGAACTGGTGGGCGTAAAGGATGTGGGCGGCGCGATTATCCTCATCGTGCTCGGCTCGTATCTACTGATTAAGCCGTGGTTTGATCAGCGCCAGTTGTTTGGCAAAGCCGAGCAAGACTGAGCGCTCGATCGTCCTGCGCTGCAGTACCAGTCAAATAACCCGATTGGAAGGTGATCGACGATGCCAGCGATCCTCTGGGCGTTGCCGTTGCTGATGCAAGGTCTGGCGAATCTCGCCGGAGTCATGGCGCCGTGGGCGGCCAGTGCGGCGGGTTTCTCAAACTCGCCGTGGTTGCTGTCGAAGACCGTGACGCTGCGCAGTCCGATCGGGCGAGCCACCAGCGCGCTGTGGTTGCTATCGACCGGGCTGTTGATCGGGGCCGGGCTCGGTGTGTTGAGTCAGCAAGCGTGGTGGCGGCCAATGGCGATCGGTGGCGCAGTCGTCTCGTTCCTGGCGATCGGCCTGTGGTGGAAAGCCGATCCACCGGGCGCTAAATTCGGCGCGGTCTTCAACGTGGCTGAGATCGCCGCGCTGCTTTCACCGTTGGGCAGCCAACTGGTGTTTTAGTTGTTCACGTGCATAAACGTCGATTGACCGCCTCAGGTATTAACGCTGGTGCTGCGCGGCATTTGCCATTCTGCTCAATTCGCACTACGATTGGAGGCACTTCACCGTTGAGACGATAACTTGGTTTTGCCGCGTGCTGCCAAAATCTATATCACGTTCACCGCGCTGATGGCTGTCGGCCTCGGCGCGTATTGCATCTGGCGCTATCCGCTGTCTGCCGAGCTGAGCACGTGGCTGGTCATGCTGGGCCTGGCGATCTTGATCGGCCTCAGTTATCGGCATAGCCTCATGCTCCTCAGCGGTCAGCACATCAGCGTCGATACCATCCTCGCGTTCGCGGCGATCCTGTTGCTGAATCCGCTTCACGTCCTGCTCACGCTGACCATCGGTACGCTGATTAGTTGGGTGAAGCAGAAGCTAATGCCCGCGGAAATGATCTTTAACTTCGCTCAGAACGTGGTGTCGTTGGGCCTCAGTGCGCTGATCTTGAACACGTTTACCGTTACGCCGTGGCGGCCCGTCGATCTGACGGCGTGGTTGGCGATGCTGGCCGCGGGCGTGGTGATGTTTTCGTTCAACTATGGGCTGGTTTGCGGGGTTGTCAGCGCGCAGCGTCACCTGAACTTCTGGCAGGTCTGGCGTGACGGACTGCGGGCGTCGCAGTTCGTCGATCTGGTCATGTACGGCTTCGGCTTGCTCACCGCCCTGGTCGTCGCGACCTATCCGTGGGCGCTGATCCTGGCGGCGCTGCCCGCGATTGCGGTCTTCATCGCCATGGAACGCACGCTGCGACTGGAAGCCGAACAGCGCAAATTGGTGGAGACGCTGGAGCAGCGCGTGGCCGATCGGACGCGCGAACTGTCCGAGGCCAATGTGCGGCTGCAAGACCTCGATCGCTTGAAAGATCAATTCATCTCCAACGTCAGCCACGATCTGCGCACGCCGCTGACGAGCATCAAGTTGTATCTGGGCCTGTTGGAAACGGGCAAGCCGGAAAAACGCGCCCATTACTTCGCGGCTCTCCGGCGTGAAGCCGATCGGCTCCAGACCTTGATTGAAGATCTGTTGGAATTGTCGCGGCTCGATCAAGGCGCGTTGGCGGTTGATCTCCAGCCGATCGATCTGGCGGCGACTCTGCAGTCGCTGATCGACGATCGGGTGCCGTTGGCGCGCGCCCGCGGCTTGACGCTGGACTATCAACCGGCCCGCGATCTGCCGCTAATTCGATCGGATGCGGCGCTGATCGTGCAGGTGGCATCGAACCTCATTGCCAACGCCATCAACTACACTCCCGCGGGCGGCTCGATCTGCATCGACGCGCAGCCCGATCACAACGGGGTGGTCTTCAGCGTGCGCGACAGCGGCGCGGGCATTTCCGAAAGTGATCTGCCGCATCTGTTTGAACGCTTCTATCGCGGTGAGGCCGCCCGGCAATCGCAAATCAGCGGTACCGGTCTGGGACTGGCGATCTGCAAAGAGATCGTCGAGCGGTTGAATGGCCGCTTGCTGGTGGACAGTCAGATCGGGCAGGGGGCAACCTTCACAGTCTGGCTGCCCTGTGCCGATAGCACGTGAGCACCTGAGCGGTGGGTGATTAATAATGCGGTGAATCCCGAAGGCCTTTTTAGTGAAGGCCTTCGGGTTTTTGTTGGGGGTTGACTTGTGTGTGGAAGAGTTATACCCTAATTTGTATGGACCTGTTTTCACAATCAATCACTTCATTCATTCATCGCCAGCGGTAGGCGATAAACTTTCAACCTCAGGAGAAATCAACATGGAACACAAGCTGCCTGCACTGCCGTATGCCAAAGATGCACTGGCTCCGCACATCTCGGCGGAAACGCTGGAGTATCACTACGGCAAACATCATGCTACGTACGTCGCTAATCTCAACAAGTTGATTCCCGGCACCGAGTTTGAAAACCTGTCGCTGGACGAGATCGTCAAGAAAGCGACGGGCGGTATCTTCAACAATGCGGCGCAGATTTGGAATCACACCTTCTATTGGAACTGCCTGTCGCCGAACGGCGGCGGCGAACCGACCGGCGCGCTCTCGGATGCGATCAACCAGACCTTCGGTTCGTTCGCGCAGTTCAAAGAGAAATTCACTTCTACGGCGGTCACGACGTTTGGCTCGGGCTGGGCGTGGTTGGTGAAGAACGCCGATAGTACACTAACCGTCGAGAGCACCAGCAACGCGGGCACGCCGTTGAAAGACGGCAAGCGGGCGCTGCTCACGTGTGATGTGTGGGAGCACGCGTATTACATCGACTATCGCAACGCCCGCGCCGCGTATGTCGATGTCTTTTGGAAGATCGTTAATTGGCAGTTTGCGGCGGAGAATTTCAAATAGAGCAGTTCTCATCTCTGCGTGAACGGTGAACGATACCTGATCGATTGATCGTGGCATGATTTCGAGCATCAGGTACAATCAATTAACGGAGCGCCGATTGTGGGCCAACTCACATCGGCGCTTCGATTTCCCCTCAGGCAGCCAGGCATGTTCAAAGATAAGCGCGAAGTCCAAGATTGTCTGGGCGATCAGCAATACATCGCCACCGATGAAATCGCGACCGTGCTGTTTTTGGCCGAGCGATTGAATAAACCCGTTCTGGCGGAAGGTCCGGCGGGCGTAGGCAAGACCGAACTCGCTAAAGCGTGGGCGGGTGCCACCGGCCGCGAACTGATCCGCTTGCAGTGCTACGAAGGCCTCGACGAAACCAAAGCCTTGTATGAGTGGGAGTACGCCAAGCAAATGCTGTACACGCAGTTGCTGCGCGATAAACTCTCACAACTGTTAAGCGAGGCCGAGACGTTAAGCGCGGCAGCCGATCGATTAGCGGCCGAAGAAGACGTGTTCTTCTCCGAGCGGTTTCTGTTACCCCGACCGCTCCTCCGCGCCCTCACGAGCGACAAACCCGTCGTGCTCTTGATCGACGAGATCGATCGCTCGGACACGGAATTCGAAGCGTTCCTATTGGAAATCCTCAGTGACTTTCAAGTCAGCGTCCCCGAACTTGGCACGATCAAAGCCCGGCATCAACCGCTGGTCTTGCTCACCAGCAACAACACGCGTGAATTGAGCGAAGCGTTGAAGCGCCGCTGTCTATACCTCTTCGTCGATTACCCGTCGATGGAACAGGAACTCAACATTGTGCGGCTCAAGGTACCCGATCTGAATTTGAAGTTGGCGCAGCAAGCCGTGCAGATCGTGCAGCGCCTGCGCGGCATGGACTTAAAGAAGAGTCCCAGCGTCAGCGAAACGCTCGATTGGGCCAAGGCGCTGGTCGCCCTCAACGCCGATCACATGGATGAGACGACGCTGAACAACACGCTGACTGTGTTGCTCAAGCACGAATCGGATGTGCAGCGGGCACGCGGCAGCATCGATAGTCCGCGCTCGGCCGGGCCGACCGATGTCGATCGCTACAATCTTCCATATGGCAATGATCCGCGTCGCAAGCGCGGGCGCTGAGCTGTGCACACTGCTTCTCGGCTACGAAACTATTGGACTAACGCCCTAACCAACTAACGTTCTATGGATCAACGCATCGTTCAGTTCATCACCGCACTGCGCGCTTCGGGTGTGCGCATCTCGCTGGCGGAAAGCCAGGACGCGATGTATGCCATCGACGCGTTGGGCATCGAAGACCGCGAAATCTTTCGCGTCTCGCTGAAGACCACGCTCGTTAAAGAAGCCAAGGACGGTCCCACGTTCGATCGGTTGTTCCCGCTCTTCTTCGGCTCTGGTCAGCCGCAGATGACGAACGGCATGGCGGGCATGTCGCTGGACGATCAGCAACTTCTGCGCGAGGCACTGCAGCAACTTCTGCGCGAACTGCAAGCCGAGTTGATGCGGCGCTTAATGGAAGGTCGCCCGCTGACGAAAGAAGAACTACAGCAGATGGGGCAGCAGGCAGGTGTGCAGAACGCCAATCAGCCATATCAGCAGCAGTGGCTCACGCGGCGCATGCTGCAACAGTTGGGCATGCAGGATCTGGAGCAGACCATCGACGAACTGATGCAGCTGCTCGCCGCGCTCGGCATGGATGACGAGACGCGCCAGCAGATGCGCGATGCGATTGAGGGCAACGCCGAGGCGCTGCAGGAGCAGGTGGAAGATTACGTCGGGCAACAGATCGCCGAGAACATGGCGAAGGAGTACGAGAAGCGCGAGCCGCTGGACGATTTGATGCATCGCCCATTTGAGACGCTGACCGAACGTGAGGCCGACGAACTGCGGCATCAGGTGACGCGCCTCGCTGCGCAATTGCGGAGCCGCGCAGCCTTGCGGCAGAAACGCGGCAAAGAAGGCACGCTCGATCCCAAAGCCACGTTGCGCGCCAATCTGCAATACGGCGGTATCCCCATCGAGATGAAATACCGTCACAAAATGCTGAAGCCGAAGTTGGTGTTGATTGCCGATGTGTCCACATCGATGCGGCCGGTGGCGGAGTTCATGGTGCGGTTGATGTATGAACTCAGCGATCAGATCGCGCGGGCACGCTCGTTTGCGTTCATCAATCACATTCACGATCTGACGCATGAATTCGAGCACGGCCGTGCCAGTGAAGTGGTGCAAGACGTGCTGGAGCGCATTCCGCCCGGCTACTACAACACCGACCTCGGCGCATCCTTGGCCGAATTCACGCACGATCACTTTGACGCGGTCGATCGCCGCACGACGATCATCTTTCTCGGCGACGGGCGCAACAACTACAATGATCCGCGCCTCGATCTGATCGATCAGATCAAACGTCGCTCCAAACGCGTCTTATGGTTCAACCCCGAACATCCCGCGCAGTGGCGCACCGGTGACAGCGACATGCTGCAATACGCGCCGCTATGTGATGCCGTCCATCGCGTCAGCAACTTGGCCGAACTCGCCGAGGCGATCGATCGGTTGTTTGATTAAAGCGCGTTATTGATGTCGTGCATCCGCCAGCGCGGCGGTTAATCCCAACCCGATGTAGACCGTACCCACTACGTAGCGATCGAGCCGCAGAAATACGGGCGAGCGCTTGAACCATTGACCGGCGGCACTGGCCGCCAGCGCATACAATCCATCGGTGATGATCGCCATCAACACGAACAGACCGCCTAACGTCAGCAGCTGCACTGCGACCGCGCCCTGCGACGCATCGACGAACTGCGGCAGAAAGGCCAGAAAGAACAGCGCGGTCTTGGGATTGAGCACCGCGACCACCACGCCCTGACGGAAGATGCGCCGCAGACGCTGCGGCTGGACCTGCGCCGTCTGCAGGGCCGCCTCACGGGTGATAAGCCGCCGCACGCCGAGATAGATCAGATACGCGGCGCCCAGATACTTCACGATGGAAAACGCCAGCGCCGACGACATGAGGATGGCAGACAGTCCCAATGTCGCGGCGAGAACATGCACGAGGTTGCCGGTCTCAATGCTGAGCACTGAGACCAAGCCCGCGGTGCGACCCTGATCCATACTCCGCGCGATGATGTACAACACCGCCGGGCCGGGCGTAAGCAGTAAGACCAGGGCGGCCATCAGGAACACCGGTAAGTGCGGCAAGTTGAACATATTACTCCTCCCGATTGAGCTGACATTTCCTTTGAAGTCCGACAGTATAGGCGCATCGGCGCAGTGAGTCAACGACGCAGTCGCGCGCCAGATCGGCTGTTTGATGAACAGTTGCTTCGTGGTAAACTCGCAGCCACCACGGAGAGCGCGAAGACTGCAGTACGCGGTGCCTTTGCGACTTCGGCGGTGACTTTGCGCGCGGGGGCCAAATGCAGCTTTCTCAGACGTTGTCGCACACCAGCCGACGCTTGACGATTATTCTATTCATCGGACAAGGGTTGGCGTTGGTGGCGTTATTTACCACAGTCTCGATCAGTAGCATCGCGGGCGTACAGCTGACCGGCACAGAACGCGCCGCCGGTTGGCCGTCCACCGCCACGTTGATCGGCGGATCGTTGGCCGCGTACCCGATCGGGCGGTTAATGGGCCGCTTTGGTCGCCGCGTCGGTTTGTCCATCGGCTACATCATCGGCATCCTCGGCGGGATGCTGGCCGGTGTGGCGATGCTGCTCCAATCGTTTCCGCTGTTCCTCATCGCGATGACGCTGCTGGGCGCATCGCGGGCTTCATCCGATCAAGCCCGTTACGCGGCTGCCGACGTTTCGCCCGCGCATCTGCGCGCCCGCGCCGTCAGCCTCGTCGTGTCAGCGGGCACCATCGGCGCCGTGCTCGGCCCGGCAATCACACCCATCGCCGGGAACCTCTCCGAAGCGTTCGGGGCAGATAAACTCGTCGGGCCGTGGTTCGTCAATGCGGCGCTGTTTGTGGTTACGCTGATTTTCGTATCGATTTTCTTGCGGCCTGATCCGCGCGAGGTGGCGCGCGACATTGCCAAACACGAGCAGGCGGCTTCGGTGCAACCCGATCAATCCTCCGCGCCTGACGGCCCAGCGCGGTCATTCGGGCAGATCATCCGATCGGATGCTGCTGTGCGGATTGCGCTCGTCTCGCTGGCTTTGGCGCAAGTGGTGATGGTGATGGTCATGAACATCACACCCGTCCACATGACCCACTTCGCGCACGGCTTGGACGACATCAGCCTGGTGATTTCGGTCCACATTTTGGGCATGTACGCGCTGTCGATGGTGACCGGCTGGATCAGCGACCGTTGGGGCCGCCGACTCACGATCGGGTTGGGGGCGATCATGCTGATCGGTTCGTGCGTGCTCGCGCCCACCAATCCACAGACGATCCCATTGGCGGCGTCATTGTTTCTGCTGGGGCTGGGCTGGAATTTCTGTTTCGTGGCGGGCTCGTCGCTGTTGACCGATCGATTGCGCGTTAGCGAACGGGCACGGATTCAAGGCGCGGCTGATCTGGTGGTGAGTGTCGCGTCGGCCATCGGCAGCTTGAGCAGCGGCGAGTT
>JAXLWI010000044.1:0-36663 GCA_046328575.1 Anaerolineae bacterium
TTCGGGCGTGCTGAACTTATAGATCGGCAGATACTGCTCAGGCGGCAGACCAGCCGTCGGCTTGCTCGCATCCGAGAGGCCGCCACCGCGCGCCGTGAACGTGAGGTTGGCGTACGGCTGATCGAGCACCGTCACCGGCCACTCCACGCGCGTCTGTCCACCCGCCGGAACGGTCACCGTTTGCTTGACCTGTCCGTTGTCGATGGTCAGGCCTGTGCCTTCCAGCGAGACTTCCGCATCGATCGGCGCGGTGGTGTTGTTGTTGACTACCGCCGCCATGTTGAGTTTGTCGCCGACGACCATGAAGCGCGGCGTCACCGGTCGGATGAGCAAATCTTTGGTGCTGCGGATATCCACTTGCCCTTCACCGACGAGCGTGTCTTTCGTCACTGCTTTCGCCAACATGCGCCACGTCGTCAGATTGTCGGGCAGCACCGTGCTGATCTTCGCTTCGCCGTTCGCGTCCGTCGTGACGGTTGCATTCCAGTACGCGGTATCCGGGAAGTTGCCGCGCACGAAGAACTCACCACCGGCCGCCGCCGCGCCACCGCCGCCACCCTTCGCTTCTTCGGCCAACTTGATATTGATGCGATCGACCGAGAAGACCAGCGACGAACTCGTCATTACACTCAGGCCGCGTTCGCCGTAATACCAATCGGGCAGCGGTTGCTGGAACGGATCCATCAGCGTTAACACCGATAGATCGATCAGCGCCAGCGAGACTTCGGCTTGCACCGGTTTGCCCTGGAAATCCAGCACTTTCAGCGTGTACGAGATCGGTTGGCGTGGCGCGTAGTTCTGGGTCGCCGGGTCTCGATCGGGCGTGAGCGTAACCTTCAAGATTTGCTGTTCGCGATTCACCGTGAAGGACGCGTAGCCCATCTTGAATGACGGCGCGAGATCGTTTTGATCAATGCCTTTAACGATGACAACCGACACGAACGCATTCGGCGCCATCTGCGGCGTGATCGGAATTTCGATCACATCGCTGTTGGTCTTCAGATCGATCACGCGCGTCTCAAGGATGCGGCCGCGCTCGACGGTGACCAACGCGCGCACGATGCCTTGATACGGCGACGGGATCAAAATCTTCGCCACATCGCCGGGGTTGTACGACTTCTTATCGGCCACCAGCGCAATCCGATCGTTGTTGTCCTGCCGCCACGCAATGTACTCTTGACTCGACACCCACACGTTGGTCGAAGCGCGGATCATGTTGCCCTTGTCGTCTTTACCGCTGGCGACCACGCGATACTCACCACCGACGGGCGGCGTGAACGACGATTGGCCTTCGCCTTTATCGTTGGTGTTCGCCGTCGTCGTGAAGACGGCTGTATCGCTGAACGACGACGTCCAGAAGATGTTGCCGTAGTCGTCCTTCTGCTGCACGCTGAACCAATCGCGCTTGTAGTACACTACGTCGAGGTTCTGATTGGCCGACGGCGCGCCTTGCCAATCGACGGTACGCAGATTGAAGCTCATCGGCTTGTTCGCCGTGCCGACGTAATCGGTGGGCGCGATGCCGATGTAGTAGCGGCCCTGATGCACGATCACTTCCACACGATTCGACACCACTTGATCGCTGAGATCAGTAATCGAGGCTTCCACGCTAAACCGCTGACTGCCCGTCTTCTCGTCCAACTTCGCCGGTAACGAGATCGTGAACTTGCCTTGCGCGTCAGTCGTGCCTTCACCGGACGCCAGCAAGCCGCTGCCGCCGCGTCGTTCGGGCGCGAAGTAATCGACATCGTTCCAACTAAAGTAACCCTGACCTTGATACCGATCAAAGAAGTAGTTGTTGCTCAACGCCGTCCATGACACCTTAGCGCCGCCAACCGCCCCACCGAAGAAGTAACTCGCTTCGACGTCCACTTCGACTGTGTCGCCTTGCAGTACTTCGGCCTGCTTGGGCGTCACCGATACCTGGAATTCAGGTCGGCGGTATTCCGACACAACGAACGTGCCGTTGTAATAACGCATCTGCGGCTCAGGCGAATCCGGCGTCTTGCCCGGAATCTGTACTTGAATCGAGTAATAACCGAGCGACGCTTCTTTATCTAAGGTGAAATCGGTATTGAATGAGCCGTAGTCATCCACCGGCAGCGTCGCGGTGTACACCTGCGTCCCAAGCGGATCGATGATGGCGAAGTCGACCTGCTTCAAGTTCGGATCGATCGCAAAGCGCGCATCGTCGTCCAGCCGCACGATGCCTTTGATGTGCACGGGCTGCCCCGGTCGATACAGCGGCTTCTCGGTATAGATGTAAACGTTGTGCGGCTCAAAGTAAAACGCGGCGCTAACGCTGAAGTCCCACGGGCCGATGCCCTGATTCCAATCGTTCATCGTCACACCGAACGAACCACCCGGCTCGCCCAGCACCGCGATCGTGCCCCGCATCGGTTCGCGATCAGCGTCGTACTGCGCTTTGTACAAACCCGATCCATCTGTGCGGCCTGAGGCGATCGAAGCAAACTTATCGTCGTAGAGATTAACCGTCGCGGCGGGTACTTCGCGGCCCGATTGGAGATCGGTGGCCCACACGAGCGCCTCGCGTTCGGCGGTCTTCAGCGTCAGATTGGTGTTCGCCACCACGATCAGGTGGCGCGTCGTCCCGGCAAAGTCGCGTTCGCTTTGCTCCGGCGATGTCACGCGGATCAGGTAGATGCCGGTAGTCAACGCGCCGCCGGTATCACTGGCCACCGGCACTCGCAAAATTCCGGCTTGATTCAACGGCTTATCGACGGGCACCGACCACGATCGGACTGGCTGACTATTCACGGGTACGGGTTTATCCCACAACTGCCAGCCATCCGACGCAACCAGCTGCCCAAACTCACCCACACTGACTGGATACAACTCGAAGTTGAGTTGACTCACGTTGCGATAGCGCACGTAAACGACCGTGTCCGTATAGGCGCTGTACACACCAAAACGGCCCGGCACATCGAACCACTGCTCGGGCGGCAGGGCGCGCGTACGGAAGCGCACCAATTGATCCTGTCCTAACTTCACGCCCCACTTATCGGCCACCTCGCCGCCGATGACGACTTCATAGTTCGACGATGGCCCGGCGCCAAAGCCAAACACGTAGCGATAATCGTAGTCGCTGTAGTAGGTGTACACACTCGACGCGCTGATGGGTGTCGTCACGGTGATGGCGCGCAGCGTCGCTTCGTCAACCGGCGCAGAGAAATAGATTTCGACTGACGAATACGGCGCAGCCGAAGTGCCATCAGCGGGATCGGTACGCACGATGCGGAACGGCGGCACGGTGCGGAACGAAACCGCGTAATCGGCCGCCATCGCTGCGCCGCCACCTTCGGCTTTGGCGCCTGCGGCTACTTTAATGAAGTACTGCGTATCGCGCTCCAACTTCTGCGTCGGCGTGAAGTTCAAGGTCTCGCCTAGCAGGAGCGATGATTTGCTTCCGCCGCCGCCACCGCCCAACGCGGGCGCAGCGTAGTGACCGGCGCTGCCCATCGGCATGATCGGCGCAGGCACTGTGGAGGTAAGCCACGTGAACGTACCTTCAACCTTCGGCCCATCGATCGAACCGGCGTGCAGCGAGAAAGCGGCTTCGGTGCTGGGATGATCCATCGGCTGATTGAACGTTACCTGCACCGCCCGATCGATCCACACGTTCGTTTCGGCGTCACTCGGCGATGTGGACAACACTTGCGGCAGCTGCGTCATAAACGACCAGGTGTAATCCTTTTGCAGCAGCGCACCGGTCGGGTCTTGCAGCCCCGCCGCAATCTTCGCCGTATACGTCGTGCCGGATGCCATGCGCTGATCGGGGCGGAAGACGTAGATCGAAGTATTAAGCCACTCGCCCTTGCCCGCCAGCGGCGGATCAAACGTGATCGGATCGGGCAGCTTGGTCGTGTCGGTCGCGGACAACAACGGCACGATCGGCCGGTTGAACATCACGGTGATCTCGGAACCCGGATCGATGTTCTGCGCCCCGTCGGCAGGAATGACCTGCGTCACTTCGATGAAGCCTACAGCCTTGAACGTAAACGCCATCGGCTGACCGAGCGTTTTGCCATTCTCGGCTTTGGCGGTATCGGCGAGTGTTACGTTGTAGACCTCGCCCCGCGCGAAGCCGCTGCCCGACGGCACAAACTGGACCGACGTGTTATCGTCGCTCCACTTGAAATTGCCGGGAATTCTAGGCGAAATCGCAAACGATTGCTCGACCGAGGCGCGATCCATCGGCTTGTCAAACGCTAGCACGATCGGCGATTCGGTGCCTTGTTCTTCGCCGCGGTCCGGCGCGCGATCGACCACGATGGGCGGCAGATTGGCCGCCGGGGCCTGACGCGAGCGTGACAATAGGAAGAACGCGCCGCCGCCGATGGCGGCCACCGCGACCACCAGCGCCAGAATCAATGGCAAGCGATTAGTAGGACGAGACGGACTGAGAGTAGCCATGGAACTCCTTGACGAGTGATGCGTGACGGGTGTATAGACTCGTCACTCGTTGTACATTACGGTTGTAGATTCACTTCCACTGAATTGAGATGCACGGTCAATCCATCCCGCGGATGGATAGAGTAGACGACGATACGACCCGGTGGATCAGCGTTCACGCGAAACGGCACATCAACTGAAAACGAGCCGCGTTGGTTCGCCACCCCGATCGTAGCGGTGGCCCGCCCCAACGTTTCAGCGTGCGGCCCGCGCACTTCCACAATCAAATGCTGATCGGATGTCGGATCGGCCATGCCGCTGACTTTCACCAAGCCTTTCACTGTGGCGTTCGGCGCAGGTTCGGTAATCACAATCGCTTCATCGCGATTCGGATTCAACGCCGCGATGTTGGCCGGTTGATCGCTGTTTAGCTGCACTTCGATTGATGCCAAATGGGTCAGACCACCATCGCGCGGTGCGATGGCGTAGACAATGATGCGCCCCGATTGAGTCGGCAAATACGCCGGGATGGAAACCTCGGCGCTAAAGGGGCCGCGTTGTCCGATCGGACTGTTGATCTTCGCCGTCGCTGAACCGACCACTTTGCCACCTCGATCGCGCACTAAAATGCCCAACTGCTGCTCGAATGTAGCATCGCTCACACCCTCAACGCGAATCGAGCCCCGCACGCCTTGGTTGGGCAGTGGCGCCGTAATCGCCAGTGACTCGATCGGGCCAGAGACGACGGGCGTTGTGACTGTGTTCGCGGTTTCAGGTGATGTCTGTGTCACGGCTGGCGTTGCAGTCGCCCCATCCAGCGTCAGCGGTTCTGCTTGAATCGTTACGGTCGGTGTCGCCACGGCGTTTGGACTAAACGCGCCACCAACAAAT
This sequence comes from Anaerolineae bacterium, assembly GCA_046328575.1. Classification (GTDB taxonomy): domain Bacteria; phylum Chloroflexota; class Anaerolineae; order Fen-1058; family Fen-1058; genus JAGOBP01. Next base: position 5,305 of record JAXLWI010000044.1, read on the forward strand.
CCGCAAGCCAGTGTGCCCATCGCCATGAGTACCATCGCAACCAGTCGCCCGCCAAACCGGCTCATTGAAAAAATAAATTGCACGCCTGGCCTCCTTATCATAACGTCCACGCCCTTGCTTGAGTTCCCCTGAACCCTACGGTCGAGCAATGCTTACCTGACGCTGATCATACGCTAGTCTTAAGGGAATGCAACCAGCCGTTCATCACAACCCGGCTTTGCCCAGCGCGGTGAATGATCATATAATGAAGCCGACCCTGTTGCAAAGGACAATGGTTATGGCCGAAGTGACTCGCAAAGAATTGTTGTTGGCGCTGGTAGGCTCCGGCGAACATCCACGCTTGAGCGGCCTCGATTTGAGCGGCCTCGATCTGGCCGAGCTTGATTTACGGGGTGCGAACCTGCGCAACACCAAGTTGGGCGGCGCAGAATTGAGCTATGCCGATATGAGTGAAGCGGCCCTCGCCGGCGCCGTGTTGATCGACGCCAACCTGACGCGGGTCAAGCTCATCTCGGCCAATCTGACCAACGCCGATTTGAGCGGCGCTAATTTGCACGAAGCCGTGATGAGCACCTCCGTCTTGACCGGCGCGAATCTGGCCAATGCCCGTTTGACATTCACCAAGCTCAACGAAAGCATTGCGAATGAAGGTCATTTTGAAGGCGCCAATCTGAACGGGGCGAATCTCACGTTTGCCAAATTGGCCAGCTGCAACTTCGCACGCGCCAACCTCAGTGGTGCAGATTTAAGCGGTGCCGATCTCCGCAGCAGCGATCTGCGCGGTGCGAATTTGACCTTTGCCAACTTCAGCGATGCGGATCTCAGCAACGTCCAACTCGCCGGGGCCGATTTGAGCGGCGCTAATTTGCGTGGCATTTATCTAAGCGGCGTTGATTTCAGTGAAGCGAATCTGGCGGGTGCCATCATGCCCGATGGAACTCGCCACTTTTAGGTGGCTGACTGGTTGTCACCCTAACGGCCCTCCCATTGTGGTTCAGAGGGCCGTTACGCTTTAGTGCGGCAAAGGCACAATACCGATCTCAGACCAAATCCAATCCAAAAGGTCAAAAATTTGTCAAATTTTTATTCCATTTTTCCTAACAACTTCAAACGAATGACTTATATCCTAAAGAACCAGTACCTAGATGGTGGTATATTTCGGTAAGGTAACTTTAAGTGCCCTTCAATGTAGATCTGTAGGTGTTCATTCGGAGCGAATGTGATGATTTTGCGATCAATTTTCACGCGACGCAAGGTTGCCAGAGGGTATCGACGTGTAAGTCGCGGCCAAAGTATGGTCGAGATGGCGTTGACCTTTCCGGTGCTACTGCTGATCCTCGCCGGCGCGGTGGAAGTTGGCGTGTATTACAACACGTATTTGACATTGATGGACGCCACTCGTGAAGGTGCCCGACGCTCGGCGAACAACGATTATCTGAATGGCGATCTGACTTACGATTGCACCGAGACGGTTGACTTTTATCGGCAAGGTGCTTGTTTAGTGTATCAGAATCTCGAGCGCAACCTGCCTGATGTATTCAACCCGGCCCGTGACGACATCTTAATATCAGTGATTCAGATCCGCCACGGCGTCATCTACAAACGCTTCGTTGATCCTTACCTAACTGAAAGCGAAAGCGGGTGGTCGTTTTGTGCCGACATGGGGCCGCACTTGGTGCCCCCAGTATCATGTACCCGGGCTTACTCACGCTTTCCGAATTCAGTTCTGCAGGCGCGCTTGACGCAATATAGTGATGCTGCTTCTGCGCCGAATTCGGCCTATGTGTTGGTAGAGATCTATCACGTTCATCACCAGTTCTTGGGCTTGATTCCGCCGGGTCTGCCGTTTTTGCCGCAAGAAGTGGTCATGCATACGTATTCCATCATGCCGGTACCTTCGGCCGCATCAGATGTGCCTTAAAGAGAAGACAGTCTATGATTAAGCCTCAATCGCGTCATTTACGTCGTACTCCACAAGAAACCGGCCAGGCGATCGTTATCATCGCGCTAGGTTTTGTTGTTTTACTTGGATTCACCGGCCTCGTCGTGGATGTAGCGCGGGTGTTTGTGGCGCGCGGCAATCTGCGCCGCGCGGTGGACGCGGCCGGACTGGCGGCAGCGGCTCAGTTTCGCCAGAATGCGCCGCTTAGTTACATTCAAACTTCGGCGACCCAGTTCATTTACGCACACGGCATCGTAAATGACCCGACGACTTTTGCGGACATGTCGGTCATTACTTCGACCATTCATGTAATGACATGCGACACGACTCCGGCGCTCGATGCCAGTCTGTGCACTGCCTTGCCACGCCGTAAGTTAGTTCACATCGATGCTACGGCGAACGTGGCCATGTCCTTCTTGCAGATCGTGGGCATCGGCAACGTCCAAGTCACAGCGGAGTCAACATCCGAAGCAGCGGCGGTCGATGTTGTTTTGGTCCTCGATGCGTCGATCGCGCAAGCCTACGATCCGCCGAGCATGGATGCTTACGCTAGCCGATCGGACCTAGGCTGCGATCCGACCAGTTTGGGTGTTATCGGTCAAGACGGCAGCTTGTATGGCAACGCCTGCGCTGCCGCCTGCAACCAAAATCCATCCAAACCGTGCTATCCGTTCAAGAAAATCAAAGATGCCGCCAAGGCTTTCATCGATCAGCTTTATCAGAACTACGATCGAGTAGCTATAGTCCGGATCGATCGTGAGCCGGAAGTCGTGTTCCCGCTAAGCACCAACTTACAAGGCGCCAAAGACGCCATCGACGATCCAAATTTGATGTACGTGTCCGATCGGTTCCCGGGCGATGCGCACGGCAACCCCTGTATGTACATTACCGTTAGCGGCCAGCGCTGGCGCTGCACCACTTCAAACATGGGCGGCGCGCTCCTGATGGCGGGCGATCAGTTCCGAACACCGCCGTTCCGAGATGATTCGTTGTGGGTGATTGTCATGCTGAGTTCGAGCAGCGGTGACTCAACCGACCAGATTGCCTCATCAGATCCCGACTCGGCCCTGTTTGGCTTCTGCCCCAACAAGGACACGCAGCCGTTCTGCCGCGATAACCGATGGCTCACCCATCACATTTCGACCACAGCACAGTACGATGCCGAAGACTATGCGTACGACGGCGCTAATTACTTGGGGCTTTTACCACAAAAGGATTTCACGGGCGCGCCCTACTTCATCCCTGGCTCTGAGAACGGCGGTGCGGGCATTCTCATATTTACCATCGGTCTGGGCCGGAAGGTCGTCTGCACCGGCGCATATACGACCTACAATCCTGGCCCGCCAGTCACGTGTGTACCAGCCGGGGGCAGCCCGTTTGTCGATCCGAGCACGGGGTATCCCAACGGAGCAGAATCTTTCTTAAGGTATGTGGCCGCGGTCGGCGACGATGGCGACCCGGCTACTGATCCTTGTACTGGGGCAGTTTTGGGCGCGTCGTGTGGCAACTACTATTTTGCGCCGGACGCCGATCAGTTGCAGCGCATCTTCTTAACAATTGCAGGTAAGATCTTCACACGTCTGGCAGGGTAGGTCAACTTATCAGGCCGATCTAGAACATCGGCCTGACTATCTGGATTCATTGAGGCGTCTTATGAGTATCAAACGATTTCTTTCTCGGCGACGATCGCGCGGCCAGGCCATGGTCGAGTTTGCTTTGATCTTGCCCGTACTGCTGATGATCTTGATGGTGCTGATCGAAGCGGCGCGTCTATTCTCAGCCTGGCTGATCTTGGAAAATGTCGTGCGCGAAGCAGCGCGCTATGCAGTCACTGGGCAGTTCGATGCCACTCACTGTCATTTTCCAGGTGATGGTACCATTCCCGCCGACACCTCAGGCAATTGCGATCAGGCCAAATCTCAGACCCGACCGATACGTGAAGCTTGGGAAGACTATGCCCGCCTGTTGACGATTGAAGACATCGGCCGTGGCGCCACCGGCGGCATGATGGTGGACTTTAGCATGTCCCGCAACAATCGTGGCTTCTACGACCTCATGATTTGCAGCAGCCGCGAAGGCGTTCACTTTACCGAAGAATCTGGCTTCTCGCAATGCATCAATGATGCATCCGGCCTGCCGCAAAACGATGCTGGCGGTCCGGGCGATCGCGTTTTCCTCGTCGGCACGTTTGATCATCCGCTCATCACGCCGCTGCGCGCCATCGCCGATTGGGTGCCGCTGATTGCTCGGCGTGAAATGATCAACGAGCAATATCGCACTGTCCGGCTGCAGAAGCTACCGCCGCAGATCCGGCTACCCACTGCCACACCGACGAACACGCCGACGCCAACGGATACACCCACCATTACGCCAACGCCGACCGCGACGAGCACGGCCACGCCGACTAATACTGCCACGCCGACGCCAACGCCAACGACGACGGCCACGGCCACCGCTACTCCAACGCCTAGTTGTGATTTGCTAGGAACGGATCAGGACGAGCCGCTATACATCTCTGGCGACAGCTTGTTGGCGTACATGGTGAATAACAGCAACTACTTCACCGTAACATTCACCAGTGCGACGCTGACGTGGACCGGCTCTGGAACGCCGCTGTCGATCTGGCACGACGAAACGACCAGTAACCCAACGATCACATTTGATCGATACTACTGGCAATCCGGCGGCTCTTATTCCATCTACAACCCGGCCAACGTCAATATGAGTACGCTAGGAGCCTCCTTCAGCCACAACTTTAACTACGTAATCAACCCTAGTGCCAGCGGCTCATTTGACTTGGACTTTACGAGTCTGGGAACGTTCCATCATGCGCGTGACTTTGCGTTGACGGTGACTTACGTAATGGGCGGCCTGAACTGCTCGGTTGATTTGACTGGGCGACTAGGTCCCGTCATCCAACCGACGGTTCCTGCATCCGTTACAGGTCCGTTCGTTATTCGTGCGGATGTGACCGATCCAGATACCGCGCCGCCTTACATCAACGCGGGGAGCGTTAATCGGTTGACCTTTGCCATCTACAATCCTGATGGTTCTCCGGCCTACTCGTTTAACGATTCGACCGCGCCATACTGTTTGAACAACTGCAACACCATCAACCCTGTAACTGGGTGGCCCAATGGCGTGCCGATTTACAACGGGACCTATACCATCATCTTTACGGCCCGGGATAATGATCCGTGCGCTACGTGTACGGTACACCGGCACCAAACTCAAGTGAGGCGAACGTTTACGGTGAGTGGGCTGATTCAGACTAACACGCCCACGGTGACGCCGACGCCCAGTATCACGCCGACGCCCTCGCCCACTATCACGCCGACGCCGTCGCGCACACCGACGCCAACCATCACGCCGACGCCGTCACGCACGCCAACCATCACCCGCACGCCGACGATCACGCAGACGCCGACGCGCACTTTGACGCCAACGCGTACGCAGACGCCGACGATCACACTGACGCCGACGCGCACTGATACGCCGACGCGTACGCCGACGATCACACAGACGCCAACTCGCACGCTGACGCCGACGCGGACCAATACGCCAACGCGCACCGCGACGCCGACGATTACGCCGACGCCCAGCAACACGCCAACGCGCACGGTGACGCCGACGCGCACGATTACACGGACGCCAACGCCGACAGTTTCACCGACACCTACGCCGTCGCCACAGCCGACAGTGACTGTGTGCATAGGTTGTTGACGAATCCGTTTGACTTTCTCCCCGATTCCGAGTATACCGACCTTGCAGAGCCACCTCTGCAAGGTCGGGCGATTCTTTGAGCAGTCCACGGAGTGCCCATGCGCGTAGTTCGCATTCTCACAGTCATTCTTAGCGCTCTAATTTGGCTCTTAGTGCTGGCTGCCAGTGTCATGGCCCGCGCCGATTGGGCCGCCTCGCAGACCAACCGGCCAACAGTCGGCGAGCCACAATTCACTTGGCAACTCACCATTACAGTTGAAGCCGGGGGACCGCTCTCGGCCACATTCAACAGCAATTGGTCTAACCACCTCATTAGTTTTCCGGTTGGGCCAGGCGGCTTGTCGTTTCCAATTGCGCTGCCCGATGACGCGACACAGATCACGGCTAGCGCCACCAACGGTCAGGTCGGTATCGTCGGCACCACGTTGTACTTCACACTGACCGGCTCGTCAGACGTCTTCTGGGCCTACCGCACCGGCGAGAAAGTTGTGCGCTCGGGCAATCAGCTGCGCATCGATCAACGTACTTCGTCCAACAATTTCTATCGACAGATCAGCACGCTTGAATTTCCTGCACCATTCCAATACGTGGGGACGTTGACGTTCACTCCACAAATCACTACGACCACCACTGCGCAATGGGACATCATCGTGCCGTCTAGCGACGACCAGCGTCACGTCTTCCAAACAACCACCTGGTTAGCCGATCCCGCGTTAAGCCAACCCGATCTGAGCATTCAAGCGGCTAGTCTCTCAATCGATCAGTCGCTCAATCCACCGCTGGCGCATCTCACCGCCACAGTCCGCAACAACTCGATCAATATGCAGAGCAACCCGGCGTATGTACAGTTTTATAGTCGCCTATCACCATCCACACCTCCTCAAACTCCGGTCGAGCATTCTGGCGGCTGGTGCGGCAGTGGCGACGCACCCGTGTGCCCGTCCGGCGCTGGTTTCACCAACCCCGTGCCGTCGATCGCGCCCGGTCAGAGCCTTACTCTCAGCACCGTCTACTCATTGACAGATGCCGGTGTGCGTGATTTCTACCTTCAAGTCGACACCTTCGGCGGGCCGCTGGGCTTGAATGCCGAATCGAATGAACACAACAACGTGTACACACTAACAACTGGCGTTCCCGTCTACTACCTGGCAAGTGTCGACATCACCGGGCCTGTTACAGGGGCGTTGAATCTGCCTTACGCGTTCACTGCTCAGGTTGTGCCGACAACCGCCACGTCTCTGCCTTTGACCTACACATGGTCGCCGACGCCCGATACCGGGCAGGGCACTTCTCAGGCCACTTACTCATGGACCACCCCCACCACAAAGACCATTACCGTCACGGTGAGGAATCCACAAAACACGGTGGTCACCGACACACACTCTCTCTTTGTCGCCGTACCGTTGAATGCCGTCATTGTGTCTGGCCTAACCACCGTCACCCAAAACGCGCCACACGTTTTCACCGCGCTGAACAATCCGTCAACGGCCACCGGCCCGATCGGGTATGCGTGGTCGCCGGAGCCTGTGAACGGACAATCGACAACTCAAGCCTCTTATGCCTTTGCCGACCTCGGACCGCAGGTCATAACGGTGACCGCAGTTAGTCAGTATGCGCCGACGCGAGTCGACACACACACCGTCAACGTTGTGTCTCCACTCGCGAGTGCCAACATTACTGGTCCGGTCGTTGGACTGCACAACGTCACTTACGCGTTTTCCACCGCATATTCACCCGCTGAAGCGATGCGCCCCACGTCCTATATGTGGTCGCCAGCTCCAGTCAACGGTCAAGGCACCCCGCAAGCGAGTTACCTTTGGCCAGACGCGGGTGACAAAGTCATCAGCGTGACACTGAGCAATGATGGCGGCTCGGTCACCGGCACCTTCATCATCACAATCGATCCAGAGCGCGTATTCTTGCCGCTCGTTCGCAAGAGTTGACCTTCACTTGCCGGGCAAAGCCGATCGGGCGATGGCACCGCTCGAAGACATCCGGCCTAAATCCAATGATAGGATAGACACATGCGATCGCTTATTTCCTCAGAACATCCGGCTATTTCAATAGCTCGATCGATCCACTCGCCCCGACGTATCAATTTTTGGCACGGGCTGTTGACACTAACGTTGCTATTGAGCGCCGCCGCATTGCCATTCGGCGCACACGCAGCGCCCATGGCGACCACCTGGTATGTCGATGACTCAGGCTCAACCGATTCGGATTGCGGCACTTCGGCCAAACCGTGCCAACAGATCCGCGCCGCCATCGACAAATCAGCCGCCGGCGATACGATCAGCATCGCACCCGGCTTCTATGCCGAAAATCTAGATATTCCACACACGCTTACGATCACTGGAGCAGGGGCCGGATCAACCGTGATCGACGGCAGCAATATCAACCCTGTCATTGCCATTGGTCTCAATGCCGTCAATCCCACCGTTAACATCACCGGGATCAAATTTCAGCATGGGTTCAGTGCCCAAGGCGGTGGCGTGTACATCGAGTCGGGACAAGTTACGCTTGCAGACAGCATTGTCTTCAGTAACACCGCTCAATCGGGCGCCGGAATCTATCTCAATCAAGGCGTACTCCGCTTGAACAACACGCAGCTGCTGTCCAACATCAGCAGCCAGTTCGGCGGCGCACTGCTGAATCTGGGGCAGGCCACGCTGACCAGTGTTCAGTTCAGCGGGAATCGAGCACCGTCGGGTGGTGGCATTGCCAATTCAACGACCATCACCTTGACCAACTGCTCACTCAGCGACAACACCGCTACGGCCAACGGGGGCGCCATCTACAACACTGGCCGCTTGATCGATTCCGGCACGACAGTGCTGGCTAATCAGGCCAACTTGAATGGCGGCGGTGTGTACAACTCTGCTCTAGGCTATGTCACCCTTACCGCGTCGAACATCTTGAGCAATACCAGCGAGGTCGGTGGCGGCGTGTACAATCTGGGGCGCGCCGAGCTAGCCAGCATATCGGTCAACTATAACCATGCTATTGGCGGCAACGGCGGCGGCCTTTACAGTGCTCACGGAAATAATCCGCTCACCATTAACGGCGGCACCATCGGGCATAATCAGGCCAGCAATAGCGGTGGTGGCATGTATACCGATGGTCAAACCACGTTGACCGGCCTCAGCTTAGTGAGCAATCGCGCCGAGACCAGTGGTGGCGGCATTTACAATACCGGCGGTCAGTTAAGCCTTAGTCAATCCAGCTTGCTGAACAATCTGGCAGTCACTGGCATTGGCGGCGGGTTATTCAACAACACCCTCGCCCAGCTAAACACCATTGTGGCGCAAAGCAATTCAGCTTCCAGCGGCGGTGGTGTTTACAACGATACGAACGGTCGGCTGACCCTTACCGCTAGTCAGCTGAGCAGCAACACTGCCACTCAGACGGGCGGCGGTGGCATTAACAATCGTGGTGTGTTAGTACTGACTGCCAGCTCAATTTACACGAACACGGCGACTGTACAGGGGGCCGGCGGCCTGCAAAATGGCACTACTGGCAGCACGAGTTTGATAAATGTGACGTTGAGCCAAAACGCGGCCAACAATGGTGGAGCCCTCGTTAGCGACGGCGGTACGGTGCAGATCAACAACAGCACGTTGAGCCATAATTATGCGACTGGCCTGTTGATTCAGGGCGGCACGACCATCCTGTCGAATACGATCGTGGCCCTCAACACCGGCACAAACTGTTCTGGCGTGATCGTATCTGGCGGGCACAACCTTGACAGCGGCAACTCCTGCAGCCTGAAAGCTACGGGCGATATAACGGGCACCGATCCACTGTTGGGCACGCTGCAAAATAACGGCGGACCAACGCCTACGCGTAGTCTGGCGATAGCCAGCCGCGCAGTGGATGGTGGAAATAACGCCACCTGCGCCAGCACCGATCAACGAGGTATTACACGCCCCCAGGGCGATAACTGTGACGTCGGTGCGTACGAGGTGCTGGGATTTTCTAATACTGGTGGCGGTAATATTGCCCCCCACGCTTGTCTTACGAGCACGACGACTATCAATAACGCCTTCGCTATTGGCAGCCTGCATCTGGGCGTCAACCTTGGCTATACTCCACGAAGCGATCTACGTATCAAACTTTATTCGCCCTCCGGTAAGATAATCCCTGTGTTGGGCGCAACGGGCGGGCTGGGGGCCAACCTCGATGTGTTATGGGATGACGACTCACCTAACGGCCCGGTCGGCGACGAAGATCACGATCTGACGGGCAGTTTCTACAAATATGTGCGCGTACCCGATAGTTCCTTGCATCCGCTCTTCGGCCAAAATATCCATGGCACGTGGAAGTTGGAGATTTGCAATGGCGGATTGTCTGAAGGTCTGCTAAATCGGTGGACCATCATTGTGCCCGATATTGACAACTTCAAGGTCTTCTTGCCAGTGGCCAGGCGCAGCTCATAAACGCCAGATTGTCACGCACCTTGCAATTGACGTTGCAACGTATGTCAGCGTAGTATATAATTCATCCCATCGTGCATGCCAGAGTAACATCAATAGTCGACGTACGTCAAAGATCTATTGCAACGTACACACCGGTACTTCACACTGTTTTTATCATAAGGGATGGCGCCGTATGAAAAAAATCCTGATTGTAGACGATGATCCCGATGTTTGGAAAATCCTGGGCACGTTCTTGCGAGAATCCGGCTATAACGTGTTCACGGCGTCATCCGCGATTGAGGGCTTGCGGATCCTGTTCAATGAGCGGCCCAACCTGATCCTGCTGGACGTGATGATGCCCGGCATGGATGGCTGGGAGATGGCCGCCCGCGTGCGCGAGTTGTCTGACGTGCCGATGATCATGGTCTCGGCCAAAGACAGCGAAGTAGACAAACTGCGCGGCTTCAACCTGGGCATTGACGATTACGTGACCAAGCCCTTCAGTTTGATGGAACTGGCCGCCCGGACCGAAGCTGTGCTCAATCGGGCGGAGAAAGCACGCCAGAGCAACACGCAGCGCCACTACATCTTCGGCGATCTCAGCGTCGATCTCGATCGGCGGCAGGTCATGCGAGCCGATCGGCAGATCGATCTCACGCCGACCGAATTCCGCTTGCTGCAATGTCTGGTCGAAAACGCTAACACGGCGGTCTCAGAAGCGCGTTTACGCGAGACGGTGTGGGGCGCGCTGCGTGGCATCGATAGTGGTTATGTGCGGCGCTACATCTGGTTCTTGCGGCGCAAACTCGAAACTGATCCGAGTCATCCGCAGTTGATTCGCACCGTACGCAACTACGGCTACCGACTTGAAACGGGGCAATCGTAAACAAAAACCTCGAAGGCTCAACACCTTCGAGGTTTTCTTTTACTGCAAGCGTCTAGTATACGTACACAAGCCGTCGCCCTGATGATAAAAATCGGGCAAGTGCATGGCCAACTTGTAACCGCTGCGCTCGTACAAGCGGCGAGCGGGCGCGTACGGATCAGTATCCGATGTCTCGATCACCATCCACAGGCCGCCGCGTTGAATCGCTTCCGCCTCGCAGCGCCGCAACAACGCGCGGCCCACGCCTGTATTGCGCACGGCGATATCCGCGCACACCCAATACAGATCATGTCCGCAACCCGATAGCGCCCGCGGCCCCCAACACGCAAAGCCCAACAACTGATCATTCTGGCGGCAGCTCAGAAAATAGTAACCGCTTTCTTCTGGACCTTCGGCGTAACCGTCCAGCAATTCCTTGACGGTATCCACCTCTTCCCGATTGAACACGGCGACCCGTCGGGTCATGTCCAAAATCGCCCCGAATTCATCGGGGCGAGTGGGACTGATGTCGAACTGAATCGGATCAGGCATGGCGTCCGCGTCTCCACCACGCCCATTCGGCGATCTGGCTCACCATCGCGGGATATTCATGACCGGCGACACGCGCCGCATTGGGGAAGCCCGCGTCCGGCGCCAGGCATGGATTGGGATTCACTTCCAGCACGTACGGCACGTCGTTGCGCAGCCGCAGATCGACGCGCGCGTAATCGCGGCAGCCCAGCAGCGCATACGAGCGGCGCGCCACGTCATATATACGATCCGCCGTAGCCGCATCAATGTCAGCCGGGCAGATCACAGGCATGGTCTGGTATTCCAGCGAATCGGGGTTCCACTTTGCGTCAAAGTGACAGAACTGCTGGTAAGGATCACTCCAGTTCGCAAAGCTGAGTTCCGCGATCGGCAGCGTATGCAACTCGCCGTTGCCCCACATGCCGACGTTGAACTCGCGCCCAACGATGTACTCTTCAACCAACGCCGGTTGTCGATACACATCGAGGATGTACTGCACCCGATCGCGCAGCTGCTGCTCGTCGAACACCACCGACTCGCGCGTGATGCCCATACTGGCGTCCTCGGCCACCGGCTTAACGATGGCGGGCAGCGGCACGCGGATCGACTGCTCGGCGCGGGTGAAGACTTGATACGGCGCGGTCGAGATGCTTTCACTTTGCAACGCGTGCTTGGTGCGCGCCTTGTCGAGGCAGCGCTTCAACGTCGCGGTAGGCGCACCCGTATACTGAATCTTGTGCTTATCCAGCCGCGTAGTGATCTTCACGTCGTCAGTGGCGACACCGTTCAGATGCTCGCACAGATTGAAGAACAGCAGATCGTCAACGTCGAAGTTCTCCGCCACGAAGTCCACATCGTCCAATGTGTGCACCACATACGTATCGGCTTTGAAGCCCGCCACGCGCAAGTTCTGCGCAATGTGCTGGGCCGTATCGATCGTTTCGAGATCAGTTTCCAGATCGCGCGCCTCGCCGCGATTCAGTTTCTCAACCGCGCTATATGCAACCAGCACCGTGCCGGGTCGCGGTGTACTCGACACGCGCGTTCGGCGGCGAGTTCGGGGTTCAGTGTAAGTCTTTACGGCTAACATTTCGCCTCCTCATCGTCGGCGGGGTGACATCGTCTTAGGCAGACATCCGTCTGCCCTAACGCGGCACCCATGAATATTCTTTGCGCGTAATCTTCGCGGGCAAAGTCAATTGCAAGCCCATGCGGCGCAGGGCGGCTTCCAACACGCTATACACCAGATCGGCATGCGTCCAACCGTCAGCCTGGGCCATCAGGGTGAGATCGCTAATCGGTGTGATACCGGGCAACGAGTTGATCTCCAAAATGTACGGGCGGTTGTTATCGTTCCGATCGAGCCGGAAATCCACGCGGGCAAAATCGAGCGTACCCGTCACTCGCATCGTCTCGACTGCCAACCGTCGCAATTCGTCGGCCAGATCAGCCGACAGCGGCGCTGGACAGCTGTACTTGTACTCATCGCCCCGATCGACTTTTAGAGTCGCGCCGTACACCGACATGCCCGTTTTCTCGTACAACTCGTTATCGATCATCGAGATCGGGAAGATATGGATATCGGGCCAGTTGCCGACCATGCCCACCGTCACGTCGTTTCCGTCGATGTACTGCTCAACCAGCACCGGCTCATGATAGGCATTCAGCAAATAAGCGACCTGCGTCCGCAGTTCGCTTTCGTTGTGCAGAATCGATTTTTCACTAATGCCTTTGCCTGTGCCTTCGCTATTGGGCTTGGCAAATAACGGAAACCGAGCGGCCAAGCGCGGATCGATCGGGTCGTCGGCCGTCACAAATTCCTGAAAGGCCGGCGTCGGCAGATCGTAATAGGCCAGGATGCGCTTGGTCATCGCTTTATCCAGCGTCAATGCCAGCGTCATCACCTTCGAGCCGGTGTACGGCACCCCAATCATTTCCAATAGGGCCGGCACCTGCGCTTCGCGGGCATCGCCGCGATAGCCTTCGCAGGTGTTGAAACACAAATCAATCGACAAGTCTTTCAACGTCTGCGCAATCGCCGGGTCGCCTTCCATCGGGAAGACTTCGTGACCGCCCGCTTCCAGCGCCGCTTTATAGGCCGCCACGTTGTATGGATGATCCAATTCGTATAACGCATCCGCCGGTGCATTCGGATCCAATTGCGGTGCGTTCTCTGCCAGGTTGTAGAGTAGGGCGATTTTCATGCCACACCTCCAACCTGGCGGACTATAAGACTCGACGGATCCTCGCTGCTCACACTTATGCTCCTTGTTTGCTGATGATTCGATAGCGCCCGCGCGCTATTCCACTTCGTGATTGATCTTCTCGCCAACTTGCACGTCGGTCAGCAACGGCCGATCGGCTGTACCGATGCCCAACGGCTGCCACTTCGATGTATCGCCGCTGCGCAAGCGATGTTCCGCGCCACCGCGCAGATGCACATCGTTGAAGCCGGCAGGTTCGATCGTCATGCGCTCGCCTTCCAGCAAGCCCAGCACACCGCTCTGGCCCGGTTCGATGCGCTTTCGCGCCTGCGCGTCCAGATAATCGATCTCATGCGCGTCGTAATCGGCGGGTTCGGTGTATGTAGTCAGGAAACCTTCGTAATTGCGCAGCACCACCTTGCCCGGCGCTTGCGACACCACGTAATTGGGCATCACCGGAATCTTGCCGCCGCCGCCCGGCGCATCGATCATGTAGAGCGGCACGGCGTAACCACTGGTGTGGCCGCGCAACCCTTCCATGATCTCCAGACCACGCGATACTGAAGTGCGGAAATGCCCGGCTCCTTCGACTAGATCGCATTGATACAGGTAATAGGGTCGCACCCGCATCTTGACCAGTTCATGCACCAATTCACGCTGGATGTGCACCGAATCGTTGATGCCTGCCATCAACACGCTTTGATTGCCTAACGGCACGCCCGCCCGCGTCAACCGATCGCACGCCGCGCGCAGTTCCGGCGTAATCTCGCGCGCATGGTTGACGTGAATGTTCATCCAGAACGGATGATACTTTTGCACCATGTCGCAAAACTCTTGATCGATCCGCTGCGGCATAAAGACTGGCACGCGGCTGCCGATGCGGATGATCTCAATATGCGGGATCTCGCGCAGGCGAGCCAAGAGTTCTTCTAACAACTTCGGCGCCAGCGTCAGCGGATCGCCGCCGGACAGCAGCACGTCCCGCACTTGCGGCGTGCGCTTCAGGTAATCAATGGCCGCATCCCACTCTGACCGCTTAAACGTCGCCGTCGGATCGCCGACGATGCGGCTGCGGGTGCAATAGCGGCAGTACGATGCGCACTGCGTTGTGACCAGGAACAACACCCGGTCGGGATAGCGATGCACCAGACCCGGCACCGGGCTGTGGCGATCTTCTGCCAACGAGTCTTCCATCATCGACTCGAACTTATCCAGTTCACGCGCCGTGGGGATGACCTGCTTGCGCACCGGGCAGTGCGGGTCATCAGGATCGATCAGGCTGGCGAAATACGGCGTGATGTCCACGCGAAACAGCCCTTTGGTGCTCAACGCCTGCTTTTCGCTGTCCGTCAACCGGATGATCTCACCCAGTTCTTCGACCGTGTTCAAGCGGTTAGCCAGCTGCCAGCGCCAGTCATTCCATTTTTCATCGGGCACGTCGTACCACTTAGGTGCGCATGTCCGCGTTGGTTTGGGTTGATTTGCCATTGGCTCGGTCATGAGTATCCTCATTAACTCATCAACACTAACTTTAGACCCATTACACCCACCTTATCGCGTGGTATTCTACCGCATCTTACACCCAATATCGGTGAAAAGACGGTGAAACTTATCAAGAAATTGCTTCGGTGAAAAAACGGTGAAATGGCCGACAGTGGTTCACATCGTAGACAACCGATCGACAAGATCGCTAACAACGCAAACGCGGGGCATCAAGCCAGCCGGCCTGATGCCCCGCGTTTGCGTCTTTGGTCAGAAGCGCGTCAAATACCGGGCAAATCGAGCATATAACCATGCCCGCGCACAGCTTGAATATAATCGCCCTGCGCGTTGAAGCCCAGTTTCTGCCGCAACAGCCGCACATGCGCTTTCAATAAGTCCTGCGCTTCGCTTTGACTGCCGTCGTAACCCCAGACTTCACGCAACAACTGTTGATAGCCCACTACTTTGCCTTCATGCTGCGCTAATACAAACAACAACTGATACTGGACCGGCGGCAAGTAGACCCACCGCTTCTTCTTAAAGCGCGCTCGCTTCCGCGATGGATCGATGACCAGCTCACCGATGCGGATAAGGTGCTCAACCGGCCGCCGGGGTCGAATCAACGCCAACGCTGCGGCCACCCGCTTTCGATCGGCGACCGTGGGCCGCGCGGGCGATGTTTTCACCGGCACGATGACAGGCCAATGGCCGGTGCTGCTCAGCACGTTGAGCAACGCGCGCGGCTGTTGGTTCAGCAATACCCGATCGATAATGAGCAGCTCCAACTGCTGTTCTTCGTCCAACAACCGCGCCGCCACCGATAGATCGTTGGCCACCAGGCACATCACCCGCTCGGCAGCTAATGCCTGCGCCCACCGCGCCGTAACACGCTCGGCGGCGATGACTAACACATGCGGACGACGTCGTTTAGGACCGGCAGCCAGATCAGCCATAGAAGCCTCAGTTCATGATGCACAACGCTCAATGCCTATCAATGAGAGTATACATTGAATCCGTTGGCATACAAATTGGAGGGCGGCTGCATTCAGTGTACAATTCCCGGTGATTCATTGCGCATTGCTCATTGCCCGATGCCAACACCCATTCAGCATCTCGTCATTGCGGAACAACTTTTACGCGACACAACGCTGCCGACCTCGCTGCGCGAATTGCTATTGGAGCAGCGCGCCGCGTTCCTCTTTGGCAATACTGCGCCTGATGTGCAGGTCGTCTCCGGCCAACCCCGTGAGGCCACGCATTTCTTTGAGATTCCATTCCGATCAACGCCGCAGCCGCAGCGCGCCTTATTCGACGCCCATCCCGGCCTGGCCGCCCGATCGATCTCAGCGGACCACGCGGCTTTCGTCGCAGGCTACATCTGTCACCTCTGGCTGGACATCATCTGGGTACGCGACATCTATCTGCCTGCTTTCGGCCCCGATGCCCGCTGGGACACGATGCGCGATCGGCTGCTGTTCCACAATATCCTGCGCGCGTGGTGCGATCAAAACGATCAGCGCCAACTGGCTGAGGACACCGGCCTAGCGTTAGCGACTGCTCAGCCGCACAAGTGGCTACCCTTCACCGCCGACTACTACCTTCGCCAGTGGCGCGACCTGCTGGCCGATCAATTTCAGCCCGGCGCAACCATCCGCACAGTGGAAGTCTTTGCCGAGCGCAACAAAGTCCCACCCGATTACTTTCGGCACGTGTTGTCCACTCCGGAAGAGATGGACGCCCATATATTCAGTCACGCCGCGCGCGAGAAGATAGAGGCGTTCTATCAGCGTGGGCACGATGAAATGGCGGAACTTATCGTGGATTATTTCCACAACACATGAATTGGGGCCAATGATGTTTCTCAGGTTGAAATGGTTGTGTCAATGGATGGCCATGACCTTAATCTTCGCTGCCTGTTCGACAAATCTACCTGCTGTCGCCACGCTTCCCCCCACAAACTTGCCAACAGCGACTATCACGGCACTTCCTTTAAGATCTCCGACAAGCCAGCCAACGCCTACAAAAACGGCTACAAGGAGACCGGTTGCTACGGCTGTGCCACCGTCACCCACTCCGCGATTTCAGGTGAGTAGCCAGACAATTGAAGATGTGGACAACGGCCATTCGGTTGAAACTGCACGCTGGTCTGATGATGGGAAGGTCTTGTACTACGCGTTTCATTTTGTAGATGGAGAGAATAAAGAACTCCAATGGGTGGCCTATGACGTAGCAACCCAGCTAACCAAGACCATCCAATCTCCGCTAAACTATGATACCCGCGTTTGGAAACGCCTAGCCATTCCAACACCTAGACTTCTTAATGAATCGGTTGAATTAAGAGGCAATATTTCACCCAGTGGAAAGCGGGTCATCTACACTATGGGATATGGCGGCTCCGGTCCCTATTCAACACCTGAACCCGGCGTGCAGCCTAGAACCGAGATTTGGATAGCAGATTCGAGCGGTAAGTTCAAAACTAAGTTGAAGGAATTTCCGGACTCGGGCGCTGGGACGATTTGGCACGCTGCCTGGTTCAACAGTGAATCTGAAATCCTGTTTGGTTTGTACTACGAATACGGCGTCGATCTTTATATTGCGAATATTGAAAATCGATCAGTCGTATCGCTAGCGGATATATCGGAGTTCAAGGGTGGAACTGAGACTTATTGGTCCCTGTCGCCCGATGGTACAACATTAGCCATCGTAGACTTCGGCAATATGCTCTGGCTGGTTTCCCTTGTGGACGGGAGGGCGATAGGCGTTGAAAAGAGCACTAGAATGCCTTATTGGTCGAAACGCGGCAACCTGCTTTATTACTGGTGGGGACCAGAGTTCTTTCATGATGTGGCGCTGCGAGTCTATGATACTGAATCAAAAACGATTTCGGATGTAGTCGATGTATCCAGTCTCACCAACCAAGGCGTACCTGTGACACAGTTCGCAGTTTCTCCACAGGGCGACAAAATCGCATTATGGGGCGGAAGTCTTTGGCTGGTCGAACTGTCGAAGTAATACAGCACTAGTTCACTCACTCATAATCCTGCGAGGTGATCTCATGGCTGAACAAACTTCTTCCAAACGCGCGTTAGTTCTTTCTGGCGGCGGCGGACGCGGCGCTTTCCAGGTCGGCGTCTTCGAGTATCTGGAGTCGATCGGTTGGAAGCCCGACATCATCATCGGCACGTCGATCGGCTCGATGAACGCCGCCGTCTACGCGGTCGGCGGCCTACCGCGCCTAAAGTTCATGTGGGAATCGATCCGCACCCGTGATATGCAGCGGCTGTTGCGCCTGCGTCCGTGGCAGAGCGTGTTCGATCGCTCGCCGTGGAAGCGCACGCTGGAAAGGTTCGTGCCGGAAAGCGAACTGGCTCAGGCGAAGACGCCGCTGTATATGGTCGCCACCGACATCACCACCGGTCATCCCACGGTGTACACCAATGGCGAGAAGCCCGCTCGTAACAAAGGGCTGTATCAAAAAGTGGCGGCGCTCAATCACGCCCACCTCTTAGCCAGTTCCAGCATTCCGTATTTATACGCGCCGATTCAGGTCGAGGGCAATCGCCATTGGGATGGCGCAGTCATGTATAATTCGCCTCTGCGGCCCGCCATCGACGCCGAAGCCGATGAGATTTTGATGGTGTTGCTGTCGCCCTATCACAAACTCGAAGAGAACGATCCACGCCCGATGATTCAGCGCAGCGCGCTCCCGCCGCAACCGCCGGGCCTTATCGGCTCGATCGGGTACGTGCTTGATCTTGCGTTAATCGGCACCTTCGAAAACGACTTCGAAGAGCTGCGCAAGGTCAATCGGCGGGTGCATCAGGGCCGCCAGGCTGAAGTCGATCACAAGGAAGTACGCGCGGCCGTCATCGCGCCCAACGATTGGATCACGCCGCTGGATATCATCCGTTATCGGCCCGATCGGACGCGGGTGCTGCGCGAGCAGGGCCGACTAGCAACGCAGGCTACTTTCCAGCGCATCGAACGGCTGGGCTGGGATTCGTTATACGGAGTTGACGAGTGATGGTGAAGACTGACCCGACACTCAGCAGGCAATCAATTTAATTCACAAGGGGCTAACATGAACATTCTCGTCACCGGCGGAGCAGGCTACATTGGCAGCCACGTCGTCGAGGAATTGTGCAATGCAGGCGAAAACGTGGTGGTGTTTGACAACTTGTACACCGGCCACCGCGAGGCGGTCGATGCGCGCGCCGAGTTCGTCTTCGGCGATCTCAAAGACGCCGAGACGGTCAATCGGTTGTTTGACACCCACCGCTTCGACGGTGTGATGCACTTTGCCTCGTATACCCTCGTCGGCGAGAGCATGCAGAAGCCGTTCCTATATGTGGGCGATAACGTGACCAATGCGCTGAATCTACTGCGCGCCATGATCGATCACGAGGTGAAGCGCTTCATTCTATCTTCAACGGCCAACCTGTTCGACGCGCCGGAGAAGATGCCCATCGACGAGAAGGAACGTATCGTGCCGGGCAGCCCATACGGCGAATCGAAGTTCATCATCGAGCGGCTGTTGTATTGGATGGATCGTGCGCACGGTCTGCGCTATGCGGCGCTGCGCTACTTCAACGCGGCCGGCGCGTCGCCCACCGCCAATCGGGGCGAGGATCACGCCATCGAGACGCACATCATCCCGCTCGTTTTGCAGACCGCGCTTGGACTGCGCGAGAAAGTCACCATCTTTGGCGACGACTATCCCACCCGCGATGGCACGTGCATCCGCGATTACATCCACGTCAACGATCTGGCGCAGGCGCACATCCTGGCCTTGAAGGCGCTCGATAAGGGCAGCCGCACGTACAACCTGGGCAACGGCGAAGGCTACTCGGTGAAGGAAGTGGTCGAAACCGCGCGCAGGATTACGGGCCTGCCCATCCGGGCCGATATTGGTCCGCGCCGACCGGGCGACCCGGCGATCTTGATCGCGGGCAGCGAAACGATCAAGCGCGAGTTGGGTTGGCAGCCGCGCTTCGCTTCGCTGGAGAGCATCATCGGCACGGCGTGGGCGTGGCATCAAGCACATCCCAAAGGCTACGGCGGGTGAACGTCGAGTATCGCGACACGCATGATATCGATCTCGATCAGCTGGCGACCTTGTTCGACTCGGTCGGCTGGCAGCGGCGCACGGCAGACCGCGCCCGATTGAGCCAGCTGCTGAACGGTTCACGGTGGGTCGTATCCGCCTGGGGAGCGATCGACTGGTGGGCTTTGCGCGTGCCATTTCCGACGGAGCCTTCAACGCCTATATCAGCACGGTAGCGGTGCTGCCCGAGTTTCAACGGCGCGGCATCGGGCGCGAGTTGGTCCGTCGCTTGATGGACGGTCATGACGGCATCCAGTTTGTGCTGCATGCCAACGAGCGCGCCTATCCGTTTTACTTGCACATCGGGCTGGATTTTCAGCCATTCGATAACGTGCTGATGCGACCCAGAAAATACTAACACCTCACGCCAAGATTTACTTCACGTCATTGCGAGCCGCGTAGCGGCGTAGTCGAACGAGCGGGCGAAGCAATCTCGTTATGGAAGTAGGAGATTGCTTCGTCGGCCAGCGGCCTCCTCGCAATGACGTTGAGCCAACCAATAAATTATGCGCATCATTATCAACGGCTGGTTCATCGATCAACCGCATACCGGCAGCGGACAATATCTGCGGCAGTTGCTCAAGCAGCTGCCGCTTGTTGCGCCACAGCACGACTACGCGCTGATCGTGCCGCATCGCAGTTCGTTCCAAATCATTGATGTTGGCGCTGACGCCGATCTCGCCACGTTAGCCTCCAACGTCCAACGTCCATCTTCCAACCTCCGAAAAATTCTTTTCGAGCAAGACGTCGTCCCGCGCGCCGCCCGCGCCTATCAGGCCGATCTGCTCCACGTGCCCTACTGGGCGCCGCCGCTGCGATCGAGCATACCGATCATCGTCACCATTCACGACATCATTCCGCTGGTGCTGAAGGAATATCGCGGCGGACCGTTAGTGCGCGCCTATACCGGTCTCGTCAGTGCGGCGACGCGTGGTGCGGCATTGATTCTCACCGATTCCGACGCCAGTCGCGCCGACATCGTCACGCGCCTGAACGTGCCCGCCGAACGCGTCCGCACGATCTACCTCGCCGCCGATCCGGCGTTCACTGATCACGTCGACCCGATCGACTATGCGGCGCTGCGCAAGAACTACGATCTGCCCGACGACTATGTGTTGTATCTGGGCGGCTTCGATGCGCGCAAGAACATCGAGGCGGCGCTGCAAGTCTATACGTGGGCGCAGGATGCGCTGGGCGAGAGTTACCCGCTGGTGATCGCCGGAAACTTGCCGGATCGGCATGACGCCTTCTTCCACGATCCGCGCGTCATCGCGAAGCAGATCGAGGTCGAGAGTGTCGTGCGCTTTATCGGACCGGTGACCGAAGAAGATAAAGTCGCGCTGTATCAACAGGCTCGCGCTTTCCTGTATCCGTCGCTCTACGAAGGCTTCGGCTTGCCTGCGCTCGAAGCGTTGGCATGCGGCGTACCTGTCGTCGGCTCAAATGCGTCATGCATCCCAGAGATCGTCGGCGATGCCGGCATACTGGTCGATCCGCACGATGCGCGCGCGATGGCAGGCGCGTTGATCCCGGTGTGCATGGAAGACAGCCTCCACGACGAACTCAGCGAGCGGGCGCTCAAGCAAGCGGCCAAGTTCTCGTGGGAGAAGTGCGCGCGAGAGACGGTGGCGGCGTACGAAGATGTACTGCGCAACGAGTAACGAGTAATGAGTGACGGGCGATCTCGTTCCGCATTCCGCGTTCCGCATTCCGCACTGGCTGACGGCTTGCTCGGCCTCGCCTCTTTTCTGGTCTACCTGTCCACTTGTCTCCCTTCAGTCCTTTCCGCTGACAACGGCGAATTTCAACTCGTGGCATGGAAGTTGGGCATCGCGCATCCGCCGGGTTACGCGCTGTACACCATCGTCGGCTGGTTGTTTTCGCGCTTCTTCGCATCGCCAGCCTTTGCGCTCAATTTACTCAGCGCGGTACTGGCGTCGATCACACTCGTCGTCGTCAGCCGCACCGTCCGCCGACTGACGCAGTCAACGATCGCGGGTCTATTGGCCGCGGCGCTACTTGGCACATCTACTACTTTTTGGGCGCAAGCCACCACCGCCAACATCCGCATGCCGACGGCGTTGTTCACGGCGCTCTGCGTTAGTCTGTTAGTCGAGTGGTCGCGTAGTCGAAGGGAACAGGCGCGCTCAGCGCGTCATCTTGTCATCTTTGCGTACATCTTTTCCCTCGGCCTCGGCCATCATCTCTCGCTGGCGTTTCCGGGTGTTTTCTTCATCATCTATATCTTGCTGAATGATCGCGGCTTGATCAAACAACCGCGCCGCTGGCTTGCGCCGCTGATCGCTTTCGCGCTGGGGCTGCTGGTCTTGCTGTACCTGCCGTTACGCGGCGCGACGGGCGGCACGCTGGCCGATGGCGAAACGACGACGTATCTGGCCCAACCCGATAAGTTCCTCGATCACGTGTTGGCGCGCGGCTTTGAAGGCGACTTCTTTTACTTCGTCAACACCCGATCGGATTTACTGGCCGATCGGGCCGCGTTGCTACCGACACTGTTCACGTTTCAGTTCAATCCGCTTGTGATCGCGCTCGTGTTGATCGGCGCCGCGCGCCTCATCCGCCGCGATTGGAAGTTGGCCGTGATGCTGCTCGGCGGCATCGCTCTGCATACCTTCGTCGCCATCACCTATCGCGCCCCGCAGACCGTGGAGTATCTGATCCCGGCGTATGTGTTGTTGGCCATCGTCGTCGGCTATGGACTGCAAACAGTGAGTATTCAGAAGTCAGGAGCCAGAATTCTGACGGCTGGCTTCTGGCTACTCGCTGCTATCCTGATCGTCCTTCAGTTCGCCAACAACTTGCCGTCCTTCAACTGGCTGCGCGACCACGACGACACTCGCGCCTACGCCGAATCGCTGTTGAACGATGCGCCGCCCAACGCCATCATCTTGTCCAACTGGCACTGGGCTAATCCGATGTGGTATCTGCAGCAAGTCGAAGGCGTGCGCGGCGATGTCGAAGTGCAGTACGTCTATCCGCGTGGCGAGACGCTGGCGCAGTCGTGGTTGAAGGCGATCGACGCGGGCTCGAAGGCGAAGCGTCCGGTCGTGGTAGATATGTTTTTCCGCAGCGAATTTGACAGCAGCCCGTACATGTTTGAGCCGTTAGGCCGCGAGGCATGGCTGGTGCGCGAATCGCCGCGCACTGACCTTCCGACAACTTTCACCGCCAGCGATTTCAACTTCAGTGATCTCTTTCGCGTGAGCGGCTATCGGGTCACGGATCAGCCGACGACACCCGGCGAGCCGTTAACGGTGCAGATCGCCTATCGGGTTTTGCAGACACCCGCGCGCGATTATAGTTTCTTCGTGCATCTCGTCGCGGCGGATGGGCGCGTGATCGGGCAGGCCGATCGGACGCTGCCGACGACGCGCTATCAGGCGAACGACGTGATCGTCGAGCGATTCCGTATCGCGCCGCTGCTCGATGTGCCGCCCGGCGATTACGCGATCATGACGGGCATCTACTCGACCAGCAGCGGGACGCTTGAGGCGTTGAAGGCGGACGGGCAGGAGCGCGTGACGCTAACGACGGCGACCGTCGCCGCCGATCAACGGCTGGTGAAAGCGAACGGCATCGCGCTGTCGGGCGGCATCACTTTAGTGCGATCAACCGCCTCGATCAACGGCGAGGTACACCCCGGCGATCGACTCACGCTCGATCTGGCCTTCACTGCCGCGCGGCCGATCTTGCGCGACTACGTGGTGAGTGTGCAGATGACGGGGCCGGGCTGGCGCGTGACTGATGACAGCGTGCCCGCCCTCGGCGCGATTCCGACCTTGAAGTGGCTCGCGGGGACGCAGATCGCTGATCGGCATGCGCTGACGATTCCGGCGAAGGCCGCGCCCGGCCTGGCGACGATCAGTGTGATCGTCTACGATAATTTCACGCAGGAGCCGCTGGCTTTGCTCGACGCGGAGTTGATCAAGCAGGGGCAGAGTATTCCGCTAGGAGTGTGGAACGTGGTGACAAGGTGACACCGCGCTTCGCGCGGGCTGCATCGAATGTCATTCCCGCGTGCTTTTAGCGGGAATCCACCACGCCCGGCAGCATATATTGAGAGTAGTCAAATGGATGCCCGATAAAAACATTCGGGCATGACGGGGCGTAAAGTAAGAAATAAAACGAACGCGGCTTCGAATCATAGTGATTCGAGGCCGCGTTTTCTGGTGCAGTCTTTGCGGGAGACGCTTATTTTCCGGGCTGTTTCAAGGCTTCTGCGATATCTTGGATACGATGATAGGCTGAGTAACCGTCAAGGTCGAAGGGCCAATCGGCCTGGCGGTCTCGACCGCTGAACCATTCCTCTTTGCTCACCAACCACGTCCACGCGGTCGGTTGGCGCAACTCCTCACTACCGCAGAATCTTCTCCAGCGCTTTGCCCTTGGCCAGTTCATCAATCAGCTTGTCCAGATAGCGGATTTTTTGCATCAGCGGATCGTCGATGTCTTCCACGCGCACGCCGCACACCACACCTTTGATCAATGCCCGATTAGGATTGAGGGCGGGCGCTTGCGCAAAGAAGGTTTCGAAATCGTGACCCTGGGCTATTTGCTGCCGCAGGCCTGCCGGGTTATAGCCCGTCAACCAGCAGATGACCTGATCGACTTCGGCCTGCGTGCGATTCTTGCGTTCGGCCTTTTTAACGTAGAGCGGATAGATCTCGGCAAACTTCATGGCGAAAACTCGCTGATTAGACATTGTCATACCTCCGGTGGGCTGGCTGCCCCGGCGGCGCTCAACCGGGGGCGTGAGTGATTGTAGCGTTACCGCCTGCCAACCGTCAAGTCAGCACCCGCTTCGATCTGGGACTTTACAGAACTATCGTAGGCCTGGTTTCCAGCCAGATTGCCCCCACGCATTTTGCGCGGGGCCGGTTTCCAGCCAAGTTGACCTCTCGCACTTTGCGGCGGCTCGGTTTCTAGCCAGATTGCCCCCACGCATTTTGCGGCGGCTCGGTTTCCAACCAGATTGCCCCCACGCACTTTGCGGCGGCTCGGTTTCCAGCCGAACTGACCTTTAGCGCGATGCCAACGTGGATTTTAGCGTCATAGGTTATCAAAATGCCATAACTTTCCCGGTCGAGGGAGCACACTCGCTCGTTTACTTGTTTCCTTGTCTCCTGGCTACTTCTGATATAACTGCACCTGCCCGCCATAAAAATCGCGCGTCCGCGTCAACGTCATCTGCGCGGCCAACGTGCGCGGAACCAAGCCCAGCGGATCAGTATACGAGTCGTGGCTGTACACCAGCCAGACGCGTGGATGCCCGCTCAACAGTGACAGCAAGGCGGGGACATCGCCCGCCGTCATCGGCGGTTCCAGCGTACCGCTCTCGAACAGATCGAGCGGTACGCCGTGCCTCACGATCTGCAATGAATACTGCTGTTCATAGGGCTTAAAGTAATAGTCGAACGGGATAACGACGAAGTTGGAATTGAACAGCACCAAATCATCCGGCTCGGCGAACTTTGCCACATACCCAGCCGCCGTGCTCCAATCCTCTTTTTGCACATACCGAAAATAATCGCTCACCGAAAACAGATCGTTGGTGGCCAGAATCCCCAACACCGCCATCATCAGCAGACCAAACTTCAAGCGCGCGATACCCGCCGCCAGTAACAAACACAACGGCAGCGTGATCCAGATCAGCGTCCGATCGAGAAAAATCGGTCGGCGAACACTCACCAGCAATTCGCCCAGAAAAGGCACGGCAAACAGCGTCACCAGAAACAGGAAGATCGAAAGTTTCTTGCGGTAATACACCAACCCGAGCGCTAAGACCGCGCCCAACAGCCACGTCGTGACCTGGCTGGCTTGATTGGGCACCAGGTTATTCGATAAATAGCGCAGCGTTTGGGTGACGGTATTCCAATCGGGTTGGGGAATCCAAAACGCCCGATCGACTCCGCTGGCCTGCTGGATAAAAGCCATCAGCCACGGACTCCACAAGATGACGATGCCGATCTGCGCTTTCACCCAGTTTCCGATCGAGGGTGCTTGCAACGCCGGTAACGGCCCCGATGGTTTTACTCGGCGATACAGCATCAGCCCAATCACAACGAGATTGGTCGCTAACGGAAAAAAGATCGCCGTGTTGTGAGTGAGCAACGTCGCCGCCGAAAAGACGATGAAGACCACCCAGGCCAAATCCGTCTCGATGGTCTGAATGGGCGACCACTGATGCCGCGCTAGCCACGCTCGCCAGCCGGTTCGACTACGCGCCGTAAGGCGTGCCATGTCCCGATAACTGAAATCGCGTTGGGTATCCGGCTCGATCGGCGGCGCGGTACGCCACGCTCGCACATAGTCTCGAAACTGGCTGCCGATGGGTCTGACCGCACGCGGATCGGTCAGCAATCTGATCAGCGCGTACAGCGCTACGGCGACATTGAACGCCAGTAACGTGTACATACGCGTTTCCTGCGCAAAGTAGATGTTGAACGGCGACAGCGCCAGAAACACCGCGGCCGCCACGCCCACCACCACGCCCGACAGGCGTTTGCCGATCAGATAAATGATCGGGATGGTGCCCGTGCCGAAGAGGACTGATAGCAGACGGACATTGTAGGCCGCATCCCCGGTGAGGGCGATCCAGTAATGGAGCAGCAGGTAATACAGCGGCGGATGCTGATCGATCCGCGCAATCCACTGCACCATATCGGGCACGCTGTGATTAGCTACCCACACGCTGAACGTTTCATCCAACCACAGCCCGTTTTTATCGAGCAGCAGCACGCGCAGTCCGCCGCCGATTAAGGTAATGAGCAGAATCAACCAGGGCGCAAAGTCTTCAAGTTCGCTATCTTTGTTCATCGTCGTTAAGCATCCTGTGTTGCGGCCCGCGTTCGCCGGAACAACGGCGACAGTATAATCCCGATGCGCTGCAAGTCAATTTCTCTTGCTCACCGACCGCGTCCTCGCGGTCGGCGGCTGTCATGCCCGCGGGGACGCGGGCGAAGAGCACAGTTGACGGGCCGAACTGGCGGCTGCGCCGCACCAAACAAAAACCGTGCGAGGGCGCCGATCACCCCCGCACGGTTTATACGTTGTCCTAAATCTTCAAGAGATCAGTCAAGCCGATTTGCCACCCTCAGTTCAACACTAATGGCAGATACAAAAAGTACATATTCGTTACGGGCAGGTGGGTCACATCGGGTGCCACCAGTGCGCGGATTTGCCCATCGCCGCTCAGGGTGGCCGTGTTGGTGATAGTCCCCGAGAAGGCAGCGGCGGCCCGTACGCCGATATCGAAGGTTTGTGACTCCTGGGCGGCGAGCGTGCCGCTGAGGATCAACGTCG
This sequence comes from Anaerolineae bacterium, assembly GCA_046328575.1. Lineage (GTDB taxonomy): Bacteria > Chloroflexota > Anaerolineae > Fen-1058 > Fen-1058 > JAGOBP01. Next base: position 32,894 of record JAXLWI010000044.1, read on the forward strand.
AACCGTTGACACTGAAGCCCGGCGCACTGATCAGTGACAGCTGCACATTGAGCGTGTCCGTTAGCACAAAGGTACCCGCTGCCTCGCCGCTGTTGGCAACGAACAACGTGTACGTGAAGAGTTCACTCCCTGACACGATGGTGGTGTTGACCAACTTGCTGGATGCGCTGAAGTCAGGGACGGGCTGCGGCAGCACTGTCACAGAGGGCGCGACCAGGTTGTGTACCAAGCCATCACCGCTGAGTTGAGCCGTGTTCGCCAGGCTGCCTGCGTAATTAGCGGCGACGCGCACCGTCACCACGAACGATTGCAGCGTGTGTGATTCGACGACACCGCTGCCCGTCAACGTTGCGCCATTCACTGTCAGGCCCGGCGCACTAATCAAAGTGAGGTTGGCATTGAGCGTATCCGTCAAAGCAAACGTGCCGCTGAGATTGCCGCTGTTCGAAACAATCAGCGTGTAGGTCAACAAGTCACCGGCGGTGATCGTCGTCGCATCCACGGTCTTACTTGAGGCACTGAAATCAGGTGCCGGCCCCAAGGGCGCGAAATCCAGGCCCAGCAGCACCGGATCATGATCGGAGGCGCGGTAGGGCGTGGCCGTGTACAAATCTTGCGGCTTGAACTCCGTGTTGTAGTCGATGACGGACGGTTCGTCGCTGTTGATGTGCCAGTAGGCCGTGCCCGTCACATGCGCGTCGAGGCTGGGTGTCGTCAACGCTTGATCGAGATAACCCGCTTGGCCGTCAAACACGTATGAATACCGTTGTGCGGCCGGCACACGCAGCGCTTGATTGATCAATCCACCGGCGACCAGCGTATTGATCGGATCTTCCGCGCCGTACGCGTTGAGATCGCCGATGACGATGACGTGCGGCGTGGTGGCTTGCAGCGTCGCGATGAAGTCGAGCAGGCCGCTGGCCTGCGCCACGCGCTTGGCATTCCAACACCCCTGGCCGTAATCCAGATCGACGCCGCTGCTTGGGCAACTGCCCTTCGATTTGAAGTGATTGACGATCACATACAACTGCGCGCCCGATGCCGTGCTGAACCGTTGGGCCAGCGGCGGCCGATCGAACAGCGGGTTGTACGTCGGATTAGTCGTCACTTGATAGTTAATCCCGCTCCCGATCGGTGTGACGCGGCCCGGCTGATAAATCATCGCCACCTTGATCGCGTCCGCCCCCGGTCCGGGTTCAGTCACAAAGGCATAGCGCCCGGCGCTCGTCGCCGCATTCAAGCCGTTCACCAAATCCTGAATCGCGCTGAGTGCGCCTTCGCCGTCGTTCTCGATTTCCATCAACCCGACGATGTCGGCGTCGAGCGCGACGATGGCGGGAATAATCTTGTTGCGCTGCCGATTGAATTCGGCCAGCGTGGTCGCACCGCGCGACGTGGGAAAGCCCGTGCCGTCGCCGTTGCCGTTGAAGTAGTTGAGCACGTTGAAACTCGCCACGTGTACCGTGCCGCCCACCGTAGGCGGCGTGGCCGTGCGGGCGTTGACGCGCGTGAAGGTCGGCGCGCCGATCGGCTGCAAACGATAATGCTGAATCGACGTATCGGAATTGATCGGCCCGTAATCGATCAGGCCAGTGAGATTCGTGATCGTATCGCCGGCGCGCAGCGTGTTATCCGTGCCAATGTAGGGAATGGGGTTGGGATTCTGCGCGGTCGTGCCGTCGTCCAGCACCAGCATCCGGCGATAGTTCAGGTCGACCGTGTCGCCGAGGCCGTTGCCGTTAGTCGGGTTGTACATGCGCCCGTCCGCCGACAGCGTCACTTGCCCGTAGCGGCCTTGAAAAAAGTTTTGATCGACGGTCAACGTTTCGGGGATTGTGACCAACATACCTTCGTACGGCTCAAGCGTTGTACTGATAGGCACCGGCAGATCGAGCGCGAGCGGTGTGATCGTCGTCGGCACGCCGCACACGCTCAACGCCGACACCGATCCGATCTGCGTGAAGGTGTTCGCTTCGCCGATCGAGCCGCTCACCTGCACGGCATCGCCGACGCTATAAGCCGTCGCACCCGTATAGGTCACGAAGATCCCATCGGACGTGGCTGCGTTGCCGTCGCCCGCGTCCTGCATGAAGAAGCCGCTCAGCCCACTGAACTTGGCCGTCACCGTGCCGCGCACCGTCACCGTTTGCCCGCTAAAGGGACTCGTCGCGCCGCTGCCTTGAATCGCCGAAATTGTCCGCAGCGTGTTAGGCGGCGTGGGGCAGGCCGTACCGGACGTGCTGAAACTCCAGATCTTATCGGCCGTCATATTGTCGGGCGGATCGATCAAATCTTGATCGGTTACGTTCGCGGCAACGATCGTCACGGTGCAGGTTTCGTCGTCGACAAAGTCCGTATCGGGATTGAGCGTGAAGATCGTCGGCCCGCCCGAAACAACAGCGGAGTGCGCGCCGCTGGTCGTACATCCGATCGAGTACCAGCTGCTTGTCACGTCCACCGGCTCACTGAACGTCACGGTAATGTCGGACGTAGTTGTGATGTTGCTCGCGTTGCTGACGGGCGAAGTCGAGGCGACATAGGGCGCGGCGTCGCCGCCACCGCTGCATACGTTCACCATCGAACTGCTGTTACGCGGCATCGAAGGGTTGAGCGTGGCGAAGTCGTTGGCGTTGTTATCCGTGTCGGTGCAACCATCCGCCAAACGCGCCTGACTGGCACTGGCCGCGGGCGCAGTCGTCGCCGTCGTTTCGACAAACGCGTTGGTCGCTGTGCCGTAACCGACTGAATCGATAAGTGTACCGGTGTTGGCGGCGCCGTTGCGAATCGCGACGCCGCCGCCCGTGCCCGACATCGATCCGGCGTTGTACGTTGCGTCGGCAGGCGTTGTACCCACATAGCCGCCTGACGCGCCGAGCAGATAGTAACCACCCGCCGGAATCACCACGCTCGTCGACCAGCTGATCAAACTGATATCGGTTGCGCCCGTCGCCGAGCGATAGACGACGCGATAGCCGTTGAGATCGACACTGGCGTTACTGACGTTGTGCAGCTCGATAAACTCATCCGTCGCGGTTGCGCCCGCCGTTTGAATCTGACTGATTACCAGCGTCGTCGATACCGCATACACCGCTGGTACACTCGCCGTCCGAGCGCTCAAACCAATCGCGCTGAACAGGATCACACTCACCATCAACAGCAGTTTCTTGAACATGCACCCTCCGCTCGAAAGTCATCGACGAGTTCATACCTCGTCTTGATTTTGTACCACTGGCCCACAGAACACACACGGGGCGGCATCGTACGATGCGCCCCGTGCTGATTGGGTTTACTACACTCGATCGGTTTTACAACTCGATCGCTTACTTTCTGACCAACGGCAAGAACACCAACTTGGCCGGGATCAGAATCGTGACATCATTTGGAATCGACGGATGCATACCGAAGTTGCGCACGCGAATGCGCGGCCCGCCGCCGTTTTCAGAGACCAAGCCTTTAACGGTGATGCGATCGAGCACATGCACAGTATCCCACGTTCCGTTGTAGCCGTCGAGGAAAGCGCGCACCGGACCGGAACCATCGTCAACGACCACGTATTCAGGGCCCTTGGCGGTGACGGTGCCTGTGATCTGCGTCAGCCAACCTTGATTGCTTTCCAGCGCCGCGTCGTGTGTGCTGAACGGCAGCGGCAGCGGATCGATGTTGTCTGTCGGCGTGATCACCTGGACCTGCTCCGCTTCGAAAAATTCGATCTCCGTATCGCCCTCATACACATCGATCGTACCCAGCGCCCGGACGTATGCGCCGCGCGC